>NZ_JBEZNG010000005.1:0-544750 GCF_040653035.1 Streptomyces malaysiensis subsp. malaysiensis
GAGTGGTAGAACTCCTCGAACCTGAACGCCTGACTTCTCGCTACGACGAAGCCCGCGTCGAACAGATCCCGCGCAACCCGCTCCGCCAGGGGTTGCGCCCCCTCACCGCAAGGTGAGGAGGCGCGCCGACGGCTCATTCCGGGCCGTGGGAGCGGCCGGCCGCCTGGGCCCCGACGGGCACCGCGGGGGCGGAGCCACCCTGCTCGGAGGGTCCGCCGCCGGATCTCCCGGTCGGCCGGAAGGCCCACTCCATCCGCGGCTCCATCGCGAACCGGAACATCCGCTGGACGGGTGGTGTGCACAGGGCGGTCACCACGGCCACGGCCACCGCCGTCACCACGATCTCCCCCAGCGGCCGGTGCAGCCACGGGTGGTCGTACCAGTCCCAGAAGCGGGAGCCCTTGGCGAGGAAGCCGTGCAGCAGATAGCCGTACAGCGTCCCGGCGCCGAGCACCGTGAACCACATCCGGCGCCGGGGCACCCAGGCGAGGAAGCACACGGTGAGCACCATGGAGCAGCCGAAGAGGGCGAACGTCATCACCGTGCCGACCCACCACGGCGCACCGAGCTCCTGCGCGCTGTCCCGGCGGTAGAACCACTCCGGGTTCATCCGCGGTACGGCCCAGTAGGCAAAGACCAGCGCGGCGGCGACCACCGGCACCGACAGCCGTCTGACCGCACGCCGCCGGATCATCCGGAAGTGCTCCGGCCGCATATGCAGCCCCACCACGAAGAAGGGCAGGAACTGGAGCACCCGCTGGAGATCGAGGTCGTCACCGATGTTCGGTGAGCAGGCGGCGAGCGCGGCGACACCGAGAGCCAGCGCCACCGGCCACCGCACGATCCGCCACAGCGGTGTCGTCAGCCGCCAGACGAAGAGCGCGATCAGGAACCAGGTCAGATACCAGGGGTCGAGCAGACTGATCGGATAGGACGGATCGTCGTCCGCCCACCGCTTGAAGAAGGTGTACGCGACCTCGAAGAGGACGTACGGGACGGCGATACCCGTGATCAGTCGTTTGAGCCGGTCCGGCCGGAGATCGAAATTCCGGGAGAAGTACCCGGAGATGAGAATGAACGCCGGCATATGGAACGTGTAGACGGTCATATAGAGCGCGGACGCCGCTCTGCTGCCGCCGCGCAGGGGCTCCCACGCATGCCCCATCGCGACCAGCACGATCGCCAGGTACTTGGCGTTGTCGAAGAACGCGTCACGTTGTTTCGGCGCGGGGGACGAGGCCGGTGCGGCCTCGGGGGGCGGGGACGCCGGTGCCCGCCGCGCGGGCAGTAAGGACGAGACGTTCATCACATACAGCCTCCCGGGGAACCTGCGGGGGAAATGCTGCCTCTTTCTAGGTTTCGGCGGAGGGTTGCGGAGTGGAACATTCCATGCACCATAGTGGCGCCCGCCGAGCCTCGCCCCAAAAGGCTCAGCTCTCGCGTACAAGGGTTTACGCCCAGCCCAGCGCATCCGTCACCTCCTCGACTTGGGAACTTGTTTACCTCTCCGGGTAGTTCACAGAGTGACGAAGGGGGCCGATCCGCCCCGCCTTGACCGGCCCCGCCTGCTAGCTTCTACACAACTGTAGATCCTAACCACCGTATGGAGAGTGAGTGGCCATGGCCCTGTGGGACCGCATCAAGGAGTCCGCCCAGACGATGCAGACTCAGCTCGTCTCGAAGAAGAACGACTTGAAGAGCGGTGCGTTCCGCGATGCGAGCATGGCGATGTGTGCCCTGGTGGCGGCGGCGGACGGCTCGGTCGACCCGTCCGAGCGGCAGCGTGTCGCCCAGCTGATCGCCACCAACGAGGTGCTTCAGAACTTCCCGGCCGACGACCTACAGCGGCGCTTCAACGACTACGTCAACAAGCTCACCGCGGACTTCGAGTTCGGCAAGGTGAGCGTGATGCAGGAGGTCGCCAAGGCCAAGAAGAAGCCCGCCGAGGCGCGCGCCGTCGTCCAGATCGGCATCGTCATCGGCGGCGCCGACGGCAACTTCGACAAGAGCGAGCAGGCCATGGTCCGCGAGGCGTGCTACACCCTGGACCTCCCGCCCGCCGAGTTCGACCTGTAAGCCGTAAGGCGGTCCGGTAAACCGTAAGGCGGTCCCGTAAGCCCTGAGGCGGCCTCACCAGCCGTAAGGCGGCCCTCAAGCCGTAAGGCCGCCCCGCAGACCACAAAGCCGCCGGCCGCAGACCGTAGGGGCGCGGCCTAGAGCGGGGTCGCCGCGTGCAGGACGAGGACCAGGGCGACCGCCGCGTTCGCCGAGGACAGCGCGGACGCGGCGGTGCCCACCGCCGCTATCCACAGGGCCAGCCCCGCCGCCGTCCACGTCGGCGGCCAGTGCCGGGGTGGCGGCACCGGCCCCAGCAGCGCCGCGACCCTGCGCGGCACCGGCCCCGGCGCGGCGAACCCCGCGAGCGCCGGCCCCGGTGCGCCCCGCGAGACCAGGGCGGCCTTGCCGACCGCCCGCGCGGTGACCCGGCGGTCGCCGACCTCCCGGGCCGCCTCCTCGTCCGCCCAGCGCTCGGCGCAGTAGTCCACCGCGGCCCGCAGCGGCCGCAGCAGCGGGTTGGCCCGCGCCGCGAGCTGCGCGCCCAGCAGATAGCGGTGGTGGTGCGCGGTCAGATGGGCCCGCTCATGCGCGATCAGGGCCCGCCGCTCGCGGGTGCTGAGGCTGTCCAGCATCCCGGTGGAGACGACGATCCGGCCCGGTTTCCCCGTCCGCCCGGAGGTCCCGGGCAGGGCGTACGCATACGCCCTGTCGTCGGGCAGCACCGCGACCGGCGACTCCGGCAGCCCGGCGAGCGCGAGCCAGGCGTTCCGCCGCACCCGCGAGTGACGCAGACAGGTGGCCGCACAGGAGACGGCCACCGCCGCCAGCGCGCCGATCGCCGCCTTCCCGGCCACCACGTCATAGGGCACCGCGGCCCGTACTTCGGGGTCCGACCAGCTGTCCGGCAGCGGATTGCCCGGCAGCTGCGCCGTGCCGACGACCATCAGCAGCCCAAGGCACAGCGTGGAGCACACCGCGAGGACGGTGCCGACGAGCGTCAGCAGCCGGGTGGCGGTGCGCGGGTGGAGATGCTGTTCGGCGAGCCGGGCGATCGGCAGCGCCGTCAAGGGCAGAACCAGCGGGAGGAAGACGAAGACGCCCATCGGTCAGCCCTCCGGCTCCTCCGCCACGTCGCTCAGCAGGTCGCGCAGCAGCCGCTCGTCGTCCTGGGTCAGCCCGGTCACAAAGCTGGCCAGGACCGCCTCACGGTCGTCCTGGCCGTCCAGCACCCGGCGCATCCGCAGCGCCGCGAGCCCCGCCTCGTCCGACGCCGCCCGCCAGACGAAGGAGCGGCCCGCGCGTTCACGGGTCACGGCCTGCTTGGCGTGCAGCCGGGACAGGATGGTCATGACCGTGGTGTAGGCGAGCTCGCCCTCGATCCGCTCCTGCACCCATGCGGCGGTCACCGGCCCCGGCGCCCGGCGCAGCGCCACGAGCACCTGCGCCTCCAGTTCGCCCTGGCCACGCCGACGGGGGCGGCGGGGCCAGCCGGGCCCGCCGGTCCGGTCGTGGTCCGTCACACCGTCTCCTTCCACACCGCACGCGCCCGGCGCGTGGCGTTTCATGGTAGCGAGCCGTGGACGGCCGCCTCCTTCGCCCGGACCACGGCCGTCCGTTCGCCCCATTGGCCTGGCTGTACGCGCGGCCCCGGGCCGCCTCGCCGATGCTGAGCAGTGGGACGACCCCGACGAAGGAACTCACTCAGCCATGACGCAGACGCAAGGCTCGCTCGTGCGGCAGATCACCGACTACGCGCATCGTGCGGACCCGTACCCGCTCTACGCCGAGCTGCGCAAGACGCCCGTGGCGCACGACGAGGAGGGCCCGTACATCGTCTCCACCTACTGGGAGATCCACGGTCTGCTGCACGACCCCCGGCTCAGCTCCGACGCCCGCAACCTGGACCCCCGGGCCGCCCCGGAGCTGATCGAGGAGGACGGCGAGGAGGACGAGCCGGGGCTGCCGCCCAGCTTCCTGAGGCTGGACCCGCCCGAGCACGACCGGCTGCGCTCCCTCGCCATGGCGCCCTTCGGCCCGCCGAACACCCCGCGCCGGCTCCACACCATGCGCGGTGAGCTCACGCGTATCGTCGGCGAGCTGATCGACGGCTTCGAGGGCCGGGACCGGATCGACCTCGTCGACCACTTCTCCTACCCCTTCCCGGTGACCGTGATCTGCCGGCTGCTCGGAGTACCGCGGGAGGACGAGCCGCGCTTCCACGCCTGGGCCGACACCGTCGCCGCCGGTCTGGACCCCGACCCGGACGCGGACGAGGACGCCGCCGAGCGGCGGCGGATCAGCCGGCAGGCCCGTACGGATCTGGCGGTGTATCTGTCCGAGCTGATCGAGGAGCGCCGCCGCACACCCGGCGACGACATGCTCTCGGCCCTGGTCGGCTGGGAGGGCCCGGAGGGGCGGATGAGCCGTGTGGAGCTGCTGAGCACCGCGGCGCTGCTGCTGGTGGCGGGCCATGAGACCACCGTCAACCTGATCACCAACGGCATGCTGACCCTGCTGCGCAACCCCGAGGTGCTCGCGCGGCTGCGCAACGATCCCCATCTGGTCGTCCCACTGGTGGAGGAGTTGCTGCGGTTCGATCCGCCGGTGCAGATGCTTCCCCGGCGCACCCCGCTCTCCGAGATCGACATCGCGGGCGTGACCATCCCCCGGGGGGCGTCCGTCTGGCTGCTGCTGGCCTCGGGCAACCGCGATCCGCAGCGCTTCCTCGACCCCGATCGATTCGAGCCCCAGCGCAGGGACAACCAGCACCTCGGCTTCGGCAGCGGCGTCCACAGCTGCTTCGGCGCACCGCTGGCCCGGCTGGAGGCGCAGATCGCGCTGACCGAGCTGGCCCGCCGGCTGGACGGGCCCCGGCTGCTGGAGGACCCGCCGACCTACCGGCGCAACGCGGTGCTGCGCGGGCCACGGCATCTGCCGCTCGCCTTCGAGGGGCTGCGGCCGGGCGGATCCCCGAACGGGTCGCGGTGACGGCGGGGCTCAGGATGGCGGCGAAGGGGTCCGCGGCGTGGTTCACCGCGTGCGGACCGCGGGCGCACTCCTCCCGTCCGCGCCCTTCCCGCCCGTTTCCGTCCCGGCCTCGTCCTTCTCGGCCCGGGCGGCGATGTTCCTGGCCATCCCCCCGAAGACGAGGGCGTGGAAAGGCGCGACCGACCACCAGTAGAGATGCCCGGCCAGGCCGCGCGGATGGAACAGCGCCCGCTGCCGGTACACCGTCCGGCCCCGCGCGTCCCCGTCGACCGCCATCTCCAGCCATGCCAGGCCCGGCAGCCGCATCTCGGCCCGCAGCCGCAGCAGCCGGGGCGGCCGGACCTCCTCCACCCGCCAGAAGTCGAGGCTGTCCCCCACTCTGAGCCGCGCCGCGTCCCGGCGGCCCCGGCGCAGCCCGACGCCGCCCACCAGGGTGTCGATCCAGCCGCGCAGCGCCCAGGCGAGCGGCAGCGAATACCAGCCGTTCTCACCACCGATCCCCTCCACCACCCGCCACACGTCCTCCCGCGAGGCGTCCACCGCGCGCTCGCGACGGTCCTGGTAGAGGCTGCCGCCCGCCCAGTCGGGGTCGGTGGGCAGCGGATCGCTGGGCGCGCCGGGGGTGGCGGCGGAGGACCAGCGGGTGGCCACATCCGCGTCACGGATCCGCCGCAGGGCCAGCTCCAGGGCGCGGTCCACGCCGAGCGGCCCGCCCGGCGGATCGGGCACATAGCGGGTGATGTCCCGTTCGGCACACACCACCTCATGGCGCAGCGACTCCACCAGCGGGCGGGCGATGGCGCCGGGCACGGGCGTGACCAGGCCGACCCACAGACTGGACAGCCCGGGGGTGAGCACCGGCACCTGTGCGATGAGGCGCCGCCGCAGCCCGGTCACCTCCGCGTACCGCTGCATCATGGCGCCGTAGGTGAGGACGTCGGGGCCGCCGATGTCGAAGGCCCGGTGCACCTCGTCCGGCAGCGTGGCGCAGCCCACCAGCAGCCGCAGCACATCGCGGACGGCGATCGGCTGGGTGCGGGTGCGCACCCAGCGGGGCGTCACCATCAGCGGCAGCCGCTCGGTGAGATAGCGCAGCATCTCGAACGAGGCCGAACCCGAGCCGATGATCACCCCGGCCCGCAGAACGGCCGTCGGCACCCCGGAGTCCAGCAGCACCCGCCCCACCTCGGCCCGGGACCGCAGATGGGGCGAGAGCGCGCGCTCGGGGACGCCGTACGGGGTCAGCCCGCCGAGATAGACGATCCGGCGCACCCCCGCGGCGCGGGCCCGAGCGCCGAAGATCCGGGCGGCGCGGCGGTCGGTCTCCTCGAAGCCGGGTCCGGTGCCCAGCGCGTGGACCAGGTAGTACGCGACGTCCACGCCCTCCATGGCGGCGCGCAGGGACTCCTCGTCGGTCACATCGCCGCGTACGGTCTCCACCCGCGCCGCCCAGGGGTGGTCGCGCAGCTTCTCGGGGGAGCGGGCCACACACCGGACCTGATGCCCCGCGGCCAGCAGCTCGGGGACCAGCCTGCCGCCGATATAGCCGGTGGCCCCGGTGACGAGGCAGCGGTGCGGCTGCGGCGTGCGGTGCGGCTCGGATGCGCGGTGCGGCTCCGGCGGACGCTCGGGAAGACCCATGACGCCATGGTGCGCGGGCAGGACAAAACCTGCGAGGTGGGCTCCCTTCGGCGGCATTGTCCGTATCAGGTGTTGGAGGTCGCTTTCCGGTCTCCCCGACCTTCCAGCCTCTCAGCCCGGCCATCTAGGAGACACTCCGGGGGACTTACGTCCTCTGTCCTGAGCGTCTCTCCGGTCGAGCTCCCTCGCTCGCCCCGCAGGCTGTTATTTACGTTACTCCGACCCCCCATGAGCGCCTAGCCCTTTTCGAGCATTTTTTCCAGTTTTCCGGGGGCCGCGGGGCCCGCCCCGGGCCCGGCACTAGGGCTCCTTGGCTGCGCCGGGAGGGGCTGGCCCGGTAGGCTTTCCGTGTGATCTTCAAGCGCATCGGAAACGGTCGGCCCTATCCCGACCACGGCCGGGAAAGCACCCGCCAGTGGGCGGATGTCGCCCCACGCCCGGTACGTCTTGACCAGTTGGTCACGACGAAGCAGCAGCTCGACCTGGAGACGCTGCTCGCGGAGGACTCGACGTTCTACGGTGACCTCTTCGCCCATGTCGTGAAATGGCAGGGCGACCTCTATCTGGAGGACGGGCTGCACCGTGCGGTGCGCGCCGCGCTCCAGCAGCGCCAGGTGCTGCACGCGCGCGTCCTGGAGCTCGAGGGCTGACCACGCCCCCGCGCGTCCTCCGGTGACCGATCGCCGCTGATCGACTTCCGATCTTTGTTGGCCCTTTCGGGTTGGTCTGAGCACCAACCATTGATCATTTAGTAGGCATCGCCACCTGGCCGCACTACGCTGCGCACATGAGCATGCTGACCCCTCCCGGCATGGGCGGAAAGTACCGCATTACGGGCGATCGCTACCCGCGGATGAGCCGACCCCGGAGCCGCCGGCGACTGGTGTTCGCCTCGTTCGGCTCGGTCATGGCGCTCGGCCTGGTCGGCTGGGGAACACTTCAGCTCATCGATGTCTTCTCCGGCGACAGCGGCGACCAGAAGGTCCGCGCGGCGAACGGCACCGGGGAGTGCGAGCGCGGCGACAAGGGCCCCGCCGAGAACAACGCGAAGTCCGGCCGGGGCGACAGCGGCCAGGGCGGTCATGGCGGCCGCACGGGCGGGAAGCTGCCGAAGCCCTCGCAGATCACGGTGAACGTCTACAACGCGACCACGCGATCCGGCCTCGCCAAGGACACCGCCGAGGAGCTCGAGAAGCGCGGCTTCAAGATCGGGAAAGTGGGCAACGCCCCGGCCCGGTACGACAAGAAGGTCAAGTCCCCCGGGATGCTGCTCGGCGCCCCCGGCGCCGGCGACGGGGCCTTCAATGTGCTCGGCACCCAGCTCAACGGCGCCCAGACCAAGAACGACGCGCGCGACGGCAAGGACATCGACCTGATCATCGGCAACGGTTTCAAGGACCTGGTCAAGCAGAAGGACGCCGACAAGGCGCTGACCGCCCTGGCCAAGCCTTCGCCCACGCCCTCCGGAACGCCCTGCCACTGACCCGGGCCGCCACTGGCCCGCACCGGGTGGGCGCCCACCTGGCGCGGATCGCTCGGCGCCGGCCAGATCGGCGCCGAGCCGGGCGCCGACCAACCGAGAACCCCCTTCAAGAGGCGCTCAGCCCGCGTCTTGAGAGGCGCTCAGCCCGCGGCCCCGTACATCCGGTCACCCGCGTCGCCGAGCCCGGGCACGATGTACCCCTGCTCGTTGAGCCGCTCGTCGACGGACGAGGTGACCACCGTCACCGGCGCCCCCGCAAGCTCGCGCTCCATGAGCTCGACGCCCTGGGGCGCCGCCAGCAGACACAGCGCGGTCACATCGTCGGCGCCGCGCGATATCAGCTCCCTGATCGCGGCGACCAGCGTGCCGCCGGTGGCGAGCATCGGGTCCAGGACGTACACCTGACGGCCGGAGAGGTCCTCGGGCATCCGGGTGGCGTAGGTGGACGCCTGGAGCGTCTCCTCGTCCCGGATCATGCCCAGGAAGCCGACCTCCGCGGTGGGCAGCAGCCGCACCATGCCGTCGAGCATCCCGAGACCGGCCCGCAGGATGGGCACGACCATGGGGCGCGGATGGGACAGCCGCACCCCGGTCGTGGCCGTCACCGGGGTCTCGATGTCGACCTGCTCGGTGCGCACATCGCGGGTGGCCTCGTACGCGAGCAGGGTCACCAGTTCGTCGGCGAGCCGCCGGAAGGTGGGGGAGTCGGTGCGCTTGTCGCGCAGCGTGGTGAGTTTGTGCGCCACCAGCGGGTGGTCGACGACGTGGATCCGCATGGCAATGACACTAACCGAGCCCCCTGAGCCCGGCTGTCGCCGGTGACCCCCTTCCGCGCGCCCCCGCCGCGCTCGACCGTCTGCCGCCGTACTGGCATCAAACCGCCGATTCGGGGGAAAGTGGGCAGGAGCGCCCGGGCTGCCGCCGGGCGATCACCTCGGCCCCGAGGAGTGATGTGACCATGGCCGACGCGACCGCGATGGAAACCTCCGCGGACCGCCGCCGCCGTCGCGAACGCTTCCTGCGCGCGCTGAACGAGGCCAGGGCGGTACGGAACCAGGTGCGTCCCCGCCAGGCCCGCGCGGCCCGGATGCGCCGTGCGATACACCTGCGGACGTTCTCCTGGTGAGCCCTGGTGAGTTTCCGCCGAACCGCCGGAGACGGTTTCCGCGCGTTTCGATTCCGTCCGCGTGAGCCACATCTCTTTGGACTGGTGCACGACGCAGCGTGGAAGACCTCTCGCGAAGCGACGGTTTCTGCCACGATTCCGATTGGGGCGGGACACTGTCCCGCCCGCCCCCGGCACGCCTATGACCAGTGGGAGAGTCACGGTGTACTTCGCCGCATTGCTCGCGCGCACCGCAGAAGGGTGGGAAGCGAGCGACACAGAGCTCGATGACGTGGAAACCCTGACGGATCTGATCGAACTGGCCCGTCTGGCCGCGAAGGATGACGACACGGTATTGGCGTTCATCGAGCACGAAGACGCGTGGTTCGGCGTCGTCCGCGTGGACGGCGAGGACGACCCGCACATCTATGTATCGGACGCGGCAGCGGCCGCCCGCACCTCGTACGGCTCGATGCTCACCGACGAGTTGCTGGGCCGGGACCCCGACGACGATCTGGACAGCCTGGTCGACCTGGACGGCACCGAGGACGGCGAGCCGGACCGGGACGACGAGGACGCCGACGACGCCCCGGTCCCGATCGGCCCGCTCGGCGACGCCGACATCCTGGCCGACCTCGGCATGGACGAGAAGGAGCTGAAGGCCCTCGACGGGGACGCCCTCGAATCGATCGCCGAGATGCTGGGTTGCAGCATGGAGGGGCTGGAGGCGGTGCGCTGACCGCCGCCGCCCGCCGATCCCGCCCACCCCGTCACCGCACCGATCCGCACGACCCGTACGACCCGTACGACGCGACCCGTACGACCGGCACGACTCGTACGTCCGGCACGTCCGGTACGACCTGAACCGATCCGAACCGCACGAAACGATCCGCACTGACGTCATGAGCGATCCGCTGACCGGCCTCCTGCCCGGCCCCGACCCCGACCCCCTGCGCGACCCCTGGCGCTCCCCTATGCGCCTGGCGCTGGAGGAGGCGGTTCGGGCACCCGAGACGGGAGATGTGCCGGTCGGCGCCGTCGTGCTGGGCCCGGACGGCGCGGTACTCGGCCGCGGCCGCAACGAGCGCGAGGCCCACGGCGACCCCACGGCCCACGCCGAGGTCCTCGCCCTCCGAGCCGCCGCCCGCCGCCTCGGTGGCTGGCGGCTGACCGGCTGCACCCTGGTGGTCACCCTGGAGCCCTGCACGATGTGCGCCGGCGCGATCGTCCTGTCCCGTCTCGACCGGCTGGTCTACGGCGCCGTGGACGAGAAGGCCGGCGCGGTCGGCTCCCTCTGGGACGTCGTCCGCGACCGCCGCCTCAACCACCGCCCCGAGGTCATCGCGGGCGTCCTGGCGGAGGCATGCGCGGCCCCGTTGACCGACTTCTTCCGCAAGCCCTGACGTCCTCGGCCGGGCCCCGATACGGCCCCGATCCGGTCCTGTCCCGGCCCCGTCCCGGAACCGATTTCGGTTACCGGCCGCCCGTCCGCTAGGCTCTCCCTCGGTAGCGTGTCCGAGCGGCCGAAGGAGCGCGCCTCGAAAGCGCGTGAGGGGGCAACTCCTCCGTGGGTTCAAATCCCACCGCTACCGCTCGAAGAACGTAGGGCCCGGCTCATCAGAGCCGGGCCCTACGTGTTGTGTTGCGGGTGTGTGGTCGCCCGGGGACGTTCCTCCCGTCAGGGGCCCGACGGTGGCGGCTGCTGCTGGTTCGGGTCCTGCTGCGGAGGCTGGGGCGGGGGCTGGTTCGGCGGAGGTTGGTTCGGGGGCGGCTGGTTCGGCGGAGGTTGGTTGGGCGGCGGCTGGTTGGGCGGCGGCGGAGGCGGCGGAGGCGGCGGAGGCGGGTTCGGCGGGGGCTGGTTGGGCGGCGGTTGATTCGGGGGCGGCTGGTTCGGGGGCGGCTGATTGGGCGGAGGCTGGTTCGGCGGGGGCTGAGGCTGCTGCTGGGGCTGGTCCTGCGGTTGGTCCGAGGGCTGATCCTGCGGCTGCTGCTGGCCCGGGTCCGACGGCTGGTCCTGCGGCGGCTGCTGACCGGGATCCGAGGGCTGGTCCTGCGGCGGCTGCTGACCGGGGTCCGACGGCTGATCCTGCGGTTGGTCCTGGGGCTGGTCCGAGGGCTGGTCCTGCGGCTGCTGGCCGGGATCCGTCGGCTCGTCGGAGGGCTGGGACTGCTGCGAAGGCGTCCCGGACGGGCGCTCGGTCTCCAGCGGGGTGAACCGGTCGGACGGCTTCATGGTGACCTTCGGCGCTTCCCGCAGCCGGGGGGCGTGCTGCGCGCCCGGCATCGCCAGGTAGGAGGGGTAGTCGGCGCGCGCCAGCACCGTGTCCCGCGGGTTGCTGCTGCCGTCGCCGTCACCGAGCGGGCGCTTCAGCAACTGGGATTTCCCGATCCCCACCAGCACAAGGCTCTTGACGTTCTTCGAGGCCGGCCGGATGACGGTCACCGTGCTCCGGGAGAAGCCGTTCCACTCGGGTCCGGTGAAGGTCGGCTTGGCGTTGCGCGGCGGGGCCGAGGCCCTGACGGGATTTCCGGAGTCGCATTTCACGACGGGCAGACCGCGCTCATCGACGAAAACCGCCGTGCCGGCCTGAAGGACGGCCGACACCGGCTTCACCCCACCGCGGAAACCGTAGGTCTTCGCATAGGTGTCGGAGCGCAGGGTGACGCTCGTGAGCCGTTGGACGAAAGCGGAGATCTGGTCGGGCGAGATGTGCTGGACCTTGCTCCAGGCGGCGCCCCTCCGCTTGTCGGCGTCGAGGTCGTGCGTAAGCCCCTGCCGGTCGCAGGGCTGCCGGTTCCGGATCCCGGCGTAGAGACCCGGGGTGTTGCCGCGGAAGGCCCGGCCTCCATTGGAGGGCGACACCACGTGTTTGCGGTCATGCCCCGCGGAGGAGGTGAAAGCGGGGACCGAGGTCTTTCCGACGGGTTCCCGCCGGTATTCGACCGTCGAGCCGTATCGGGGGGCTTCCCCGGACGTCTCTCCGGTGGCTTCCCCGGACGCCTTTTCGGAGGAGGAGACCATCCCAAGGACCACCACGACGGCGACCACGACGACGAAACCGACGACGACTGCTGAACGACGCGAGGTGAGGTGCCATGAGATCGAGCGCATTTCCCTCTCCTTCCCTTACCTCGGCTCCAATCGTGCGCTCGCCTCGTACACCCCCGCTTCCCCCGAAACCTTGACATCTCACCCCACCTTTGGGGGACTTGGCCCGCGTTTGACCGTCGCCGCTCGCAGAACCGCCCCCGGTCCGGGGTGCACCCGGACCGGGGGCGGTCACTACCCCTCGCGGCCTATCCGCGGCACACCCTCCGACCATGTCGGATGCTCGCCGCATATCTAGACTAAACGGACATGCTCCAGTTGGCAGGGGAACGGACGGGAGAACGGCCGGCGGAACAGCCAGGGCAGCGACCAGGAGAACGTACGGCAGCCGAGGAGGACCGGATGAGCGGCCCGGTCGTGGCGGGGGTCGACGGATCGCGGCGCAGCCTTACGGCGGCCGAGTGGGCCGCCCGGGAGGCGGCGCGGCGCGGGGCCGCGCTGCGGCTCGTGCACGCTTGTCCGCCACTGCCCCGCAGGGTCTCGCCGGTGCCCGGGGTGGACGCCTGGCAGAACGTGGGCGAGCAGATGCTCGGGCGGACGGTCGCCGACTTCCGGGCCCGCCATCCGGAGCTCGGGATCGATGGGGAGCACACCGGCGACGAACCGGCCGAGGCGCTGCTCACGGCCGCCGCGAGCGCCGGGCTGCTGGTGGTCGGGTCCCGGGGCTGGGGCGGCTTCGACGGGCTGGCGGTGGGCTCCGTGGCGCTGCGGGTGGCGGCGACGGCGGACTGCACCGTGGTCACGGTCCCGGAGGCACGGCGTACGGGCGCCGCGTGGGACGGCGCCGATACGGACGAGGTACAGCTCGGTTTCGACGCGCACGCCCCGGCGGAGGCGCCGACCGGCTTCGCGTTCCGCGCCGCCCGGGAGCGGGGCGTCCCGCTGCGGGTGGTGCACGCCTGGGCGCTGCCCCCGGCCGCCCCGTCGGCCTGGATGCTCACGGCCCTGGAGGAGGACCGCGCGATGTGGGAGGACCAGGAGAGCCAGGCGGTCTCCGACGCCCTGCGGCCCTGGCGGGAGAGTTGCCCGGAGGTCACCGTGGTGCCGGACGTCATTCTGCTCAATCCGGCGGAGGCGCTGGTGCGGTCCTCGGAGCGGGCCGGGCTGCTGGTGATCGGGCGCCGCGCTCCCGCCCGGCCGACCGAGCTGCGGCTGGGGCCGGTGGCCCATGCCGTACTGCACCACGCCCACTGCCCGGTGGCGGTCGCACCCCAGCCCGCGCCATGAGCGCCCGGCCTCAGCCGAAGAACACCCCGAATTCGGAGTAGAGCGAGGGATCGACGGCCTTGGTGCCCACCGTGGCCTCGGTGAGCGGTATGCGCACGATATCCGTGCCGCGCAGCGCGACCATCATGCCGAAGTCCTGGTCCTTGACCGTGTCGATCGCGCGCAGTCCGAAGCGGGTGGCCAGCCAGCGGTCGAAGGCGCTGGGCGTCCCACCGCGCTGGATATGGCCCAGGACCGTGGTGCGGGCCTCCTTGCCGGTGTGAGCGGCGATCTCATGGGCCAGCCACTCGCCGATACCGGACAGCCGGACATGGCCGAACGCGTCCAGACTGGAGTCCTTGACCACCATCTGCCCCTGCTTCGGCACGGCCCCCTCCGCCACCACCACGATCGGTGCGTACCGGATCTTGAAGCGGTTCTCCACCCAGGCGCAGACCTGGTCGATGTCGAAGGGCTGCTCGGGGATGAGGATGGCATTGGCACCGCCCGCGATGCCCGAGTGCAGCGCGATCCAGCCCGCATGCCGCCCCATCACCTCGACCACCAGGGTGCGGGTGTGGGATTCGGCCGTGGTGTGCAGCCGGTCGATCGCCTCGGTGGCGATATTGACGGCGGTGTCGAAGCCGAAGGTGTAGTCGGTGCCGGCCACGTCGTTGTCGATCGTCTTGGGCACTCCGACCACCCGGATGCCCTCGCCTCCCAGCGCGGCGGCGACTCCGAGCGTGTCCTCGCCGCCGATCGCGATGAGCGCGTCCACCTCGTGCTCGGCGAGGGTCTCCCGCACCCGGCCGACACCGTCCTCGCTGGCCAGGGGGTTGGTCCGGGAGGAGCCGAGGATGGTGCCGCCACGCGGCAGGATGCCGCGCACGGCCGGGACGTCCAGCGGCACGACGGCTCCTTCGAGCGCACCGCGCCAGCCGTCCCGCACCCCGACGAAGTCGAAGCCGTGGACCTCCACGCCCTTCCGGACGATGCCGCGAATCGCGGCGTTGAGCCCGGGGCAGTCACCGCCGCCGGTCAGCACACCGACACGCATCTCCGCTCCCTCCGCCGACGGCGCGAGCCACCGCCGCCGCTCCTTCCGGCGCCACTCCTGCCACCCCCTCTTCCTCCAGCTTCCTCCAGAATCCACCCATATGTAGCGCGGCGCCCACACCGGCGTAGGGGTGTCCCCACAACACCGGTCTGTTCATCCGACTGATACGACTGATGCGCCAGAGGTGTGGATAGACTCTCGCAACTGCATAAGGGCACAGCGGGGAGAGGCAGCACAAATGGCCCAGGCGAAGAAAATCGCGCTCTATATGCTGATCGTCTTCGTGCTGTACACGATCATCAAGACGCCGGCCCGGGCGGCCGACCTCGTTCAGGTCGGTTTCGAGGGCATATCGGACGCCGCCAAGAGCGTCGGTGAGTTCATGACGGAACTGACCAACTGACCTCGCCCCCTCCCGTCGGCCACCCTCGAACCCCTGCCCCTACCAGCCCCTTATTGAGCGATTCCTCCACCAACACGTGGTAAAGCGGTGCTTGCACACAGTGCACATGTCTTGTGATGCTATGACCGCTTTTGCCGGGTGAGTACATCGTGAAGGGGTGGCGTGACCGTGTCGGCCCGTACCGCGCCCAGAACCCCGCCCCAGGGCGATGGCGGCACCGAAAGCGGCAGAAGCCGCGGGGCCGACGCCAGAGCGCTCACCCAGGTGCTCTTCGCCGAACTGTCGGACCTCACCCCCGGAACCCCCGAGCACGCCCGCGTGCGCGCCGCGCTCATCGAGGCCAATCTGCCGCTGGTCCGCTACGCCGCGGCCCGCTTCCGCAGCCGCAACGAGCCCATGGAGGACGTGATCCAGGTCGGCACCATCGGCCTGATCAACGCGATCGACCGGTTCGACCCGGACCGCGGGGTGCAGTTCCCGACCTTCGCCATGCCGACCGTCGTCGGCGAGATCAAGCGCTACTTCCGCGACAACGTCCGCACCGTCCATGTGCCGCGCCGGTTGCATGAGCTATGGGTGCAGGTCAACGGCGCGACCGAGGATCTGACCGTGCTGCACGGCCGCTCCCCGACGACGGCCGAGATCGCCGAACGGCTCAGGCTCAGCGAGGAGGAGGTGCTCGCCTGCATCGAGGCGGGCCGCTCGTATCACGCCACCTCCCTGGAGGCCGCCCAGGAGGGCGACGGGCTGCCGGGACTGGTCGACCGGCTCGGCTACGAGGACCCGGCGCTCGCCGGAGTCGAGCACCGCGATCTGGTGCGCCACCTCCTCGTACAACTGCCCGAGCGCGAACAGCGTATCCTTTTGCTTCGTTACTACAGCAATCTGACGCAATCTCAGATCAGTGCCGAGCTCGGTGTCTCCCAGATGCATGTGTCCCGGCTGCTGTCCCGGAGCTTCGCCCGGCTGAGATCCGCGAACCGGATCGAGTCCTGATCCTTGCGAGGGACCTCCGCCCGGGGCTTCGAGGCTGTAATGTCGACATGGCGCTACAGCGTGTTGCCGACATGTGACATTCTGCATGAACCGCGTTTGGCGCGGCCCGACCTCCGGTATTCAGGGGGAGGCTGCGTCGGACACGAACCGCGCAGCTGGGATCCGTTCGCGACCTCTAGGGGGTGGCATGTCCGTAGAACTGGGCAGCTCGAAGGTGCTCAACAACGACGCACCGCTCATGCCTGACGACTGCGACGCCATCGACACCCGCACCCTCTCCCGCTCCCTCTTCCTGCGGCTCGCCACACTCGACAAGGACAGTGCGGAGGCCGGCTACGTCCGTGACACCCTCATCGAGCTGAACCTCCCGCTCGTCCGCTACGCGGCGGCCCGGTTCCGCAGCCGTAACGAGCCCATGGAGGACATCGTCCAGGTCGGCACCATCGGCCTGATCAAGGCGATCGACCGCTTCGACTGCGAACGGGGCGTGGAGTTCCCCACGTTCGCCATGCCGACCGTCGTGGGCGAGATCAAGCGGTTCTTCCGCGACACCAGTTGGTCGGTGCGGGTCCCGCGGCGGCTCCAGGAGCTGCGGCTGGCGCTCACCAAGGCCAGTGACGAGCTGTCACAGAAGCTCGACCGCTCCCCGACCGTCACAGAGCTCGCCGCGGCGCTGGGCGTCTCCGAGGAGGACGTGGTCGACGGGCTCGCGGTGGGCAACGCCTACACGGCCAGCTCGCTGGACTCCCCGTCGCCCGAGGACGACGGCGGCGAGGGGTCGCTCGCCGACCGGCTGGGCTACGAGGACACCGCGCTGGAGGGCGTGGAGTACCGGGAGTCGCTCAAGCCCCTGCTGGCCAAACTGCCGCCGCGCGAGCGCCAGATCATCATGCTGCGCTTCTTCGCCAATATGACGCAGTCGCAAATCGGCGAAGAGGTCGGGATCTCCCAGATGCATGTCTCCCGGCTGCTCACCCGCACCCTGGCCCAGCTGCGCGAGGGTCTGATCTCGGACTGAGCCGGACGGGCCGGTTCCGCGCCGGATCCCTGTACACCTGACGGGTCGTCAGCCAAACTGGCCCGATGCGATACGCATGGAGCCGGACAACGGGCCGCCGAGGCACGGCGATCGCCTCCTCGGCGGCCACGCTGTGCCTGGGGGCACTGCTCAGCGGCTGCGGCGGTGGCGGCGACGGCTATGTCGCCGCCGGGGCGGCCGGACCCGACGGCCAGCGGACCGCGAAGGCCGTGCCACCCAAGGGTGACGTCGACCTGGTGCCCCTGGACGAGGACGGCGCACAGAACGATCGCGACGGTAAGGGCCGCACGGGCGGGAAGCGCGATCGGGGCGCGTCCGGACCCGCCGCCACCACGGGCGGAAAGGCGGACGGACCGGCCTCACGGACGCCCTCGGCAGGGGCCCGGGGCCGTACGGACGGCCCGAGCGGCGGACGGAGCGGCTCCGGTGCCCCGGGGCGTACGGACGGCGGCCCCAAGGGCGGCGATGGCCCCAAGGGCGGCGACGGGCCCCGAGGCGACGGATCCGGCGAGCCCTCGCCCTCCGGATCAGGCTCCGGCTCCCCCACACCCACCGGACCGGCCGCCCTCGAGGTCGGCAAGCCGGAGCGCACCGCGACCGATGAGCGCTGGTGCGAAAAGGTGAAGGTCGAGTTCCACAACACCGGAGGAACCGCGGTCACCTCGGGCACCGTCACCTTCGCCACCCATGTGATCGACCTCCTCGGCATCGACTGGGCGACGTTGAAGTCCGAGGAGAAGCTGCCCGCACCGATCGGCGCGGGCCAGAAGAAGGAGAAGACCTGGACGGTGTGCGTGGACGACTGGCGGGTGCCGCTGGGCATGCATATCGAGACACAGGACGTCTCGGTCGCCTGGAAGCCGTAAGGACGGCCCGGCAGCCGTAAGGGGCGCGGGAGCTCACGCCCCCGCTGGAAACGTCGAGTTCGGCGGCCTCAGGCCAGCGCCAGCCAGGCCACCGCGGCGACGATCACGACCGCGGCGATCACACCGACGATCACGCCGACGCGCGGACCGCCGCCGCTCGTCGCGGCGGTGGTCTGAGGCTGCCGAGTGCCCTCGTCGACGAAGGCGCGGAACATCTGGGTGGAGCCCGCCGGGTCGTTGTTTCCGTTGGGGCTCTGGGGGTTGTTCGCCATGAGCCCCGACCCTAGCGAACGAGCGGATTCCGGGACACCCCCGGGTACCAGCGACCCCTCCCGCCCCACCCACCCCGCTTGACCGACTCCGGGTCGACTCTTTAATAGCAATTTACTACCCAGACCACCCTTTCATTTGCCTGTAGCAACTAACTTCTTCTATGGTTGCCTCAAGCAACTGACCAATTTGATCAAACCCTCTGGGGGTGCCGTGGCCACACAGAGCCACTACGAGGAGCTGGCCCGGCAGCTCAGCGCCATCGGCACCGTCAAACGCGGCCTCGGGCGCGTCCTGCCGGCCGACTGCCCATCCGGCTCCGCCGTCGTCCTGATGCTCCTGGACCGGTACGGCGAGATGCGGATGAGCAGGCTCGCCGAGCTGCTCGACATCGACATGTCGGTGACCAGTCGGCATGTGGCGCATGTCGCGAACCGCGGCTGGGTGGACCGCAAGCCCGACCCGCTCGACCGGCGGTCGCGGCTGCTGAGCATCAACACCAGCGGACGGACGCTGCTCGGTCAGGTGTCCGAGCGCTACACGAACGCGCTCGCCAGTTGTCTGAGCGACTGGTCCGACGAGGACGTCGACCGGCTCAACGAACTTCTCGCCCGGTTGCGGACGAGCTTCGGGGACACCCGTACCCGGGCTCTGCCGCAACAGGCGGAGAGCAGCATCACCCGTACACCTTCGCAACGTTAAGGAACTTCATGGCAACGACCACACCGGACGGCGGTGTGCGGGGACCCGCGGGGCACCCCGCCCACGCCAAGCACGGCGGAGGAGGCCACAGAGGCCAGCCCGGCCAGGGCGCGGACTCCCCGGCGCCGATGACCCACCGGCAGATCATGGAGGCGCTCTCCGGACTGCTGCTGGGGATGTTCGTCGCGATCCTGTCGTCGACGATCGTCTCCAACGCCCTGCCCGAGATCATCTCCGATCTCCACGGCGGCCAGTCCGCCTACACCTGGGTCGTCACCGCCACCCTGCTGGCCATGACCGCCGCCACCCCGCTGTGGGGCAAGCTCTCCGATCTGTTCAGCAAGAAGCTGCTGGTCCAGATCGCCCTGCTGATCTACGTGGCGGGCTCCGTGGTGGCCGGTCTGTCGCAGAGCCCCGGCATGCTGATCGCCTGCCGAGTGGTGCAGGGCATCGGCGTCGGCGGTCTGTCCGCCCTCGCCCAGGTCGTCATGGCGGCGATGATCTCCCCGCGTGAGCGCGGCCGCTACAGCGGCTACCTCGGCGCGACCTTCGCCGTCGCGACCGTCGGCGGCCCGCTGCTGGGCGGCGTGATCACCGACACCTCCTGGCTGGGCTGGCGCTGGTGCTTCTACGTCGGCGTCCCGTTCGCCGTCATCGCGCTGATCGTCCTTCAGAAGACCCTGAAGCTCCCCGTGGTGAAGCGGGAGGTCAAGGTCGACTGGGGCGGCGCCTTCTTCATCAGCGCCGCGGTCTCGCTGCTGCTGGTCTGGGTGACCTTCGCGGGCGACAAGTACGACTGGCTCTCGTGGCAGACCTACGCGATGGTCGGCGGTTCGATCGTGCTCGGTCTGATCTTCCTGCTGATCGAGTCCAAGGCGAGCGAGCCGATCATTCCGCTGCGGCTGTTCCGCAACAAGACGATCACCCTCACCTCGCTGGCATCGCTCTTCGTCGGTATCGCGATGTTCTCCGGAACCGTCTTCTTCAGCCAGTACTTCCAGCTGGCGCGCGGTGAGACGCCCACCATGTCCGGCGTCATGACGATCCCGATGATCGGTGGCCTGTTCGTCTCCTCGACCGTTTCCGGCCAGGTCATCACCAAGACCGGTCGCTGGAAGGCATGGCTGGTCATGGGTGGTGTGCTGGTGACGGCGGGCCTCGGGCTGCTGGGCACCATCCGCTACGACACCCCGTACTGGCACATGGCGATCTATATGGCGCTCATGGGCCTCGGCGTCGGCATGATGATGCAGAACCTGGTGCTGGCCAGCCAGAACCAGGTGGCCCCGCAGGACCTCGGCGCGGCCAGCGCCGTCGTCACCTTCTTCCGCTCCCTGGGCGGTGCGGTGGGCGTCTCGGCCCTCGGTGCGGTGCTCGCCAACCGCGTCACCCACTACGTCAAGGACGGCCTGACCGACCTCGGCCCCAAGGGCGCCGCGCTGGGCCACGCCGGCACCGGCGGCGGTGCCATCCCCAACGTCAAGACGCTGCCCGAGCCGCTGCGCACGATCATGGAGAGCGCCTACGGCCACGGTGTCGCGGACGTCTTCCTCTTCGCCGCCCCGGCCGCGCTGCTCGCCCTGCTGCTGACCCTGTTCATCAAGGAGGTAGCCCTGAAGACCAGCTCCGGCTCCCAGCAGGCCGCCGCGGCCGCCTCGGACCCGGCCGCCGACGCCACCCCGGCCGACGCGGTGCCGGCCACCGCCGCCGGGCAGATCTCCGACCTCGAGCCCGCGCTCGTGGGCGCCCCGGCCCCCGAGGTGCACGAGCCGGACTCCGACGGTGCCCTCGCGGCCACCGCCCCGCAGCGCCTGGCGGCCTTCGCCTCCGCCGGGGGCGACGGCGCGGACCACCAGCCCCGCCAGGGTGTGCACGGCTTCGTGCGGAACGCGGACGGCGGCCCCGTCGCCCGTGCCGCGGTCACGCTGATCTCGCTCGCCGGGCGGCAGCTCGGCCGCTCGGTGGCACACCCCGACGGCTCCTACGCCCTGGACGCGCCGGGCTCCGGCTCGTACGTCCTGATCGCGGCGGCCGACGGCCACCAGCCGCAGGCGTCCACGGTCGTGGTCGGGGATGAGCCGCTCGGCTTCGACATCGTCCTGTCGGCCACCAGCGGCCTGGTGGGCAATGTGCGCGGCGCCGCCGACGGCCGCCCGGTCGAGGCGGCGATGGTCGTGGTCACCGATGTCCGCGGTGAGGTGCTGGCCACCGGGAAGACCGGTGAGCAGGGCGACTTCGGCTTCGAGGAGCTGGTCTCCGGGACCTTCACGGTCGCGGTGAACGCGCCGGGCTACCGGCCCGCGGCCCTGCCCGTCGAGGTGGGCGCCCAGGGGCTGACCCGGGTGGAGATAGCGCTCCAGGCCGGCGCCCGGGTACAGGGCATAGTCCGCGCCGGTGCCGACCGGCGGCCGCTGCCCGACGCGCGGGTCACCCTCGTGGACTCGGCCGGGAACGTGGTCGCCACCGCCACCACCGGTGAGGACGGCGCGTACGCCTTCACCGACCTGGACGCGGGCGACTACACGGTCATCGCGAGCGGCTACCCGCCGGTCGCGGGGGCGCTGACGGTCTCCGGGCCCGGCGTCGACGGCCACGATGTGGAGCTCGCCCACCCGGGCGAGTGACGGAACTCCGGGCCGGGGGCGCGCACGAGCGGAGGCGCGCCCCCGGCCCGGACCGGGGCGGCGGATTTTCCGCCGGGTCCGGAACCCGGATCCCGGCGGCGGTGTAGTGAAGGCAGGGGACGGCCTGACGCCGCCGCCCGGATCCGGCGCAACAGACACGACGAGTACGACCGGCACGACCCCGGCACGACCAGCACGACCAGCACGGCGTGCATGACCAGAACGACGAGTGCGACCAGCACGACCAGCACCACGAGTGCGACCAGCACGGCGTGCACGACCAGCACGTCGAGCGGAGCGACACGAGCGACATGAGCAACACGAGCGACACGAGCGACACCCGAGCGGGAGCGAAACGCGGCATGACGACCACAGGAGCAGGAGCAGGCGGGGGAGTGGGACTGCGGGCCCGGATCCACACCCGTGACGGCTGGGCGGTCCAGCACGCCGTGCTGACCGTCACCGATATGACGGGCGCCCAGGTGCTGCGCGCGCAGGCCGACACGGACGGCGCCATTCGGACCGACGAGCCGCTGCCGCCGGGGGCGTACACGGTCATCGCCACCGCGGTCGGCTATGCCCCGGTCGCGTCCACCTCGATCGTCACGGCCTCCGGGCGGGCCGATGTGGGCACGGTGGTGCTGGCGCGCCAGGGCGGAGTGGAGCTTCCCCCGCCGGGTGCGTGGACGATCGACCCGGCGCATTCGACGGTGGGCGCCGTCGCCCAGCATCTGGGGATCTCCAGCGTGCGCGGCCGGTTCACGGAGTTCGGCGGGCGGATCGAGGTCGCCGAGGACATCGAGAAGTCGCGGGTCGAGGCGGTCATCCAGGCCGCCAGCATCGACACCGGCAATGCGATGCGGGACGGCCATCTGAAGTCGCCCGACTTCCTCAATGTGGAGGAGTTCCCGCAGCTGACGTACCGGAGCACGCATCTGAGCGCGGCCGGGGCCGACCGCTGGACGGTCCATGGCGAGCTGTCGATGCACGGCGTCGTCCGGGACGTGGACCTGGACCTGACGTACCTGGGCACGGGCCCCGACCCCTGGGGAGGGGTGCGGGCGGCCTTCCGGGCCGTCGCCGAGCTGCGCCGCGAGGACTTCGCGATGAACTACAACCAGGTCGTCGCGGCAGGCATCGCGGCGATCGGCACGACCCTGCGGGTGGAGCTGGACATACAGGCGGTGCAGGGCGAGGACCTTCCGGCGGCCTGACCCGCGGCGGCCCGGCCTCCCCGCGGCCTGAGGCCCGGCCCCGGGTCAGGCCGCCCACCGCCGCCTCGCCCCTGGCCCGCCGCCGGGGCGACGAGGGCCCGTCGCAAGCCCGTCGCAGAAGGCCCGTCGCTGAAAGACCCGTCGAGGGCCCTCGAACGGCCCGCCACCGCGCGCTATCGCTCCTTCAGGGCCTCGATACCGGCGATCGCGAGGTCCAGGGCGAAGGTGAAATCGCGGTCGTGCATCTCCTGGACCGTGGTGCCGCCGCGAGCCTTCATGAACTGCCGGGCCTCGTCGTACTCCAAACGGTCCTCGACCGAGCTCATCATCTCGTGGAACAGCTCGTCCTGGGTGACTCCCTCCGCCCGGCAGCGGGCGGCGAAGCGGCCCTCGATCGTGCCGAAGCCGTAGACGAACTGGTAGACGAGGGACAGCGCGCTGGTGATCCTGTCGTCCGGCAGTCCGCTGTTGCGCATCACGGCCAGCGCGGCCTTCTGGAAGACCACCGCGTTGGGCCCGATGTTGAGGTACTCCCCCAGCAGCGCGGGCAGCCAGGGGTGGCGGACCAGCACCCGCCGGTACTCGGTGGCGACCTGGCGCAGCTGCTCGCGCCAGTCCCGCGGCTCGGCCGGGGGACCCGCGAAGCCCTCGACGGGGCCGACGGCCTCGATGGGCAGCGCTATCTCGCCCATGACGGCGTCGAGGGCGAGTTCCAGCAGATGGTCCTTGGTCTCCACGTACCAGTAGACCGACATGGCGGTCACCCCGAGCTCCGCCGCGAGCCGCCGCATCGAGAAACCCGACATGCCCTCGGCGTCCAGCAGCCGCATCGTCGCCGCGACGATCTTCAGATGGTCGAGCCCGACCGGCTGCTGGTCGCCCTTGCGCTTGGGGGTCTTGCGCTCGGAGAGCCAGACGCTGGACCGCGGGCGGACGGTACGGCTGCCGGTTGCCATGGCGGCGCCTCTCTTTCTCCGATGCGCTGGCACCACATGTGCCCCAGGATCCGGCACGCGGCACCTCACTACCTGAAGATGCTATGCCGCCTGGGCCTCCCGTGAAGATCGTTCGGCCCTGCTGAGCAGCAGGGCGGCCACCACTCCGCCCGCCAGTACGGCGGCCGCGCCGACCAGCTGGCTGGTCTGGACACCGGAGGCGAAGGCGTCCGCGACGGCCTTACGGTCCTCAGGCGTACGAGCCGCCGCGACGGCGGCCGGAAGCGAGCCCGCCCCGGCGGCGACCGCGGGCAGCAGCGCGGCGAAGCGGGAGTTCAGCACCGCGCCCAGAATGGCGACGCCGAGCCCGTTGCCGCATTCGGTGAGCGTGCCGTTGACCCCCGCGCCCACACCCGCCTTCTCCGGCGGGATGGCCGACATGATGGCGGTCGCCATCGCGGGCATCGCCAGCGCGATACCGGACCCCATCACCGCCAGCCCGAAGAGCATCCCGCCATAGCCGTGCGCCCCGAGCGTCGCGATGATGGCGAGACCGGCCGCGAGCAGGCCCATCCCGCCGACGATCGTCACCGGGGTCCCCAGTCTGAGCAGCAGCCGAGCCCCGACACCGGTGAGATTGAGCGCGACGATCACCAGCGCGAGCGGCGCGGTGCGCAGCCCGGCGTCCAACGCGTCATAGCCGAGCACGAATTGCAGATGCTGGGTGAGCAGGAAGAGCGAACCGCCCATCCCGAAGGCGACGAGGATGCCGCCCGCCACCGCGCCCACGAACCGGCGGTCGCGGAAGAAGTGCATGTCCAGCATGGGATGCGGGATATGACGCTCCCACAGCGCGAAGCCGGCCATCACGGTGACGCCGATGAAGGCCGACAGCAGCACCCGGCCGGAGGTCCAGCCGTGCTCCGGCCCGGAGATGATCGCGAAGACGATGCCGGTCATGCCGACCGTGGACAGCAGCGCGCCGAGCAGATCGGGGCGGTCGCTGGTCGGCGCCTTCGACTCCGGCACCATCCAGACCACGGCGACCAGCCCGACCAGCGCCACCGGGATATTGATCAGGAAGATCGAGCCCCACCAGAAGTGCTCCAGCAGTGTGCCGCCGATCAGCGGCCCCGCGGCGAAGCCGAGGGAGCTGACCGCGCCCCACAGCCCGATGGCCTTGGCCCGCTCGCCCTCCTCGAACACCTGCACCACGACGGCGAGCGTGGTGGTCATCAGCAGCGCCCCGCCGATCCCCATGCCCGCGCGGGCGGCGATCAGCTGACCCGGGTCCTGCGCCATCGACGCGGCGAGCGAGCCGATGCCGAACAGGGCGAGCCCGGCGATCAGCATCTTCTTCCGCCCGTAGCGGTCGGCGGCGCTGCCCGCGGTGAGCAGCAGGCCCGACTGGACCAGCGAGTAGGCGTTGATCATCCACTGGATATCGGCGGTGCGGGCATCCATCTCCCTGGTCAGGGAGGGGATCGCCACATTGAGGATCGTGTTGTCCAGCAACACGGTGAGCTGGGCCAGGCAGATGACGGCGAGAATCAGCCACCGCTGGGGGTGGCCGCCGGAGGACTGTTCGGGCAGGGCGTCGGGCGCGGTATTGGTGATCGGGGCCGGCATGAAGGTCTCCAGACGCACGCTTGTACGGTGTATGGCAATCGGTTTGCCATACACCGTACAAGGGCTGCCGCGCGACGTGCAGCGAATTTCCCCGCGCCCGCGTTTCAGCTGGTCAACCGAGTTCAGCCGGTCTGTCGACCAGTCGGTCAGCCGGTCTTCTTCTGTGTCAGGTCGTAGAGCGTGGCGCTTCCCACGGTGACCTTCTTGTAGGTGGACTCGATCCAGGAGGTGATCTGGGACGAGGTCCCCTGGCCGCCGCCCGGCCCGCCGCCCATCCCGGTGCCCGAGGAGATGAAGTAGTGGATCTTGTCCTGCTTCACATACTCCTTGAACTGGGCGAGCGTCGGGGACGGGTCACTGCCGTTGAATCCGCCGATGGCCATCACGGGCTTCTGGGTGGCCAGCTGATAGCTCGCGGCGTTCTGGGAGCCGATCGCCGCGGCCGCCCAGGTGTAGTCGTCGGCGTTCTTCTTCAGCTTCGCCGCCACCTCGGCGTCGACCTGCTGGCCGTTGAGCAGTCCGCCCATACCGCCGCCGCGCCGGCCACCCTCGCCCATACCCCCGCCGGGCAGCATGCCCGGCGTGCCGTTCTGCCCCTGGCCGCCCTGGGCGTTGCCCTGACCGTTCCGCGGGGACTGGCCGCCACCCGGGAAGCCGCCACCGGGGAAGCCGTTCTGGCCGCCCGGCTGACCGCCGCCGGTGCCGCCGGTGCCGCCGGTGCCGCCGCCCGGCGTACCCTGCCGACCGCCCTGGCCCTGCCCCTGCTGATTGCCCTGGCCCTGACCTTGCTGACCCTGCCCCTGCTGGCCTTGACCTTGCTGGCCTTGACCTTGCTGGCCCGTGCCCTGGCGTCCGTTTTGCATCCCGGGCGGACCGCCCATCCGGCCGCCGCCCGGGAACCCTCCACCCGGACCGCCCATACCGCCCGCCACCGACGGGCCCGCCGTCACGATGGAGCCCTGCTTCGGGGTGTCCACCGTGTTGAGCGTGTACGCGACCGGCCCGGCCAGCCCCGCCGCGAGGCCGAGGCCCGCCGCGGCCAGCGCCGCCTTCCGGCCCAGCCGCCCCGTCGCCAGCAGCCCGGTCAGCAGCAGCCCGGCCGCCGCCGCGAGCCCGCCGATCAGCACCGCCCAGCGCAGCCAGGGGTGCCAGTCCGGCGAACGCCCCAGCAGGACGTACGACATATACGCGGTGACCGCGACCGTGAGGGCGAGCACCGCCGATGCCGCCGCCCCCGCCCGGCCGCCCTCGTTCCGCCGCTCCCACAGCAGGGCCGCGCCCATGCCCACGAGCGCCGCGATGTAGGGGGCCAGTGCGATGTTGTAGTACTGGTGGAAGATCCCGGACATGAAGCTGAAGGTGGCGAACGTCATCAGCAGCGCCCCGCCCCACACCAGGAAGGCCGCGCGCCGGGTGTCGGTGCGCCTCGCCCGCCAGGTCAGCCAGATCCCGGCCGCCAGCAGGATGAACGCCGCGGGCAGCAGCCAGGCGATCTGACCGCCCATGTCGGAGCCGAAGAGCCGGTCGAGCCCGGTATCGCCCCACCTGCCGCCACCGCGACCGCCGCCGCCCGGACCGCCCCCGCCGACGCTGCCGGTCTCATTGCCGTTGATCCGGCCCAGACCGTTGTAGCCGAAGGTCAGCTCCAGGAAGCTGTTGTGCTGCGAACCGCCGATGTACGGACGCGAGGACGCCGGCCACAGCTCGACGATCGCGACCCACCAGCCGCCGGAGACCACCATCGCGAGCCCCGCGAGCAGCAGCTGCCCGATCCGCCGGCCGAACTTCGCCGGGGCGCACACCGCATACACCACCGCGAGCGGCGGCAGAATCAGCCATGCCTGGAGCGTCTTGGTGAGGAAGCCGAGGCCGAAACAGACCCCCGCGAGCACCAGCCACTTGGTGCGGGCGTCCTCCAGCGCGCGCAGCACGCAGTAGACCGCCGAGACCATCAGCAGACAGAGCAGCGCATCGGGGTTGTTGAAGCGGAACATCAGCGCCGCGACCGGGGTGACCGCGAGCGCCGCGGCCGCGATGAGCCCGGCGGCCGCGCTGAACCTGCGGCGTACGGCCGCGTACAGCACCCCGACCGTCGCGACGCCCATCAGCGCCTCGGGGACCAGGATCGCCCAGGAGGAGAGGCCGAAGAGCCGCACCGACAGCGCCATCGGCCACAGCGAGGCCGGGGGCTTGTCGACGGTGATGGAGTTCGCGGCGTCGGAGGAGCCGAAGAAGAACGCCTTCCAGCTCTCGCTGCCCGCCTGCGCGGCCGCCGAGTAGAACTGGTTGGCGTAGCCGGACGCGCCCAGGCTCCACAGATAGAGCACGGTGGTCACGGCCAGCAGGGCCCACAGGGCGGGCCGCGCCCAGCGCGGGTCACCCGGCCGTCCCCGCCGGACCCACGCCAGACGTCCCCCGTCCGAAGCGGCGGAGGCGGCGGAGGCCACGGAGGCCGCAGGTGCCGCAGGTGCCGCAGGTGCCGCAGGTGCCGCAGGTGCCATAGGACCCGCCGGAGCCATGGTGGGAGCCTCCGAAGCCGCCGGGGCCGCGGAAGCCATCGGAACCGCAGGGTCCGCCGGGGGCTGCGGGGGCTGGGGAAGGGGCGGTCCTGCGTCCCGGGTGCCGTGGTCGTGCGTCGTCATCGGTTGTCGTTCCTCGAGTCGTCGGTGATGGCCCCGCTGTCCGACGGGAAGACCCAGGCCCGGAAGAGCAGGAAGCGCAGAACGGTCGCGGCGAGGTTCGCCGCGACCAGCACGGCCAGTTCGGTGCCGTGCGAGGCGGTGCCGGGGACGGCGTCCAAGGCGGCGAGGGAGCCGCTGGTCAGCACGAGGCCGATGCCGAAGACGACCAGCCCCTGCGCCTGGTGGCGCACCGCGCGGTCCCGGCCGCGTACGCCGAAGGTGAGCCTCCGGTTGGCCGCGGTGTTGCCGAGCGCCGACAGCAGCAAGGCCAGCGCGTTGGCCACCTGCGGTCCTGTGCCCAGCCGGAAGAGGGAGTACAACAGCAGATAGACCAGGGTGCTCAGAGCGCCGACCACACAGAACCCGACCAGCTGGCGGGCCAGGCCCTTCGGCACCCCGCTCAGCTCGCGGTCGCGCGGATCGTCGCCGAACGGACGGCGCACCCGGTCGAGCGGCAGCGCGCCGGTGGCCAGCGCGCGCCCCACCCGCCACACACCCTTGAGGTCCTCCGTGGCCGTCTTGAGGATGTGGACCGTGCTGTTGGGGTCGTCCACCCAGTCCACCGGCACCTCGTGGATGCGCAGCCCGGCCCGCTCGGCCAGCACCAGCATCTCGGTGTCGAAGAACCATCCGGTGTCCTCGACCAGCGGCAGCAGCCGCTCCGCGACGTCCTTACGGATCGCTTTGAAACCGCACTGGGCATCGGAGAAGCGGGCGGCCAGGCTGCCGCGCAGGATCAGGTTGTACGCCCGCGAGATGAACTCGCGCTTGGGCCCGCGCACCACGCGTGAGCTGCGCGCCAGCCGCGAGCCGATCGCCAGGTCGGAGTGACCGGAGATCAGCGGGGCCACCAGCGGCAGCAGCGCCTTGAGGTCCGTGGACAGATCGACGTCCATATAGGCGAGCACGGGTGCCTCGGACAGCGACCACACGGTGCGCAGCGCCCGCCCGCGCCCCTTCTGCTCCAGCCGGACCGCCGTCACCTCCTCGATGGTCTCGTCCAGGCGGGCCGCGAGTTCAGGCGTACGGTCCGTGCTGGCGTTGTCGGCGATGGTGATCCGGAAGGCGTACGGAAAGGTACGGGCCAGATGGTCATGCAGCCGTCGCACGCACCGCTCGAGGTCCGCTTCCTCGTTGTAGACGGGGATGACGACGTCCAGCACCGGACGGCCGCGCTCGGCCACCACCGGCCCGCGCACGGGCAAGGTCTGTAGAGGTGTCTCGGGCGGAACCCCGAGAGGGGTGTCGATTCGCATGAGGTCGACGGTCGCGAGCCGCGCTGTCACGGCTGTGTGGTCAGCCTGTGGCCTGCCTGTGAGTCCGTTACGGCCTGGTGAACGCCGCGGTGGACGACCCGGTGAACGACCCGGTGGACGGGCAGATGGACGCCGAACACGGTGCGCCCGGGCACACTGTCCACCGTCACCTTCCCGTCGTGCGCGGCGACGACCGCGTGCACGATGGCCAGGCCGAGCCCCGTACTGCCCGCGGCGCGGGAGCGCGAGGCGTCACCGCGCGCGAACCGTTCGAAGACATGCGGCAGCAGCTCGGGCGGGATGCCGGGACCGTCGTCCTCGATCTCCAGCGAGATGTACGCGGGCGGCCGCGGTGGGCCGAAGGACCCGGCGGCGCGGGCGGCGGCGTACGGCGAACCGTAAGGCGGGGCGTACGGCGAACCGCCCGCCTTACGGTGCCCATGAGCGCCACCGGTCCGGCCACCGGCCCCGACGGTCCCACCGGCCCCGACGGTCCAAGGGACGCCGACGGTCCCAGGGGCCCCGGACGGCGCGACCGGCGTACCTGGCACGCCTGGTCCGCCTGGTCCGCCTGGTCCGCCTGGCGTCGCCGCGGGCGCCCCATGGGGCAGACCGTACGGCGCCGGATACCGCGAGGGGCGCGGCGACGCCTGCGGCCCGCCCCACAGCACCCGCGCCGTGACCGTGGTGCCGGCCGGGGTGTGCGTACGCGCGTTGGCGAGGAGGTTGACCAGCACCTGGCGAAGCCGGGCGTCGTCACCGTGGACGACCGCGGGTTCATCGGGCAGCTCAAGCCGCCACTCGTGGTCGGAGCCGACCGCCCGCGCGTCGCTGACCGCGTCGACGACCAGCGGGGACAGATCGACCTCCGCGCATTCCAGGGGCCGGCCCGCGTCCAGGCGGGCCAGCAGCAGCAGATCCTCGACCAGCCCGGTCATCCGCCCCGCCTCGGACTCGACCCGGCAGAGGGCATGCCGGGTGTCGGGCCCGATCTCCTCCCGGCCGCGCCGGGTCAGCTCCGCGTAACCGCGGATCGAGGCGAGCGGCGTACGGAGCTCATGGCTGGCGTCGGCGACGAACTGCCGCACCCGCGTCTCGCTCTCCTGGCGGGCCGCGAGCGCCGACTCCACATGGCCGAGCATGCGGTTGAGCGCCGCGCCCACCTGGCCGACCTCGGTGCGCGGATCGGCCTCCGAGGCCGGGACGCGCTCGCGCAGCGCCACTTCGCCGCTGTGCAGGGGGAGTTCGGAGACCCGGGTCGCGGTCGCGGCCACCCGGCGCAGCGGGCGCAGCGAGATGCCGACCATCGCGGCCCCGGCGATCCCGGCCGCGACCAGCCCGGCCGCGGTCACACAGACCTCGACGAGGATGAGGGTGTTGACGGTCTCCTGGGTCTGGTCGAGCGGGAAGGCGAGGATGATGCCGCCCTCGCGGTGGTCCCACTGGGCCACGGCCCGGAAGCCGCCGAGGCCGGGCAGATCGATGGTGTGCACCTGCCCGTCGCGGGGGACGGCGGTGAGCGCCTTCAGCTGATCGCCGGACAGGGGGTCCACCCGGCTCTCGGCGTCGGCGTCGTTCGTCATCGGCGAGTCATTGCTCTTGCCGGACGCGGTGATCTCCCCGCCCTGGCCGAACCGCGCCCCGACCGTGCCGATGGGCTGGCCGGGTGAGGCGACGAAGAGCACATCGTCCCGGGGGAGTTCGCGCGCCGGGCCCGGCTTGTTCAGGAACCGCCCTACGGAACCGCGCAGATCGCCGTCCACCTGGCCCTGGAGATACGACTGGAGGGCGAGGGTCGTGACCGTGCCGATCACCGCGCAGACCACCGCGATCAGCGCGACGGCCGAGACGACCAGGCGGGTGCGCAGGGACCAGGGGCGGCGCCCGGGCCGCTGAGCGCGCCGGGCGTGCGCACGCCGCTGCGCCGCGCCCGCTCCTCCCGGGCTCTGGGCCGCTCCCGGGCCCTGTGGCGCTCCCGCGCCGCTCGGCGCCGCCCCCGGGCTCCGCACCGCTCCCGGGCTCGGCTCCGCCCCAGCGCCGCTCGGCGCGGCGCCCGCACCCCGCGGCACCTCCGCGCTCCGGGGCGCTCCCGCGCCCTGAAGCGACTCGGGGGCGCCGCGCGTCACGTTGGTGTGGGACGGCTCGGACGCGCCGGGCGGCTCGGGGGCCCGGGACGGCCGGGGCGGGGGGTGCGCCACGGTGTCTACTCCCCGGGCTTGATCAGATACCCGGCACCACGCCGGGTGTGGATCATCGGAGTGCGCCCAGCGTCGATCTTGCGCCGCAGATACGAGATATAGAGCTCGACGACGTTGGCCTGGCCGCCGAAGTCATAGCTCCACACCCGGTCGAGGATCTGCGCCTTGCTGAGCACCCGGCGCGGATTGCGCATGAGATAGCGCAGCAGCTCGAACTCGGTCGCGGTGAGATGGATCTCCGCGCCCCCGCGCGACACCTCATGGCTGTCCTCGTCCAGGATCAGATCGCCCACGGCAAGCACCGACTCGCTGCGCGCGGCCGCCGCCCCCGACCTGCGCAGCAGGCCCCGCAGCCGGGCGACGACCTCCTCCAGGCTGAACGGCTTGGTCACGTAGTCGTCGCCGCCCGCCGTCAGCCCCGCGATCCGGTCCTCCACCGCGTCCCGCGCGGTCAGGAACAGCACCGGGACATCGGGCAGCTCCCGGCGCAGCCGCCCCAGCACCGCGAGCCCGTCCATATCGGGCAGCATGATGTCCAGGACCACCGCGTCCGGGCGCAGTTCACGGGTGATCCGGATCGCGTCCGCGCCGTCACCGGCGGTGCGCACCTCCCACCCCTCGTAGCGCAGGGCCATCGACAGCAGGTCGGCGAGCGCCGACTCATCGTCCACAACCAGCACCCGGACGGGGCTCCCGTCGGGGCGCAGCAGCTCGGTACGCCCATGAGGCGAGGTCGGCATCATGTCCATCACCCTCCGCGCGGGGCCTGAGAGGTCCCTTTCGGCCGCCTGTGAATTACCTGAGAATCCTGTGGAGCCCGGCGCAACCGGCCAGAGCCGCGGAACGACGGGACGCGGGAGACGACGTCCCCAGGCACGGAATCGACACCCCGGACGCGGAATGACCGCACACGGAATGACCGGACACGGAATAAGCGGAAGGACTCCCGGGCTTCCCACTGCATGACTTCTCGTCCCGCACTTGGCAAGATCGGCATCTGGACCGGAGCCCTGAAGGCGAGCGTCGCGCCATCAGAGCAGGTCAGCGAGATGGCGGCGGAACTGGACGAGCTGGGGTACGGCACCATCTGGCTCGGTGGCAACCCCAGCCCCGATGAGGCCGGTCTCCTCCTGGACGCCACCCCACGGATCACCATCGCGACCGGCATCCTCAGCATCTGGGACCACGAGGCGCCCTATGTCGCCGAGCGGCACACCGCGCTCAACGCCGCCCACGACGGCCGCTTCCTCCTCGGCCTCGGCGTGAGCCACAGCGCGCTCGCCGGTGAGCGCTACAGGCGCCCGTACACGGCGATGAAGGAGTACCTGACCGCGCTGGACTCCGCCCCGACCCCGGTCCCCACCTCCGAGCGCGTGCTGGCCGCCCTCGGCCCGAAGATGCTGGAGCTGTCCCGCGACCGCGCGGCCGGCGCGCATCCGTATCTCGTCACCCCCGAGCACACCAGCGAGGCCCGCGACATCCTGGGCAAGGACGCCGTGCTCGCACCGGAGCTGAAGGTCGTCCTCGACACGGACCAGGCCCGCGCCCGCGACGTCGCCCGCGGCTACCTCGGCCGCTACCTGGCGCTGCCCAACTACACCAACAACTTCCGGCGGCTGGGCTTCGAGGACGCGGACTTCGTGGACGGTGGCAGCGACCGCCTCCTCTCCGCCATGTACGCCTTCGGTGACGCGGAGGCGATCCGGGCGCGCGTCGACGAATTCCTGACCGCGGGCGCCGACCACGTGGCGATCCAGGTGGTGACCGCCGACCCGATGAAGGACATCCCCCGCGAGCAGTGGCGCACCCTGGCCCAGGCACTGCCGCTGGACAAGGGCTGACCCTGACCCCGGCCCCTGCCCCCGCCCGGCACCCCCGGCACCGGGCGAGGCGGGGGCGGGGGCGGGCGGACGCCATCGCAAGCCCTCTGTCCCGAGCAGGACCTCATATCCCGAACAGCCGCGCCGCGTTCCCGTAGCAGACCGCGCGCAGCCACTCCTCGTCCTGGCCGATCCGCGTCAGCGCGTCCAGCGCATGGCGATACCCGTACGGGATGTTGGGGAAGTCGCTCCCGAACAGCACCCGGTCCCCGAGGGCGGCCAGCCTTCCCCGTTCCGCCCGCGGAAACGGCCACCGGCTCTCGGTGAAGTCGGTGAAGGCCATCGTGGTGTCCAGGTGGACGCCGTCGTACCGCTCCGCCAGCCCCAGGAAGTCCGCGTACTCCGGCAGCCCCATATGCGCGATGATCAGGCGCAGCCGGGGATGGCGGGCGAGCACCCGCCCCACCGGCTCGGGGCCGGTGTACTTCCCCGGGCCGGGCCCCGAGCCGCAGTGGATGACGATGGGCGTCCCGCTCTCGGCGAGCGTGCCCCACACCGGGTCGAGCAGCGCGTCACCCGGGTCGTACGCCCCCACCTGCACATGGGCCTTGAACACCCGCGCCCCGCCGTCGAGCGCCGCGCGCACATATCCCTCCACACCGGGCTCGGGGAAGAAGGTCGCGGTGTGCAGACAGTCGGGCGTACGGGCGGCGAACCCGGCCGCCCAGTCGTTCAGCCACCGCGCCATGTCCGGCTTGTGGGGGTAGAGCATCGCGGTGAAGGCCCGTACCCCGAACGCCCGTAGCATCGCGAGCCGCTCGGTCTCCTCCTCGCGGTAGGTGATGGGCCAGCGGGGCTCGACGGCGTCGAAGTAGGCCCAGACCTTGTCCAGTACGCGCTGGGGCATGAAGTGGGTGTGCACATCGATGAGTCCGGGCAGCCCGAGCTCCTGCCAGAACCGCTGCACCAGCACCACGGCGGGATCGTCCATGCCGATCACGGTAGTTGGCCGCGGGCGTATTGCTACAGCCTCGTCTCAAGCTCTCGCCTCGAGTTGATCACAGCCCCAACCAGTGGTTTTGTCACGGGCATGATGATCCGCCCCGCCGCAAGATCATCACAACGGGAACCGATGAGGTGAACTGACGCCCCGTGACCGGCGTATCCATCCAAGACCACCGCCGCCCGCTGGACGTCCTCACCGACCGCCATCAACCACGGGGGACCGCTTCATGCCCAACCGCCTGCCTCGCACCGCCCGATCAGGCACCGCCCGATCAGGCACCGCCCGATCAGGCACCGCTCTGCTCTGCGCCCTCGGCGTCACCCTCCTCGGCCTCGCCACCACCGGCTGCGAGGACGACACCGCCGCCGCGTCCGGCCGACGGCAGCCCGCGACCCGCGCCGACCTGGCGGCCGACAGCGACGGCGGCAAGACGCTCCGGCTCGGCGAGCCCACGTCGATCACCTACAAGAGCGGCTCGGACCATATGCGGGGCGCCCTGCGGGTCACCGCGGTGAAGGTACGCAAGGGCACACACGCCCAGCTGAGGACGGCGGGCGTGGACGCGTCCGACGTACGGACGACCCAGCCGTACTACGTCACCATGACCTTCGAGAACATCGGCGAGAACTCCCTCCACTACCCCTTCCTCAACACCCCCACCGGACTCGAGGACACAGGCGGTGTGGACGACCAGCCCCTCATCACCGGCGACACCGAGGAGGCGGTGTGCCGGGGCAAGGATCCGGACGACTTCGCGGTGGGCGCGAAGGTCTCCCTGTGCAAGGTGTTCCTGGTGCCGAACGGCATACGGCCGTCGGTGGTGACGTACAGCACGGGCGACGACACCAAGCGCCCGGTGAGCTGGAAGGCCACACGCTGACGGCGGCGGGGCGGGGGGATCTCGACGCGGCCCCGGGCCACGAAGTGGCCGAACGACCGAGGGCCCGGCACTGAAGAAGTGCCGGGCCCTCGATATCCGAGTAGCGGGGACAGGATTTGAACCTGCGACCTCTGGGTTATGAGCCCAGCGAGCTACCGAGCTGCTCCACCCCGCGTCGATGAACGTAACTCTACGTCATTCTCCCCGCTAAGGGAAATCCACCATCGGGGCGGACGGCTCGGAGCGGAATCCCACCCCTTCCGGGACGGCGCCGACGACTCCGGGACGGCGCCGACACCGCCCCGTACCCGAGGACCGATGGTCCACGTCGGGCGTTAGCGGGGCGTTAGCCGTACAGCGACGGAGCATCAGCGGCGGCCGACAGCCTTGTTGTCACGAGCCCGGAACACCATTTCGCGAGAACGGGAAACCCCATGTCGAACCGCACCGCACTCCGCCACACCCGCAAGGCCGCCGCCGCCATGATCATCGCCGTCGCCGCGCTCGGGCTCACCGCCTGCCAGGACAGCGAGGCCGACACCTCGTCCTCGCCCTCGTCCCCCTCCGCGAGCGCCCCGCAGTCCCCCACGGCCAAGACCCCCGATGACTCCGCCAACACCACACCGTCGGGCACACCGAAGAAGTCCGACGGGCGCTGCACCAACCAGATCAACTACGCGGGGGACCCCAGGTCCAACGCCGAAATCAACAGCATCGGCGAAGAGACGGGCCACTGCCCGAAGCCGCAGAAGGCCGACACACCGTCCGGCACCCCCAAGAAGCCCGGCGTGAGCTGCACGAACCAGATCAACTACGCGGGCGACCCCCGGCCCAACGCCGAAATCAACACCATCGGAGAGAAGACCGGCTACTGCCCGCCGGTCCAGCACCAGTAAGCCCGATCGTCGCCCGTTCGCCCGTACGCCCGCACCCCGAAAGCCCAGCGGCCGGCTCTCCGGCGCCCTCCCGCCGACCGTGTGACGACGCCACGGGGCCGTGACGACACCAGGGGGCTGTGGACGACACCATGGACCCGCCGCGCCCAGCAGCACAGGGACCGACCGGTGGAGCACTTGTCCGGCTCCGACCAGGTGACACCGCACGCGAACGGGTGATTCAGGCACTTTTCCCGTTTCCAGGTGGAAGAAAAACAGTGGCATTCATGCGCGAATGGCACGCATGAACACCTGGGAGGAAACATGCCGATACAAGCGAGCGCGCTCGTGCGCGGCAGCTCGGTGCTGATCACCGCCGCGGCGACCGTCGCCATGCTGGCTGCCCCTGCCGAACCCATCGAAGCCAAAGCCCACGGCGGGCGGCCGAGCGACGGACGAGCGGCCGAAACCAGGCAGATCGCGTCCTCGGTCCTGGACGCCGACAAGAACGTCAAGTTCACCCTGACCGCGATCCGGTCCACTGTCGACCCGCTGAGGGCCACCGTCCGTCTGAAGGCATTCGCCCGGGAGCACGGCCGGTTCGTGCTGTCGGACGAGGTACGGGTCGGCGCGGTGGACAGCTGGTTCTGGTTCCCGGTCACCGGACGCGGCGCGATCTGCGAGTTCTCGACGGCGAGCACCAACCCCGCGCCCATCACCACGAGCCTGCTGATCACCCCGGCGATCGGCTGCTCGCCACCCCAGCGCTTCGAGCTGCGGGACGGCAAGTTCAAGGCCGACGGCCACGGCACACGGACCCCGCGCGGCGGAGTGAGCACCGGCGGTGGCGGCATGGCCGACCGGACCGCCGCCCGGAAAACTCCGGCCGCCGTATAGGCCATTGAACCGAGGTCCGGCTCGGTAGCCCCGCCACCGAGCCGGACACGTAGGTGCCCCTCTGGGCACCGGCCTGCCAGACTCATCGATCCAGCCGGATCGGGCCGACGATCCAGCAGGGCAGCGTCGGCGCTCCAGCCGGACAGGGTCGGCGCTCGAGCCGGACAGGGCTGGCGTGGCGTGACTTCGGAGGTCTCCAGGGTGAGTGACTGCGCCTTCTGCCGTATCGGGCAACGCGAGATGGACGAGGACTTGGTCGCCTACCGCTCGGAGAACGTCTTCATCGTCCCCGCGCTCAAGCAGCGGCCGAACAACCCCGGCCACGCCCTCGTCCTGCCCGTGTCACATCTGACCGACCTTCATGACGTCCCCCCTGATCTCCTGCATGAGCTCATCGAGGTCACGGCGAGAGTGACCTCAGCGGTGAAAGACGCCTACGGGGCGACCGGAAGCACGGTCACGCAGAACAACCACATCCCAGGTCAGGCACTTCACCACGTCCACATCCATGTCATCCCCCGCTTCGAGGACGACGCGTTCCGCATGCCGGAGACGGAACTGCACGAAGCGCCACGAGACATACGCCTCGCCCGAGCGGCCGCCCTGCGCAAGGCATTGCGGCCGAGAGCTTGAGACCGACGACCGTCGATTGACGCGATCCCCCTCGGCCGTCCGAACGGGGCGCAGACAGCGACCAGGTACGCCGCCAGGAGCCCCAAGAGGTACAGCGGAGCCAAGACCCGTAGCCGTACCGCCCGCGCGGAGCTTCCTGGCTGCCGGGGTCGCCGACCGCGCTACGGACCACGCATCCTCCGGCGGCCCACCCCCACAAGAGCGGACGACCGGCCGGAGCGATCGAGATACCTGAGCCAAGTGACCGTCACCGTGGCGGCCTCAGCCGGCGGCTGACGAGATCTACTCGTCCCGGGCGAAGAGCTTGATCACGTCCTCGAGCGTGGGATTGTCAGGGTCTTCGGCCGTCGCGAGCTGCGCGGCACTGCGAGGGAACATCGCTTGCTCATATGCGGACAGAGCGGTCTCGATGTCGCCGGGGTGCGTGACGAGGGCCTCGCCGAGTTCGGCGCCGTCCAGCATGGCCAGGTTGGCGCCCTCGCCGTTCGGGGGTATGAGGTGGGCGGCGTCGCCGACCAAGGTCACCCCTGGCACCCGGTCCCACCGGTGCCCGGCCGGCAGCGTGTAGAGGGGGCGCAAAACCGGTGCGGTGTCGCTGTCGGTAATCAGGGCGGTGAGTTCCGGCGCCCAGCCGTCGAACGCCTGCGCGATCTGTGCGGCGGCCGCGGCGGGATCGGCGAAGTCGATACCGCCGAACCAGTCCAGCGGCTCGGACAGCATCGCGTAGACGTGAAGGGTCCCGCCTTTCTCTCGTTGAGCCCCGATCTGCCTCTTGCCCTGATCGCCTGCGAACATCGACCCGCCACCGACCGCCTTCGCGGCAGCAGGGTGCCGCGTGTCGGCGTCGAACAGGTAGGTCTCGACGAACGACGTACCGGCGTACACGGGGCTGGCGGTGGAAAGCACCGGCCGGACCCGAGACCACGCGCCGTCCGCGCCGACCAGCAGGCTCGTGACGACGGTGCTGTCGTCCGCGAAGGTCACCTCATGGCGGCCGTCGCCAAGGCCACGAACACCGCTGACCTTGTGCCCCCACCGGACGGTGCCCGCCGGGAGCGAGTCGAGCAGCATCTGCCGCAGTTCGCCGCGCTGCACCTCAGGGCGTCCGCCCGCACCGTCGTCGGGTTCGTCGACCAGGACGTTTCCCTCCTGGTCGAGGCCCCGCACCGCCTGACGGCCCTCCAGGACGATGCTACGGAACTCATCCATCAGACCGGCCGCCCGCACAGCCAGTTGGCCGTTGTAGTCGTGGATGTCGAGCATCCCGCCTTGCGAACGCGCCGTCGGAGAGACCTCCGCCTCGTAGACGGTGGCCGGGATGCCGTGGACGTGCAGGACGCGGGCGAGCGTGAGGCCGCCAAGTCCGGCACCGATGATCGTGACGTGAGTGGTCATGCTGTTTCCTTGCCTGTCGCACGCCTGCCGGACGGGCACCCGACAGGCTCTCCGGCAAGGCTCCAGCCCCTCCCCCGACAATCCACCGGCACCGGCCCGACCACCCCGACATATCACTGACACCGCGTCTCCGCGCCCGAACGTTCCGGGTCTGCCGTTACTGTCACCACACACGCCAGAGGCCCCGTTCCATGAATGGAACGGGGCCTCTGAGCTGGTGCGCGCTCGGCAGGATTCGAACCTGCAACCTCTTGATCCGCAGGTTCGGGCAGGGGGCTGGCAGGGCTCCGCGCAACCTCCCCGACAGCCAGTCACGGCGAGCGGCTGACCGGTTGTGTGTGCCCTCGTTGATGTCAGCGTTGATGTCAACTGCGGCTACCAGTGGCCCGAACTGCATGCAGTCCTGGCCGCTCAGAGATTGGGGTACAACCCAGCCTGAGCGATCCAATCTTCTCTGCCTCTTCAAGACCTGCTGCGCTCCGCTCCGCCGGACGGGCTCCCGGCTCCGCCGCCCTTCGCGCTCATGCCTTCGGCCCGCGCTACGGGCGCTGCGCCTACGCCCGCCAGGTGTGGCTGGACCGGGCAGTGAAGCGGGCGATCGCACTGCCCAACTCGCCGTCAAAGACGATGCCTACGGTGGGGGATCGGTCGGCCCCGGGAGCCGGGGGAGCGCTGCCGGATGCGGATCCGTGGGTGGTTGCGAGGAGCTCCCATCCCGTCCGCCATCGACCCACACGCATGTGGAGCGGGCGTGGTCCATGGCGGACGGGATGGGAGCTGGGGCGAGTCGTGAGCGGGTCGCCCCGCCTTGCCCTTTTCCTGGATCCTCACCCCGCAAGCCCAAAACAAACCTTAACCTGGCTAGGTACCAAAAGAGGAAGGCGAGCAAAAAGCAACCGCCAGGAGGATAAAAAATGGCTGACCCTACCGAGTTGATGCTGACCGACCTCTCGAATTCTTATGCAGACACGAAAGTTTCGAATTCTTTCCTCCGCCTGTATGTGAGTGATCCTCGATTCGGCCGCGCCTTCGCCAGCCTTCACGAACAGCTAAACGAGCATTTCGAATCCATCAACAACAGAGCGGAGACGACCCACCACTACTGGGCCGAGCAAAGCAGGGAAATGCTCGCACTCATCAAGGAAGTCACCAATTTCCTTGATTCTCTCAAGCATGCCGGAATACAGGTACACCTCGCAGAGTCCTACATAGGTGCAATAAAGAGGTGCCAGCCTTGGCTAGCGCGCAGCGGGGGCAGCACCATCCCGGACGACTTCGAGCAAATTGCAATCACCAAATACGAGCCAGTTTTTTCTCGCCCAGACACCGAGATCAAACTGAAGAAGTCCAGCCAGCGCACTCAGTTGCAGCTGATAGGCGAAGGCTCGTACGCCAAGGTGTTCTCGTTCACCGATCCTGACTACGGAATCAAATTCGCCGTCAAGCGCGCCAACAAGGACATGAGCGAACGGGATCTTCATCGGTTCCGGCAAGAATTCGAGATCCTCAAGCGCCTAAGATTCCCGTACATAGTTGAGGTATTCCAGTACGACGCAACTCGCAATGAATACCTGATGGAGTTTTGCGAGTCCACGCTCCGCAAGTATATCAAGAAGCGCAACAACACGTTGCCATTTTCGTCACGGAAGAGAATTGCGCTGCAATTCCTGTACGGCGTCAATTACATCCACAGCGAAGGCTTACTTCACCGCGATGTCAGCCTCCAAAACGTTCTGGTGAAGACCTTTAACGGTGGGGCCGTCCTTGTAAAGCTGTCAGACTTCGGCCTCGCCAAGGACAAGAATTCCGAGTTCACACGAACAAAGACAGAGATGCGGGGAACCTATCGGGACCCCCTCCTGGCGAACTTCAAAGACTACGGCGTACGCAATGAAATCTACTCGATCGGCTGGGTGCTTTCCTATATCTTCACTGGAAGAGAGGCTCTGATGTCCCAAGATGATGCGCCGAGCCAGATCGTGCGGAAATGCGCGGCACATGATGTTGCCCATCGGTACGGGAGCGTGCGCGAACTAATTGGTGACGTCGAGAGACTGGAATCCACCCCGCCGCCCACGGATGCTCCGGCATAACACTTAGGGGTGAAGCCCTCTGACATCCACGGCTGACATCAGCGGTGTTGGACGGGCATGTACAGCAACACCCCCGCCTGCCCGTCACACCGACCATCAGCAGCACCTGGAACGGGCTCGGATCGAACTCCTAATGCGGTGCTCACACACGAGCGCCCTCCCGGGCAGTGCTGGGGCCGTGGAAGGGCGCTCGTTGGCGACTAACGCTGACAACTGGCGACAGCTGCACGGCAGTTCAGAGCAGTGATCCAGAAGACGGCCGCAGGTCACGGCCGCCAATGATCAGTTGTGGCTGTTCTGAGGAGCGAGGAACTGTGGCCTCCCGTGGCCAGATCGCCCTCTTGTGTCCCCTTCATGTACGTGTCACATACTTGAAAACGGGGTGATCGGGCAGAGGGGGACGCATTGTCTGTATCGGGTGCTCATGCGGTGGGGCCGTCGGCCTGGACCATCGAACGATTTGGGCAGCATGCCGGCGCGGTCGCCGCTGCCGTCCCGGTGCAGCTGACTAAAGCGCACGCGAAGGCTCATGCTGCGCACCTCGCGGCAGGGCTGAAGAAGCGGAGTCCATACGGTGTCGCCCTGGCAGGGCTGGTACGGAAGAACCTGGCGGAGACAGCGCGGAAGCTGAGGGAGTCCGTGCGGGACGTGCGCGGATATGAGTATGCGGTGATCAACGATCACGCGATCTTCCCGTTCCGGTACGCAGACAGGCCGAGGTCTCTGGACCGTGCCCGGTTGCCCGCCAACGTGTCGCCCACTCGCCGTCGGTTGTTCCAGGCACACGGGCCGCAGTCCCCGGACGGCCTGTTCGAGGTCGACGGCGGTCTGGCGACGGAGGAGTACCTGGGGCTGCACGAAGCCTTCGAGGAGCTAGGAGCTTCTACAAGGCTCGTCTGCGTGTTCTTCACTGCGGACGCCGAGAACAGCATTCACGTCATCCACTGGGGAGAGGCCCACCTTGAACCGGACCGCACCTTCACATGGCCCTATAGGGAACAGCTCCCAGCCGTTCCCGTGCCGCTTGAGTGACGAGAAGCGGCGCTGGCGATGGGGTGCTTCGCTCCGTGTTGGCTGAGTCCTGGGTCGTCCCTGGACCGTCCGAGGTCGCTCAGCGACGACCGGTGACGGCTACTAACGACGGTCGTAGCAAGCGCAGCCGCAGGCCACCCGTTTCGATCTGCGGCACTGGACCACCATGCCCAAGCCCGGAGAACTTGGCTTTAGAGGTGCACGCCAACAGACTTGATTTGATGGCAGCCACCCCTGAGTGAACCGAGGCTCCTCTGCGAGGCTGGCTGAGCTGGGACTTTGCCAAGTCGATCGCACGCAATGCAGATGACCCTCGGGCGAACGCAGCGGGTGACCATATCGGCCATGAGCAAGATCCGCTAGGAGGTCGTCGCCATGGCCTGAGGGATCATCTGGGAACTGCCAGCCCGCAGGTCTGCACAGGAGAAACCGTCCCTCCAAAGGAGCCACACCCAGCTCTAATTTCCCTCAAGTTCCGCGCCTGGGCGGCGAGCCGCGTGGTGTTCTGTCTGTATGGTCAACAAAGTACGGGGGTGGCGCAGCCGAGCGGCGATGCTCCGCGCGGCCGGGGCGACCGTCGCTGTCGGGGTTCTAAGCGCAATTCTGTGGTGGTGGGGTGGGGCCCTGATACGTGCCTTAGTCCCGATGACTCGGCCCGAGTGGGATCACTTAACGGCGGAGACACGAACACAAGCTGAGGGGCAGTATCGGCTAGCGATCGTGCAGATCACCGCAGCGCTTGGTGGTGTCGTAGCGCTGCTGTACACCGCACGGAACTACCGGCTTGCCCGCCACGGCCAAGTCACCGACCGATTCACCAAAGCCCTTGAGCGGCTGGACTCGGAGCAGATGTACGTACGCCTCGGCGGGGTCGTGGCGCTGAAACAGATTGTGCAGGACTCCCCCGGTCAGGCTCCCCAAGCCGCCCTCGTCTTGAACGCCTTCATCCGTGACCGCGCCCCTCGCACTCAGCCCAAGCAACGCCCCGCCTCAAAGGGCGAGCTGGGTGCTGCTGCACTCCGCACAGCACTTGAGCAGACCACCCGCAGACGCGAGATCCCGCTTGGCATGCCCGAAATTGACGAGATTCCCGAGGCCGACGTACAGGCTGCCTTGACTGCACTCACCTGCCCCGCATCCCGTCTTCACGCCGATCGCACCCAGCCAATCAGCCTTGAATATCTGCACCTCAAGGGTGCGGATCTTTGCAATGCGGATCTCACTGGAGCCGTCCTCTGCGGTGCAGACCTCACCCATGCGGTCCTTGGCGGCGCCGACCTCCGCGACGCAAACTTCTCCAGCGCGGTCCTCGTTGGCGCGATATTGTCCGACGCGAGGCTTTACGGCGCGGCATTCCACGACGCGATTCTCACCGGAGCGGATTTCCACAGCGCGAACCTCGCCGGAGCGGATTTCGACGGTGCCATAGACCTCCACCGCACGGAGCCGCCTGTTACACACCCCAACGCCCTCGGCGTCGATATCTTAGCCTGGCGTGGTTCTTCTGGAGGGATTGGTTGAACTGGGACTTTGCCAAGTCGATCGCACGCAATGCAGATGACCCTCGGGCGAACGCAACAGGTAACCGTATCGGCCATGAGCAAGATCCGCTAGGAGGTCGTCGCCATAGCCTGAGGAATCATCTGGGAGCTTTCGGCCCGCCGGCCTACACGGGAGAAACCGTCCCTCCAAAGGAGCCACACCCTTTTGAGTATGCGTACTCAGGTGTGCGAGGGCTGTGGTGTGAAAGGTGAAGCCATGTTGAGTAGCAGGCTATGCCGTTGGATAAAGGGCGGCGGCGTCACGGCAGCCGCTGCCCATGCGACTTACTGGATCTGGGAGTCCGCCAAGGAGTGGGAGTTAGAAGCGCAACAGGCCAAACCGGAAGGAGGCATCGGTGCAGGGTTCATCGAGGGCGTGCTGGCCACACTCGCCTGGTTGACGCTGGTGCCACTGCTGCTGTGGGTAGGGATGCGGCTGCTACGGGAGCGAGACAATCACCTACTGGTTTCCATGGGATCGGCGACGTGGATCGTTCTCGGGACTCAGGTGGCCGAAGGCGGCGTCAGCAGGGTAGAAACGGAGCTGTTCCTTTTCGCGTTCGCTCTGCTTGGCGGCTTCCTGGCGCTGTACCGCCCCGCCGTACCAGAAGAGTGATCGATCAAAGGGCGAGGAAGTATCCAACGGAAAGGCCGTCATCTCCGGGAGAGCCCCCGGTGAGAACGGTCTACGAGTGCTGCCGCGACTTCAGTTCAGCGACTTCCCGCTTGAGGGTCTGGACCTCCGCGTTCAAGGTGCGGAGCTGGTCCCGGACCTCTAGAAGTGCTTCGGTGAGGGTTCCGGTGGGTTCTGTGCTCGTCGGAGCCTCGGCCGTTCCGGCCGTCTTCTGGGGAGACGTGTAGCGCTTGGCCTCGATCACCTCACCGCTGGGGCCGATCGCGTCGACTACATAGCTGCCGCGCCCCTGCACGGTGTAGATGAAGCCCTCTTCCCGGAGCACGCGAAGAGCGCTGCGGGCGGTCATGTTGGCGATGCCGAATCGCTCTTGCAACTCGCGGTGCGAGGGGAGCTGTTCCCCCGGCTTGAGCTTGCCCGCCTTGATCTCGCTCCGGAGGGCATCGGCCGCCTGCTGATACGGCGGACGGGCGTCGTGCGTCGACGGCGTCATGGTCCAAGGGTAGCCGTGTTAGCCCACCTAAACACACCCAAACCCTCGCCATTCCCATGGCTAGCTCGCTTGACCTAGCCAGCCTGGCTGGGTCATAGCTGGTGCCCCGGCCGCACAAGCGGTCGGCCACGAAAGGGAGTCCGAGCATGGCTATGACCCGTATCCGCGTGGGGCTGCTGCCCTCCACTCAGTTCATCGCTGGCACCCTCCCGGTGCCGAAGGTCAAGAACCCCGACACGGGTGAGGTCGCCACCGATCTCGACACCGGGGAGACACTGCACATCCTGACCGTCTTCCTCATGGAGGAGGGTCGCGCGGAGCAGATGAAGATCACCGTGCCGGAGAGCGGTCTGTCGGGTGGGCTTCAACCAGGGATGCCGGTGCGGGTGGCGGAGCTGTTCGCCACTCCGTGGGCGCGGGTCTTCAACGGTCAGCTGTCCAACGGCGTGGCCTACCGGGCGGCGGCGCTGGAGCTGGTCAAGTGAAGGCCGCCGCCCCTGAGCCCGTCTATCCGGTCGCGCCGGAGAGCGGGGATGACGACTCGCGGTTCACGAACGGCTTGGCCTTCGACGTGGCCAAGGCGATCGAGTCGCACGGCTATCCCAAGCTCGCATCTGGACCGTGACCTGCTGGAACTCCGGCAATCCCTGTAGCGATTCCTCTACATGAACAAGGAGAACGCGAACGGCGGGGGAAGCATCTACCAGCGCAAGGATGGGCGTTGGGAGGGCATCGCGTACGTCCTGACGGCCGACGGCACGCACAAGCGACGCAGTGTCTACGGGAAGACCTGCGATGACGCCCACGACAAGCTGACCAGGCTCAAAGGCCGAGTCCAACAACGGGCTCCCCGTCGCCACGAGCAAACAGAGTCTGGGCGACTTCCTGACGTACTGGCTGGCCAACGTCGCACGCATCAAGGTCCGTCCGGCCACGTACGCCGCTTATGACTCCCTCGTGCGGAACTACCTCGCTCCGGGCCTCGGGAAGAAGAAGCTGACGCGGCTCACCGCGCGGGACATCCGGGCCTTCCTCGCCACCACGGCCCGTAGGTGCCAGTGCTGCGCTCAGGGGAAGGACAAAGCACGCCCGGAACGGAAACGCCGCTGCTGTGCGCTGGGCAAGTGCTGCAAGGCGTACCCGTCCGATCGGACCGTGCGGTTCCTCCTGGTGCTACTGCGGGCCGCGCTGGAGCACGCTGTGCGGGAGGACGAGTTGCCGCGCAACGTGGCCAAGAACGTGGAGCTGGGCATGGGCACCAAGCGCGAGATAGAGCCGCTGACCGTGAGGGAAAGGCGTCAGCTCCTGACGGCGGCACGGGGCAACCGGCTCTGGGCGGTGTACGAGTTGGCCGTACGGATTGGCCTGCGGCGCGGTGAGGTACTCGGCCTTCGGTGGAAGGACGTAGATCTGGTGGGCGGCTCGCTCACTATCCGCCAGACGCTCCAGCGCGTGAATGGGGAGCTGCTGATCTCGGCCCCGAAGACTCAGAGGTCCGCCCGGCGGGTGGCGCTGCCCGCCGAGTGTGTGACGGCGCTCCGGGCTCGCCGTGCCCAGCAACGCGGGGATCGGCTGGTGGCGGGAGAGAAGTGGAAGGGCGGCAGCAGCGATCTCGTGTTCACCACGAAGAACGGGACACCGATCGAGCCGCGCAACCTGAACTGTGCCTTCGCTCTCCTGTGCGACAAGGCAGGCGTCCGACGCGTCCGGTTCCATGATCTCCGCCATACCTGTGCGTCTCTGCTCCACGAGCAGGGGCCGACGCCCGGATGATCATGGAAATGCTCGGGCACAGTTCGATCCGCGTGACGATGGACGTCTACACCTTCGTCCGGCTGGACTCGCAGCGCTCCGCTTTCGACCGCGTCGGGGATGCCCTTCGTGACGGCGACGGCCCGGACGACGATGACGGCGCGGGTGACGCTCTGGTCGCCGTCCGATCGAGGCGCGCGGCGGTTGCCGTCAACGACCGCCGTCAACGGGTAACGCAAGAGGCCCCTTCCATCACTGGAAGGGGCCTCTGAGCTGGTGCGCGCTCGGCAGGATTCGAACCTGCAACCTCTTGATCCGTAGTCAAGTGCTCTATCCGTTAAGCTACGAGCGCTTGGCTTCCCGGCGGTTTTTCTTGCCGGTCGGCGTTGCGGGGACAACATTACATGACCTGCGCCGTCAGGCGAAATCCGTTTCCCATACCCCTACTGACCTGCGGAAACGCCATTTTCAGGGGGCGCCGGGACGGCCGTTGCAAGGCGCCGGAGAGCTGGGTTCCGCGTCGCGCGACGCTTGCGTAGCGAGGGCGGGTGCCACCGAGGGATACCGATCAGTCACGCTACGTCGTCACCGCCGAAGGCTTGGCGTCCATCTGGTCCGGGGCGGCTGGGCGGGGTCGTTCGCAGCGGCCGGAGTAAAGGGGGAGAGCGGGGCCGTCGGCGTCGCTCCGGTCCGCTCCAGCCCGGTCCCAGCCCAGTCCGGTCCGCTCCAGTCCGGTCCCGGCCCAGTCCGATCCGGTCTGTTCCAGTCCGGCGCCGGTCCGGTCCCGCGATCATTCACAGTTCCCGCCGGAACGACACAGGGAGCCCGGGCCATCGGCACGGGCTCCCTGATCGGAGAGCGGAGGCTGAGGGATTTGAACCCTCGATGGGCTTTAGGGCCCAAACCGCATTAGCAGTGCGGCGCCATAGACCAGACTAGGCGAAGCCTCCAGCACACCGGTCGCTCGCGCGAGCGCGAGGCGGTGTGTGCAGATGATGTCACAGCCCAGTGGGATGTCACCAATCGCGGACCACGGTACTCGGCGGGCGGGGCCCATCGCAAAGCCCTTGTGGGGGCGCGGCCCGTACGGCGGCGTGCGGGCCGTACGGCCGCGGGGAGCCTTATGGCCCGCGCGGCCCTTACGCCGAGCGGCGCCCTTACGGCCGGCACAGCCCCGTACACAGCCCCCGTACGCAGCCCCTTATGGCGGCGCAACGCGCGCCTCGGCGGCGCGTTAGAGGGGGCAGGGGCAGCGCGCCCCCTCTGATCACCACCAGGAGTGCCTCCATGCCCCTGCTGCACCGCCTCGCCGTCACCGCCGCCCTGACGACCGCCGCCACCGTGGGTGCGCTGGCTCCCGCCGGGGCCACGCCGCTGCCGTTGCCCCTGCCGTTCGACGGGGAGAGCGCGGACCGGCTCGTGATCACCGTGAGCGAGACCGGTGATCCCGATGACGCCGCGACCTATGTGCTGGACTGCCACCCGACCGGCGGTACGCATCCCCGGGCGCGGGCCGCGTGTGCACAGCTGGATTCGCAGACCGTGTGGGGCCGGGATCCGTTCGCGCCGGTGCCGCCGGACGCGATGTGCACCGGGCAGTACGGCGGGCCGATCACGGCTCGGGTGACCGGCCATTGGGCGGGGCGTCCCGTCAACGCCTGGTTCAACCGCACCAATGGATGTGAAATCGCCCGGTGGAACCGGTTCTCGGTCGTTTTGCGCACTCCTGGGAGCTGACCTGGGGATTGGGTCTGGAGTGAGAAGAGGAGAGCTCGGTGAAGTTTGTCCGGGCGTGCGCCGAGACGCGTACGTCGCGCTGCGACCTCCCTCTCATCCGCCGTCGCGCCTGGCCCTGGTGCCCGTAGACTCCCCTAGAGACACTCCGCAGATGGGACGGCAAAATGACCGCGGGTGTCAGCAAGGTGCGGTAGCCAGGGAGGAAGCGTCGTCGTGAGCAGCAGGCCATCCCGAGGCGCTGCTCGCCTCGCGGCGATACTCGACGCCCTGCCGGACGCGCTGTTGCTCGTCAACTGCAACGGCACGATCGTCAACGCCAACCACATCGCGCTGGAGTCCTTCGAGGCTCCGGGCACTGCCCTGGTCGGCCGTGGTCTGCTCGATCTGCTTCCCTCCTTCGATCCCAATCGCATTCCCGGGTCGATGCGGCGCCCCGACGAGGCACAGCGGGACGGCATCAAGCCCACCCGGATGATGGCCCGGCGCACCGACGGGGCGCAGTTCCCCGTCGAGGTGACCAGCGCGAATCTGGAGGACGGGCGGACTCCTTACGCCGATCAGTACAGCTACACCGGCGATGAGCTGCTGATGCTCATCGTGCGCGACCTGACCGGGACGCTCGACACCGAGGCCGAACTCGCCCGTCAGCAGCGCCAGACCGAGATGATCCTGCGCGCGGCGGCGGAGGGCGTGGTCGGCGTGGACACCGAGGGCAAGGTGGTCCTCGTCAACCCGTCCGCCGCGCAGATCCTCGGCTACCGGGCCAGCGACATGGGCGGTCAGGAGCTTCACTCTCTTGTACACCACTCGCGCCCGGACGGTTCCCCCTTCCCGTACGAGGAGTCGCCCCTCGCCGACACCCTGCGCTCCGGCCGCAAGCACCGGGTGCGTGGCCAGGTGCTGTGGGCGAAGGACGGCGGCGAGGTCCCGGTCGATCTGACCACCGCGCCCGTCCGCGACGGCGAGCAACTCGTGGGCGCCGTGCTGACCTTCACCGACCGGCGTCCCGAGACGGCCATGGCGGCCCAGCACGCCGAGGAGGTCGAGAGCCTCACCACCCGGCACACGGAGGAGGTGGAGAGCCTCACCGCCCGGCACGCCGAGGAGGTGGAGGAGCTCACCACCCAGCACACCAAGGCCCTGGAGGAGCTGCAAGCGCAGCTCGCCGAGGAGCGCGCGCGGTACGCGGCACAGCTGGAGTCCGTCACCGCCCGGAACGGCCAGCTGCTCGCCGTGCTGGACCAGTCGCTGCGCGGACCGCTGCTCCAGCTGCGCCATGAGCTCGGTGTGCTCGCCGACGACCCGGCCGGGCAGCTGTGGCCCGAGGCCAACCAGATCCTGCACCACCTCGCCGCCGGCTACACCCGGATGACCACGCTCGTCGACAACGTCCTGAGCTATCAGCGGCTCGACGCGGACGGCGAGGAGCTGGCCCGCCGTACGGTCTCGATGGACGAGGTCGTATCGGCCGGTGTCGAGGGCGCGGTCGAGCTGATCGGCCCGGGGCGCGCGCAGTTCGCCGTGCACGCGCCGCCGATCGACACCGAGGTGGACCCGGAGCGGCTCGCCCAGGCGCTCGCGCATCTGATCGCGGACGTCGCCGGGGTCGACTCCACCGGCAACACCGCAGCGGGCGCCTCGGCGAGCGACTCCACGATCGTGGTCGCGGCGGCCCAGCGCGGCGATGTCGTACGGATCGAGGTCCGCGGACCGTACGCGGGCGGCGACCCGGTGCACGAGCCGATCGTGCGCGGGATCGTGCGCCAGCACGGGGGCGTGCTCCAGACCCATGAGATGCCGGGCATGGGCGGTCACGCCTACGTCCTGGAGGTGCCGATCTCGGCGGCGGCCGCCGCGGAGCAGGAGCGCGTGGACGGCAACGCCGCCGGACAGGGCGACGGTACGCGGGGGCAGGGCACCTCCGGTACGGGCACCGGAGTGGGTACGGGCGCGGGTGCCGGTACGGGTGCAGGCGCCGGTACGGGCACCGCGGGCGGCAACCCCAGCGGCCAGATCCCGGCCGCACGCCACGGCCGGCACGGCACGGCCCCCAGCGGCGCACCAGGCGACACCAGCGGCGGCGGTACGCAGGGCAACGGCACACAGGGCGGCGGCACACAGGGCGGTACGCCTCCGCCCAACCTCCGTAAGGCCGACCCGAACACAGCTGACCCTCGTACGGCCGATCCCCGTACCGCCGACCCGCGCACCGCCGCCCAGCAGGGCGCCCCGGGCGCGCCCGCCGCGCTGCCCGCGGTCGTCGGCGACAACACCGCGGGCCAGCAGGGGAGCGCGGTCGAGCCCGCGGACGCCCCACGGCCCACCGGGCGGCGCCGGGCGCGCCCCCACCCGGACGAGGACCCGTCGGCGGTCGCGGCGGCGAACCCCGCCCAGAACGCCGAGGGAGCCCCCACCGGCAGTCATCGCCACGCTCGCGGCGGTGCACCGGAAGCGGCCGGTCCGCAGCCGACGGGCCCCGCCGCCATGGGCGTTGTGCCGCCTCAGGGCATTCCCGCCCAGCAGCAGCCCCAGGGCCGCCGAGCCCGGCGCGGCGCCCCGGCGCAGGAGCAGGGCGGCCCTCCGGCCGCCGGTGCCCCCGCGCAGGGCGCGGGCGGCCGACCCGCCCTCGCCCTGCCCGCGGCGCCCTCCGACACGCCTCAGCAGCCCGCCCAGCCGGCCGCGTCGGGCATGCCCGCGCTCCCCCCGGCCCGCACCCCCCAGGAACAGCAGCCCAACTGGGGCCAGAACACCAGCGGCGGCCAACCACCGGAAACCCCGCCCACCGGACGACGCCGCGCCCGCCGCGCACTGGCCGATGCGCCGGAGTCGCCGACGCCCGACCAGGCCCAGGCGCAGGCCCCCGGCCAGCCACAGCCCCAACCACAGCCACAGCCACAGCAGGCCCAGCCACAACCGCAGCCGCAGGCAGCCGGGGAGCCCGGTCTCGTCCGCTCCCCCTTCGCGCTGCCCCCGGCCGCCGCCGACCGGGCGCAGCCCGGCGCGATGCCGCCGGAGCTCGGCCCGGCCGGGCTCGTCCCCGCACAGCACGGCACCCGCGACGGGCGGGGCGCGCCCCAGCCGCAGCAGGGCGGGGGCCTGGCCGTACGAGGCGAGCCCGTACCGCCCAACGGCGCCGCGCGGCCCGGGGGCTGGCCGTCCGACCCCGCCCAGGCGCAGGGCCAGGACCCGCGTCGGCCCCAGCCGCAGGCCCAGGGCTCCGGCCCCGCCCAGCCGGCCGCGTCGGGCATGCCCGCACTCCCCCCGGCCCGCACCCCCCAGGAACAGCAACCCAACTGGGGCCAGAACACCAGCGGCGGCCAACCACCGGAAACCCCGCCCACCGGACGACGCCGCGCCCGCCGCCCGCTCGCCGAGGAGCAGCCGGAGGCGGCACAGGCCGGTCCGCAGCCCGCGGAGACGGGCGGGCACCCACCGACCCAGCCACCCGCCCAGCAGCCGGCGCAGTGGCCGGACGCGCCCGCGCAGCCCCGTCCGCAGCCGCTGCCCGCCGAGGCCCCGCCGAGCGCGGACACCACCCAGGGGCGCTCGATCAGCGTGCGCACCCTGGGCCAAGGGGTGCCGTTCGCCCAGCAGGTGGGGGAGCACCCTCAGGGCCAGGCTCCGCAAGGCCAGCCGCAGGGCCGCCCGCCGCAGGGCCAGCCCCAGACTCCCTCCGGAGGCACCAGCACCGGGGGCGGCAGGCGCCGCAAGCTGGCCGCCCGCCCGGAGATGACGGACCAGGGCGCCTCGGCCGAACTCCAGCCGGCCGGCAGCCGGGCGCATCCCCACACCGGGCCGCATGCGCACGGCGGCCAGCAGCCGCACACCGGACCGCAACCGCACCCCGGGCCGCAGACCGGCGCGCAGCCCCGCCCCCAGCCGGGGCCGGGGGCGCAGCCGCAGCGTGCGGCGGGCCCGTCGCAGAGCTCGGGCCGTACGTTCGCCATCGGCGCGCCGGACGAGGGCGCCGAGGGGCCGGAGCCGCTGGACGGGCCCAATGGCGCCGTCGAGATCGTCGACGACCGCACCCCGCCGCCCGACGACGAGCTGCCGCCCGAGCCGCTGGACAACCCGCGCCGCCTCCTCGTGTGGCCCGCGCCGGACATGTCCACCCAGCAGGCGCTGAGCGACCGCGGCTACCGTCCGGTGATCGTGAACTCCCGTGAGGAGGTGGACGCGCAGATCGCCGCGTACCCGGCGGCGCTGTTCGTCGACCCACTGACCGGGCCGATCACCCGGACCGCGCTCCAGTCGCTGCGTACGGCCGCCGTCGCGGCCGAGGTGCCGGTGCTGGTGACCGCGGGGCTCGGCCAGGCGACGCGGGAAGCGGCGTACGGCGCCGACCCGGCCGTCCTGCTCAAGGCGCTCGCCCCGCGCGACAGCGAGCAGCATCCGCCGCGCGTTCTGCTGATCGAGGAGCACGAGCCGATCGCGGCGGCGCTGACGGCGACGCTCGAACGGCGCGGTATGCACGTCGCCCGCGCGGCGACGGACGCGGACGCGGTCTCGCTCGCGGGGCAGATGCGGCCGAACCTGGTGGTCATGGACCTGATGCAGGTACGCCGCCGCAGGGCCGGGATCGTCGACTGGCTGCGCGGCAACGGGCTGCTCAACCGCACCCCGCTGGTCGTCTACACCTCCGCGGACATCGATCCGGCGAATCTGTCGCGGCTGGCATCGGGCGAAACGGTGCTGTTCCTCGCGGAGCGCTCGACGAGCGCGGAGGTGCAGGCGCGGATCGTGGACCTGCTGGCGAAGATCGGCACCAACTGACGCCCGCGGGCCTTACGGAGGCGTGCGGACCGTAAGGGGACACTCAAAGCTCCTCAAGGGGACGCTCAAAGCTCCTTACGGTGGTGCGCGGCCCGCGATCCTTACGGTCCTTACGGTGCTGCGCGGCCACCGTAAGGAGACGCCCGCCTCCTTACGGTGGCCGCGTTGCCGACGGTGGGGCCGGGGCGTCGGTCGCCCCGCGCCCCCCCGGCCCCACCGTCCCTCAGCCTCGGCCCAGCGTGGTCACATCCAGCTCCCCGTCCGCGTACCGCTTGCGGATGACCTTCTTGTCGAACTTCCCCACGCTCGTCTTCGGCACCGCCGGGATCAGCGCCCAGTGCTCCGGCAGCTGCCAGCGCGCGACCCGTTCGGCGAGAAAGGCCCGCAGGTCCGCGTAGTCGACCGTGGCGCCGTCCGTCAGCACCACCGTGGCCAGCGGCCGCTCTCCCCACTTCTCGTCCGGCACGGCCACCACCGCGGCCTCGGCGACCTCCGGGTGGCCCATCAGCTGGTTCTCCAGCTCGACCGAGGAGATCCACTCGCCGCCCGACTTGATGACGTCCTTGGCCCGGTCGGTCAGCGTCAGATAGCAGTCGGGGGTGATGGTGCCGACGTCGCCGGTCTTCAGCCAGCCGTCCTCGGTGAACTTGTCCTCGGGGCGGAACGGCTCGCCGTCCGCCCCTCCGTAGTACGCGCTCGCGACCCACGGCCCGCGCACCTCCAGCTCCCCCGGCGTCTTCCCGTCCCACGGCACGAGTTCGCCGTCCGCCGAGATCAGCCGGCATTCGACGGACGCCGGGAAGCGGCCCTGCGACAGCCGGTACGGCCAGGCGTCCTCCGCCGAGAGGCCGCCCGGCGGATGGGCCACCGAGCCGAGCGGAGAGGTCTCCGTCATGCCCCACGCATGGACGACGCGGATGCCGTGGCGCTCCTCGTACGCCTTCATCAGGGAGGGCGGGCAGGCGGAGCCACCGATGAAGACGTTCCGCAGACAGCTCACCTCCCGCGGCTTCGTGTCGAGTTCGGCGAGCAGCCCCTGCCAGACGGTGGGGACGGCGGCGGCGATGGTGGGGCGCTCGCGCTCGATCATCTCGGCGAGCGGCTCGGGCTGGAGAAAGCGGTCGGGCATGAGTATCGAGGCGCCCGCCATGAAGGCGGCGTGTGCGGTGCCCCATGCGTTGGCGTGGAACATGGGCACCACCGGCAGCAGGGTGTCGCCCCCGGACATCCCGAACGACTCGGCGGTGTTGACCTGCATCGAGTGCAGATAGATGGACCGGTGGCTGTAGGCCACGCCCTTGGGCTCCCCCGTCGTCCCCGAGGTGTAGCAGAGCGCGGCGGCCTGGCGTTCGTCGATCTCCGGCCAGGCGTACTGCCCCGGCCGGCCCTCGATCAGCTCCTCGTAGTCATGCACCCGGGCGGTGCAGCCGTCCAGGACGGAGCGGTCGCCGGGGCCGGTGACCACGATGTGCTTCACGGTGGTGAGGCCGGGGAGGATCGGGGCGAGCAGCGGCAGCACGGAGCCGTTGACGATGATCACGCGGTCGGCGGCGTGGTTCACGATCCAGCCGAGCTGATCGGCGGGCAGCCGGAGGTTCAGGGTGTGCAGCACCGCGCCCATGGACGGGACGGCGAGATACGCCTCCAGATGCTCCGTGTTGTTCCACATCAAGGTGGCCACGGCCTGCCCCGGTTCGACCCCGAGCTCATCACGCAGCGCGTTCGCCAACTGGGTCGACCGCACACCCACTTCGTGGAAGCTGCGGCGCCGCGGCTCGCCCTCGCCGGTCCAGGTGGTCACATGGGCCGTACGGCCGTGCACGAGTTGCCCGTGCACGAGGATGCGGGTCACGGTCAGCGGTACGTCCTGCATCGTGCTGAGCACCGGGGCCTCCAGGGTTCCGGTTACGCGCGGTCAGAGGTTCCGCCGATTGTGCAGCCGACCAGCCGGTATGTCACTACCTCCCGGGGCCCGTCTCGTCCCGCCCTGTCGAGTCGCGCCTCCCGGCCGGTGGGGGTCACGTCCCCTGCCCGGCCGGGCTGGACCGCCCGCTCGGCCGGGCTAGGCCGCCCGCCGGGTCGGAATCGCGTCTACCGGCCCGTCGGGTCACGCCGCGTGGCCGGGATCCGTCACATGGCGTGGCCCAAGTCCGTCATGCGGTGCGGCCCAAATCCGTCACGCGGTGTGGCCGAGCTCCGGGTCCTCGCGGAGCTTGCCGAGGGCGCGTGAGACCGCGCTCTTGACGGTGCCGACCGATACCCCGAGGACCTCCGCCGTCTGCGCCTCGCTCAGGTCCTCGTAGTACCTGAGGACTACCATCGCCCGCTGACGGTCCGGCAGCCGCAGTACGGCGCGCCACAGCGCGTCGCGGACGACCTGCCGTTCGGCCGGGTCCGGGGCGGGCACCGTCTCGGGCTCGGGCAGCTCATCGCAGACGAATTCGTCGATCTTGCGCTTGCGCCACTGCGAGGTCCGGGTGTTGACCAGGGCGCGCCGCACATAGCCGTCCAGCGCGTTGTGGTCCTCGATACGCTCCCATGCCAGGTACGTCTTGGTCAGCGCGGTCTGGAGCAGATCCTCGGCGTCGCAGACGTTGGAGGTCAGCGAGCGGGCGGTGCGCAGCAGCACGGGCCCCCGCGCCCGTACGTACGAGCTGAACGACGGGAACGCGGCCGCGGATACGCCTGTGCACACGGTCGTGGTCATGGCTCAACGCTAGAAGCGAGCAGGTCGAAGCGGATCGGCCATAAGTGCCGAAGGCGGATCAGCCTCAGGGTGTACGGGTGGGGCTGGCACCACCTACTGCGGGGGGAGGGGGCGGGTGGAGGGTCAGGGTTCTTCCCGGGGATTCTCCGGGTCGGCCGGGCCGTCCGGGTCCTGCGGACTCTGCGGGCTCTTCGAGTTCTCCTGGCTTTCCGGGAGTCACGCTTCCGGAGGCCGGGGCGTGCTGGCGCCCACCGCGGCTCACTTGATGATTGCGACCGGCGCGTCCACCTTGTTGCGGTCGATGCGCAACTTCCGGCCGCCGTGCGTCACATCCACATTGCCCTTGTACTGGTGGACGCGGCGGTGCGGATTCCACGCGCTCCCGGCCAGCGTCGGCTCCCCGTAGAGCGACGCATTACCACTCCAGCGCGCGAACCACATCACGGAGGGCAGGTCATGGACCCCGGCCCGGCGGGCCTGCTCCATATGGCGCACCCCGGACTCGGCGCTGCTGTAGAAGCCGGGGAAGAAGCCGCGCGAGCGGACCTCGCGGTTCCAGCCGCGGACGAAGGAGAGCGTCTTGGCGGCGCAGCTCGTCTTCTTCAGGTCGTACGCCTCCATGTCGAGGTAGAGCGCGCTGCGCTTCTTCAGGGACAGCGCCTTGGCGCGCGCCACCGCGTCCTTGCCCTCCGTCTGCCCCTGGGAGAAGGGCTTGCCGCCGATGGGCACATGCTTCTTGTTGGTGTTGCGGACGCAAGGGGACTGGGATCCGACGAAGATGGGCAGCACCCGCCACTTCATGCTCTTGACGCCGCGCATCCAGGAGACGGTGAGGTTCGGCTGGCTCGCACAGGCCCGGCCACGGCCGGCGTAATAGACGCCGACGGCGCGGTAGCGGGAGCTGTTCCACGCGCGCAGGGTGGCGAGGGAGGGCGTATGGCAGGTGTCGAAGGCCCAGCCCTCGTAGACCTCGGCGCCCAGGGGGCGGGGGTCGGGCAGGACCTCCGCCGAGGCGGCGGGGGTGGCACCGGCGATCGCGGAGGCAAGTGCCGCGGCCAGACCGGCGGTCCAGCCCGTGACCTGCCATCCGCTCTGCCTGCTTCGAGTCATACTTCGGGTCATACGACGAGTGAAGGTGGAGCTCGGCGGCCCGATACCGCCGACACGCGCGCGGTTCAGCCGTCTGCGCCGAGGAGAAGCCCGGATGTCGGTACCCCGGTGCCCGCGGTGACCAGGGCGCGGGCGGCCTCCGGCACCTGGTTGACGGAGGTGCCGCGGATCTGGCGGACGGCCTCGGCGATCCCGTTCATCCCATGCAGATACGCCTCACCGAGCTGACCGCCGTGCGTATTGAGCGGCAGCGCGTCCTCGGCGACGAATCCGGCCGCCTCACCGCGCCCGCAGAAGCCGAACTCCTCCAGCTGCATCAGCACAAATGGCGTGAAGTGGTCGTAGAGGATGGCCACGTCGATGTCGGCGGGGCGCAGTCCGCCGCTACGCCACAGCTGACGGGCGACCACCCCCATCTCGGGCAGCCCCGTCAGATCGTCACGGTAGAAGCTCGTCATCTGCTCCTGGCCACGGCCCGCGCCCTGCGCCGCAGCCGTGATCACGGCGGGCGGACGCGGCAGATCGCGCGCCCGCTCCACGCTGGTGACCACGATCGCCTGGCCGCCGTCCGTCTCCTGGCAGCAGTCGAGCAGCCGCAGCGGCTCGACGATCCAGCGGGAGGCGGCGTGCTCGGCGAGGGTGATCGGCTTGCCGTGGAAATACGCGGCCGGGTTGGTGGCCGCGTGACGGCGGTCGGTGACCGCCACATGGCCGAAAACCTCAGGTTTCAGCCCGTAGGCGTACAGATAGCGCTGGGCGGCCATGGCGACCCAGGAGGCCGGGGTCAGCAGCCCGAAGGGCAGCGACCAGCCCAGCGCGGCGCCCTCGGCGGACGGCTCGCGGTGCTGTACGCCGGAGCCGAAGCGGCGCCCCGAGCGCTCGTTGAACGCGCGGTAGCAGACGACGACCTCGGCGACCCCGGTCGCGACCGCGAGCGCGGCCTGCTGCACGGTGGCGCAGGCCGCGCCGCCGCCGTAGTGGACGCGCGAGAAGAAGGTGAGATCGCCGATGCCGCACGCCTGCGCCACGGAGATCTCGGGGCTGGTGTCCATGGTGAAGGTGACCAGCCCGTCCACATCGGCCGGGGTGAGCCCCGCGTCGTCCAGGGCCGCCTGGACGGCCTCGACCGCCAGCTTCAGCTCGCTGCGGCCCGAGTCCTTGGAGAACTCGGTGGCGCCGATGCCGACGATGGCGGCCCGGCCGCCCAGGGTGTCCGCTTTGCGGGCGCTCATCGGGCGTCCGCTGTCGCGGGGATGTCGGTCGTGGGGACGTCGGCGGCCGCGGGGACGTCGGCTGTCGTGCGGACATCGGCGGCCGCGGGGACATCGGCTGTCGTGGGGACATCGCTATGGAGCCGCACCGTGACCTTGCCGGTCACATGGTGGCCGATGCCGTTCCTGCCGATGACGGCGACCTCCGCCGTGCCCTCCGCGACCGAGGTGACCTCGCCCGTCAACACCATCTCATCCCCGGGGTAGTTGGGCGCCCCGAGCCTGATCGCGACCTTACGGAGCCGGGCCCGCGGCCCGAAGTGATCGGTGACGTACCGGCCGACCAGCCCATTGGTGGTGAGGATGTTCATGAAGATGTCCGGGGAGCCCTTCTCCCTGGCTGCCTCGGCGTCGTGGTGCACATCCTGGTAGTCCCGGGATGCGAGGGCGCCTGCGACGATCAGGGTCCGGGTGATCGGGATACGCAGCGGGGGCAGCTCATCGCCCGTACGCACCGTCATAGGTCCGCCTCCTCGTCCGTCCCTCATGCCACGTCCGTTCCCCTCATTCCTCACGCCCCTCACGCCTCCGCGCCCCGGAACACGGGCAGCTCCAGCTCCTCGTCCACACGCAGGAACTCCAGCTCGACGGGCATGCCGATGCGCACCTTGTCGTACGGCACCCCGGTGATGCCGCTGACCATCCGCACCCCCTCCGCGAGCTCGATCAGGCCGACCGCGTAGGGCGGGTCGAAGGCGGGGAACGGCGGATGGTGCATGACCACATAGCTGAACACCGTGCCGGCGCCGGACGCCTCGACCGCCTCCCACCGCTGGGAACCGCACCCCCCGCACCCGGGCAGCCAGGGGAAGCGCGGGGCGGCGCAGTCCAGGCAGCGCTGGATGAGCAGCTGATGCCGGGCGACGCCCTCCCAGAAACCGGCGTTGTCGCGGTTGATGACGGGGCGGGGGCGGCGGGGACGGTCGGCCGTGGGCTCCGGCTCCCGCTTCGGCTCCGAGGCCGGTTTCGGCTCCGAGGCCGGTTTCGGCTCCGGCTTCGCCTTCCTCTTCGGCCGCGCGGGTGCGTACTTGAGGATGCGGAAGCGGTGGGTGCCGACCAGCTCACCGCCGTCGCCGTCCTCACCGTCCCCCGCGCGGACGTTCATCCGGGTGGTGACGAAGTATCCGGTGCCCAGCTTGGTGGTCTTGCGCGGCGACACCGATTCGATGACCGCGTCGAAGGTGACCTGGTCGCCGGGGCGCAGCGGCCGCAGGTACTCCTGCTCGCAGTCGGTGGCGACCACCGAGGCACAGCCCGCGTCGTCGAGCAACGCCAGCAGCTCGTCGTACGCCTCGGAGCGGGTCGAACCGCCGGGGTGCCCGGCCAGCCCGCCCATCGTCCACGCTTGCAGCATCGTCGGCGGGGCGATACCCGGATAGGCGGGGTTGCTGTCGCCCATCGCCTCGCACCAGTGCCTGATCATCGGCTCGTTGACGGGGTCCCGGCCCGTGCCGCCGCTCGCGGCCGTCCGTCCCTCGTACGCCTTCAGCCGTCCGTACAGCTCGTCCGGGTCAACACCCAGCTCATCGCGCGTCATCGCTTCCCCTGCCGCATGTCTGCCGTAGAAAGCTATCTGACTATCCGTCAGATAAATCGGCGCTGTCAAGAACGCTGAAGCACACCACCACGTACGATCGCGCGATGGCGTCGATACGCCACCGCGCGACCGTACGACCTCACCCGTCCCGTTTCGCTCAATGAATCACCACAGCTCACTCAGATCGATCGGACACCGCTTCGCGCCTGCGTCTCCCTTACGAGCGCTCACGATGGCGGCGACCTGCCTCCGTGCGATCGGGTCAGATCCCAGGAGCCGCGCCCCGCCCTGGACGCGGAGAGCGGCGACGCGGCGATGACGCGGCCGGTACGGCCAAGAGCTGTCCGGGTGTCCGCCATCTCGATTCCTCCGTTGCTCCGACTCCTCCGACGCTCGCTCGGGAAGCGTCGCGGAAGCAGAGTTGCCCACCGATTCCCGGACGATGCATATGAGCCGCTGGAATTACCACGCAAGCATGACGAACTTGTTTTAAACACCCCTCCCGCCCCCACTCCGGCCGCCGCGCCAGTGCGCCGGTACACCACCTCGCCGGACGACAGGGCAAGCCCTACAGGGGAGCCGGTTCCACATGATTTCGGCCATCCTCGGCGACTTGCCGGGCCCTCTTCCCATTACCGAACACTTGTCCGAAAATGGATGGCATGGCGAATCCCTCACTCGCCCATGCTCTTGCCCACGCCCTGACCGCCGCCGCCCACGGCTTCCGCGTGATCCCGCTGACCCGCGCGAAGCTGCCCGCCGTGCGCTCCCCCCACCACCACGACCCGGCGCCCCTGCCGTGCCGCGGCGAATGCGGGCGGCTGGGCCATGGAGTCCATGACGCGTCGGCGGACCCGCGGGCGATCCGCGCCCTGTTCGCCGCCGCCCCCTGGGCCACCGGCTACGGCATCGCCTGCGGATACGCCCCGTACCACCTCATCGGCATCGACCTCGACCTCAAGGACGGCCGGCCGGGATATCCCGGAGAGCCCGGAAAGCCAGGAAGGCCGGGAAGGCCGGGAAAGCCGGGAAGACCTCAGGTGGCCGGGGCCGGGGGAGCGACGGGCGACCGGGACGGTCGGCCCTGGAGACCCGATGCGAACCGTAAGGACGGCATGGAGGACGGTGAGAACGGTAAGGACGGCACGGAAGACGGTAAGAGCGGCCTGGAGCACGGTAAGGACGGTACGAACGGTCTGGCCGCCCTCGCCCGGCTGGCCCGCGAGCATGCCTTCGCCATCCCCCGTACGGTCACCGTGCTCACCCCGAGCGGTGGCCGCCATCTATGGCTGAGCGGCCCACCCGGCCTCGCCGTCCCCAACTCCGCCGGCCGCCTGGCCCCCGGCATCGACGTCCGCGGGATGGGCGGCTATCTGGTCGGCCCCGGCTCATACGGTTCGCACGGCGGCTACCGCCTCGCGCCCGGCTCCCCCGCCTGGGACCCGGCCCCCGTCCCGGCCGCCCTGCTGCGCCTGCTCACACCCCCGCGCCCGGCCCCGCCCCGCTCCTACCGCCCCGGCCCGCCGTCCCATGACCCGCACCCCGCCGCCCTGGAGGGGCTCGTGCGGTTCGTCCGCGCCTCACGGGAGGGTCAGCGCAACGACCGGCTGTTCTGGGCGGCCTGCCGCGCCTACGAGACGGGCGCCGGGCCGGAATTGGCCCCCGCCCTGATCGATGCCGCGCTCGACACCGGCCTGCCCCCGCATGAGGCCCGCGCCACCGTCGCCTCCGCGGCCCGCAGCGCCGCCCGCCACCTCCAGCCCCCGGAGGCGTGGGCCTGACGCGTGCCGGCCGAACGCCCGACGCCCTGGGCCGGATGAACGGAGCGGAGGCGCCAGACGTACGGCAGAACGCCAGAGGCGGCGCGATCCAGCGGTACACGGACGGTGAGCCGTGCGCTATGGGAACGAAGAGCACTATCGTGACCACGCGACGAGGCGCTCCGTACAGGAACCGAGGGGCGCGGGCACCGAAGGACGTCGGAACCAGGCGGCGCAGGGGACCGAACGGCGCGGGGACGAGGCGACGTAGAGCCGAGCCACTGTAGGACCAACCGGCATAGCCAGACGGCGCAGGAACCGGACGGCGCGGGCACCGAACGGCCCAGGAACCACACGCCCACCCGCCGGTGCTTCCGCCCCCGAGGCGGACGGTGAAGGGATTCCCGCTCTCCCCGCGACCGGTGCACCACGACCGGTGCTACCCGCCCGGTGCACCGCGACCGGTGCCCAGTGCCCGGTGATCGGCCGACCGCCTCCGGCGCACCGGCACCGAGGCGCGAGCAGGGGGAGCATTGCACGAGCTCTACGCACAGGGGTGGTTCGCGGATGTCGCGTTACCCATAGGCGTCTGCGCGATGGTCACGTGGATCTCGCTGGTCCATCGCTTCGCCGACAAGGGCCGTCTGCTGGAGACCGTACGGTCCACGGCACTGTGCTGCGGAATCATCGCCTGCACCTGCGCGGCGGCGCTGCTCACCATCACCCTGCTGCTGCCGCACGCCGCCGATGTGCCACCCGCCGTGGCCGCTGCCGCCGCGGGCGGGGCCCTGGCGCCACGCGTCCGTCAACAGCAGAACCAGCAGTCCACCCCGCCCTTCGTGGCCGTGATCACGCTGGGCATCGCGGTACTGCTGAGCGAGCTGGAGCGACGGCTCGTCCACGACATGTACATCCACTGCCACCGGCTGGTCAGGGACTTCCAGAACGTGTCCCAGCTGCGCATATTCGCCTTCGAGGCCCGCCGCCACCTACGCGGCTGCGCCCCCGCGGCCAAGGACAAGACGACGATCAACACCCTGTACGAGGAGGTCGACCAACTCCTGGACGACGCGGCCAAGGTCGAGGCCGACATCGAGGCGAAGTGCCGGCAGCGCGAGGTCCAGGAGTTCCCGCCGGATCTGCACACCCCCACCCGTGAGGAGGCGGAGGACCGCCGCCAGGCCCTGGCGATGGCCATGGACGCCTGCGTCCGCATGCTGGAGTTCGGCTACCGCACCGGCAAGCGCAGCGGCGACCGGGAACTCATACGCCTCCGGGACGAGGCCCTGACGGTGCGCCCACTCGCCACGACGGGCACGCCACACCCCTGAAGCGACGCGGCACAACACCCCCCGGCGACGCACACGGCGCCCTCAACCGACGCCCCTCACCCAACGGGCCCTCAAGGAGCATAGACAAATGCATCGGACCCATCACCCAGCCCATGCGCCCGACGGGACCCGTCGTCCTTGGGCTCCACAAAACTGATCTTGACGTCCAGCTCCAGGGCCTCGGCCACGGCAGCGAGGCTCCGCAACGTCAAATTCTCATCCCCGGACAGTATTTGACTCACCCGTCCCGGGCTGACGCCCATGAGCCGGGCGAGGTCAGCACGGCTCATCTCCCGCTTGCCCAGCAACCCCGCGACCTCCACCGTGGCCTGACGCGCCAGCCGGGCCCCCGCGCGGTCCGCGGCCTCCGCCTTCTCACCTTTGCTCTTCCACGGCACGCTCAATCACCCTCCCAGCGCATGGTGCCGACGTCGGGCTTCGAGCGCCCTCGCTTACAGATTCCCACCTTTAGCTACAACTAAAAGCCCACTTCCGGGATCCCCACCCACGACCAACCCCCACACCGCCGATCCCCCGGCCCTGACCTGCACCAACACCCCACCCATAGCTTTTCGGCCAGATCTACCCACCACCGGGCCAGGCATCGACACCACGTCGCCGCGGCGAAGCGCAGCCCGCCTCTAACATCCGCACCGTGAAAATCGGCGAAGCAAAGACCCCCTCTGACGAAGCCCCCTACGTACGCTTCCAGAGCCCGATCCGGAACCAGCGCGGTTACTTCACCGGGGTGTTCGGCCTGGTCAACCTCCTGGCACGGAACGGAAAGCTGACCCCCGAGCAGGAACACTTCAGACGAGCCAACAACGACTGGTACAACGCGGCCTACCCCGACCCCTCAACCGCGGACCCAACGGTCTACGACCACGAACTCCACCCCGGAGCAGCGGCCTGGTTCAAGTCCACGTCCCAGCATCTGATCGCGCGGGTGGACGGCTACCTGGAGATCCTCGCCGCTCACGAAATCGAGTGCCGAATGATCCAGTCGTCCAGCCCGGGAAGGATCGTCTACGAGGACGAGCACCAGATCGTCGTCATACCGCACGAGAACCCACCTTGAGCCACGGTCGGGCATCAGAGCGCAATTCCAACGCCCCAGAGCGAGCCGCCGAGATCACGCAGAAGGGGCGCCCCCGAACCAGGGACACCCCTTCTGACCAGCTAGTTCGCTGACCTCTGCGGAGGCTGAGGGATTTGAACCCTCGGTGACATCGCTGCCACGACGGTTTTCAAGATCTCTCGCCGGTTTGCTGGGCCGGACGCTCCACCGCAGGTCAGACGGGCGCGAGCACCCCAGCGGAGCCGTCCTCATCGTCGTCGTGCCCGCTACGTGCCCCAGGGGCAGGGTCATGCCCGCTGAGCCAGGAGTCGGCCGCCTCGGCGACCTGGTCGTCACGACCGGCGACCGGTCGGGCGTAGTGCCGGGTCGTGACGCTCGCGTTCGAGTGGCCAAGCCGGTGAGCGGCGGTCATGACGCCGTACCGGTCGGCGACCCAGGTTCCGTGTGAGGCACGAAGATCGTGTGGGGTCACGTCGGTCAGCCCGGCCGACGACACAGCAGGGTCGAAGTACGCCTTGCGCCACTGGTTGTAGCGCAGCGGCTTGCCGCCGGGGGTCGTGAACAGGAGCGCGTCATCTCCGCCGGGCAGAGTCTCCAGATGCCGCCCGAGCCGCTTCGCGAGGGACGGGCCGACTCGCAGGAGCCGCTTCTGGTGGGACTTCGGTGTGTCGAAGACCAAGGCGCCATTGGCCTCCGCCAGGTTCTCATCGACCAGGACGAAGCCGCCGGACACGTCGATGTCCACGCGGCGGAGGGCGAATGCCTCGCCGACGCGAAGTCCCGCGTACGCGAGGAGCGCGATCAACAGGTCATGCGGCTTGTCGGCACTCCGTACGATCCGGGAGGCTTCGAGCGGCGTGAGGATATGCGGCTCGGTCTGCGGCATCCGAGGCAGCTTCACGCCCCGGCACGGCGTCTGCGCGGTCATGTCGTTGTCGACAGCCGCCCGCATGATCTGCGACAGGACCCGGTACGCCTGCCGGATACGTGAAGCGCTGAGCCCCTTGGTCTTCATCGCGCCGACCCACTCAGCGATCGTGATCGGCCGGAGGGTCGACAGTTCGCGGTCCCCGAGGGCCGGATTGATCAACGAGTTGATCAGCGAGCGGTACGAAGCCTGAGTCTTGTGCTTGAGCTGCGGCGAGACAGCAGCGAGCCAGCGGGCAGCCCAGTCGCGTACGATCGTCTGCCCCTCGACCGGATCGAGCCAGCGCCCCTCTTCGATCTCGATGCGCTTCCGTATCAGCCAGCGATCCGCGTCCGTCGACGTCGCGAAGGTGCGATCCGCCGGACGCAGGACACCGTCAGGACCCGGATACCGTCAGGTCCCGGATACCGAGCCTGGAACCGGCCGGAGGGCAGCTTGCGGACGCGTCCAAAGTTCCGGCGGGACTTGCGCTTGCCAGCCATCAGGCAGCCCTCCTGAGACCCGTAGGCCGTAGGGCGATCGACTCCACCGTATTGGCGCCCACGAACGCCTCTACTGCGCTCTCAGGAATGCGGACGTGCCGACCGACCTTGACGAAGGTGATGCGGCGTTCCTCGATGAGGCGGCGGGGGAAGCGGACGCCCGTACCGAGCCGCTCCGCGACCTCGTACAGGGTGAGGAGTCGGTCCATGGTCACCACTCCCCCTCGTTAGCCAGGGCCTCACGAGCTGTCTCGCGGTTGAGTTGCAGGTCGCGATGGATGGTGGTGGCAAGGGCGGATTCGCCGGGGGTGTGGCCGTGTCCTGCGTAATGCCAGTCGGCCAGGACGAGAACGGTGTCCGGCTCAACGTCCTTCAGGCCGAGGGCAGCGGTCTCCTGGGCAGCCCGGTAGTCGGCGCGTGCCTAGCGCAGGACGCCCAGGGTGGTGGAGTAGCGGCGGGACTTGGAGGAGAAGTGGCCCCGGAAGCCGAGCATGTGTGCCCAGGCCCATAGGCGCCGGTCGGCGTAGAGCGGGTCGAGCCGCTTGCAGGCGTCGATCAGGCGACGGGTGTGGTCGGGGACGTGGTGGCGGTCGAGTTCGGAGAGTTCGCCGATGCGGCGGTCCAGGGTGCCGGTGGTCTCGGCGGCTTTGGTGGCGTACTTGGCGACGTAGGAGGCGACGGCCTGTTCGGTGATGTCCGAGCCGTCTCCGAACGCCTTCACGGGCCGTACGTCGAGCTGGTTGCCCCAGCGGAAGGTGCGAGCGGGCTGGTCCTCGGCGGCCGGGACAGAGACGGAGGTGTAGGCATGCGAGACGGCGGCGTGGATGGCATCGGTGAGGAGCTGCACGGTGGCCCAGGACGGTGGCGGGGTGTTGGGTCCGTCGGGGCCGTCGAGGCGGATGACGGCGTGGAAGTGGATGGCGCCGCGCTTCTGGAACTCGGCGACCTTGCCGTACGAGAGGCGGGCGCACTCCTTCAGCTCTCGCCGCGTGATGCCGGCACGGGCGGCGATCTCGCGGCGTAGCCGGTTGGTGAAGCGCTGCCAGAGCTGTCCGGCATGGTTGTTGAACAGCACGGCGCCCGCGTAGTCGTAGCTGACCGGGTCGAGGGCGGTGCCCAGCTCCGGTGCGTCTGGAGCGTGGTGGGTGCCGCAGCGGCAGGCGCCACGGTCGGGGCGGTTGTGGACCGGGCCGAAGGAGGGGGCAGTAAGGGTGGCGAAGACGCGGGGGTGGTCGCGGACGGTGGCGCGGATGTCTCGGCGGTCGTCGCCAGCCAGGCCCGCGCGGATGAGGTGGTACGTGTCGCCCGCGTAGGTCCAGGCGCAGGCCGGGCAGCGGGAGGCGCGGCGGTTGCCGCAGGCGACACGGAGCCGTCCGCCCGGTTCGTCAGCGGTGGTGTAGTGGTGCAGCGTGGCGCCGGTGGTCTTGTCCTTTTGGATCACCCAGCCGCGCAGGTGGATGGGGTCGGCGCAGCCGCCGGTGCGGCGAATCTGGTCTTCCCAGCGGGTGTAGTCGGAGGCCGATGCCACCCTCAGTAGGTCGCCGAGGGTGGTCGGGTCGAGCAGGTTAGACACGGGCGCCCTCCCGGTTGCGGCGGGTGGTGCAGGTACCGGTGCCGTGGCAGGCCGGGCAGTCGGCGGTGATGGTGTGGAGGTGGCCGCGCTGATCGCGTCCGCCGGTGGTGATGGCGGCGGAGGCGAAGCCGTCGCAGTTCGGGCAACCGCGGGGCGTCGGGCTGGCGGGCGGCGGATGCTTGGCGGTATCGAAGCCGCCCGGGGGCCGGTTCAGCGGCGCTTGGTGTCGGAGGCGAGCAGGGAGCGCAGGACAACGGCGCAGACGGCGACCGAAACGCCAGTGATGGCAACGGCCAAGAGCATGGAGACCAGCACGGCACCGACGACCAGGACCACGGCCGTGCCGCCGCCGACGAGGGCTATCGCGCTGCTGGGCGTGAGCTGCACGACCGGCCGGGTAGAGGCCGGGGCGTTGGGTGTCGGCGGCGGGGCCGGAGTGCCAGGGGTGATGGTGGTTGGGGTCTGCGGGGCGACCAGGCCGGTCGGCTGGGGCATGGTCGGGTACTTGGGCCGGAGCATGGGTGGTTCTCCTTCCTGGGTTACTTGACGGTGGTGTCGACGACGGAGGCCAAGCCGCTCTCGGCGAGGAGGTAGCCGCCGAAGAGGAGTACGGCGATGAGCCACCAGGGCGGACGGATGAGCTTGACGCCGAGCCAGCCGACGACGATCAGGGCGAGCCAGAGCGGGACGTCCATGGCGGAACCTCCGGTCAGTTGATGCGGCAGCGGTGAGTGCGGGCGGCGAGTTGGGCAGCGGACCGGCTGGAGTAATCGGCGCACCAGCCGCACCGGTCGGCGGTGCACACGGCGGCGTGCACGGTGCGGCCGTTCCGGTCGCGGTGAGTGCCGATCTGCACCGGGCCGATCCGCATGACGGAGTGGAAGTGGTCGCGGGCGGGCATCTCAGTCGATCTCCGTTCGTGTGGTCGTCGGGTCGGGGAAGCTGGCGCGGATACCGGCTGCGGTGGCCGGGTCGGTGGTGCGTTGGGCGGCTTCCTCGGCGAGCAGGTGGGCGAGGAAGGGCCGGTCAGCGGCAGCCATCTCGCGGGCGCCGTCGAGGTAGTCGGCAACGGTCAGGTCAGCCGGATCACGGGTCATGGGGCGTCGCTTCCTTTCGGAGTCAGGCGAGCTGGGCCGCGATGGCGTCGGCGAGCTGGGGCGGGACACCGAGGCGGGCGCGGAGGGTGTCGGTGTCGATCGGGTTCCCAGTGCGGGCGTGGTGGTCGGCGGCGACCTTGCGGGCGTGGTCGACCAGCGCGGCCGGAACCAGCACGGCGGGAGCAGCGGTCGGGGCCGGGGCGGTCTGAGGCTCGGGGGCGGGAGGCGCGGCGCGTTCCTCGACGTCGGCCACCGGCGCGAGTGCGGATTCGGGCTTCAGCTCGTCCTCGACGGCCGGGCGCTGGGGTGTCGAGCCGGGGTGCGCCGACGCTTCCGGCTCCGGGTGGGTGGTGGTGTGGGCAAGGAGGGTGCCGCCCATGAAGGCCAAGGCAGGCCAAGCAGCGACGAGAATGCGCAGCCAAGCAGGGACGTGACGCATGTCGAGGAGTCCGGCGGTGGCGACGTTGGCGCCGAGGGAGGCAGCCAGGGCGATGAGGAACCAGCACCAGGCCAGCCGGGCGGGCCCGCCAGTGCGCAGTCGACGCCAAGCGGCGACCAAGAGCAGGTCGACGCTGATCGGGTAGGCCCAGGCTTTCCAGCCGTCCTGTCCCGCAGCGGCGGCCAGATCGTGCAGGTGGGCGAAGGACAGCGCCCCGGCTATGACCGCCTGGACCAGGACGGCGTCGACACGCAGGCGGGCCATCACGGGTTCCTTCCTGTCGTCGGGCATGGGAGGGGTACGGACCTGGCGCGAAGACGGTCACGCCGACCGGAGAAGAAGGTGAGGGTCAGGCGGAAGCGGGGGCTGTCTTGGACAACCGATCCCGGGCCGAGGGCACCGCTGCGGTGATGGGGCGGAAGGCCGCCAAGGCAGGCACGTCAGGGGTGCGGTGGGCGTGCTTGTTGCAGATGTTTCCGGCCTCGCGCAGCGAGGTGTGCGGGGCGCGGATGCGGTGCCATCCGCCAGTCGAATCACCCGCGATGGCCAGGCCGCGGGTCTCGGCCGGGATCTGGATCGCTGCCAGCACGGCGTCGGGGGCGATGTCGCCGAAGGCCATGTTGGCGGACGTTTCGTCGTTGACGCGGTGGGCGGTGCGGCCGGTGAGCTGGGCGCGGAGCATGGTGATGCCCTTGCCGAGTTCGGAGCCGAAGCGCTGCCCGCAGATCTCCAGGTAGATGCCGGCCGCGCGGCCGAGCTGAGCGATGCGGACGAGAGCGGTGATGATCCGGTCCCGGCGCTTCTCCTCGTCCTTACTGGCGTACAGGGCGAGTTCGGCAACCTCGTCGACCAGGACCACGACCGGCACCGGCCGGATGTCCTCGGGCAGGGCCCAGACGTCGGCGGCGATCTCCGCATCCGGCACGGCGACGCTGATCCTCTGCTCAGCCCGGATGAGCTGGTACACCTCCTCCATGTGCGTCACCAGCGCCTCCAGCAGTTCCAGCGCGGTGTCGGCGTTGTCGGCGAGCGCGGAGAACCGGCGGGCCAGCGGGAACAGCTCCACGCCCTGCTTGCAGTCGATGCCGACCAGGGCGACATGGTGCGGGGCGAGCCCGGCGACCAGGTTACGCTGGTAGACGGACTTGCCGGACTCCGTGGCACCGAGGGTCAGCCCGTGCGGGACGGCGCGGTAGTCGCGGTAGTGCACCGAGCCGTCCTCGCGCAGGGCGACCGGGATGCGCATCGGCCGGGTATCGAGCCGGGCGGGCATCTGCACCCGCTTGAGCACGTCGTAGCCGGTCATCCGCACCTCCACCACGCCCGAGCGGATCTCACGGGAGGTGACCCCGTACAGGCCGAAGGAGTGGCGGAGCCGGTCAGTGGTGGCGGCGACATCGAAGGCGTCCTGTCCGGGCCTGAGCTTGAGCCGTAGCACCAGGCCGGTGCGGGTCGGGCGCAGACGCAGGATGCGCGGCGGGCGGGGGCCCGGCACCTCCCGGCCAGCCATCCGAGCCAGGGTCAGGCGCCAGCGGGCGGGCGGGACGGTCAGCCCGCAGGCGTCCATGACCGAGGCGTAGCGGACCAGGACCCGCACGGTGGCGAAGGTGACGCCGAGGGAAAGCCAGTACCAGGCGGGGCGCCGCCACCGCAGGAGACCCGCAGCAGCGACGACCATCACCACAGCGACCATGGACCAGGTCATGATCAAGCCGCCCTCGCGCCCGAGGCAGCGAGCGAGGTGACCGCGAGTGCGCGGAAGGCGATCCCGTGCCGCCGCTGACCGTTGAACTCGTTCTCCCACGGCCGGGCGATCAGGCCCGTGAGCGCGACCGGGGTGCCCATGGCCAGGTCACCAGAAATACCGGTCTCCGGGACGGCGATGGACAGGATCTCAACGTCGTCGTTGGCCGCGAACATCACGTCCACGGTCATCAGCTTCACACCGTCCGCGTCCAAGGCGATCTCACCGGTACGGCGGTCACGGACCTTCGGCTGGGCGGGCTTGGCGACCATCACGGTCGCGGCGGACGTGTCGACGGGAATCTGACGCATGATGGAGGTCCCTTCAGGGGCGGGAGCGGCGTACTTGCTTGGCGGTGGGTCGCCGCTCCTGAACGTTGATTGAATGCCGCAGCAAACCTGCGGAGTGTTTGCGCCTCCAACTGGTGCGCACCAGAAGGTTGCATCTGGTGCGCACCAGATGTCAAGCGCTGTCGCTGGCCCGGCATCTCAACTCGCCCGACTGCGACGGTTCCAGGTAAGCGCGTCGAGCAACGCCGGTAGCCAACAGGGGTTAACAGCGGATTGGTTAACCCCTGCCGACCTGGGCCGATGTAGGGCATGCTGCTATTACGGCTCAACACCCCAACGCGGAGCGGCAGTACGCGATGAGTGGACTCAAAGCAGCGAGGACGGCACGGGCATGGTCGCAAGAGCGACTTGTGCGGGAGATCGAACGCCATGCGCGCCAGAACATGCTCACCGTCGCCTCAACCGCGAGTTTGCGAGTGTACGTATCGGAGTGGGAGAACGGCCGACGGACGATCTCCAGCCACTACGCCAAGATCCTCCGCGCGCTGCTCGGGATCACCGACGACGAGCTGACGGGCGGATCACAGTCGCCGCTGGCAGTCGCCACGGCCGACGGGTACGACGAGCTGATCGGCCGGATCGATGAGGCCCGGAACGTCAGCCTGACGATGGTCAAGACGTTCATGGAACAGACCGAACTGCTCCGGACCATTGACCGGCAGATGGGCGCCGCCAGCCTGGTCGACCAGATGACCGCCCACCTGACGCGGCTGGAGGACGCCCTCACCTTCGCGGTACTCCCGGAGACCCGACGCCCAGTCGCTCTGGCTCTGGCCGGAGCAGCCACCTTGGCGGCCTGGCAAGCCCTCGACGTCGGAGCCGTGGAACGAGCCTGGCGTCACTACGAGCTGGGGAAACGCGCCGCCCAGGAGGCCGAGGAGCCCATGTACCTCGCGCACGCCACCGCCGAACAGGCATATGTGCTCTGCGACGCCGGACGTCCTGAGCTGGCGGTGCAGCTGGTCCGAGATGCGCAGCGGCTCGGTGGAAAGGGCATGTCTCCGCGCCTCAGGGCTTGGCTGTACGCAGCCGAGGCGGAGATCTGCGCCCGAGCTGGGCTTCAGAACGAGTGTCGACAGGCTCTTGAGCTTGCGATGCGACACCTGCCCGCAGGAGAAGACGCCCGCGATCCGGACATGCTGAGCATCTTCCTGAATGAAGGGCACCTCACCAGGTGGCGCGGGAACGCCCTCGCCCTGATCGGCGACGCCGAAGCAGTGGACAGCCTGTACGCCGCGCTGGAGACGACCGACCCCACGTTCATCAGGTCCTCGGCGGGGCTCCACTGCGACTTGGCCCAAGCCCACCTGGCCCGCGGCGAGCACGACCAGGCGCAGAAGCACCTGCGGCAAGCCCAACTGGTGGCAAGCCGGACCAGGTCAGTACGTCACAGGCGCCGGATCGAGCAGCTCACGCAGCGCTTGTAGGCGACGCACCGGTACCTCGCGAAGCGAGCACATGAAGGAGGGCGACCAAGGTGCCGGACCCCATCAGCTCACCACGAGCCATCAGCCCGGGAATGTCGGACAGAGACACCCAGGCGATGTGACCGGCCTCTTCTAGATCGGTCGGCTCACCGACCAGCTTCGCCCCATGACCGATGAAGATTTCATGCGGCGAGTCGACCATGCCGACCATGGGCTGGTACGTGACCACATGTTGCAAGGCGTCCGGCCGCCAGCCGGTTTCTTCCTCGACTTCACGCAGGGCGGTCTGAAGAGGTTCCTCCCCCGGGTCGACGATGCCGCCCGGCAGCTCCCAGCCGAAGGAAGCAGGGACGAAGCGGTACCGCCACATCATGAGCACCCGGTCCTGGTCATCGATCACGGCGGCGATGGCCACATGGTGGAGCTTGACGACATGGTGCTCAAAGCGCTTCACGCCGGGCGGTTCCACGTCGACGAGGCTCAGCTTCACCCAGGGGTTGTCATACAGCGTCCGCTCACCATGGATCTGCCAGGGCTCGAGGTCCGTCGGCGCTTCGGTGGTCACTGACCGATCCGGCACCCGGTAGGAGCTACGGCCATGGACTTCGACGACGCCCTCAGCAACGAGCCTGGCCAGCACCTGCCGCAGGGCCGTACGGCCAATCTCCAGATCCTCCGACAGGGTCCGCTCGGACGGGAGCTTGGAACCTGGCGAGTACTTGCCCGTAGCGATCCACTCGCGAATCGTGCGGTAGACCCGCTCCGACTTGGGTCCCATCCGGTGAGCACGCTCCTGCCGTTCTGGTTAGTCGTTGCATTTGTAGCGACAACCAGGGTATCCACATGCCTACTCACGTGAGTAGGCATCGACCGACCAAGACGATCAACCAGAGCGCGGTAGAACTTTCCCTACTCGATCAAGGCGGCTCGCTCCGCTCACCGCGCGCGGCCCGGCCCCCGGCCGGGCCTGCGCTCCTGTCTCCGCCCCGCTCCAGCCCGGCCGCCGACCGTGCCGCGCTCACAGCAAGCAGCCGCCTGATGCCAGAGAAGGGGTACGTCGTGGCTGGGGCGGTCGGCTCCACGGCTTTAGGCACCTCCCCAGTCCGGGTCCCGCGTCGGGCATGGCCAGGGGGCCACTCGTGCTAATTGCGGGCAGGTCCAAAGCCTGCCCGAGTTGCCAACCAGCGTACGGCCCCCTGGCCATGCCCGACCCCAGACCGGGCAGGACACCGCCCAAACCCGCTCCGCCGCCCGCGATCTACAGATACCCTTTCGTCCAGCCAACGTAGGGGGAGACGAGCTATGGCCACTCAGGATCATGAAGAAGACTGGGGCGACGCAGAGCTGTCGGAGGAAAGCGAACAAGGAGAGAACTCACCGCCGGCAGCGGAAACAGCTTCGGAGCGCCGAATGATCCGCGAATTGGCCGAGCACAACATTGGACTCAAGAATACGACAGTCGATTCTTTTCAGTTTAGTGCACACCCTAAGTGGAACTCCACGATACATCGAGAAGTTCGCCTTCCTAGAAGCCACCACGCCACGCTTTTAACTCAACTCCAAAAGAAGGTCGAGCACACGAAAAGATGGGCCGGGATCATGACCCCCTCGGAAGGGTATCTGGAGGTACTTCTGGGCCCCAATCAAGCACAGATGCCCCCCTCCTACATTTCGAGGAGATTATCGGCACTGGTCGCCGACAGCACCGAAAGCGAATGCACCCGCCGCCACGAACCCGACAACTCTTCCTCCGTTCACTTTAGGCGGTTTCGAGACGAAAACCGCCCAGTCAAAATTCACCTGACCGGCGAGGATGCCTGTATAGAAATCTCTGGCCCCTCCCCGGCCTGTCACATCCTAACTAATTACGGCTTCAGCGATAGGCCGCGATACGCCACTTCCCTGCGTATCTTCTACGACAGGCCCATGAAGCCAGAGGAGCTTGAGGCATCAGCAGAGCCACTCATCGCCTCATTCCTGTACGAACTTGATGTTCGCAACCAGTTGAACATGCGACCACCTAAGTGGCCCAGCCAAACGGATCGGCGGCGCCCCGCGAATGCGGAGCAACCGGAGCGGATCGTCCGTTTCCCGGAAACTGTCATTGAGCCTGAGGTTTCTGTGCTATTCCGCTTCGCTGGAAGCGCCACGGAGAATCCTCCACTCGCCTTCCTGTCGTACTATCAGGTTCTGGAGAGCTTCTTTCCAGTCGCAGGCAGGAGAAGTGCGCTCAAAAAGATCGAACGGGAACTAACCAACCCACTTTTCAACCGCCGCAACGATAAGCACCTAGTGCGGCTACTCAACGTTGGCGAGAGTGCCGCAACAGCATCCGAGGCGGCACACCTTAAGATGCTGCTCGACGAATTCGTAAGACGCGACATCCTCGCAGACTTCTTCAAAGAAAATCACTGGGGCAAGCACTTCACGAAGCAAGGACCAATCAAAGGCATCGAAGAAAACATTAACTTGGAGAATCGACAAACCCCACTGACTCACCAGGTCGCCGAGCGCGTATACAGAATTCGGAACCGAATTGTACACGCAAAGGATGATCCTAAATATCAAGAGACTCCGGCCCTCCTGCCACAAAGTGACGAGGCCGAGGCTCTATGGCCTGACATTAATCTCGTAAGACTACTGGTTTGTGAGGTCATCCTCAGTGACCAAGTACGCGTCTGAGTTGTCAAAGCATGCAACATGCTATGGCACAAAAATCCCGCGCCCCGGCCTGCCCCCAGCGCAGCGAGCCCATGAAGTCCGGCAGCTTCGTTCCTCTCAAAGCGAGAGGACAATGGCCAACAAACCCGCCGGACGTCATGGAGGTACTGGTCGACGTGTCTAGTGGCGCTGGGCCGACCGGCCGGATGGCTCGTGGAAGTTTGCTCGGTGCCGCAGCTGTTGCGTTGACGCCCAAGGCTGACATCAACGCTCCAGGACGGCGGCGGCACACAACAGCCACGCGTGGCATCGGTGCACGGGACGAGCCCCGACCAGACCGAGGGGAGATCGAACCCCTAGAGCGGGTGTCGCAGGACCGACGTGTCACTTGAGCGCAAGAGAATTGTCCGTTCGCACGTGCGTCATACAAGAGAAGCAGGGAGGACTCGAATCGTGTCCGAGGCTCCCTGCTGTACTACACATGGCCCGCTCTGGGGCCACCGTCAACGATCGATCGGTCATTCCCCTTCAGAAGGATTCGGCGTTGCCAGACGGCTTCCGCGGCTGGTCGCCACGCGCAGCACGTCCCGCAGTGCGCCAGCCAACTGCGCGGCGACGAGCCTCAGTTTCTCTAGATCTGCGGTCTCGTCGTCGAGTACCTGAAGCGCTTGCCTCAGCAGTTCGGACGCCATCCCGAGTTGCTCCGTCTCGATGTGGTCCGCCAAGCGGGACATGTAGCCCTCCCGGTCATCGGTGTCCAGGTAGCACGGCTTGCCCTCTGGCCCAGCCCACGGGAGAAGCCTCAGCTCGTGCTGTGCCGTCATCCCTGCATCTGCCTCTCGTTGGATCTCGCCACTGGATGTCGGCGCACCGCCAGGTGCCCAGTCGCTCATTGCTTCGCCTCCGCTGGCCGGTCCTGGTCGGACGCCGAGTGACACGGGCAGCCACACGCCTCGTAGATCAACGGCACGTCGACCGGTGCCGGAGCTGGAGAGGACTCCGCGCAAGCCTGGTGCGTGCCGATTCGGCAGGCGGGCGAGCGGTAGGGGGCGGCCGAAGCGGCCGGGCTGTGGGTCTGCCGTCGAGAAAACATCAGCAAGCCCCCAGAAGGGCCGATCGGGCCTCGGTCGGCAGATGGGGAGCAACGACCACCGTCGGGTGCTGTCGTACGCGCCTTTCCCAGGCCAGCACGTACGGGCGGACGAGCGCGGTCTCCTCAGCCATGAGCGAGTAGCGGCGCCTCGCCCAGTCGGAGGCCCGGCTCAGGACAACCGTCGGTTCGTCTGCGGGCGCAGACGCGACGGGAGCGACCGGAGGGGGCGGCGTTAAGGGGCGGCGGTGCCTGCCCTTGGAGAAGTGACGCGCCCTGGTGAGGGAGACGGCACGGCGGATACGGTTGAGCACGTTGAATCAGCTCCTATCGCTGATGGCCCGGTCCCCTGACATCGCCCGTCGTGGGGACCGGTCTTTCTACGACCGCCCGGAGAGTGCGGCCGTTCTGGCAGGTGACGAGGAGCCCGAACCGATCGGCCTCGGCCAGCGCCGCCAGGACCTCCTTCCATGACTCGGCGGAGAGTGATTCCGGCACCTCCGCTTCGACCGATGTGAATCGGGCGTGCTCCTCCACGCGCGTGGGGAGCCCGACGGCGGACAGCCGGGCGGCGATGGCCGCCGCGCTAACTCCCGAAGCGGGCACAGGGCAGCCTCCGTCAACTGGCGATCACTTTCAGTAAAGCTAGTTAACTAGATTAGAGCTAGTGGACTAGATTTTCCATATGCCTGAGCAGCCGCCCTATCTCCGCATCGCCGACGAGCTCCGGCGGCGGATCGCGGAGCACGTATGGGAGCCGGGAGACCGTCTGCCGTCCCGCGCCCAGATCGGCCAGGAGTGCGGGGTGGGCGAGAACGTGGTCCGCCGGGCGCAGGAGTTGCTGATCTCCCAGGGTGTGCTGGAGGGCCGAGCCGGATCGGGCACATACGTCGCCGAGCCCCGGCAGCGGGTGCGGGTCGTCCGGTCGTCGGCGCGCGAGCAGCCTGAAGGGTCGCCGTTCCGCGCGGACATGAGGGCTGTCGGCAAGCACGGCGACTGGGAGAGCCGGACCGACGCCAAGGTGCCGGCCCCGGCGGACATCGCGGCGCGGCTCGGTATCGCCGAGGGCGAGTTGTGCGTCCGGACGTCGTACGAGTTCCTGGCCGACGGCAGGCCGGTGCAGCTCTCGACGAGTTGGGAGCCGTACGACCTCACCGCCGGCACGCTCGTCGTTCTCCCCGAGGGAGGGCCGCACGCCGGGGCGGGCGTCGTGAATCGCATGGCCGTTATCGGAATCACCGTCAGCCATGCCGTGGAGCAGCCGGAACCGAGGCAGGCGACCGCCGAGGAAGCCTCGCTGCTCGGGATCCAGAAGGCCGCGCTCGTCACGCACATCCGGCGGACGTACTACAGCGACCAGGGGCGGCCCGTGGAGACGGCGGACATCGTCGTACCCGCCGCTCACTGCGAGATCGTGTACGAGATTCCGATCAATCGGTAGTCGGCGTGGGGCCCATTCAGTCGGTGTCCGGCCGTGCCCCTTCCGTGCCCGATCGGTCGGGGAAACATGGGGAACGGCGGTCTCCGGCGGGTGGCGCGCATGGCGACGGCCCCCGACCGTCTTACCTGGTCAGGGGCCGTAACCCTGCGGAGGCTGAGGGATTTGAACCCTCGGTGACATCGCTGCCACGACGGTTTTCAAGACCGTTCCCTTAGGCCGCTCGGGCAAGCCTCCCCGCGCCATTCGTGGTGGCGCGGGGATCAGCCTAGCGCGTCAGCTGTCGCCCTTGCGCTTGCCCAAGGTGAGGTCGACCTTGGACACCTTGCCGCCGCGCTTGTAGGTGAGGGTGACCTTGTCGCCGGGCTGGTGGGTCCAGATCTCGCTGATGAGGGTCGGGCCGCTGTCGATGACCGTGTCGTCCAGTTTGGTGATCACGTCGCCGGACTTGAGGCCGGCCTTGTCGGCCGGGCCGCCGGGGACGACGGCGGGGCTGCCGCCGGCGCCGCCGGAGGCGATGGTGGCGCCGCTGGAGGAGTCCTTCATGTTGACCGTGGCCTCGATCACCGGGTAGACGGGCTGGCCGGTCTTGATCAGTTGCTCGGCGACGTTCTTCGCCTGGTTGATCGGGATCGCGAAGCCGAGGCCGATGCTGCCGGACTGCTGGGACTCGCCGAGACCGCTGCCGTTGCCGGCGGACTGGATGGCGGAGTTGATGCCGATGACACCGCCGTCCGCGTTGAGCAGCGGGCCGCCGGAGTTGCCCGGGTTGATGGAGGCGTCGGTCTGGAGGGCGCTCATGTACGAGGCGTTGCCGCCGCCTCCGTCGCTGGAGGCGACCGGGCGGTTCTTGGCGCTCACGATGCCGGTGGTGACGGTGCCGGAGAGGCCGAAGGGGGCGCCGATGGCGACGGTGGCGTCGCCGACGGCGACCCGGTCGGAGTTGCCGAGCGGCAGCGGGTCCAGTTTGGCGCCGGAGGCGTTCTTGAGCTTGACCACGGCGACGTCGTAGCCCTGGGCGCGCCCGACGACCTGGGCGGTGTACCGCTTGCCGTTGGAGAAGGTGGCGGTCAGCTTGCCGTTGTCGGCGGCCGAGGCGACGACGTGGTTGTTGGTGAGGATGTGGCCCTGCTTGTCGTAGACGAAGCCGGTGCCGGTACCGCTCTCGCCGTTGTTGCCCTGGGCCTCGATGGTGACGACGCTGGGCAGGGTCTTGTTGGCGATGCTCGACACCGAGCCGGGCGCGCGGCTCTCCGTCTTGGGGTTGCCGTAGGCGGAGACGGTGGTGGTGTCGCCGTCGCTCTCCTGGTCGGCGGCCCAGAAGCCGATGCCGCCGCCGATGCCGCCCGCGACCAGCACGGCGGCCAGGACGGCGGCGACCAGCCCCCGGGGCTTGCGCTCGGACGGGCCGGAGGAGGGCACGGGAGCGGTCCCCCACGGTCCGCCCGGGCCTCCCTGTCCGCCGTGTCCGCTCTGTCCGCCCTGCCCGTCGCCCGGGTCGCCGCCGTGCGGCTGCCCGCCCTCGGCCGACCACCAGGCGCTGGACTGCCCGGCGTCCGGTCCGGGGCCCGGGGCACCGGGTGCGCCGCCGCCGGATCCGTCGTCCGCGCCGGCCGACGCCGAGACGGCCGGGGGAGCGGCCGGTGACGCGGGCGGGGGCGTCGACGGGGGTTGGGCGGGGGGCGCGGCCGACGGTGCGGGGCCGGGGGCTCCCGGCGACCCTGCTCCGTCAGGCGTGCCTATTGGCGCGTCCGGTGCGGTCGGCCGCGAGCCCGCGGTGGGCTCATAGTCCGGCGCGGGCGGCACCGCTGGGTTCGGGTGCGGTGCCGGAGGGGCCGGATGCGACCCGGGCGCGGGCGGAACGGCAGAGCCCTCGTTCTCGGTGCTCACAGCTCTCTCCTCAGGTGCACGACAGTTTTCCTCGACGGCCCATGTGTGCGTCTTACCGTCGTCAGCTTTTCCCACAGCGCGTCAGACCGCCGTAAGGAGCGGCAGCCTCGCGGACTACCACCCTTTATCCCGGACAATTCGCCCTACCGCCATTCCGTGCGAACGAACGGAGGGGCCGCGTCGACCGGCTCACACCGGGCGGTGGCACCATAACGCGGTGACCTATGCGCGCCCTGCCCGGGACAGCCGCCCCTGGCCGCACACCGTCTCCGTCGTCGCCCATCGCGGCGCCTCCGAGGACGCTCCGGAGCACACCCTGGCCGCCTACCGCAAGGCCATCGAGGACGGCGCCGACGCCCTGGAGTGCGATGTCCGGCTGACCGCCGACGGCCATCTCGTCTGCGTCCACGACCGCCGCGTGGACCGCACCTCCAACGGCCGGGGCGCGGTCTCGGCACTGGAGCTGTCCGATCTGGCGGCCCTGGACTTCGGCTCCTGGCGCGGCCGGGCCACCGACAAGGAGGAGCCGGACCGCGACAGCCGGGACAGCACCTCCGTCCTCACCCTGGAACGGCTCCTGGAGCTCATCTCCGACGCCGGACGCCGCGTCGAACTGGCGATCGAAACCAAACATCCCACCCGGTGGGCGGGCCAGGTGGAGGAGCGGCTGCTCGCGCTGCTGCGCCGCTACGGCCTGGACACGCCGCCGCCCGGCGAACCTTCACCCATCCGTGTGATGAGCTTCTCAGCGCGCTCACTGCACCGGGTGCGGATCGCGGCCCCCGCCATCCCCACCGTCTACCTGATGCAGTTCATACTGCCTCGCCACCGGGACGGGCAGCTGCCGGCCGGGGTGCGGATCGCGGGGCCGAGCATCCGGATCGTACGGAACCACCCCGGGTATGTGGCGCGGCTCCAGCGCGAGGGGCACCGAGTGCACGTCTGGACCGTCGACGAACCGGAGGATGTCGAGCTGTGCCTCCGTCTGGGCGTTGACGCCCTGATCACCAATCGCCCCAAACAGGTACTGTCCCAACTCGGACGCTCATAATGGGCATTACAAGGCGTGCACCGGCGCGTTCGGTACGTATTCGATCGTGACGAGTGCGTCACGCGATGCCACTTGGCCGGTTTCCGCTCCAGCGCCGCGGGGCATTCATCCCGTGGCGTGGGGCTAAGGAGGTCTCGGGGGTGGCGTTGGTGGTGGCACGGCAGGTGCCGACGTCGTCGACCATGGCCGTACCCCATGGTCCTGCGGGCGTCCGCGCGGCAAGACAGCGGATGCGTGTGGATTTGGGCAGGACTGGGGTATCGGATTCGGTCATAGACGACGCTGTATTGATCCTTTCAGAACTACTCAGCAACGCATGGCGACATGGCCGCCCTTGGCGTTCCGGCCATGATGGGGCCACGGTTCGGGCTGCATGGAGTGTCGACGAGGACGACCGGTTGACGGTCGAGGTGACGGACGGCGGAGGGCCAACAAGGCCACTTCCGGCCAATCCCTCGGTGACCGCACGCGGCGGCCGCGGACTGAACATCATCACGTCGCTGGCCGAGGACTGGGGCGTGCGGGACGACATTGGCGAGGTCACCGTATGGGCCCTTCTTCCACCTGATGATGATTTCGCCCATCGCGTCACGATTCCCTCGGACATCTCCCCCGACCTGGGTGCGGGGCTGGCCTCCGGGCTGCGTCCGAGCCTCGACGCGAATCTCGAGACGAACCTCGGGGCGACTCTGGGGCCCCATCTCGAAGCCGGTCTCGACCCGAACCTCGGCACGAATCTCGGGGCGAATCTCGGCTCGAACTTGGGCTCGAACATAGAGGCGAACATCGACCCCGATTTCGATCGCGAGCTGGACTTCGCCGATCTGGACGAGCTCGCGTAGCCGACGCGGCTCATGGAGCCGACGTGGTTCGGCCAAAGGGCTAGGCTCGCGCCCGTACCAGTCGTACGCGCCGTAAGAGCACCGCCGCGGCCGTACGCAGACCGTCACGGGCGTACGAGCAAGCCCTGAGCCGCACGATCGGGAGACAGCCTCACCATGGCCAAGAAGCGCCGCCCCCAGACGAAGGCCACAGGCCCACAGGTTGCCACCGGCGAGATCCCTGTGGTGGGCGCGCGGGAGCCGTGCCCGTGCGGCTCGGGCCGTCGCTACAAAGCCTGTCACGGCAGGGAAGCCGCACACGCCGTCACCGAGCTGGTGCAGCGCCCCTTCGAGGGGCTCCCCGGCGAATGCGACTGGGTGGCCCTGCGCGAGCTGGTGCCCGCCGCGACCGTCGAGCTCACCCTCGCCGAGGGGCTGCCCGAGGGGGTTCCGTCGGTGACCCTGGCGACCGTGCTGCCCATGGCGTGGCCCGCGCTGCGCCGCGACAACGGCACCGTGCTGGTCGGCCTCCAGAACGACACGCCCTCCGGCGACATCAGCCGCGACCTGGCCGACACCCTGCGCCGGGCGCTGATCGCCGAACCGGGCACTCCGGTGACCGCCGAGCGGGCCCCGGGCGACGGTCCGCGACTCCAGGATCTGCTCGACCCGAAGGGCACTTTCTCGCCGACCCTGCACGAGGGTTTCGAGTTCTGGCTCGAGGACGCCGCGAACGCGACCGGAGAGGTCGCCGCGTCCCTGGAACGGGCCAACGCGGCCGCGATCCCCACCGCCCGGCTCACCGGCGTGGAGGCGGCCTACTGGTGCCGGACGCCGGAGAAGAACCACCTGCGCTGGGTGATGTCCCACCCCGAGGAGAAGCTGCTGGACGCGCTGGCCCGGCTGCACGCCGCGGGCGCCTCCTCGCTCGGCGAGAACACCCGGCTGGTGGGCTCCTTCCGGGCCCATGGGCTCACGGTGCCGGTATGGGATCTGCCGCTCGGGATGAGCGCCGAGGACACCGAGAAGCCGGCCGTGGACCTCGCCGAGCGGCTCGCGGAGGCCCTCGCCTCCGACACCCCGCTGACGCCCGAGCAGCGCCGCGCCCGGGGCGGTCTCACCAACCGTCAGGTGACGCTGAGCTGAGGGTAGCCGGACGAGTGGCGGGCGCCTCCGGAGTACGTGACGCTGCTCACAACTGACTGTTACGCCCTGCAAATAGACGTCCGGAAATCCGCGATCGAATTTGCTAACAGCCGATCTCTTGTTACGGTTCTAAAAGCCCGGTCGCTGGTGCATCCCCCGTCGCCAGCGACCGGGCGCTTCCATGTCCGCTCGGCGTCCGCGTCCGGACGGCGACGCGGGACGGCCGACAAGGTACGGACCAACTGACCGCGGCACCGCGGGAGTTGCTTCCGGAACCGGGCCCGCGACCGGCACCGGCACCGGCACCGGCACCGAGAGCGAACCCGAAGCACGGGGGCTCCGGCCCCGGAGAAAGTCCTGAAGCCGAGCGCCCGGGCCGCGGAGTTCCGTACACCGGAAAAAGCTCTGTACGCCACCCCGGAAAAGCTCTGTACGCCGCACAGGCCGCCCACGGAGCCCCGTGCGGCCGTGCCCCCCGGAAACGCCGGGCCCGGAGCCCGGGAAGTCGCCTCCCCGGCCTCCGGGCCCGTTTCCGAGTTCCAACGTCGAGCCCGCCTCCGAGCCCGCACAACGCCCCTGAGCCTCGCGCTCAGCGGCCCCCGAACCCCCGCACCCGGGGCCCGCCCTCAGTAGGCGAGCCGGCTGCCCCCGTCGGGCGCACTGGTGCTCGCCTCGACCAAGGCGTTCACCACTGTGGCCACCTGAGGCAGCCAGGGCTGCCCGGAGCGGCGCAGCGGCGGCCGCTCCCAGCGCACCCGTCCGAGGCCCGTCTGGGACGGCGGCAGCACCACATAGCCGCCTTCTCCGTGGAACCGCAGCGAGCTGGGCACCCAGTCCTGCTGGTGCAGCAGCTCGCCGAGGTCCTCGAGGGAGTACGGCTCCACCAGCAGCGACCAGCGGGTGGGCGTGGCGACCACCGGGCCGAGCCGCACTCCGGCCCGGTCGAAGACCGCCAGCGCCCGCGCCCCGGCGACCGCCGGCAGGCTCACCGCGCAGGGCGCGCGGCCGCCGGTGGCCAGGAGGAGGGGAGCGGAGGGGCGGTTGCTCCACCACCAGCGCACCATGCGCTCGTCGGTGGTGGCAGCAAGGAGAACAGGATCAAACGGGTGACCGCCCGGAACCGCACATTCCGGGTCGGGGCAGCCGCATACCCGCGGCCGACCGCCGCCGGACCGGAGTCCGACGCCGGGGACCACAGGCCACTGCCACTCGGTGGCGCAGGTGAGCGCCGCACGCAGCAGCGGCGACCGCGCGCCGCGCCGCAGCGAGAACTTGCGTCGCCTTCCGAGGATCTCGCGCATGAGCGCTCGTTCCTTTCCGTTAACGCCGAGGGCTGTCCGTCGCACTACATCGCACTTCAGATGGCACTTCACTTGAGCACTACGTGGCGCTGTCCGGCATCGTTCGGCCCGTCACAGCAGGTGGATCACAAGTCACTGCGCGTACAAGGCAGCGCATCATGCCGCAGGCCGAGCGTGGAACGTGGCGAGGGGTGGCGCGCGCATGGCGCTTGCCGTCCGGTTGGTGCTTTTCCTCGCCACTCGGGGATGGGCGCGGCCGTTGTGGTCTATGACGCCTGGACCGGCCGCGGGGTTCCGGGGCGATCCGAACTGCCCCTGCCCCTCTCCGAATGTGTACCCGCCGCGGTGGAGACGACGCGCTGTCGAATGACGTCAGTCGACCTCGAAGGTACAGCGTAATGGCTTTTTTTCGGCCAAGTTCAATTCCCCCCAGACACCAACAAGACCACCGGGACGATGCTGGACATCGCATCTCCGCTCCGTGTACATCTGGAGACAGTAGCGGCACAGTAGCGGCGCAGCACGACAGGGGGTTTGCGATGCTATTGAGCGAGCCGGACGCGGTGGGCGGAGGCAGCGGGCCATGAACTCGCCCCACGCGCCGAAAGTGGCTGGAATCGATCCTTCCCTCCCCTCGCCCACGCAAACTGCGGACCCCGTCACTCCGCCCCTGGCGGCGCCCAACTCCGGTGTCCAGGACCGGCTCGCGAGCTGGGTGTCGGATCTCACGACCCTTCATGAGCTCACGGAGCGGCTGGTCCGGACCGACACGCTCGACGAGGCGCTGCGCGAACTGCTGCGCGCGGGCGCGGCCCTGGTCGGCGCCCAGCGCGGACTGGTGGCGCTCGAACCGGCCGACGGGCTCGGCCCGGTGACCACCGTGGGGCTCGGTCTCGGCCACGCCGACCTCGGCCAGATCGAGACCATCCCGCGCGGCTCCGCCTCCGCCGGCCATCTCCTCGACGGGCTGCCCGAGCCGGACGGTGACCGGCGTGCCGATGTGACACACCCCGATATCGCCGGCGAGGCCGATCTCGACCCGCGCCACCGCGAGGTGGCCGCACGGCTCGGTTTCTCCGCGAGCTACGCGGTGCCGCTCGACCCGTGCCGGACCGGCCCGTGTACCGCGCCCGGTCTCACCGCCGTCCCCACGCCCGGCCTCACTGCCATCCCGGCGCCCGCCCCCGGTGCCGACGCCCATGGCGCCGGCTGCTCCGCGGGCGCGGGCGGCCATCCGCCCCCCGGCGCGGCGAGCTCCCCGAACGCCACCAGCGGCACCGGAGCGGGCCACGGGCGCGTCGCGCCGCCCGCCGCGGCCCCGCCCGGCATCGCCGCCGCCATGGGCGCCGGCGGCCCCTCAGGGCGGCTCGGCGGAGTCGCCTGGCTCTATGACGAGCCCGCCGAGCCCGCGGAGCGCCAGCGCCATCTCGTGGGCCTGTACTGCCAATACGCCGCCGCGCACATCACCCGGCTGATCGAGCTCTCCCGCGCCCGCGCGACCGTCGCGACCGTGCAGGAGGAGTTGCTGCCCACCCGGCTGCCCCGGGTCCCCGGGGTGCGCCTGGCCGTCCGCCACCACCCCGGTCCGCACGGCGGCGGGGACTGGTACGACGCGCTGCCGCTGCCGGACGGGGCGCTCGGGCTATCCGTGGGCGGGGTCACCGGCTCCGGGCCCAGCGCCGTGGTCGCCATGGGGCGGCTGCGGGCCTCGCTGCGGGCGTACGCGGTGATGGAGGGCGAGGACCCGGTCGCCGTCCTGTCCGATCTGGAGCTGCTGCTGCGGCTCACCGAGCCCGCCCGCTCCGCGACCGCCCTCTTCGCCTACTGCGAGCCCGGGACGCGCAAGGTGGTGCTGGCCGGGGCCGGGCACTGCCCGCCGCTGCTCACCGGGCAGCGGCGCACCGAGTTCGTGGAGACCACGCTGTCCGCGCCGCTGGGGATGCTCTCGTGCTGGGAGGCGCCCAGTGTCGAGATCGAGCCGTCCTCCGGAGAGACCCTCCTCCTCTACAGCGACGGGCTGCTCCACCGTACGGGGGAGCCGATGGACCGGGCCTTCAACCGGCTGCACACGGCCGCGGCGAGCGCTCCCAGGGGCGTGCGCGGCGATCCGGACGCCTTCGCCGACCATGTGCTCCGTATGGTCCTCCCCGATGGCCTCGCGGCCTCCGTGGGGCGGGCCTCGGAGGACGGCACCGAGGACCTCGTCCTGCTCGTGGCCCACTTCGACTGATGCACGGCGGCTCGTCTCATTGGCCGCCGTTGAACGGCGCGTCTCCTTGGCCGCCGTTCGAACGGCTCGTCTTATGGCTGTCGTTTGAACGGCTCGTCCACTCGTCCAGTGGTTCGTACCTGATTCATGGCCCGCGTGGACCGAGGCCGGAGCGGGACCACGGCCTCGGTCGGAGCCATGGTCACCCGGTGCCATGGGCCCTCCCTGCCGTCGGGCGCCCGCACATACCATGGGAGGGGTCCAGTTCGAGGAGGATGACGTGACCGAGGAGCCCACTCCAGAAGCCCCGGAGACCCCGGAAGGCGAGGAGCCCATCAAGCAGCGGAAGAACGGCCTCTACCCAGGCGTTTCCGACGAGCTCGCCGAGAACATGAAGTCCGGCTGGGCGGACACCGAGCTGCACGATCTGGAGCCCGTCGAGCAGGCTCCGCACACCGCCCGCCGCCGTGTCGCGCTCTCCGCGCGCTTCCCCGGCGAGCGCCTGGTCATCCCCGCGGGCAATCTCCGCACCCGCTCCAACGACACGGACTACAGCTTCCGCGCCTCGACCGAGTACGCGTACCTCACCGGCGACCAGACCGAGGACGGTGTGCTGGTGCTGGAGCCCGAGGCGAGCGGTGGCCACACCGCGACGCTGTATGTGCTGCCGCGCTCCAACCGGGAGAACGGCGAGTTCTGGCTGGACGGCCATGGCGAGCTGTGGGTCGGCCGCCGGCTCAGCCTTACGGAGGCCGAGAAGCGGCTGGGCCTGCCCGCCAAGGACGTCCGCAAGCTGGCCGACGAGCTCACGGACGCCACCGGCCCGGTCCGTATCGTGCGCGGTCACGACGCCGGGCTGGAGGCCGCCCTGACCGACAAGGTCACCGGTGAGCGCGACGAGGAGCTGCGGGTCTTCCTCAGCGAGCAGCGCCTGGTCAAGGACGAGTTCGAGGTCGGTCAGCTCCAGGCGGCCGTGGACTCGACGGTCCGTGGCTTCGAGGACGTCGTCAAGGTCCTGGACAAGGCACAGGCCACATCGGAGCGCTATATCGAAGGAACGTTCTTCCTTCGGGCCCGGGTCGAGGGCAACGACATCGGCTACGGCAGCATCTGCGCCTCGGGCGCCCACGCCACCACCCTGCACTGGGTCCGCAACGACGGCCCGGTCCGCTCCGGCGATCTGCTGCTCCTGGACGCGGGCGTGGAGACCACCACCCTCTACACCGCCGATGTGACCCGCACACTGCCCGTGAACGGCACCTACAGCCCGGTGCAGCGTCAGATCTACGAGGCGGTGTACGAGGCGCAGGAGGCGGGCATCGCCGCGGTCCGGCCGGGCGCGAAGTACCGCGACTTCCACGACGCCGCCCAGCGCGTCCTCGCCACCAAGCTGGTCGAATGGGGCCTGGTCGAGGGCCCGGTGGAGCGGGTACTCGAACTGGGGCTCCAGCGCCGCTGGACCCTGCACGGCACCGGCCACATGCTCGGCATGGACGTCCACGACTGCGCCGTGGCCCGCACCGAGACCTATGTGGACGGCACCCTGGAGCCCGGGATGTGCCTGACGGTCGAGCCGGGGCTGTACTTCCAGGCCGACGATCTGACCGTGCCCGAGGAGTACCGGGGCATCGGCGTCCGGATCGAGGACGACGTCCTGGTGACGGAGGACGGCAACCGCGTGCTGTCGGCCGCGCTGCCGCGGACCGCGGACGACGTCGAGGCGTGGATGGCCCGCCTCACCGCCTGAGGCGGCGGCTCATCGCCTGATCGCATGGGAGGCACTGTGGGGAGCGGCGGCGCCGCTCCCCACGGTTCGTTCTCGGGCCCTTCCCGGTCCGGCACCGGCCGTTCTCGGGCCCTCCCTGGTCGTTCTCGGGCCTGCCTTGGCCGCTCTCAGTCCTGTCCGGCCGCTCTCAGTCCTGCCCCGGCACCTTGCGGGTGGTCACCGCGATCCGGTTCCAGGAGTTGATCGTGAAGATGAGGGCGATGAGCTGAGCCAGCTCCCGCTCCTCGAAGTGCCGGGCGGCCCGCTCGTAGACCGCGTCCGGGACGCCGCCGGGCAGCAGCGTGACCGCCTCGGTGAACGCCAGGGCGGCCTGCTCCTTCTCGGTGTAGAACCCGGCCTTCCCGGCCTCCTCCCAGACGCCCGCCAGGGCGATGCGCTCGTTGCTCTCGCCCGCCTCATGGGCGTCGGTGGTGTGCATATGGAGGCAGTAGGCGCAGTTGTTGAGCTGGGAGGAGCGGATCTGCACCAGCTCCACCAGGGCCGGGTCCAGCCCCTCGCGGGCGGCCGCGTCCAGGCTGATCAGCGCCTTGAACGCCTTGGGGGCGGCCTTCGCGAAGTCGACCCGCCCGGTCTCGCGCGCCGTCGTCACCGTCTCGGCGGTCATCGTCCCGGCCGTCGTCCCCGCCATCGTCGCTGTGGTCGTCGCCGAAGTCGTCATGGGGATGAAATTAGGCCGCTAAGCGACCCTCTGTAGGGTGCATTTTCATGGCGGATTCATGGGTCAATTCGGCGGAGATCCTCGGCAGTGACCTCCATCTGGAGCTCACCCGCGCGGGCAGCCGCAGGACCGCTCTGATGGCCGCGCTGCGCGAGGCCATCCGCGACGGGCGGCTCGCCCCGGACACCCGGCTGCCGCCTTACCGTTCTCTCGCCGCCGACCTGGGCATCGCCCGGAACACGGTCGCCGACGCCTACGCCGAGCTGGTCGCCGAGGGCTGGCTCACCGCCCGCCAGGGCTCCGGGACCCGGGTGGCGTCCCGTCCCGCACCGCCCTCGCCCGGGCGGCGCGCGGCCCGCCGGGCGCGCGGCGGGCAGCCGCCCCTGCCGACCGGCGGCCGCCGCGGGCCCCGGCCGGCCCCGCGTCCGGTGCACAGCCTGCTCCAGGGCCAGCCGGACGCCGCCTCCTTCCCCCGCGCCGCCTGGCTCGCCTCGGCCCGCCGCGCCCTGACCGCCGCGCCCAACGAGGCGTTCGGCCCCGGCGATCCGCGCGGCCGCCCGGAGCTGCGCCGCGCCCTGGCCGACTATCTGGCCCGCGCCCGTGGCGTGCGCACCGACCCCGAGCGGATCGTCGTCTGCTCGGGGTTCGCGCATGCGCTGCGGCTGCTGGGCGAGACCCGGCTGACGCGGCCACGGATGGCCGTCGAGTCCTACGGGCTGGCCTTCCACCGCTCGCTTCTCAGATCCGCCGGGATCCGTACGGTCCCGCTTCCGCTGGACGCCGATGGCGCCCTTACGGATGGACTGGCCGACCTCGACGGCGTACGGGCGGCCCTGCTCACCCCCGCCCACCAGTTCCCCACCGGCGGTCCGCTGCACCCCGGGCGGCGGGCCGCGGCGGTGGCCTGGGCGCGGGAGAGCGGCGGTCTGGTCCTGGAGGACGACTACGACGGGGAGTTCCGCTACGACCGCCGCCCGGTGGGTGCCGTCCAGGGGCTCGACCCCGACCGGGTGGTCTACCTCGGCTCGGTCAGCAAGAGCCTCTCCCCGGCCCTGCGGCTGGGCTGGATGGTGCTGCCGGACCATCTGGTCGACCGTCTGCTGGCCGTCAAGGGGGAGCGTGAGGGATGGACCGGCGTCCTCGACCAGCTGACCCTCGCGGACTTCATGGAATCGGGCGGATACGACCGCCATGTGCGCCGTATGCGCCAGCACTACCGCCGTCGGCGCGATCAGCTCGTGGCGGCCCTGGCCGAACACGCGCCCCATATCCGGGTCTCGGGGATCGCGGCCGGTCTGCACGCGGTCCTGGAGCTGCCGCCCGGCACCGAGCGGTCCGCACTCCGCGCCGCCGCCTGGCAGGGGCTGGCGCTCGACGGCCTCGGCGGCTACCGCCACCCGGAGGCCACCACACCGCGTCTCGACGGGCTCGTGGTGGGCTACGCGACCCCGCCCGAACACTCCTTCGCGGGGGCGCTGGACGCGCTGTGCCGCGCTCTGCCGCCCGAACAGACGGCCGCCTGACTCCTTGAGCTTCCTGACTCCTCCCGCGCTTCCCCGGCTCGCTGAATCCCGCTGAGCCCGATGAGGTCGCTGAGGTCGCCGGTCTTGCTGAGGTCGAGGTTGAGGTTCCTGAAGGACCGTGACGCGCCTACGACGCCTTGAGCAGCGCCCCTTCACGCCACTTGAGGATCTTGTCGAAGCTCACCACCACCCCACCGCGGCCCGGACGGTCGCGGTAGCGGACATGGTCGGTGAGGGCCTCGATGAGAAAGAGCCCCCGCCCGTGCTCCGCCTGTGGCGGAGCCGGACTGCGCGGCTGCTGCGGTCTCGGCGGACCCGCCGGACGCCGCTCGCTCCGGGTACGTGCCCCACGGCGGACGGTGCCGCGTCCGGCGAAGCCGGGACCGGAGTCGGTGACCTCGATACGGCAGGTGTCGCCGTCGATATAGGCCGTGACTCGATAATCCCCGCCCGCGCCGTCGCGGCCCCCGTGCTCCACCGCGTTCGCACACGCTTCGGAGAGGGCGACCGACAGATCGTAGGAGATCTCCGGATCGACTCCGGCCGTCTCCATGGTGCCGAGGAGCAGTCGTCGTGCGAGCGGAACGCTCGCCGCCTCGCGGGGCAAATGGAGTGACCACCAGATGCTCATGCTCCAGCCTCCCGGCCGCGGCTCGACATACCGTTACGTATTGCCTGGGTCCATGGTCCGTAAGCGTCTTATCAACGTGACTCCGCTCATTCGGCGGACGCGCTCGATGCGCGAACCGGTGTATGGGCCTGTCCCGGTGTGCGCCGGTACGCCCCACCCCCTGTAGGTAACGCGGCCCCCCGGTGGGATGATGGCGCGGCCATGGCTTCCCCAGTCGCCCGTGCCGGCGCCGATCTGCGAATGCTGCGGGCCGCGGTGTTCACCGCGGTCTGCGTCGTGCTGTCCGCGGCGGGGCATGTGCTGGGGTCCTGCGCGACCGTGCCGCTGTGGACGCTGGGCGTGGGCTGCGCTGCGATGTTCACGGTGGCGCTGTCGCTGGCCGGGCGGGAGCGGTCGCTGCCCGGGATCGCGCTCCTGCTGGCCACCGGGCAGCTCGCGCTGCACACGCTCTTCGCGCTCGGGCAGGACCGGGCGGCGGCCGCCGAGGAGGCCGCCCATCGGGCCGACGCCGCCCAGGGCCATGTGATCGGCCTGGCCGCCAGGCTGCTGTGCGCATCGGGCCCCGGGCGGCTCGACGCCGCGACGGCCCACCGGATCGTGGCGCACGCGGGCATCGACCCGTCCGCCTCGCACGGCGCGCACGCCATGCCGGCGGCCACCGCCCCGGTGGAGCGGGCGGCGGGGATGGAGAGCCTGCTGCCGTCGCTGCCCATGACCCTGGGCCATCTGCTGGCCGCGCTGGCCATCGGCTGGCTGCTGCGCCGGGGCGAGGCAGCCGTATGGCGGGCGGTGCGGCTGTCGGTGGACGGGGCCCGGGGCGTCGCGGAGGCCGCGCTCGTACGGGCGCTGCGGGCCGCCCTGAAGCTCGTCAGGGTGCTTCTGGCCCCTTCGGCGGCGCCTTACGGCGGGCCGCGCCGTCCGCGCACGGCCGAGCGGGACGAGGGCGGGACGACGGCCCTGGTCCTCCAGCACAGCGTGATCAGACGGGGACCACCGGCCTGCGACCTGGCGGCCTGACCGACGCGACGCTCCTCCAGCGGGACCGGAGGGTGGCCGCGACGTCGCCGCACGCGCGCCCACCCATCTGCTCATTCCTGTCTTCCTGGAGTGTTGACATGAACGCCATGCGTCTTCGCCGTCTGCCGGTCATCGGAGCCCTCACCGCGGGCGGCCTGGTGCTGCTCACCGCGGGCCCGGCCTTCGCGCACGTCAGCGTGCAGCCCGGCCAGGCCGAGAAGGGCGGCTACAGCACCATCAACTTCAAGGTGCCCAACGAGCGCGACGACTCCTCCACCGTCAAGCTCGAGGTGAACCTGCCCGCCGACCACCCGCTCGCCTCGGTGATGCCCCAGCCGGTGCCCGGGTGGGACGTCAAGGTCACCAAGTCCAAGCTCGCCAAGCCCATGGAGATGCACGGCGAGAAGATCAACGAGGCGGTCACCAAGGTCACCTGGACCGGCGGAAAGATCGAGCCGGGGACGTTCCAGCAGTTCCCGCTCTCGGTCGGCCAGCTGCCCGAGGACGCCGACCAGCTCGTCTTCAAGGCGCTCCAGACGTACGACAACAAGGAGGTCGTGCGCTGGATCGAGGAGCCCCAGGAGGGCGCCGCCGAACCCGAGAACCCGGCACCGGTGCTCAAGCTGGTCGCCCCGGCCAAGGGCTCGGACGGCCAGGACGCCGCCGCGGCCTCCGGACAGGGGCAGGGCAAGGACTCCGAGAAGGCCGGAGCCGAGAATTCCGCCTCCGAGGACGCCTCGGACGACAAGGACGGCAGCGACACCACCGCCCGGGTGCTGGGCATCGCGGGCATCGTCATCGGCGCCGCCGGTGTCGCCTTCGGCGTGGTCGCCAGCCGCCGCCGTTCCGCCTGATCACCGACGACCAGCCGAACGACACACGCGTACCGCCGGTGACCGCGGGTCCTGAACCGACCGCGTGATCCCGTCGGGGGCGGCGGGCCCCGTGCCCGCCGCCCCCGCGCGCCACCGATCCACCCCTCTCCTGGGAGAACAGCTCCATGCGCACCAAAATCCTGGCCACCGCGCTCGTCGCCACCGCCGCGCTCACCCTCAGCGCCTGCGGCGGCTCGGACGGCGGGGGCAAGGGCGACAACGCCGCCGCCGAGGTCAAGGGCGGCCAGAAGTCGGGTCAGGCCATCGTCCTGGACCAGGCGAAGGCCAAGCCGGACCTCGTCCTCACCGACACCGACGACAAGAAGTACGACCTGCTCAAGGAGACCAAGGGCCGGCCCACCCTGCTCTTCTTCGGCTACACCCACTGCCCCGACGTCTGCCCGCTGACCATGAGCAACGTCGGCATCGCCGTGAAGAAGCTCTCCAAGGCCGAGCGGGAGAAGCTGCGCGTCGTCTTCGTCAGCACCGACCCCGCCCGGGACACCCCCAAGCGGATCCGGTCCTGGCTCGACGCCCAGGGCGGCACCGACTTCGTCGGCCTGACCGGCGACTTCAACACCGTCGAGGCCGCCGCGCGGCCGCTGGGCATCTATATCGAGAAGCCGAAGAAGGAGAAGGACGGCAGCATCACCGTCAGCCACGGCGCCGAGGTGATCGGCTTCTCGCCCAAGGACGACAAGGCCCGCTGGATCTACACGACGGAAGCCACCGCCGACCGCTACGCCAAGGACCTGCCGAAGATCATCGAGGGGCGGAACCCGTGATGAGGACGGGTCCCGGCATCCGTAAGGCGGCCGCCGCGGTCCTCGCCCTCGGTCTGTCCGCCGCGCTCGCCGCCTGCTCGGACGGCGGCGACGGTGGCGGGGGCGGCGGGGACGGCACCGGCCATAAGGGCGCCCCGAAGCTGTCCGTGAGCGGCGCCTACGTTTCGCAGCCGCCCATGGACGACATGGCGGCGGGATACCTGACCGTACGGAACACCGGTGGCGGCGCCGACGAGCTGACGTCCGTCACCACCCCACTCGCCTCCGAGGTCACCCTGCACAGCACCCAGGGCACCCGGATGAAGCAGGTGAGCTCGCTCGATGTCCCGGCGAACGGCCGGCTCGAGCTGACCAGCGGCGGAGATCATCTGATGCTGACAAACCTCACCCACCGGCCCAAGGTCGGTGAGAAAGTCAACTTCACCCTTCACTTCGCCACCTCCGCCCCCATCGAGATCAAAGTCCCGGTCGAGCCCACGACGTACCGCCCCAAGGACTGACGCCCGATGCCCTCGCTGACCTCCCTGGCCCCCGCCGGACCCACCGCGACCCGCTCCCGGACCACCGCGACCGCCCGGCGGCTGATGGCGATCTGCGGCACCCTGCTCGCCGCGCTGCTGTGCGCGCTGAGCGTGGGCGCGAGTTCCGCGTCCGCGCATGCCGCGCTCACCTCGACCGACCCCGCCGACGGCTCGGTGGTGAAGACCGCCCCCAGGGAGGTCACGCTGAACTTCTCGGAGGGCGTGCTGCTCTCCGGCGACTCGGTGCGCGTGCTCGATCCCAAGGGCAAGCGCGTGGACACCGGGAAGACCGCCCATGTCGGCGGCAAGTCCTCGACCGCCGCCGCCGGGCTGCACTCCGGGCTTCCGGACGGCACCTACACGGTGGCCTGGAAGGCGGTCTCGGAGGACAGCCACCCGGTGAGCGGCGCGTTCACCTTCTCCATCGGCGCCCCGTCCAAGACCACCGCGAAGGTGTCCACGGGCGGCGAGTCCGACGGCACGGTCGGCACGCTCTACGGGATCGGCCGGTACGCCGCCTACGGCGGTTTCGCGGCGCTCGTGGGCGGCTGTGTGTTCGCCGGGCTCTGCCGGTCCTCACGCCCGGTGCGGAAGATCGCCGTGGGCGGCTGGGTGACGGTCTTCACGGCCACCCTGCTGCTGTTGCTGCTGCGCGGGCCGTACACGGACGGCGAGGGCATCGGCGGGGTCCTCGACCTCGGCAGGCTGGGCGATGTGCTGTCCACCAAACCGGGCGCGGCGCTGCTGTCCCGGCTGCTGCTGCTCGGCGCGGCGGCGATCTTCCTGGCCGTCCTCTTCGGCTCGTACACCCGCCGCTCCGGGGATGCGGAGGTGGACGCCCGCCGCCGCCAGGACCTCGCCTTCGGGCTCGGCTTCGGCGGCACGGTGATGGCCGTGGGCCTCGCCGCCACCTGGGCGATGGCCGAGCACGCCTCGGTCGGCCTCCAGCGGCAGCTGGCCATGCCGGTGGACGTGATCCATCTGATCGCGGTCGGGGTGTGGATGGGCGGCCTCGCCTCGCTCGCGGTGACGCTCTGGGCGGGCGAGCCGATCGAGCGGGCGGCCGTGCGCCGCTTCTCGCGGCTGGCCTTCGGTTCGGTCGTCGCCCTGGTGGTCACCGGGCTGTACCAGTCGTGGCGGCAGGTGGGCTCCTGGGGCGCGCTGACCGACACCGAGTACGGGCGATGGCTGCTGGTCAAGGTGGGTCTGGTGGCGGTGCTCGTGGGCATCGCCGCCGTCTCGCGACGCTGGACCGGGCGCCTTACGGATGCCACGGCGGAGGCGGGGGCGGAAAAGGAGACGGAGGCGGAGGCGGAGAGCGCGTCGGAGGCGGCCTCGGACGCGAAGGCCACGACGGAGGCGCGGGCAGAGGCCGGGACCGACGCCGAGACGGCAGCAGCGGTGAAGGCCGCCCAGCCGACCCGTACCGGCGCGGCCGACGCGGCCATCGACACCCCCGCCGAGGCCATGTCCGCCAAGGCCAAGTCGGCCGCGGCCAAGTCCGGTGAGGCCGAGTCCGGTGAGGAGTCCGACGACGGCGATCCCGTACGCGCCGCCCAGCTCGCCCGTCAGCGGGCCGCCAAGGGCAAGGCCACCACGCGGCGGGAGCGGGACGCCGACCGTGAGCGCAGCGGTCTGCGCCGGTCGGTGATCGCCGAGACCGTCGTGGCCGTCGTGCTGCTCGCGGTGGCCACCGTGCTGAGCGGCACCCAGCCCGGCCGGGCCGAGACCGAGCAGGCCGGTGCCGCGGCCACCCAGCCCGGCCGCGACCGGCTGAACGTCGACCCGGTGAGCGTGCTGATCCCCTACAACACGGGCCCCAAGAGCGGCCGCGGCAAGGCCGTGGTCATGATCGAACCCGCCCTGCCGGGTGACAACGCGCTGCATGTCTTCACCACCGACCTGGCCGACCGTCCCGTGGACGTGCCCGAGGTCAAGCTGTCGCTGACGCTCGGGTCCAAGGGGATCGGGCCGCTGCGCATCCCGCTCGAGCGCCTCTCGACCGGACACTGGAGCGCCAGGACCGTCCAACTGCCCATGGCCGGGACCTGGCAGCTCTCCCTGACCGTACGAACCTCCGACATCGACCAGGTGACGGAGACCAGGAACGTGAAAGTCGCTCAATGACCACAGAGCAAGCACCCTCGTCCGGCATCTCCCGGCGGCGTCTGCTGGGCTCGGCGGGCGCCGCCGGCGCGGCCGGGCTGGTCGCCGGCGGAGCCGCCGGAGCCTACGCGGCCGAGGCCACCCGGAGCACGCCCGAACCCCTCAACTCCCTGGGCGCGACCGCCGTGCCCTTCCACGGCAGGCGCCAGCCGGGTATCACCACCCCTCTCCAGGCCCATGGCCATCTCATCGCCTTCGACCTGGCGCCCGGTGCGAACCGTAAGGCGGCCGCCGCGCTGCTGCGCCGCTGGTCGCGCACGGCCCAGGAGCTGATGGCGGGCGAGGCCCCGCCGGAGGACACGGGGATCGCGCTGGACGCCGGTCCCTCCTCCCTCACGGTCACCTTCGGCTTCGGCCGGACCTTCTTCGGCAAGGCGGGACTCGGCGGCCAACTGCCGGAGGCGCTCGCTCCGCTCCCCGACTTCGTCTCGGACGCGCTCGACCCCAAGCGCAGCAACGGCGATCTGTGGATCCAGATCGGCGCCAATGACGCGCTGGTCGCCTTCCACGCGCTGCGCGCACTCCAGCGGGAGGCCGCGGACACGGCCCGGCCGCGCTGGCAGATGAACGGCTTCAACCGCACCCCCGGCGCCACCGACCGCCCCATGACCACCCGCAACCTCATGGGCCAGATCGACGGCACCAACAACCCCAAACCGGCCGATGACGACTTCGAGCGGCGGATCTTCGTACCGGAGAAGGGCGAGCCCGCGTGGATGGCGGGCGGTTCCTACGCGGTCGTCCGGCGCATCCGGATGCTGCTGGACTCCTGGGACCACCTCTCCCTGAAGCGGCAGGAGAAGGTGGTCGGCCGCCGCAAGTCGGACGGCGCCCCGCTGTCCGGCGGCACGGAGACCACCCCGGTCCGGCTCGACAAGGTCAACGAGGACGGTTCGCTGGCCATCGCGGGCGCCGCCCATGTGCGGGTCGCGGCCCCAGCGTCCAACCAGGGCGCCGCGATGCTGCGCAGGCCCTTCTCGTACCACGACGGCTTCCGCGACGACGGGGCGCCGGACGCCGGACTGCTCTTCATCGCCTGGCAGGCGGATCCGATGAAGGGGTTCGTACCGGTGCAGCGGAAGCTGGACCTGGGCGACGATCTCTCGCGGTTCCTGCGGCACGAGACCAGCGCGCTGTTCGCGGTGCCTGCGGGCTGCGCTCCGGGGGAGTACGTGGGTCAGGCACTCTTGGAGGGATAGGGAAGGGACGAGCCGCCCCTGACCCCTCGCGTCCGAGCGTTCGGCAGGCGAGTCGGCGGGCCGGGCGGGCGCGGGTATCGTGGCGGTCTCGTCTGATCACAGGGAGCGACCGTGATGTCGGCCAGCCGCTATGCCTACCTCGGCCCCGAGGGCACCTTCACCGAGGCCGCCCTGCGGTCCATGCCGGAGGCCGCCACCCGGGAGCTGGTGCCGATGGTCTCCGTGCCGGTGGCACTCGACGCGGTGCGCTCCGGCGCCGCGGCGGCCGCGCTGGTGCCCATCGAGAACTCGGTCGAGGGCGGGGTCACCGCGACCCTCGACGAGCTGGCCACCGGCGAACCGCTGATGATCTACCGCGAGGTGCTGCTGTCGATCAGCTTCGCGCTGCTGGTGCGGCCGGGCACCGCGCTCGCCGACATCAAGACGGTGACCGGGCATCCGGTCGCCCAGCCCCAGGTCCGCAACTGGCTGGCGGCGAACCTCCCGGACGCCGTCTGGGAGTCGGCCGCCTCGAACGCGGACGGTGCGCGGCTGGTGCAGGAGGGGCGGTACGACGCGGCGTTCGCGGGCGAGTTCGCGGCGGCCACGTACGGGCTCGAGCCGCTGGTCACCGACATCCATGACGCGCAGAACGCGATGACCCGCTTCGTCCTGGCCGGCCGCCCCGCCCGGCCCGCCGCCCGGACCGGCGCGGACAAGACATCCGTGGTGATCTGGCTCGGCGACGACCACCCGGGCGCGCTGCTGGAGCTGCTCCAGGAGTTCTCCGCGCGCGGGGTCAACATGATGCGGATCGAATCGCGCCCGACCGGCGAGGGCATCGGCCGCTACTGCTTCTCGGTGGACTGTGAGGGGCACATCACCGACCGGCGGGTGGGCTCGGCCCTGATGGGGCTGAAGCGGATCTGCCCGAAGGTGCGGTTCCTGGGCTCGTACCCCCAGGCGGGGGTGGTGGCGGAGGAGATGGCGCCGCTGCGGCACGGGACCTCGGACGAGGCGTTCACGGAGGCGGCGGAGTGGCTGGCCCGCTGCCAGGACGGCCGGGCCTGAGCCGAAACCGCCCATGGCGGTCATAACGGGCCATCCATGGCGGGTCGCCCGCAGGGGCTCGCACCCGTCCGCGGGTCCGAGGCCGGGGAGCGCCGGAATTGCTGCGGAAAAGTTATCCACAGGCCGATGGTCCGCGCTGGGGATAAGTCGACATCACCAATCCGGCGAGGCGGACCTTTCATGACATTCAGCGCATCCGCCGCCATCGCCGGACATCCCTCACCTGTCACCCCAATTCTCTCCATCAACTCTTTGGAGTGAGGGATTCCTCTCTTGAGGAGTGTGTGAACGCGGTTTGATAGGGGAATCCATCGCCGAGCACCTGGGCGACCTAAACGATCACCGCGACATCCACAGATCTCACACACAGCCTGTGGATAACTTCTGGGATTCGCCCCGTGCCTGTGGACAACGAACCCCCAACTCACCCTGGACACACGGGAAGAAGGTCGACTCGGCGCCACCCCTTTGCCCCTTTTCGGGGAATGCGCAGGCATTCCTTGACGGTGACCATCACAGGAATTCCCCGGTTTACCCACAGCCCCAAAAGGGGGCAAAGCGGGACGCAAAGGAATATCGCGTCGAGCACCCGAGGTCACACCGGTAACCTGGGGGGGTGATTGACCTTCGCCTGCTCCGTGAGGACCCCGATCGTGTGCGCGCCTCCCAGCGCGCTCGTGGAGAGGACGTCGGCATCGTCGACGCGCTCCTGACCGCCGACGAGCGGCGCAGGTCCTCCAGTGTCCACTTCGACGAGCTGCGCGCCGAGCAGAAGGCGCTCGGCAAGCTCATCCCCAAGGCCGCCGGTGACGAGAAGGCCGAGCTGCTGAAGAAGGCGGGCGAGCTGTCCGCGGCCGTCAAGGCGGCCGACGCCGAGCAGGACGCGGCCGCCGAGGAGACCCAGCGGCTCCTGCTCCGGCTGGGCAATCTCGTCCACCCGGAGGTCCCGGTCGGCGGCGAGGACGACTTCGCCGTCCTGGAGACCGTCGGCACCCCGCGCGACTTCGAGGCCGAGGGCTTCGCGCCCAAGGACCACCTGGAGCTCGGCGAGCTGCTCGGCGCGATCGACACCGAGCGCGGCGCCAAGGTCTCCGGCTCCCGCTTCTACTACCTGACGGGCGTCGGCGCCCTGCTGGAGTTCGCTCTGGTGAACGCGGCGATGGCGCAGGCCACCGCGGCGGGCTTCACCCCGGTGCTCACCCCCGCGCTGGTCAAGCCGAAGGCCATGGAGGGCACCGGCTTCCTCGGCCAGGCCGCGGAGGACGTCTACCACCTCGACAAGGACGACCTCTACCTGGTCGGCACCTCCGAGGTCCCGCTGGCCGCGTACCACATGGACGAGATCCTGGAGGCGGACGCACTGCCGCGGCGCTACGCCGGGTTCTCCTCCTGCTTCCGCCGGGAGGCCGGGTCGTACGGCAAGGACACCCGGGGGATCTTCCGGGTGCACCAGTTCGACAAGGTCGAGATGTTCGTCTACACGACCCCGGAGGAGGCCGAGGCCGAGCACCAGCGGCTGCTGGAGTGGGAGAAGCAGTGGCTGACCTCGCTGGAGCTGCCGTTCCGGGTGGTCGACCTGGCCTCGGGTGACCTGGGCTCCTCGGCGACGCGGAAGTTCGACTGCGAGGCGTGGATCCCGACGCAGGGCAAGTACCGCGAGCTGACCTCGACCTCCAACACCACCGAGTTCCAGTCGCGGCGGCTGTCGATCCGGATGCGCGAGGGCAAGCGGGTCCGTCCGCTGGCCACGCTCAACGGCACGCTGTGCGCGGTCACCCGGACCATCGTGGCGATCCTCGAGAACCACCAGCAGGCCGACGGCTCGGTGCGGGTGCCCGAGGTGCTGCGGCCGTTCCTCGGCGGACGCGAGGTCCTGGAACCGGTAGCGGCGCGGTGACGAACGCCGGACGGACCGACGAGCTGCCCTACCGACTGATCGCGACCGATCTCGACGGGACGCTGCTGCGCCCCGACCACACCGTCTCGGCGCGGACCCGTGACGCGCTCACCGCGGCCACCGCGGCGGGCGCCGCGCACATCGTGGTCACCGGACGGACCGTGCCGGTGGCCCGGCACATACTCGACGACCTCGGCTACCAGGGGCTCGCGGTGTGCGGCCAGGGCTCACAGCTCTACCACGCGGGCGAGCACCGGCTGCTGACCTCCGTCACGCTGGACCGCCAGGTGGCCCAGCTGGCGCTGGCGAAGCTCGAGGCGGAGATCGGTCCGCTGGCGCTGGCCGCGGCCCGCGACGGGCTGGACGGCGAGGTGCTGTTCGGCGAGGGGTACCGGATGGACCACGAGGGGATGTCCCTGGTGTCGTTCACGGACCCGGACGAGCTGTGGTCGGAGCCCATCAGCAAGCTCTACATCCAGCACCCCGAGCTGGGCGACGACGCGCTCGCGGACGCCGCCCGGACGGCCGCCGGCGGCCTGGTCGGGGTGACGATGGCAGGCGCCGGGCTGGTGGAGCTGTTGCCGCTCGGGCTGACGAAGGCCACGGGACTCTCGCTGGCCGCGCGCCGGCTGGGGATGACCGCCGCCGACGCGATCGCCTTCGGCGATATGCCCAATGACATCCCGATGTTCGGCTGGGCCGGGCACGGGGTCGCGATGGCGAACGCACACCGGGATCTCAAGGCCGTGGCCGACGAGATCACCGCCTCCAACACGGAGGAGGGCATCGCCGTGGTGCTGGAGCGGCTCTTCCCAGCGGCGCGCCGGTGAACCGGCCGGATGCCGGTGCGGCCGCCTCGGCGGACCGCCCGGCATCCGGGCTCGGCAGCGGTGATCGGACCCTCGGCCGCGGCGTACGGGCCCGATCCGGGACAGGGTGGCGGGATCGGCAGGTTCAGCCGGGTCAGCCGGGTCAGCTGGTTCAGCCGGGTCAGCCGGGTCAGCCGGGTCAGCCGGGTCAGCCGGGTCAGCCGGGTCAGCCGGGTCAGCCGGGTCAGCCGGGTCAGCCGAAGATCTTGACCGCCTGGTAGTACGTCCAGGCCGTACCGTCGCACGACGTCTTGGTGGCACCGCTGTAGGCGCCGCACACTCGCTTGAGGTCCTCGTAGAAGGCGCTGTCGAGACGCGCCTTGTTGGCGTCGAAGATGCCCATCGCCTTGTGGTTGCGGTAGCCGAAGTCGTGCCGGGCGCAGGCGGTCTGGAAGGGGAAGCCGAAGGGGTTGTCGGGGGAGCTGCTGCAATAGTCGGTGGACCAGTCGAACTGGTAGGCGGACCAGGAGCCCTGGTTGTTCCGCGCCGCGAGCCAGGTGTTGTAGCTGCTGGCGCTGGTCTGGGTCCAGCTGGCGAGGACCTGCTGCTTGTCCGCGGGGACCGCTTGGGCGGGTGCGGCCAGGGCGATGGTGGCGGCCGCGGTGACCGCGGTGGCGGCGAGACTCGTGACGAGGCGACGCATTCTGGTTCCCTCCGTTTTCACTCCTGACACCCCCTCAACCGCTTGTGGCAAAGGGAGGGGGCGGCGCGGTGTGATCCAGCGCACGCCAAGAGTTCGCCAGGTCCCTGACAACCGTCAAGATCTACATCGACGTAGAGATGAACAGAGTTCGACCACCGGAGTTTCGGAGATTCCTCCAACTACAGCCGCCGCGCGGGCCGTTCAGGAAGCGCGCCAGGGCACCTGGGAAGGAGGGGTGAGCAACGGCCCCGGACCCTTGATCCTGCGCAGGATCGGGGAGGTCTCCATGTCCCGTACGGAGGGGAGTTCGGCGATACGGGTGGTCAGATAGGTGTAGAGGGCCGGGACATCGGCGCAGACCACGGACGCCATCAGATTCTTGGTTCCGGTGGTCGCACATGCGAACGCCACCTCGGGGTGGTCGGCGAGCCGCTGCCCGGTGGCGGCGAGCTCCGACGGCCGTACCGACAGCCATATCGTGGTGGTGACGGTCTGGCGGAACATCCGGTTGGTGTAGACGACGTCGAAGTACAGGGTGCCGTCCGCGCGGAGATCGGCCAGTCGGCGGCGCACCGTCGACTGCGACCAGCCGGTGGCGGCGGCCAGTTCGGCCAGCGGAGCCCGCCCGTCCCGCGCCAGGACGTCCAGCAGCTTGCGGTCCTCGGCGCTCACCGGTCCGCGCGGGCCTTTCGACCGGTCCACGACGGGCGCGCGCAGCCGCCGGATCTGCTCGGCCGTCAGCGCGTCGGACTTGTTGACCAGGTTCTGCTCCCCGCCGTAGTACTCATGGAGCACGCAGTGCGCGCTCACCCCCACCACCCGTGGGGTCTGCGGGAGTTTGCGCAGCAGCAGCGCGTCGCTGTCCCGGCCGGACGCCACTCGTGTCGCCGCGGCGACCTCGGTGCCGTCGGAGAGGACATGCACCCAGGAGGTGTCGGCCCGCCGGGCCAGCGCCTCGGCCACCGGCAGGGCGGCATCCGGCAGACATCGCACCCGCACCAGCCAGACCACCTCACCGACCGCCGCCGGGTCGGTGAGCCCCAGCACCCGGAGCGCTCCCGTCGTCCGCAGCCGGGTGTAGCGGCGGGCCACGGTCTGGTCGGAGACGCCCAGCACCTCGGCGAACCGGCTGAAGGGGGCCCGGCCGTCGAGTTGGAGGGCATGCACCAGCGCGCGGTCCAGGTCGTCGTACGCGTCGGATTCCACCGCACAAAGCTAGCGGATGTCGGATATCGCCGCCGGGGCGGTGCCGGCTGGAGGTGCGGCCGGGCCCGGGACGACCGTAAGGGTCGCGGGAACCGCCAATGGGGCCGGCCACCGCGTCCCTTTGTCGGAATGTGCCACATCCCCTCGCCGGAATGTTGCCGGATCCCGGAGTCAGTCATGCGCAGATCATGGTGGCCGCTCGCCGCCATCACCCTCGGCAATTTCATGCTGTTGATAGACGTCACGATCGTGAACACCGCACTGCCCCAAGTGGCGCGGGGGCTGGACGCGTCGTTCACCTCCCTCCAGTGGGTGATGGACATCTACGCGCTGGCGCTGGCCGCGCTGCTGATGGTGGCCGGTTCGGCGGCGGACCTCTTCGGACGGCGGCGGCTGTATCTCGTCGGCCTCGCCGTGTTCGCGCTCTCCTCCCTGGCCTGCGGTCTGGCACCGGACGCCGGGGTGCTGATCGCGGCCCGCGCCGTCCAGGGGCTGGGGGCCGCGGCCATGTTCGCCACCAACACCCCGCTGCTGATGGCGACGTACTCCGGACGCGACCGCGGTATCGCCTTCGGGGTGTGGGGCGGTACGAGCGGGGCGGCCGCGGCGGTCGGCCCGGTGCTCGGCGGAGTGCTGACCGAGTATGTCGACTGGCGGGCGATCTTCCTGGTCAACCTGCCGCTGACGGCGATCGCGGTGTGGATCACGGTCCGTTCCATCGACGAGTCGCGCGGCGTGCCGGGGGTGCGGATCGACTGGCCGGGCGCCGCCTCGTTCACGGTGTGCGCCGGGGGGTTGACGTATGGGCTGATGCGCGGCGGCGAGGAGGGTTGGGCTGACACCGGCACGGTCGCCTCGCTGGTGGTGGCGGCCATCGCGCTCCTCGCCTTCGCCATGGTCGAGCGCGGCAAGCGGCAGCCGCTGCTGGACCTCGCGCTGCTGCGCCGCCCGACCTTCGCGGTGCTGATGGCGGCGGCCCTGCTGCTCCAGGCGGCGGCCTTTCCGTACCTCACCTACGCCGGGCTGTGGCTCCAGTCGGTGCTGGGCATGAGCCCGGTGCAGGCGGGGCTCGCGGTGACGCCGATGGCGGGCGTCTCGCTGGTCGTCGGCGCGGCGGGCGGACGGCTGCTGGAGCGGGTCGCCCCCGGTCGGACGCTCGGCGGCGGACTGCTGCTGGTGGGCACGGGCGCGCTGGTCAACGCGGCGATGGTGACCCCGGACGCGGACTGGACGGCCTTCGCGCCGGGCCTGGCCCTGGCCGGGCTGGGGATCGGCCTGGCCATGCCGGTGCTGGTCTCGGCGGCCCTCGGCTCGGCCCCGCCGGAGCGTGCGGGCATGGCCAGCGGCGCGGTGAACACCTTCCGGCAACTGGGCTACGCACTGGGGATCGCCGTCCTGGGCACGGTCTTCGCGACGCGGGTACGGGACATGGTCGACGACAGCGGCAGCGTCCCGGCGCGGGCGGCCGGCCAGGCCGCCGAGGCCATCAGCGGCGGCCACGCGGACGCCGTGATCGCCGCCGCGCCCCCGGCCCGCGCGGACGCGGCACGGGCGCTGGTCCACGAGTCCTTCGCGGCCGGACTCGACCGCATCTGCGTGATCGCCGGCATCGCGGCACTGGCGGCGGGCCTGCTGGTCCTCGCGGTCGTCCGCGGCGGCCCCGGCGGCCCGCCCCGGAAGCCGACCACCGAGAAATCCCCGACGGAGCCGGTCCACGCCTGAGCCGTGGGCGGCATACGAAACGAGGGGCGGGCGCCCGACGGCGCCCGCCCCTCGTGGCGTTGAGGCCAGGGTCCGTCAACGTGCGTGGCACGAGTAACCCGGAGTCGCGCGCGCTGCGCGACAGCGTCATCGAACGGACGGATGTCCTCGACAAAGTCAAGATCCCGACCATGCTGCCCGATGGGTTGCATATCACCACACGCATGGTCGCGGAGTACTTCGAGGTTGGAGAAGAAGCCGTCAAGAGTCTGGCCAAGCGGCATCGGGCGGAGTTCCAGAGCAACGGGATGCATATCCTCCGAGGTCTGATCCCATAGGTTCGTTTTGGACCTATGGAAGGCTTGCAGGTCAGAGCCGCGGGGTGACGACCCGCCCATCGGGCTTTCCGGGCAGGAGTTGTAGGATGACTGGGCAACCGGGTGAATCGAGGGCGAGGGAGCCGAGAGGGATGGCGTTGCGGGCGGCCGGACGGCAGTCGCTGGTCGACACCGTGGTGGAGCAGTTGCGCGGGCAGCTCGCCGAGGGCGAGTGGAAGGTAGGCGACCGCGTGCCCACCGAGCATGCCCTCGCCGAACAGCTCCAGGTCGGCCGGAACACGGTCCGCGAGGCGGTCCGGGTCCTCGTACACGCGGGGATGCTCCAGTCCCGGCAGGGCGAGGGCACCTTCGTGGTCTCCACGACCGACCCCGCCGAGGTCATGCGGGATGTGAGGCGCGCCGGGATCCGGGATGTGCTGGAGCTGCGGATCGCGCTGGAGGCCGAGGGGGCGCGGCTGGCGGCGCTCCGGCACAGCCCCGCCGATCTGCGGCGGATGCGGGCGGCGCTGGAGTCGCTCGAGGCGTTCGAGGACGCCGGGGAGCAGTCCGCGTCCGGCCACCATGAGCTGCACGCGGCCCATGACCTCGAGTTCCACACCGCCGTGGTGGACGCCGCGCACAACGCCGCGCTGAGCGCGACCTACGGCTGGTTCAGCAGCTCGGTGCGCGACTCACTGGTGGCCTCGCTCGGCGACCGCGAGGTGCCGAGCATCGTCCCCGCCGATCACCGCGCCCTGGTCGAGGCCATCGCCTCCGGCGACCCCGCGGCCGCCGAGGCGGCGGCACGGGCCCTGCTGGAGGCGCCGAAACGCGCCATCGAGGCGTTGCTCGCCACCGGCTGAGTCCGCTCGCCGGGCCTCATCCACCACCGCCTCACTCATCTGAGCACCATGGAACGGAGTTCTTCTTGGCACGCCCGCACACCCCCGGCCCCGCGGCCGAACCCCTGCTCGTGGACGCCGAGACCGATCTGCGGCCGACCCCCGAGGTGGCCGTCGCGCGGCGCGCCCTGCGGGCCCACCCCGCTCTGCTCCTGATCGGCATCGTGCTGGCGTCGCTCAATATGCGGGCCGCGCTCGCCGGGGTCTCCCCGCTGCTCGGGGAGATCAGCGGCCATTTCGGGCTGTCCGCGACCATGGGCAGCCTGGTCACGACCATTCCGCTGATCTTCATGGGCCTGGCCTCGCCCTTCGCGGCCCGGTTCGCCCGGCGCTGGGGCACCGAGGCGGTGCTGCTGGGCGCGCTGGTGCTGCTGCTCGGCGGCATACTGCTGCGCGTGGCGCCGCCGGTGATGGCGCTCTTCGCCGGGGGCGCCCTCGTCGGCAGCGGAATCGCGTTCCTGAATGTGCTGATGCCGGGCCTGGTCAAGCGTGACTTCCCGCATCGGGCCGCCGGGATGACGGCCCTCTACACCACCTCGATGATCGGCGGGGCGACGGTCTCCGCCGCCTCCGCCGTGCCCCTGGAGAACGCGCTCGGCGGCTGGCGGGGTTCGCTCGCCTCCTGGTCGCTGCTGGCGGCCGTCGCGGCGCTGGTCTGGATACCGCAGACGGTGCTCGCACGGCGCGGAACGCACCACCGTGAGCCCGCGGCGACGCCCGTGAGGACGACGCCGGACGCGGGGCCGAGGCTGGGGCGCTCCGCGCTGGCCTGGCAGGTCACGCTGTTCATGGGGCTGCAATCGTCGATCGCGTACGTCTGTATCGCATGGCTGCCGACGATCTTCACCGACCATGGCATGAGCAAGAGCGCGGCCGGGCTGGTGTTCGCGTTCAGCACCATGTTGCAGATGGTGGGTTCGTTCGTGGTGCCCACCCTCGCGGGGCGGATGCGCGCCCAGCGGATGCTGGCCGTCGTGGTCGCCGCGCTGATGGCCGCCGGTATGGCGGGCCTGCTGGTGGCTCCCGTCGCCGGGGCGTGGGTGTGGGCGGCGCTGATCGGTGTCGGACAGGGCGGGTCCGTGGGGCTCGCGCTGACCATGATGGTGCTGCGGACCGGGGACGCCCACACCTCGGCACGGCTGTCCGGGATGGCGCAGACCTGGGGCTATCTGCTGGCCGCTGTGGGCCCTCTGGCGCTCGGCGTGGTGCACCAGACCACGGGCGGCTGGGGGCTGCCGCTCACACTGATGCTGGCGGTGTGCGGGGCGCTGGTGGTGCTGGGCCTGGGCGCGGGCCGCGACCGCAAGATCCGGGCCTGAGCCGCTCACGTTCTCACACCGTGACCGCCACCCTGGATCAGACCGGCGCAACCCCGGACACACCGCGGCGGCGGCCGTCACGACGACCGCCGCCACCGGGGAGACAACCGGGGCCGCTCCACCGTCCCGGCGCGGTGGCGACCGTAAGGCGGGCACGAACTCCCGGCGGCCTTCTGCGGCAGCCCCCGGATAAACCCCGTACGGGCCCCAGGCCGCCGGGGCGTCAGCTCATGCGGGTGGTCACTCCTCCCCCGCGAGTGTCAGCGAGCGCAGCTTGCGGCCCGCGTACCAGGTGGCGCCCACGGTCACGACCAGCAGCAGGATGACGCCGGTCGCCAGGCCGACATCCGAGGTGATCACATCGCCGTCCGCGACCTTCTGGCCGAGCGCCAGCGCCCACTGCTGGACGCTGAGCTTGCGGGCCCCGGCGACCACGCTGCCGAAGAACGTCTCCCACACCAGGGCGTAGACCAGGCCCGCGATCACCGCGTGGCGGGTGACGGTGCCCAGCAGCAGGAAGACCGCGCTGTAGGCGACCGAGGCCACGGCGGCGGCGACGGCGTAGCCGACGGCCAGCTGATTGGCGTTGCCGTTCAGTACAAAGCCCGCGAGCAGGGTGGGGATCGCGGAGAAGGCGGCCGTGACGCCGATGGCCACGATCAGCTTGGTGACGATGATCGTCGGCCGCTTCACCGGCTTGGCGAGCAGATAGATGACCGAGCCGTCGTCGATCTCCGGGCCGATCGCGCCCGTACCGGCGATCACGCCGATCAAGGGGACCATGGTGGCCATGGCGAAGCCGCCGAGGATCGCGTCGGCCGTGCCGTCGTCCGATCCGGTCAGCAGCCGTACGGCGAGCGAGATGATCAGCAGCAGCCCGGGGAGGGTGAAGAGGATCAGCGCGCGGCGGCGGCCGAGCAGGGCCCGGTAGGTGAGCCGGGCGACGGTGGGGTGGTAGAGCGAGGACATCGCTGTGGGCTCCTTTCAGGCCGCGACGAGGTAGGAGAAGACGCTCTCCAGGGACTCGTCGGAGGGCGAGACCGTGAGAAGCCGGATGCCCTGGTCACGGGCGACCCGGGGCAGCAGTTCGGTGAAGCGGGCGAAGTCCACCGCCTGGATGTGCAGTCCGCCGTCGACGCCGGTGCTCGCGTCGACCTCGATACCGGTGGTCGACGGGTCGGCGATCAGGGCGGCCGCGAGCGCGCGGTCGTCGCTGGACCGTACGAGATAGCGGTGCGGACGGTCCGTCATCAGCCGGCGGATCTTGCGGAAGTCGCCGGAGGCGGCGTGCCGTCCGGCGACGATCACCTCGATATGCGCCGCCAGCTGCTCGACCTCCTCCAGGATGTGCGAGGAGAACAGCACGGTGCGGCCCTCCGCGCCCATCCGCCGCAGCAGATCCATCAGTTGCATCCGCTGCCGGGGGTCCATGCCGTTGAACGGCTCGTCCAGGAGGAGCACCGACGGCTCGTGCACCAGCGCGGAGGCCATCTTCACGCGCTGGCGCATGCCCTTGCTGTACGTGGCGATCTTCCGGGAGCCCGCGTAGTCCATCTCGACCGTGTCGAGCGCCTTACGGGCGGCTCCACGCGGATCGGGCAGCCCGTGCAGCTCGGCGTTGGCGATCACGAACTCACGGCCGGTGAGGAAGTCGTACATCGCCTCGCGCTCGGGGACGATGCCGATGTGGCGGTACGCCTGCTCATTGCGCCAGATCGGGTCGCCGTCGAGGGTCACGGATCCGGTGGAGGGGGCCAGGAAGCCGCCCATCATGTTGATGAGGGTGGACTTGCCGGCGCCGTTGGGGCCGAGGAGCCCGGTGACACCGGGGCCGATGTTCATGGTCACGTCGTTGACGGCCACGACGTTCCCGAACCAGCGGGAGACGTTGTCGATGGCGATCGTGGTCACAGGCCGACCTTCCGGTAGCGGCGCATCAGCAGCCCGTACGAGCCGGCGATCAGGCCGAGGAGAACGAGGACGTAGACGAGCCCGGTGCCGGTGCCGGGGCCGACCCCGCCGGGGAAGGAGGAGGTGGCACCGAGGAACGCCGTCTGCACGCCGTCGATGATGGTGATCGGCGAGAACAGCCCGATCCAGCTCACCGGGCCGGAGTTGCCCTGGTCCCAGGCGATGGCCTGGACGGCGGACACCGCGCCATAGGAGATGGTCAGCAGGGCGATGACGGCGGCGACGCCGAAGCCGCGGCGCGGGGTGAGCGCGGCGATCACCAGGCTGATGCCGGCGAAGAGGAGCGAGAGCAGAGCCACGGAGACCAGTCCTTGTGCGAAGCCCTTCGTCTGATCGGCGAAGTCCAGCTTGGCGAGCAGTGCGCCGACGTAGAGGATCAGCAGGGGCACACCGGTGAGGATGAAGAGCGCGGAGGCCATGGCGGCCAGCTTGGCCACCACGTAGTCCATCGTTTCGATGGGGCGCGAGAAGTAGAGCGGAACCGTCTTGAAGCGCAGGTCCCGGGAGACGGACTGCGGCGCCTGGGAAGCGGTGTAGAGGCCGATGACGGCCTGAAGCATGATCGCGTAGCGGGTGTACTTGACGGGGAGCTCGTCCACGCTGGTGGCGATGGCCACCGCGACGATGATCGCGGCGGGCATGCACATCACGGCCAACAGCAGCATCGGCGCCACCTTGGACTTCGCCGAGCGGCCGAGGCCGTAGGCACCGCGCAGGCTCTGGGTGAAGAGCGAGCGGCGGGCGTAGGCGCGGCCGAGGCGCGGGCCGTCGTAGTGGCGGTAGCCGATGTTGTGAATGACGTCGGCGCGCTGCTGGGTCACGGTCTCAGGCGGCATCGACGGCACCCCCCTTCCCGTGTGCGCTTGCGGCGGCCGGTGCTCCGGGCGCTCTCGTGCCGTCCACGGCTTCCACGGCGTCCGTGGCCTCCGCCTCGTCGTCGGACCGGAAGATCTCCGCGATGCGGTGGCGGCGCTGCTCCATGCGGACCAAGCCGAGGCCGAGTCCCGCGATGGTGTCGCGGACCGTGTCGTACGTCTCCTCGCCCACCACGTCGACCAGCAGCACATGGTCGGAGCCGGGCGCCCCGTCGGCGCCGCGGCCGGCGGGCTGGACGGTGAGCCCGGCCCGGTCGAGGGCGGTGCGCAGCGCCGTGGTGCCGTCCGGGTGGTCGGCGGTGTCGGTCACCTCGACCGCGAGCGAGGCCGTCGCCTGGGTGAAGTCGCTGGTGGAGCTGGAACGGAGCAGCTTGCCGCCGTCGATGACCACGACGTGGTCGCAGGTGCGCTCCAGCTCGCCGAGCAGATGCGAGGTGACCAGCACCGAGATGCCGAAGTCGGTGTGGACGCGGCGGATCAGCCCGAGCATCTCGTCGCGGCCGACCGGGTCCAGTCCGTTGGTCGGCTCGTCCAGCAGGACCAGGCGCGGGTCGTGCACCAGGGCCTGGGCCAGTTTGACCCGCTGCTTCATGCCCGTGGAGTAGCCGCCCATGGGGCGGTACCGCTCCTCGTACAGCCCGACGTGGCGCAGGGTGTCGGCCGTGCGCTCACGGGCGGCGGAGGGCGGCAGCCCGGACATGCGCGCCATGTGGACGACGAACTCGGTCGCCGAGACATCGGGCGGCAGGCAGTCGTGCTCGGGCATGTATCCGACGCTTTCGCGGATGGCGCTGCCGTCCTTGGCCACATCGAGACCGAGCACGGAAGCGCGGCCCTCGCTGGCGGGGGACAACCCGAGCAGGATCTTGATCAGCGTGGACTTACCGGCGCCGTTGGCACCCACCAGGCCGGTGACCCCTGGTGCGATGTCTACGGACAGCCGGTCGAGCGCGGTGACGCGGGGGAACCGCTTGCTCAGACTTTCGGTGGCGATCACAGTCACGCGTTCGACGGTAGTGGGCCCGGACACAGGCGGCGTCCCTCCAGACGGTCGGATTCGCATCGTCCTCGGGTCTGACGCGCCCGTAGGGGGCGGGGCCCGACCGGAGGGGGTTACCGCGGGTATCCACAGCCGTTCCGTGGCCTTATGCCCGGTCTGCGGCCGGTCGCGGACTCGTGCCCATCCTGGGTACGACGCGGTGAACAGGCCGGAAGTACGAACCGGGCGCTGAACCGCCAGCGCCGCCACGGCGGCCGGACCGGCCGAGACGACCACGGCCGGAGCCACGGCGGAGACGGCGTCTCCAAAGGCGCTAGAGACCCGGTGCGCCCCAGACCGGGAACCAGCGGCTCAGGTCCTCCTCGATCCGCAGATCGTCCCCGAGCAGCGCCCGCATCTGGAGCTCCAGCGCGTTGTCCCGCTTCTCCACGGCGCCCGGCAGCGGTGCGAAGGGGTAGAAGGTGCCGCGCTTGTAGAGATACACCAGCGCGAGCGAGCGGCCCGACGTGTCCTGGAAGCCGATCAGGGAGCACAGCAGCTGGGGGCCGAACCCCCCGTCCTGGAGCAGCGAATTGACCGCGTGCACATCATTGACCAGGGAGGCCACGTCGTCGGGCGCCTGCCGCGCCAGCAGCCAGGTGTAGCCGTACGCGTCCTGGCTGAACTCCACGGGGATCCCGCCCCGGTCCGTATCCGCGTCCAGCAGCTCCCGGACGTCCCGCTGGAGCTGGGAGAAGGCGCCGCCCTCCACGCTCGCGAAGCAGACCGAGCCCCGGCCGGTGGAGGTGAACCCCGCCCCCGCCTCCAGGGTGACCGCAGCCCCCGGAAGCCCGAAGAGCCGGTCGAGGTCGGGCCGCGCCGGCTTGCTGCGGCCCAGGATGGCGTCCCACAACCTCACGCCTCAGCCCCTTCCCGCCTGGCCCAGCTGGGCGGAGATCCGGCCGAGCTGGTCGAGCCGCCGCTCCAGCGTCGGATGCGAGGAGAACAGCCGGCTGACGCTCTCGCCGGAGAGCGCGGGCGCGAAGAAGAAGGCGTTGAACGGCTCGACCTTGCGCAGATCCCGGGTCGGGATCCGGGCCATCTGCCCCGTCACCTTGGTCAGCGCGGCGGCGAGCGCCGAGGGCCGCCCGGTCAGCAGCGCACCGGCGCGGTCGGCGGACAGCTCGCGGTAGCGGGACAGCAGCCGGGTCAGCAGAAAGCTGATCGCATAGACCACGGCGCTGATCAGCGGGATGAGCAGCACCGCGATGCCCACGTTGTTGTTGCGGCTGCCGCGGCTGAGCCCGCCCCACAGCGCCGCGCGGGTCATGATGCCCGCCAGCACGCCGAGGAAGGAGGCGATGGTCATGACCGCCACATCGCGGTGCGCCACATGCGACAGCTCATGGGCGAGCACGCCCTCCAGCTCCTGCGGCTCCAGCCGGCGCAGCAGCCCCGTGGTGGCGCACACCAGCGCGTTCCGCTGGTTGCGCCCGGTGGCGAAAGCATTCGGCACATCGGTGTCGGCGATGGCCACCCGCGGCTTGGGCATGTCCGCGAGCGCGCACAGCCGGTCCACCGCACCGTGCAGCTCGGGGGCCTGCTGCGGGGTGACCTCCCGGGCACCCATGCTGAACGCCGCGATCCGGTCGCTGAACCAGAACTGCGCCACGAACAGCCCTCCCGCGATGATCACGATCAGCGGCCAGGCGCCCTTGAACACGGCGAGCAGCACACCGATGAAGACCACGTAGAGCAGCCCGATGAAGAACATCGTCGTGACCATGCGAGTGGTCAGCCCCCGGTCAGGGGCATAGCGGGTACGGGGCATGAGGTGCCTCCCCAGTGACGCGACGCCAAGGGCTCTGTACCGATGGCGCCAAAGGCTCTATACCCGATTCTGCCGCTTATCGGACGATCCGCGCCGCGTCCCTGGTCCCTTATTCGGTGATCTGCATTCGGTGATCTGCTATTCGGTTTCGGTGATCTGCTATTCGGTGATCTGCGCCGCGCCCTCCAAGGCAATCTTCTCGAAGACCCCGAGGTCGGCCGCGAAGATCGAATCGGGGATCGGCCAGTGCAGCACGATCTCGTCCATGCCCAGCTCGGCATGGCGTCCGGCGAACTCCACGAACGCGTCCACCGAGCTGAGCGGCCCCGCCGCCTCCGGGGTGAAACCGGTGAGCAAGATCTTGTCGAGCTCGCCCGGGTCCCGCCCGGCCTCCGCGCACGCCCGGCCCAGCCGCTCGATCTGACCGCCGATGGCAGCCAGCGAATCGTCCGGGGTGCCGGTCTCGGAGATCTTCGGATCGCCCGTGGTCACCCACGCCTGGCCGTGTCGCGCCGCGAGCCGCAGCCCGCGCGGACCGGTGGCGGCCACCGCGAACGGCAGCCGCGGCCGCTGCACACAGCCGGGGACGTTGCGCGCCTCGTGGGCGCTGTAGTGCGTGCCCTCGTACGTCACCACGTCGTGCGTCAGCAGCCGGTCGAGCAGCTCGACGAACTCGCCGAACCGGTCCGCCCGCTCCCGGGGCGACCACGGCTCCTCACCGCCCCGCAGCAGCGTCGTCGCGTCGAAGCCGGAGCCGCCCGCGCCGATGCCGAGCGTGATCCGCCCGCCGGACACATCGTCCAGCGTGATCAGCTCCTTGGCCAGCGTCACCGGATGCCGGAAGTTCGGGGAGGTGACCAGGGTGCCCAGCCGCAGCCGCGAGGTGGCCGCCGCGGCCGCCGTCAGCGTGGGGACCGCCCCGAACCAGGGTCCGTCGCGAAAGCTGCGCCAGGACAGGTGGTCATAGGTGTACGCGGCGTGGAAACCCAGCTCCTCGGCGCGCTGCCATATCTCCCGGCCGCTCTCGGACCAGCGGTGGACGGGCAGGATCACGGTGCTCACTCGCATACCGCGACCCTAAGCGGTGGGTGTGACAACGCCGCACCCGCGGGACGCCCGGGACCGCAGCGCAGGGCGACCACGCGCGCCACAGGCCGCGAACGAGCCTCGCAGGACGCGCAGCAGCACCCCAACGGCACCTCACCTCACTACTAGCACCTCACCTCACTACTAGCACCTCACCAGCACCGCGGGACGCGTACGAGCGCGCAGGGCGCGGGACGCCTACGGGCACCGCGCACCGGCACCGGCCCCTCACCGATGAGTGGCATATGCGGGAGGATGTTGCCGTGACTCCTGCGACCGAGCGGCCGAACACCCCGGCCACAGAGCGTTCCCGCCCCGCCCCGGCCCGGCCCCGGCTGATCGCCACCGACCTCGACGGCACCCTGCTGCGGGACGACAAGACGGTCTCCGACCGCACCGTGGCGGCGCTCGTGGCGGCCGAGCGCGCGGGCATCGAGGTGTTCTTCGTCACCGGCCGCCCGGCCCGCTGGATGGATGTCGTCAGCGCCCATGTGCACGGCCACGGCCTGGCGATCTGCGCCAACGGCGCCGCCGTGGTCGATCTGCACCAGGGCGGGCTGCCGATCGAGGTCCGCCCGCTCGCCACCGACCGGGCCCTCGCCGTCGTGGAGGCGCTGCGCGAAGCGGCCCCCGGCACCACCTTCGCGATCGAGCGCAGCGGCGGGATCTTCTACGAACCGCGGTACCCGCCGTTCCACCTCGACCCGGGCGCGATCGTCGCCCCCGCCGAGAAGCTGCTCCACGACGGGTTCGCCCACGCCGACATGCCGGTCCTCAAGCTGCTCGCCCACCACCCCGAGCTGGCGCCCGACGCCTTCCTCCAGCTGGCCCGCTCGGTGGCCGGGGCCCACGGCGACTTCACCCGCTCCAGCCCGTCCGCCCTGCTGGAGGTCAGCGGGCTCGGGGTCAGCAAGGCCAGCACCCTGGCCCGGTGCTGCGCCGAGCGCGGGATCTCGGCCGCGGATGTCGTGGCGTTCGGGGACATGCCCAACGACCTGGAGATGCTGATGTGGGCGGGCACCTCGTACGCGATGGCCAACGCCCATCCGGATGTGCTCGCCGCGACCACCCACCGCACGGCGAGCAACACCGAGGACGGCGTCGCCGCCGTCATCGAGCGGATGCTGGCGGGCTGACGAGCCGACGGGCCGACCCTGACGGGCCGATCCTGACGGGCTGAGCGCGCTGTGCCGCCCCCCGGCCACCGGACCGGGGGGCGGCGGGTTCACACGGCCGTGCTTACCAGAAGAAGACCAGGTAGCCGTTGCCACCGGCGGTGCCGGCGGAGCCCGCGCTGCCCGGGGTGTTGCCACCGGGGCCGCCGACGCCGCCGTCGCCGCCCGCGCTGGTGTTCGTCGGGGGCAGCTCGACGATGCCGTCGACCGCGTCGCCGCCCTCGCCGCCGTCGGCGCCGGAAGCCCCGTTCTCACCGGTGCGGTTCACCACGGAGAGGCTGTTGCAGGCGCCGGTGCCACCGGTGCCGCCGGTGCCCGGCGTGCCCGGGGCGGCCGTGCCGCCGCCACCGCCGGTACCGCCCGTACCGCCGCCGGCGATGAGCTGGACCCCGCTGGAGGAAGTCAGGGTGGTCGCCCCACCGTTGCCACCGGTACCCCCGGCACCACCGGGGTTGCCGCCCGCGGGGCCACCCGGACCTGCGGTGCCGGCGGTGCCACCGGTGCCCAGGTCCACGGCATAGCTGGCGAACGGCGTGACCGGGATGACGCACCAGGTGAAGCCGCCGGATCCGCCACCCCCACCGGTACCACCGGCGCCGGTCAGCGTCGCGCTGGCACCACCGCCACCACCGCCGCCACCGCCGCCCGCGCCCCACGCCTGGATGTGCACCGAGGTGACACCGGCGGGAGGCGTGAAGGTGCCGTCCGCGGTGAACTCCTGGATCCCGTGGATGATGGCCGGCGGCTTGGGCGGCTTCGGCCGACCGAAGCCGCCGCCCGTGGTGTCATCCGCCTGGGCGGCGGGGGACAGGGTCATCACCTGTCCGATGAGGGCCGCCGCGGTGACGGTGGCGAACAGGACCCGGCGACGCGTCCGGGATCGCTTGGGAGTGGGACTCTGGCTGTTCACGTCATGACTTCCTTCCCCGCGATCGGGCCAACATCTGTCGCGGAGTGCGATGGGATACGAAGGACCGAACGGCCCGCGAGGCTCATCCCACCGTCGGCCACCACGACCCGCACTCTGACGAGGCGCTAGTTGGCCCGCGTAGGTGAGCCGTTGAGCCGCCCGAGCGACAAACGCCGCCCCGGGGCGGCGTGTCAGACGCGGAGCGACCGGTCAGGCGCGTAACGGCCGTGAGGCGCGCAGCGGCCTCGTCAGGCGCCCATCGGGATGACCGGCACGAGGCCCACGGCGGCCCCGTCGAGCGCCTCATGACCACCGGCACCTTCAGGGTGGGACTGCCACCCGGCCGTCCTCGACACGAGGCACACAGCCGCCCGTCAGGCGCATAGCGGCGTCCGACACACAGCGACGGCCAAGCGCATAGCGGCCATGAGCCGCCAAGCGGCATGGAGTCCGCAGCAGCCCGCGAGGCACCCGGCGCCATGCGGCGCACAGCCGCGCGGCCGCCCGTCAGGCTCGTAGCGGCCATAGGGCGCGCGGCGGTCTCGTCAGATGCTCGGCGGCCCAGGGGCCATACCAGCGCCCTCAAGCGCCCAGCCGCGTGAGGCTCGCCACGTCAGCCCCTCAAGCACCCAAAACGTTAGCGAGACACACAAAACCCCATCAAGCGCCCTCGCCAGGTAGTGGTGCCTCCCACGTCACCGCCGTGCCGCGACCGCCCTCCCCCAGGCCGGGGCCGAAGGCGCTCGATCCGCCCAGGGCCTCGGCCCGCCGAGCCAGGTTCGCCAGGCCGCTGCGCCGGCCGCCCGCGGGCACGCCCACGCCGTCGTCGGCGACCGTCAGCCGGACCGCCGGGCGCCCGTCCGCGAGCCGAGCCGTGGCGTCCACGACCACCTCGATCCGCTGTGCCCGGGCGTGCCGGAAGGCGTTGGACAGCGCCTCGCGCAGTGCCGCGACGAGATGGGCGCCGGTCATCGGGCCGACCTGGTCGTCCACCGGGCCCACGAAGGTCAGGGACGGCTGGAAGCCCAGCGGTACGGCGGCCGCCCTGACCTCGCGCAGCACCCGGCCGCGCAACCCGGCCGGGGTTTCGGGCGGGGCCTGCTGGAGCGCGTAGATCGCCGTCCGCACCTCCTGGATGGTGGCGCCGAGTTCCTCGACGGCCCGCTCGATCCGCGCCCGCACCTCCGGCGCGTCCGACCGGCGTTCCGCGCTTTCCAGCAGCATCGCGGCCGCGAAGAGCCGCTGGACCACGAGGTCGTGGAGATCGCGGGCGATCCGGTCGCGCTCCTCGAGGACCACGAGCCGTTCCCGGTCGCGCTGCGCCTCGGCGAGCACCAGCGCGATCGCCACCTGCGCCGCGAACTGGGCGGCCAGAGCGCGCTCGCTGGCCGTGAACGGGCGGCCGCCGCGCTCGCGCGCGGTGGCCAGCGCGCCGAGCACCCGGTCGCCGCTGCTCATCGGCACCATCAGGCTCGGCCCGTAGCGCCCGGGGGCGCTGGTGCCGAGCAGCGGGTCGGCGGCCGGATCCTCGATGAGGACCGGCTGCCCGGCCAGCAGCCTCGGCACGGCCGGGGAGCGGGCCGGAAGCGCCGTGCCGAGCAGCCCGGACGGCTCGTCGGCGGCCACCGCCGCGACCTTCAGCCCGCCGCCACCCTCCTCCGGCAGCAGCACGATCCCCACCGCCGCGTCCGCGAGCTCCCGGACCTTCTCGGCGACCACGGACGGCCCGCCGCCCATCCCGCCTCCGGCACTGTCCCCGGCGCCGCCGGACAGCAGCGCCTGGGTGACGGCCACCGCCCCCTCGATCCAGCGCTCGCGCTGCCGGGTGGCCCCTTGGACGCGGGTGTGGCCGATGGCGATCCCCGCCTCGGTCGCCAGCACCTCGACCAGATGCCGGTCGGACTCGGTGAACGGACCGCCGTCCCGCTTCCCGGCGAGGCAGAGGGTGCCGAAGGTCTCCTCCCCCACCCGCAGCGGAACGGCCAGATACGAGCCCTGCGGCCCGGCGGCCGAGGGCACCCCGGTGCGGCGCGCCTCGGCGAGCAGTTCCGCGCACCCCTCCCGGTCGGCCTCGGTCTCGCCGTACGTGACCACATCGGCCAGGCCCCCCTGGCCCGCGGCCGCGTCGCCCTCGGCATGGTGCACCCCGATCGCGGCGCGGCGGGCACCCACCAGCTCGGCCGCAGTGCGGACGATCCGGTCGAGGACGGTGTGCGCGTCCGGCCCGGTGCCGAGCGCGCGCATCGCCTCGAGCAGCCGCGGCAGCCGGGCCGTGAGCTCGGTGGACAGCCCTCGCAGACCGCGGGTCGCCTCCGCGGCCACGTCCAGAGGGTCGGGGGAGGGGGCAGCGGCCGCCATGCCGTCGAGCCTAATGAATGCGGCGGATGAACGCCCTGCCGTGCCAGGCCCTGTCCGGTGGACTTTGGCGGCGCCTGTGGCACGACGGGCCGACGCCACGGAGCCCCGCCGTGGCCGGGGGCGCTGGGCGCCGCGTCGGCAGGCCCGTGAGGACCCGCCGACGGGGCCTGGTGGGCGCCCCGTGCCCGGCACCCACGGGCGCCGGGCCGGGCCGTCGCGGGCCCCGCGGCATCAGCCACACAGAACCTGCCCAAGCCCCCACCAGCACTCCACCCTCCACGTCGTCCTCCCGCCAGGGCCACACCTGCCCGGCACCCACCGCGCCAGGCCAGGCCGTCACCGACCCCACAGCATCAACCGCACAGAACCTTGCCGACACCCAGGCGCCCAGCCCCCACCAGCACTCCACCCTCCACGTCCTCCCGCTCCAGCATCCGGCGGAACGGTCCGTCGGCCGAGGCCAGCTCCTCGTACGTCCCGCGCTGGACGGCCCGGCCCCCGTCGAGCACGATCACCTCGTCCACCGCGGCCAGGCCCGCCAGCCGGTGGGTGATCAGGACAGTGGTGCGCCCCCGGGTCGCCGACAGCAGGTCGGCCGTCAGCGCGTCGGCCGTGGGCAGATCCAGATGCTCGGCCGGTTCGTCCAGCACCAGCACCGGGAAGTCCGCCAGCAGCGCGCGGGCCAGCGCCAGCCGCTGCCGCTGACCGCCGGAGAGCCGTGCGCCCTGCTCGCCGACGAGCGTGTCCAGGCCGTCCGGCAGCCCGTCCACCCAGTCCAGCAGCCGGGCTCCGGCCAGCGCCGAGCGGAGCTCGTCATCGCTCGCGCCGGGGCGCGCCAGCCGCAGGTTCTCGCGCAGCGAACTGTCGAAGACATGGGCGTCCTGGGCGCAGAGGCCGACGAGCCGCCGTACCGCGTCCCCGTCCAGGGTGGCGGCGTTACGGCCCGCCAAGGTGTAGGTGCCGCCCTCGGGGTCCAGGAAGCGGAGCAGCACCTGGGCGAGGGTGGACTTGCCCGCCCCCGATGGGCCGACGACCGCGACCCGGCGCCCCGGGCGCAGCTCCAGCCCGAACCCGTCCAAGGCGGGTGCGGACTGCCCGGGGTGGCGGGCGGTGATCCCGCGCAGTACGAGCGGATACGGCGTGCTGGGCGCCTCCTCGCGCCGCGCCTCGTCGGGTTCGCGCACCGGAAGCGGCTCGTCCAGCACCTCGTACACCCGCTCCGCGGCCCGCCGCACCCGCTGCCGGTGCTGCACCGCGAGCGGCAGCCCCGCGACGGCCTCGAAGGCGGCGAGCGGGGTCAGCACCACGACCGCCAGCCACACCCCGTGGATCCGACTGTCCGCCACGGCCGGCACCCCCACCCACGCCGCTGCCGCCACGGTCAGCCCGCAGACCAGCGCGGACAGCCCGGCACCGGTGCCGGCGGCGGCCGCCGTACGCCGGGCGATCCGGGTGAGCGCCCCATCGGCGCGGCGTACCTCGTCCAGCCGGCGCGGCAGCGCGCCCGCGACGGTCAGCTCGGCGGCACCCGCGAGCAGATCGACGACCTGCGCCGAGAGGGCACCGCGCGCCGGTGCCAGGCGGCGCTCCGCCCGCCGCGCGAGCGCCCCGGACACGGCGGGCACTACGACCCCCGCCACCAGCAGCCCCGCCGCCAGTACGGCCCCGGCCTCGGGCAGCACCCAGGTGAGGAAGCCCACCGAGGCCGCGCCGACGATCAGCGCGGTGCCGACCGGCAGCAGCCAGCGCAGGAAGTAGTCCTGGACGGCGTCCACGTCGGCTACCAGCCGGGAGAGCAGATCGCCGCGCCGCGTCCGGCCGAGCCCGGCGGGCGCCAGCCGCTCCAGCCTCCGGTAGACGGCGACCCGCAGCTCGGCCAGCACCCGCAGCACGGCGTCATGCGAGACGAGGCGCTCGGCGTAACGGAAGACGGCCCGCCCGATCCCGAACGCCCGGGTCGCGGTGACCGCCACCATCAGATACAGCACGGGCGGCTGCTGCGCGGCCCGCGAGATCAGCCACCCGGAGACGGCCATCAGCCCGACCGCGCTCAGCAGAGCGAGGCTCCCAAGCAACAGGGCCAGCCCAAACCGCCCCCGCCCACCACGAGCCCCCACCCGCACCCGAGCCAACACACCGCGCGGCGAACGTGCCCCGGTCCGGTACGACGAGACCGAGCCGCGCGACACGGCCAGGCGAGCGGACGCGACCGGGCCATCCGCCGCAGCCAGCCCCGTCCCGTCCAGCCCAGGCCGCGCCTCGCCCAACCGCCCACCGCGTCCGGCATCCGCCATCGGCCCACGCCCGCCACCGGACACAGCAGCCGGTACCCGCTCCGCACCCGCATCCGGCACGGCCAAACCGTGCGACGCAACCAGGCCATCCGACCCGGCCCGCGCCTCGCCCAACCCCCGGCCGCACCCGGCATCCGACGTCGGCGCCTGCGCGGCGCCCGATACGGCGGCGGGCGTGCGCTCCGCGCCAGCGGCCGCATCCGCCATCGGCTCATGCGCGCCACCGGGAACATCAGCCCGTGCCCGCCCCGCACCCGCGGCCGCTTCCAACTCGGACAGTCGCACCTCTGCACACCGACGCACGGATACGCACGCCTCGGTGCGTAGGTCCCCGGCCGCACCCGCGCCACCCCCCGCCGTCTCGCGCCCGGCAGCCGGCAAAGCAGCCACAGGGGCCCCGGCACCGGCACCGGACCCGGCACCACCCTCCGGCCCCGCCAGTCGCAGGACGCGGTCGGCCAGCGGAAGCAGTGCCGGGCGGTGGACCACCAACAGCACGGTGCGGCCCTCGGCCAGCCTCCGCACCGCCTCGACGACCGACGCCTCCGTCTCACCGTCCAGGTTCGCCGTGGGCTCGTCCAGGAGCAGTACGGGCCGGTCGGCCAGGAAGGCGCGAGCCAGGGCGATCCGTTGTCGCTGGCCCGCGGACAGCCCCGCGCCCATTTCGCCGAGCCGGGTCTCGATCCCGTCCGGCAGGACGGAGACGAAGCCAAGCGCGTCCGCGTCCCGCAGGGCGGTCCGTACCGCCTCGTCGTCGGCGTCCGGCCGGGCCAGCCGGACGTTCTCGGCGATCGTCCCGGCGAAGAGATAGGGGCGCTGGGGCACCCAGGCGATCTGGAGCCGCCAGCTCTCCGGGTCGAGCGAGGCCAGGTCCCGGCCCCCGATCAGCACCCGGCCCTCGTGTGGCGCAGCGAAGCCCAGCACGGCGTTCAGCAGGGTCGTCTTCCCGGCACCGCTGGGGCCCACGACGGCGACCGTCTCACCCGCGCGGATCTCGAACGAGGTCCGGGCGAGGGACGGTTCGGCACGTCCGGGATGACGGACCACCAGCCCGTCCAGCGCCAGTGCGGCGCCCCGGGCGTCGGGGGCCGGTGAACCGCCCGCCTCCGAGGGCTCGCGCTCCAGCACCGCGAACACCTCGTCCGCCGCCGTCAGCCCCTCCGCCGCCGCGTGGTACTGCGCACCCACCTGCCGCAGCGGCAGATACGCCTCGGGCGCGAGCACCAGCACCACCAGCCCGGTGTAGAGGTCCATCTCGCCGTGCACCAGCCGCATTCCGATGTCGACCGCGACCAGCGCGACCGAGACCGTGGAGAGCAGTTCCAGGGCGAGGGAGGAGAGAAAGGCCAGCCGCAGCGTCTTGAGGGTGGCCCGCCGGTAGTCGGCCGTGATCGCGCGGATCGAGGCGGCCTGGGCCTTCGCCCGGCCGAAGACCTTGAGGGTCGGCAGCCCGGCGACGACATCGAGGAAGTGCCCGGACAGCCGGGACAGCAGCCGCCATCGACGGTCCATCCGGGACTGCGTGGCCCAGCCGATGAGCGCCATGAACAGCGGGATCAGCGGCAGCGTCGCGACGATGATCAGCGCGGAGATCCAGTCCGCGGTGACGATCCGGGCGAGCACCGCCACCGGTACCACCACGGCCAGCCCCAACTGGGGCAGATAGCGTGCGAAGTAGTCGTCCAGGGCGTCGATGCCCCGGGTGGCGAGGGTGGTGAGCTCACCGGTCCGCCGGGAGTCCAGCCAGCTCGGCCCCAGCCGCACGGCCCGCTCCACCAGTCGCAGCCGCAGCTCCGACTTGACCGCCGCACCGGCCCGATGGGCGGCCAGTTCGGTGAGCCAGGAGACGACCGCCCGGCCGACGGCGACCAGGGCCAGCAACCCCAGCGGAAGCGTCAGCGCCCGCACACCGTCGCCGTGCTGGAAGGCGCCCACCACGATCTCGGCGATCAGCATCGCCTGTGCGATGACCAGCCCCGCTCCGGCCAGGCCCAGCGCCACGGAGGCGGCCAGGAAGAAGCGGGTGGCCCGTGCGTACCGCAGCAGCCGGGGGTCGATTGGTTTCACGTGAAACACCGCACCCGCGTCAGTGGGCCGCGGGGATGTGCCGAGTGCCGATGCGCTTCCGGAAGACCCAGTACGTCCACGCCTGGTAGGCCATGATCAGCGGCATCATGATGACCCCGACCCAGGTCATGATCTTGAGCGTATAGGGGCTTGAGGAGGCGTTCGCCGCGGTCAGGCTCCACTCCGGGTCCAGCGAGGACGGCATGACATCGGGGAAGAGGGCCAGGAAGAGCATCGCGACGGCGGCCGCGATGGTCACCCCGGACAGTGTGAAGGCCCATCCCTCACGCCCCCGCTGGTTCATGATCAGCGCCGCGGCCAGCGCCAGGACGGCGATGGCGACCGCCACCAGACTGGACACGTTCCCGCTGTCCCCCTGCGTCCAGACCAGGAACGGCACCGCGACCACGACGGTGGCCAGGCCGAGCCGGGCCGCGCACCGCCGTGCCCGCGTCCGGATGTCCCCATCCGTCTTGAGCGCGGCGAAGACGGCGCCGTGGAAGGTGAACAGCACCAGCGTGACCACCCCGCCCAGCAGGGCGTACGGCGTGATCAGATCCGTCAGACCGCCCGCGTAGTTCCCGTCACGGCCGATCGGCACCCCGTGCACCAGATTGGCGAAGATCGCTCCCCAGAGGAACGCGGGCAGCAACGAGCACCAGAAGATCACCTGCTCCCAGTTGCGCTGCCAGCGGTCCTCGGGGCGCTTGTGCCGGTACTCGAAGGCGACACCGCGCAGGATCAGGCAGACCAGGACGGCCAGCAGCGGCAGATAGAAGCCGCTGAAGAGCGTCGCGTACCAGTCGGGGAAGGCGGCGAAGGTCGCCCCGCCCGCCGTGATCAGCCAGACCTCATTGCCGTCCCACACCGGCCCGATGGTGTTGATCAGGACCCGGCGCTCGGTGCGGTCGCGGGCGAGCAGCTTGGTCAGTACGCCGATGCCGAAGTCGAAGCCCTCCAGGAAGAAGTAGCCCGTCCACAGGACGGCGATCAGCAGAAACCAGAAGTCGTGAAGGTGCATGATCCTCTCCCGATCCTCTCCGGCCGTCAGTATGCGAAGGTCAGCGGCTTGTCGGCGTCCTCGTCCTCGACGGCGCCCCCGCCGACCGGACCGCCCGAGGGCAGCCGCAGCTTCGGGTCCTTGGCGGGCGGCTTCTCGTCGGTGTCCGGTCCGGCCTTGGCGTACTTGGCCAGCAGCCGCACCTCGATCACCGCGAGCGCCCCGTACAGCAGCGTGAAGACGCCGAGCGAGATCAGCACCTCGGTCCGGCCGACCCCGGGGGAGACCGCGTCGGCGGTCTTCATCAGCCCGTAGACCGCCCAGGGCTGACGGCCCATCTCGGTGAAGATCCAGCCGAAGGAGTTGGCGATCAGCGGGAAGCCCATGGTGAGAATGCCGATCCGCCAGGACCAGGTGGACAGCAGCGGGGCCATCTCACGCTTCTTGGTGAGCATGAGCCGGGGCACCTCGTCCTCGCCGGTGCGGAAGGCGGGCGCCAGCCACAGCTTGCGCCGGGTCGTCCACAGCCCGATCAGCCCGGCGACGAACGAGGTCATCCCGAAGCCGATCATCAGCCGGAAGCCCCAGAAGGTCATGAAGATGCTGGGGATGTAGTCATCGGGCTGACCGCCGTAGGCGTCGGCCTCCCGCTGGGCGATGTCGTTGATCCCGGGGACGGAGTCGGTGAAGTTGCTGTGCGCCAGGAAGGAGAGCACCCCGGGGACCTCCAGCTCGACGCTGTTGTGCCCCTTGCTGACATCGCCGACGGCGAAGACCGAGAAGGGTGCGGGCGCCTGGGTCTCCCAGAGCGCCTCGGCGGCCGCCATCTTCATCGGCTGCTGCTCGAACATCACCTTGCCGAGCTGGTCACCGCTGATCGCCGTGCCGAGCCCGGCGATGACCGCGACCACCAGGCCCACCCGCAGCGAGGTCCGCATCGCCCCGATCTGCTTCTTCCGCCCCTCGCCCAGCTCCTCGCCGCGCGCCCGGAGGCGCTTGGCGCGCAGCAGATGGAGGGAGGAGATGCCGATGATGAAGGCGGCGCCGGTGAGGAAGGCCGCGGTCAGGGTGTGGAAGACCACGACGAGGGTGGTGTTCTGGGTCAGCACCGCCCAGATGTCGGTGAGCTGGGCCTTTCCGGTGGCCTTGTCGATGGTGTAGCCGGTCGGATGCTGCATCCAGGAGTTGGCGGCGAGGATGAAGTACGACGAGAGGATCGTGCCGATCGCGACGATCCAGATACAGGCGCAGTGGATCTTCTTGGGCAGCTTGTCCCAACCGAAGATCCACAGACCTATGAAGGTGGACTCGAAGAAGAAGGCCAGCAGGGCCTCCATCGCGAGCGGGGCGCCGAAGACATCACCGACGAAGCGGGAGTAGTCCGACCAGTTCATACCGAACTGGAACTCCTGCACGATGCCGGTGACCACACCCATCGCGATGTTGATCAGGAAGAGCTTGCCCCAGAACTTGGTGGCGTGGAAGTACTTCTCCTTGCCCGTACGGACCCAGGCGGTCTCCAGACCCGCCGTGATCGCGGCAAGAGAGATCGTCAGCGGCACGAAGAGGAAGTGGTAGACCGTTGTGATGCCGAATTGCCACCGGGCCAGCGTCTCCGGCGCCAGAGCCAGATTCACCTGAATCTCTCCTTACGGTCGTGCCTGCTCGCGGACGAGCTTGTGAACGTATTCACATTCACAAGCAATGATACGCACACGGCTTCGCCCCCTCCCACCAGGGGGGTGGGAGGGGGCGAATGCGGCACGTATGGATATCCTTCGCACCTCGCAGCGGGGCCGATGCCCCCTTGGCGGCCCCGCGGACGGCCGCCCCGCGCGGCTCAGAGCTCCTTGCGGAACTCCTCCGCGGTCCGCAGGAAGATCTCGTTCGCCTCGCGCTCGCCGATCGTCACCCGCACCCCCTCGCCCGGGAACGGACGGATGACCACGCCCGCCGCCTCGCACGCCACCGCGAAGTCGGCCGTGCGCTCCCCCAGCCGCAGCCAGACGAAGTTCGCCTGGGAGTCCGGGACCGTCCACCCCTGGGCGGTCAGCGCCTCCCACACCCGGCCCCGCTCGGTGACCAGCGCGTCCACCCGCTCCCGCAGCGCGTCCTCGCTGCGCAGCGAGGCCACCGCCGCGTCCTGGGCGAGCTGGCTCACGCCGAACGGCACCGCGGTCTTGCGCACCGCCGCCGCCACCGGCTCATGGGCGATCGCGAAGCCGACCCGCAGCCCGGCCAGGCCGTACGCCTTGGAGAAGGTGCGCAGCACACACACATTCGGCCGGTCGCGGTAGATGTCGATGCCATTGGGGACCCGGTCGTCCCGGATGAACTCGATGTACGCCTCGTCCAGCACCACCAGCACGTCGGACGGCACCCGCTCCAGGAAGCGTTCGAGCTCGGCGCGGCGCACCACGGTGCTGGTCGGGTTGTTGGGATTACAGACGAAAATCAGCCGAGTGCGGTCGGTGATGGCGTTCGCCATCGCCTCCAGATCGTGCTCCTCGGCATCGGTCAGCGGCACCTGCACCGCCGTCGCACCGGCGATCTGAGTGATGATCGGATATGCCTCGAAGGACCGCCAGGCGTAGATCACCTCATCGCCCGGTCCGGCCGTGGACTGGACCAGCTGCTGGGCGACACCGACCGAGCCGGTCCCGGTGGCCAGATGCTCCAGGGGCACATCGAAGCGGCTCGCGAGCTCGGCGATCAGCGCGGTGCAGGCGAGGTCCGGGTAGCGGTTGAAGGAGGCGGCGGCGTTCGCCGCGGTCTCCAGCACCCCGGCCAGCGGCGGATAGGGGTTCTCGTTGGAGGACAGCTTGAAGGCCAGGGGGCCGCCCGCGGCGGCCGGCTTACCGGGCTTGTACGTCGGAATGCCGTCCAGCGCGGCGCGCAGCTTGGGGCTCTTCTCGGTCACCGACAGTCCTCCTCGACCCATCCTGTCCCGGCCGTGCACAGCATTCGCACACGGCAATACTGCACACCTTATGAGGATTCCCCCGTCTCGCGTACCCGCCGGGGGGAGCCGCGTACCCGCCCCCGGCGCCCGCGTACCCACCGGGGGGAGCGCCCCACTTTTCCGCGTGCGCCCGTGGCGAGCGCCGTGGCGCGCATCACTCGTGCAGGTGAGTTGAGACCTCTTCGAGACATGTATCAATCAGCAGGTGTGGATATGCCAGGGGCGTCCAGAGGCCCGGTGGAACCCCCAACTGGCTTCACTTCCAAGGGAATTGGGGAAGGCGCTCATGCAGAAACGTGCCTTCCGAATACCGATGGCGGAATCGCGCAACCCTCCCACCCGCGCCCTACTATCGGCTGGCCATGACAGCAGCAGGGAAGCACCAGGTGAGCCGGTCGACCGGCCGCCGGTTAGGGCGGGCGGGCATCCGGGACGTGGCCGCCGCCGCCGGGGTCTCGATCACGACCGTCTCCGACGCGCTCAACGGCAAGGGACGGCTTCCGGAGGCCACCCGCCGCCATGTCCGCGAGGTCGCCGAGCGGCTGGGCTACCGCCCGTCCGCAGCGGCCCGCACCCTCCGTACCGGCAAGTCCGGCCTCATCGGCCTGACCGTGACCACGTACGGGGATGAACCTTTCACCTTCACCGAGTTCGCCTACTTCGCCGAGATGGCGCGGGCCGCCACCTCCGCCGCGCTGGCGCGCGGCTACGCCCTCGTCATCCTCCCCGCCACCTCACGCCACGACGTGTGGTCCAACGTCGCCCTCGACGGCACCGTGGTGATCGACCCCTCCGACCACGATCCGGTCGTCGCCGAGCTACTGCGCCAGGGCATCCCGGTGGTCAGCGACGGCCGCCCGGCCGGCTCCCTCCCGGTCACCGCCTGGGTCGACAACGACCACGAGGCGGCGGTGCTCGGACTGCTCGACCACCTCGCCGAGGCCGGCGCCCGCCGGATCGGGCTGCTCACCGGGACCTCCACCGACACCTACACCCGCCTGTCCACCACTGCGTACCTCCAGTGGTGCGAACGGGTGGGACAGGATCCGGTCTATGAGGCGTACCCGGCCCACGATCCTTGTGCCGGTGCCGTCGCCGCCGACCGGCTGCTCGCCCGCCCGGACCGCCCCGACGCGGTCTACGGCCTCTTCGACCCCAACGGCACCGACCTGCTCGCCGCCGCCCGCCGCTATGGGCTGCGCGTCCCGGACGATCTGCTGCTGGTGTGCTGTAGCGAATCGACCGTCTACCGGACCACCGAGCCGCCCATCACGACCCTCTCACTCAAACCCCGCCGGATCGGCACGGCGGTCGTACAGTTACTCATCGACGCCATCGAGGGCCTTGACGGCGACCAGCCCGTTGAACAGGTCATACCCACCGAATTGATGGTGCGGACGTCGTCACAGCGCCGTCCGCCACGTACGACGGTCAGCGCCCCGCGCAGCCGCTCCGGAGGCTGACCTGAGGGTGACTCAAGGATGACCCGAGGAGGACCTGAGGCCAATGGGCTTCCCCTACTGGGCCAATCCGGGATAAAAGTCCGACCAAGCAGGAGCGAGCAGCGATTGACGGCACCCTGGTGCGTCACAAGCCCTCACGGTCATTCCTATGATGGGCGGACGACACCGCGGACCGCCGTCGACCAGGCAAGGTCCACAAGGTGGCACGGCGGCGTGATGGTGGAGGGGTCGATGACTCAGGGGGCCGGTCTGGAAGCCACGGCAGGGACCACGGCTGCGATCCCGCTCGTGCCCGCGTACGGGGCGTCCACTCCGCCCAGCATGATCGCGCCCGGGGCCGTACCGCCCGGGGCCGGGCCCGCGCCCACCGCGCCGGGCCCCGCCGCGCCCGTACCGGCGCCAGCGCCCGCGCCCGAGGCGCCGGCTCCCGGGGCGCCCGCGCCCACCACGCCCCCGCCCGCCGAGTACACCCCGACCGAGCGGCTCCCGGTCATGGGCCCGGGGCACACCATCCCGGACACCCCGCTGGTCCCGCCGCAGGACCGCCCCACCGTGGCGCTCACCCCGGTGCCCGAGCCCGAGCAGGGCCCGCTCTCCCAGGACGAGGGGCCCGGCCCGCTGTACGTCGTGGGCGATGTCCACGGCTACCACGAGGAGCTGCGCGAGGCGCTCGCCGCCGAGGGCCTGATCGACGCCAAGGGCAACTGGTCCGCGGGCAACGCCCGGTTGTGGTTCCTCGGCGACTTCACCGACCGCGGCCCCGACGGCATCGGCGTCATCGACCTGGTCATGCAGCTGTCCGCCGAGGCCGCCGCGGCGGGCGGCTACTGCAAGGCGCTGATGGGCAATCACGAGCTGCTGCTGATCGGCGCCAAGCGGTTCGGCGACACGCCCGTCAACTCCGGTGCCGGAACGGCCTCCTTCCAGGCGGCCTGGCTGCTCAACGGCGGCCAGCGCACCGACATGGAGCGGCTCGAGGACCACCACCTCCAGTGGATGTCCCGGCTGGACGCCATGGCGGAGGAGGACGGCCATCTGCTGGTCCACTCCGACACCACCGCCTATCTGGAGTACGGCGACTCGATCGAGGCCGTCAACGACACCGTCACCGAGACCCTCCAGCGCAGCGACGCCGACGAGTGCTGGGACCTGTTCCGCAAATTCACCAAGCGGTTCGCCTTCCGCGACGAGGACTCCGGGCCCACGGCGGCCCGCGAATTGCTCGACACCTACGGCGGGGAGCGCGTCGTCCACGGCCACAGCCCCATTCCGTATCTGCTCGGCGAGGTCGGCTCCGAGGACGAGGACGGCGGCGCGCCCACCGTCGAGGGCCCGCATGTCTACGCGGACAATCTCGCCGTGGCCATGGACGGCGGCATCACGATGGCCGGAAAACTGCTGGTCGTGCAACTTCCCTTGGCGAACTGAGGGTTCAGCGAGCGCTGTCCGGGGCAGATAGAGAGCTTCACCGACGCGGGAGCAATTCACGAAACTTGCTGTCACCCCACGCCGGATCGGCTCTACCATCGGCTTATCCGTCGCAGGCTCTCCTCCGTTTCCGCCCGACTGCCCGGCGAAAGCCGGGTGTCACGGCCTTACGGAGCATCGGGGGATGCACCATGAAAAGCGCTCCGCACCTGCTGACCGAGGACCGCCCGGAGTTCGAGCGGGTTCTCGACGAGGCACTGCGCACCACCGACCGCCGCCCGGACCTCACCGGTGCCGGGCAGCGGCTCACCGCCGAGCAGCTGCGCACAATGGCGCTCGGCGCCTCGGCAGCGATAGCGGCATGCGCCGCCGCCGAATATCAGGACTACCGTGAAACTCGCGCCAAACTGCGCGAGCCCGCGCCGCTCTTCCCGCTCGCCGGGGACGTGGGCGAGCGCGAGCAGCCGGATGGCACGGTGGGGCTCGCCGGCGCGATGCAGGACGCCACGGGGGCGGGGCTCTTCGCCATGCTCGCGGTGCTGGCCCCGGTGCTCGCCGGCACCGCCGCGATCATCTTTCTCCTCGTCGGCTACATCCTCAACGTCCTCGATCCGGCGCCCTCCATCGCCGGGCCGATGGTCACCGCGGGCTGGCTCTTCGCCGCGCTGACCGCCGCGGGCATCCTGATCGCCGGCATCGGACTGCTGCTGACGGCGCTGCGCAACGGCTCCAGCGCGATCCGGGGCGAGGCGCGCAGCGAGCGGCTCGAGGAGGTGGACCGCGCCAGAGAGGTCTGGCGCCAGGCCCTGCTGGAGCGCGGCATCCTGCCGTTCCTCCACGAGGCCCTGGCCAACCCCTCGGCCCCGTCCCCCTCGGCCTACGTCCCGATCAACCCCGAGACGGTCAGCCGCACCCCGCACCTCGGCTACAGCCGCCCCGGCTTCAGCACCGACGGCGAAGGCCCCAAGGCCCGCCCCCGCTACAGCAGCCCGGACTACACCAGCCCCGACTACGGCGGACCGGAGCACCAGCCGGATTAGCACGGGTGCCGGATTAGCACTGATGGGCGGTTCGCCCTCGGATTGATCGCTTACCATCCTATCGAGCGAACTTCCGCCTATTCGGGGGAATTGATGGGCGGTGATGTTTAGCGTCCGTCAGTGGAGGTGATGCGCGATGCGCAAACACAACACACCGCCGGGCCCGTCCGCTCGGCACGACGCCATGGACGTCAACGACTTCGTCTACGCGGCCACGGGGGCCCGGCTTCGCCGACTGACCATGCCGGACGGCGAGCACTGGTTCCCAACGGTCGACGTCTGCGCGGAACTCGGCCACACCAACCCGCGAAAGGCGTTGGCGGACCATGTACAAGCTGGCGGAAAGTCTACGCTCGAGAACGTAACCTCACGTTACGGTCTCAGCATTCCAGCAGGTAGGGAGTGGCGCCGAGACTTGCATCTGGTGAATCTGCAAGGGCTGATTCAGCTCGTGAACGGCTGCACCAAGCCCGCGTGCCTGCCCTTCAAACAGTGGGTTTCCAGAGTGATCGCCACCGTCCAACGCGAGGGCTCATACGCGCTGGAGGTCTCCGAGATCTCCCGCCCCACTCCACCGAGCGAGCTCATGGACGCGATCGTCCGACTGGAGATGCGGACCGAACGCTTCCATACGGAGGTACTGGAGTCCCTGCACCGGTCCGAGCAGGCGTGGTCACAGATCCTCGACGCGCTGGGCTGCCGACCGGGCGCTGAGCCCGAGGCGGACAAGCGGGAGCTGAGGCTCAGGACGGAGAACCTGTTCGCACAGTGGAAGGACCGGCTGAGCATCACCGAGGACGTGTGGGCGGTGGCCGTCTACATCCTTCCCACGCTGGCCGAAGCCGGCCAGGTCGGCCACTCGCTGGAGACGCTCTCGACCAAGACGGGGCTCACTCGGCAGCGGGTGCACGACTGTCTGCGCTTTCTCCAGAAGCACCGCTGCATCCGTCAGAACGGGATGACGGACAGCGGGAACCCGATCTACGTGGCTGACCTTCCGCCCGCGTAGCGGCACGCTGAGGGTCCGAAGTCGCAAAAAGACGTTGCGGCTTCGGACCCGCCTCGCAGCGTATCGCCTGGTTCAATCCGCGGGCGCCGCTTTGCCGGACTCCACCCGCGATTTCGGCCTACGCGTCCGGGCTCAGTCCGCGAGCGGCAGGTACACGCGATTGCCCGCTGCCGCGAACTCCTTGGACTTCTGCGCCATACCGGCCTCGGCTTCCGCCGCGTCCATCGCGCCGCCGTGCTCACGGCGGATGTCTTGGGAGATCTTCATCGAGCAGAACTTCGGCCCGCACATCGAGCAGAAGTGTGCTGTCTTCGCCGGCTCCGCCGGGAGGGTCTCGTCGTGGAAGGAGCGGGCCGTGTCCGGGTCGAGGGCCAGGTTGAACTGGTCCTCCCAGCGGAATTCGAAGCGCGCGTCGGAGAGCGCGTCGTCCCATGCCTGGGCGTCCGGATGGCCCTTGGCCAGGTCGGCCGCGTGGGCGGCGATCTTGTAGGTGATCACGCCGGTCTTGACGTCATCGCGGTCCGGCAGGCCCAGGTGCTCCTTGGGGGTGACGTAGCAGAGCATCGCCGTGCCCCACCAGGCGATCATCGCAGCGCCGATGCCCGAGGTGATGTGGTCGTAGGCGGGGGCGATATCGGTGGTGAGGGGGCCCAGGGTGTAGAAGGGGGCCTCCTCGCAGACCTCCTGCTGGAGGTCGACATTCTCCTTGATCTTGTGCATCGGGACATGGCCCGGCCCCTCGATCATCGTCTGGACGCCGTGTTCCTTGGCGATCCGGTTGAGCTCGCCGAGCGTGCGCAACTCGGCGAACTGGGCCTCGTCGTTGGCGTCGGCGATCGACCCGGGGCGCAGTCCGTCGCCCAGCGAGTAGGTGACGTCGTACGCGGCGAGGATCTCGCACAGCTCCTCGAAGTGCGTATAGAGGAAGGACTCCTGGTGGTGGGCCAGGCACCACGCCGCCATGATGGAGCCGCCGCGGGAGACGATGCCGGTCTTGCGGCGGGCGGTCAGGGGGACGTACGGCAGCCGGACTCCGGCGTGGACGGTCATGTAGTCAACGCCCTGCTCGGCCTGTTCGATGACCGTGTCCTTGTAGATCTCCCAGGTCAGCTCCTCGGCCCTGCCGTCGACCTTCTCCAGCGCCTGATAGAGCGGCACGGTGCCGATGGGGACCGGGGAGTTCCGCAGCACCCATTCGCGGGTGGTGTGGATGTTGCGGCCGGTCGAGAGATCCATGACCGTGTCGGCGCCCCAGCGGGTCGCCCAGGTCATCTTCTCGACCTCCTCCTCGATGGAGGAGGTGACTGCGGAATTGCCGATGTTGGCGTTGACCTTCACCAGGAACCGCTTGCCGATGATCATCGGCTCGATCTCCGGGTGGTTGACATTGGCCGGGAGCACGGCGCGGCCCGCCGCGATCTCCTCCCGGACCACCTCGGGGGAGACGTTCTCACGGATCGCCACGTACTCCATCTCCGCCGTGACCTCGCCCCGCCGCGCATAGGCGAGTTGGGTCACGGGGACGCCCGGCCGTCCGCTCCGGGGCTGGCGCGGACGGCCGGGGAAGACCGCGTCGAGGTTGCGCAGTCCGCCGCGGGGCGAGGTGTGCTTGATCCCGTCGTCCTCGGGGCGGACGGGGCGGCCCGCGTACTCCTCGGTGTCGCCGCGGGCGATGATCCAGTTCTGCCGCAGCGGCGCCAGGCCGCGGCGGACATCGGTCTCGATGTTGGGGTCGGTGTACGGGCCGGAGGTGTCGTACAGCGTCACGTCCTGGCCGTTGGTGAGGTGCACTCGGCGGACCGGGACCCGGAGGTCCGGGCGCGAACCCGCGACATATCCCTTATGCCAGCCGAATTCAGCCTTTTCGGCGCGCGATTGTGCATCCTGCTGAGTCATGAGACCCACTCCCTACGCCGGCATTACCCGGTAACAGGTTCAGCGGTCGGCGCAGCTTCAGCGTCAGCGCCCTCTCAGCCCGGTGCTCCGAGCTCCCGCGATTGCAAAGGTTCGTCACCACGCTAACGGTTTATCCACAGCGCTGAACAGAGGGCCCACGTCTCTTGCGATGATGCGACCGTGACCGCCATCCAGCAGGACCACCCGCCCGAGCAGCCCCACCACCCCTCCGATCATGCGCAGGGCCACGGCCCTCCCCATGGCCACTCCCATGGCCATGGCCCCGCCGCACCCGTCTCCACCCGCCTCCGCAAGATCATCGCGGCGGTGCTCATTCCCTTCGCGGTGGCCGTCGTCGCCGGTCTGATCGCGCTCTGGCCGGGCGGCACGCCCGACCACAAGGCGCACGGCCGCAGCGGTCTGGGCTTCGACCAGGAGACCGTCGCCGGACGAGTGGTGAAGGTCGAGGAGGTGAACTGCGCCGATGTCAACGCCCAGCCGCAGGCGCCCACCGAGCCCGGCCAGGACAGCGCCGCACAGAACGGTGCCCCTGGGCAGAGCACGAAGAAGAGCGTCTGCGAGAAGGCCACCATCGAGGTCACCTCGGGGAAGGACAAAGGCCGCACTTTCCCTGAAATCGTCCAGCCCAACGCCTCGCGTCACTTCAGCGCGGGCCAGGAGCTGAAGCTCGCGTACGCGCCCAAGGCGCCCAAGGAGCTCCAGTACTCCGTGTCCGACGTCGACCGTTCGATGCCGATGGCGCTGCTGGCGGGGCTGTTCGCGCTGGCCGTCGTGGCGGTGGGGCGGCTGCGCGGGGTGTTCGCGCTGGTGGCCCTGGCGATCAGCTTCGGGGTGCTGACGCTGTTCATCCTCCCGGCGATACTCCAGGGTTCCAATCCGCTGGTGGTCGCGGTCGTCGGGGGCAGCGCGATCATGCTCCTCGCGCTCTATATGTGCCATGGACTGACGGCCAGAACATCGGTCGCCGTACTCGGCACCCTGGTGTCACTGCTGCTGATCGGGGTGCTCGGCTCGCTGTTCATCGGCTGGGCGAGCCTGACCGGCAATACGGACGACCAGACCGGGCTGGTGCACGGCCTCTATCCGAACATCGAGATAAAGGGGCTGCTGCTCGCGGGCGTGATCATCGGCTCGCTGGGCGTGCTGGACGATGTGACGGTCACCCAGACCTCGGCGGTGTGGGAGCTGCGGGACGCGGACCCGACCGTGTCCCGGCGCAAGCTCTACGGCGCGGCGATGCGGATCGGGCGGGATCACATCGCCTCCGTCGTGAACACCCTGGTGCTGGCGTACGCGGGCGCGTCGCTTCCGCTGCTGCTGCTGTTCTCCATCGCGGACAGCGGGGTGGGCGCGGTCGCCACCAGCGAGATCGTCGCGGAGGAGATCGTACGGACGCTGGTGGGCAGCATCGGGCTCGTCGCGTCGGTGCCGGTGACCACGGCGCTGGCCGTGCTCGTGGTCTCCGCGGACCGCGCCCCGGTGGCGGACGGCGGCGTGCGGCCGGGGGCCGACGCGGGCGGCGCGGGCGGCGCGCAGGGCGTTCAGGGAGCCCGGAGCGGACGGGGCGGACGCGGGCGGCGGCGCCGGGCGAAGACGCGCTGAGAGGACGGTCGCGACCTGCCGAGGCAGCGGACAAGACCTGCCGAGGCGACGGACGAGACCGCTGGGCCTGTGGGCGCAGGCGCGCCGAGCCGCCGGGCGAAGACCGCCCAGACAACGGGCGAGGACCGCCGAGCCGGCGGGTGAAGACCGCCCAGACAACGGGCGTGGCAGGCTGGCCGACGGGCTGGCACGCTGAGCCGATGGGCATGGCACGCCGCACCCGCGGCGGCTCGGTCAAGGCGCGGCACCGGCCCCCGGCCCGCCGCGCGCACCCGGCTCTCAGCCCGCGTATCGGTCCTCGGCCAGGATGCGGTGGAGTTCGGCGTCGAGATCGCCGACCGGATCGCAGGCCGCCGGCTCCTGGCCGAAAGGCACCACCCGGTCCGTCCGGTCGAGGAAGGCCACCAGAGGAGCGGCCCCGGCCCGGAACAGGGCACGTTCACAGCCCACTTGGAGTCTGATGAAGACGTCCGAAAGCCCCTCGGGGGAGGCGGGGGCGATGCGCACATCCCCCTCGCCGGTGGGTTTGCTCAACCCGTCCAACAGCAGCTCCCGTGCGAAGGCCCAGCTCACTGGCGCATCGCCGGGCAAATGGAAGGTGATCTCGACGGCGTAGGGGTCGCCGCTGTCGTAGGACAGCTCGACCGGGATCCGGAAGGAGAGATCCTGCGAGACCAGGAAGGTCATCGTCACTTCCGCCTGAACCGTGTCACGCATCTCACGCATCGTTCGCCGCCCCGGGTTGTTTGCGCTTCGCCGACTCTGGAGCGTAGCGACTCGATTGCGGTGCGGAGTCGGTTTGCCTCGTGTGAGGGAACGAAAATGGCCAGTGTTGCCGTGAGGAAACCCGCGGGGCCGGACGGCGCGGACGAGGCGGGTCCGGTGGGCGGGAGATCGGGGCCGGCGCACCGGCCGTATCGAAGATCGCTGTCGTCAACAGGCACCCCCGGGGTGTTGTTGCGAGGCAGACGCCGAGAGGAAGAACGCCGAGGACTCGCACTTTAACGGCAGGGGTGGCGCGGGGCGGTGCTCCCGCCCCGGCGGTATCCCTCGCGCGGCGTATCCACGCGCCGCGGGGGGCGTCAGGGCCTGCGGGGACGCGTCAGGCCCTGGGCGACACGCAGGCGCCGCGGGCCACGGCGGGCGCCGCGGGGCGGCGGGTCAGGAGGTGAACTTCCTCACCACATAGATCAGCCCGGCGATCAGCACCACCAGCAGCAGCGCCTTGAAGACGAGGCTCACCACGAACCCGATCACGCTCATGATCAGACCGCCGAACACGGCGAGGACGAGGACCGGTATCGCGATCCAGGTCACCCACCATGGCAGACCCTGGAATATCCCCTTCGTGGTCACGTAACTCCCTGCTTTCTCTCCGAGCCGTTGGGTCCGGACGCCGACGGCCGGTTTTCCCTGCCATCGATGCTAGGGCGGGACGGAAGCGCGCGGGCGCCCCGCGCCCCCCGTCCTCCCCTGACCGGACCCCTACGGGACCGGCCCACCGCACATCGGCTCCACGGTGGACGGGCCCGGCCGCGGAATCGGCTCTCCCGCGGTATCAGCTCCCCGGCTGCATCAGCCCCGGGGCGGCACCGGCATCAGCCCTCCGGGGGCGAGAACACCACCAGCACCCTCAGGTCCTCGGTGATGTGGTGGAACTTGTGCGCCGCGCCCGCCGGGACGTACACCACACTGCCCCGCGCCACCTGCGTCGTCTCCATTCCCACCGTGACCGACGCCCGGCCGCTCATCACGACGTACACCTCGTCCTGGCCGTGCGGCGACTGTGGGTCGGGCTGGCCCGCGTCCAGCGCGTACAGCCCCACGGACATGTTCCGCTCCCGCAGAAACTGTAGATACGCGCCGTTGTTCGCGGCCCGCTCCGCCTCCAGCTCATCCAGCCGGAACGCCTTCATTCGTCTCTCCACCCCTGCTCAAGGTGCCCCTGCCCATCGCGGGGCCCGTCTGCGACGATCTCAGCCATGAAGAATTTTCTCGTCAAGACGATCGCGAACGCCGGCGCCCTCGGCGTCGCCATCTGGCTGCTCAAGGACATCACGCTCACCGGTGAGAACACCGGCCGCCAGGCGCTCACCCTCATTCTCGTCGCCCTGGTCTTCGGCGTGGTGAACGTGGTGGTCAAACCGATCGTCAAGCTCCTGGCATTTCCGTTGTTCATCCTGACCCTCGGCCTGATCACGCTGGTGATCAACGCCCTGATGCTGCTGTTGACCTCCTGGCTGGCCGGAAAGCTGGATCTCAGCTTCCACGTCGACGGCTTCGGCACCGCGGTGCTCGGCGGCCTGATCGTCTCCATAGTCGCGTGGGCCCTGCATGTCGTGCTGCCCGATGACGATGACTGATCGCCGCCGGGGATGATGGGAAGCATGAGAGACCCGTCGCCCTACCGTGTCTGCTTTGTCTGCACCGGCAACATTTGCCGCTCGCCGATGGCCGAATCCGTCTTCCGCGCCCATGCCGTGGAGGCCGGTCTGGACGGCCGCGTCGAGGTGGACAGCGCGGGCACCGGGCCCTGGCACGAGGGCGACGGGGCCGATCGCCGCGCCATCGACGCGCTCACCGCCCATGGCTATGAGCAGGATCACATCGCGCGCCAGTTCCGTGCCGAGTGGTTCGATCGCCTCGATCTGGTGATCGCCCTGGACAGCGGCCATCTGCATGAGCTGCGCGCGCTCGCGCCGACCCCGCACGACGCCGCCAAGGTGCGGCTGCTGCGGAGCTACGACCCGGACGCGGACCAGGACGCGCTGGGCGGCCTCGATGTGCCGGACCCCTACTTCGGGGGTCCGGACGACTTCGAGGAGTGCCTGGAGATGATCGAGGCGGCGGGCGGCGGGCTGCTGGAGGCGGTCTCCGAGGCCGTAGACGCCATAGCGGCCATGGACGCCACGGAGCGGGCCGCCGACGAGTCCGCGGGGCGGATCCCCGCCGATGAGTCCGAGCGGCGGATCGCGGCGAAGGCCGCCGGGAGCGGCGCCGAGCGCGCCGGGAGTATGGAGAGCGCGTCGGCCGCCGATGGCCCCGGCGCGGGAAAGGAGCCCGCATGACCGGTGACGGCACCCGCACCGTACGGGCCGGACTGCCCGAGGCCGAGGCGTACGCGCCGACCCTGCCGGGCCCGGTCTTTGCCGCCCACTACCACCTGCCCGGCGACGCCGTCGGCCCCTACACCTACGGCCGGGACGGCAACCCCACCTGGTCCCTGCTGGAGCGGGCGATCAGCGAGCTGGAGTCACCGGGCACCGACGCCGAGACGGTCGTCTTCTCCTCCGGGATGGGCGCGATATCGGCCGTGCTGCTGTCCCAGCTGCGCCAGGGCGACGCGGCCGTCCTGCCGTCCGACGGCTATCAGCTGCTCCCGGCGCTGGTCGAGCGGCTGGCGGGCTACGGGGTCACGGTACGCACCGCCCCGACCGGCGAGGACGCCCAGCTGACCGCCCTGGACGACCGGACGAAGCTGCTGTGGCTGGAAACTCCGTCCAATCCCGGACTGGATGTCTGCGATATCCGCCGGCTCGCCGAGGCGGCGCACGCCCGGGGCGCACTGGTGGCCGTCGACAACACCCTCGCCACCCCGCTCGGCCAGCGCCCGCTGGAGCTCGGCGCGGACTTCGCCGTGGCGAGCGGCACGAAGGCGCTCACCGGCCATGGTGATGTGCTGCTCGGCTATGTGACCTGCCGCGATCCGCGGCTCGCCGCGGAGGTGCGGGCCTGGCGCAAGACGGTCGGCGCGATCCCGGGCCCCATGGAGGCATGGCTCGCCCACCGCTCGCTGGCCACCCTCCAGCTGCGCGTCGACCGCCAGGCGGCGACCGCGCTGGCCCTCGCCGAGGCGCTGCGCGACCGCCCCGAGATCACCGGGCTGCGCCACCCCGGGCTGCCGACCGACCCCGCCCACCAGGTCGCGGCCGGGCAGATGCGCGGCGGGCGCTTCGGCTGTGTGGTCTCCTTCACCCTGCCGGACAAGGAGCGTGCGGACCGCTTCCTGGCCGCGCTGCGGCTGGTGGACGACGCCACCAGCTTCGGCGGGGTGCGCTCCACGGCGGAGCGGCGCGGACGGTGGGGCGGCGACGCGGTGGCCGAGGGCTTCATCCGGTTCTCGGTGGGCGCGGAGGACCCGGACGATCTGATCGCCGATGTGCTGCGGGCGCTCGACGCGGCGTCCGCCGCCGCGTCCGACACGGCGCCCGCCGCGGCGGGTGGCTGACCCGCCACGGGTGGCTGAAAGCGGGCGGGTACGTCTGAACGGGCGTCTCAAGCCTCCCCCCTCGTGGCTTGAGACGCCCCGGATCCTCTCGTGGAGAACCGCTCGAACAAGGCTAGTTGACTCAGCGTCAGTGTCCAATCACAGTAGCGACATGGACCTATCGGCATATTTATAGTTGGCATGCGTTCGGGGCTCGACGAGGCGAGGGGAACCGCATGGATCTGGCCCTCTTACGCACCTTTGTCGCGGTTCACCGCGCCGGGTCCTTCACCCGCGCCGCCGGGCTGCTCGGGCTCTCCCAGCCCGCCGTCACCGGCCAGATACGCACCCTGGAGCGGCAGCTCGGCCGCCCCCTCTTCCTCCGTACGGCGCGCGGCGTCGTCCCCACCACCGTCGGGGACGAACTCGCCCACAAGACCGCGCCACATCTCGACGCCCTGGTGGAGATCGCCGAGACGGGTCTGGACAGCCGCTCGGCCCTGCGCACCCTGCATCTCGCGGGCCCGCCCGAGTTCACCGCGCTGCGCGCCCTGCCCGCGCTGACCGCCCTCGTCGCCCAGGGGCTGGCGGTGCGCTGCGCCTTCGGCAGTGCCGAGGAGCTCTTCGAGGGGCTGAGCGCCGGCCACTACGACCTGGCCATCGCCACCGCCCGGCCACGGGGCCGACTGCTGGCCGCCACCCCGCTGTGCGACGAGGAGCATGTGCTGGTCGCGGCCCCGCGCTGGGCCGCCAGGCTCGGCGGTCCAGCGGTGCTCCAGATCAAGGGGGTGAGCGCGCTGGAGGCGCTGCCCGTCGTCGAGGTGCACGAGAGCCTGCCGCTGGTCACCCGCTATTGGTCGACCGTCTTCGACGCCCGGCCCGTCACCGCCGGCACGATCATCGCGCCCGATCTGCGCGCGGTGCTCGCCTGCGTCGCGGAGGGCGCCGGGCTCGGCGTCCTGCCGCGCTATCTGTGCATGGACGCCCTGGACACCGGGCAGGTCGTGGCGCTGCTCAACCCGCCCGTACCGCCGCTGCGCACCTATTTCCTGGTGGTGCGGACGGGGGCACTCGCGCTTCCGCATATCGCGCGGGCGCACGAGTGGCTTCTGCGTGCGGCTGTCGATTGGTGAGTAAGTGGTTTCGCGGGGCGAACGGTGCGGCAGATGTCCTGCATGACCGAACGACCCGTGGTCAAACGCACAGCCCGCGCCATTCTCCTCGAGGGCGACACCGCCGCCCCCCGGATGATTCTGATCAAGCGCACCAAGCCCGGCGAGGCGCCGTACTGGATCACTCCGGGCGGTGGGATGGAGCCCGAGGACGCGACCGTCGTCGAGGCCCTGCACCGCGAGGTGGACGAGGAACTGGGCGCGAAGGTGACCGATGTGGTGCCCGCCTTCGTCGACACCGTCCCGCACACCGCCGAGGGCCCGGCGGGGGCGGACGGCACCGAGAGCGCTGAGTGCGCCGAGGGTGCGGTCGGTGTGAAGGTGCAGCACTTCTTCGTCTGCCGACTCGCCTCGATGGACCTCTCCCGGCGGCACGGCCCGGAGGTGGACGAGCCGTGCGGGGAGTACGACGTGGTGAGAGTCCCGTTCACCCGCGAGGGGATCGCCTCGGTCGGGGTGGTGCCGCCCTCGCTACGGGCCTACCTCGACGCCAACATCGAGGGCGTGCTGGCCCTGCTCGCGGACGACCTCGGCTAGGCGCCGCTGCCCGGCAGATCTTCCCGCGACAGGCCCCGGCGGGGCAGGGTCCGGGGGCGGGCGGGACCGGGGAAGCGGGCCCCGCGCGGGCAGGGCTCGGCGGTGACAGGATCTGGTGGTGACAGGATCCGGCGGTGACAGGATCCAGTGGTGACTGGATCCGGCGGGGACTGGCCTAGCGGAACCAGCCGCTGAACGGCTGCTGGGTCTTCCGGGCCGCCCGCTGACGCGCCTCGGCCAGCACCCGCTCGGCCTCCTCGCGCCAGGACTCGGGTCCCACCTCGGGGCGGACCGGCGGACGGATGGCCGGGCTGAGATCGGCACGCGACACGGTCGGCTCCGGCCCCCGCCGAGTCGCCTCGACGGATCCGGCCTGTGCGGCCGGAGGGGTCTGGGGGCCGGGGGCGCGCGGGGCGGCCGGGATGGCTACGGCCTCGGGGCCCGGGGCGGCCGGGGCAGGCGGACCGGCCAAGGCCGCGGGGCCTGGAACGGCTGGGGCGGTTGAGACGGCTACGGCCTCAGGTCCTGGAGCGGCTGGGATCGCCGCGGTCCCAGGGTCCGAGACGGCCGGTGCGGTCGGGATGGCCGCGGCCTCAGGGCCCGGGACCGCCGGGACGGGCTGGGCGGCGGGGGCCTCAGTGCCGGGGGCGACTGAGGAAGCCGCGGTAGTTGGGGCCTCGGGGTCCGCGGCCGCCGGGGTCGCCAGGCTCTGAGGGCCCGGGACGACCAGGGCGGTGGGGGCTGCCGACGTGGCCAGGGCCTGCGGACCTGGACCGACCAGGACAGCCGGTTCGGCCCGCAAGGCGGCGGGCGGCACCGAAAGAGTCTGCGGACCCTGGACGACCAGGCCCGGAGCGCCTGCGACAGCTGGAGCTGCCGGTACCGCCGGGCCCTGAGGACCCGACACGGCCGGGACGGCTGGCACAGCCGACGACTCAGAGCGCGAGACGGCCGGAGCCGCCGGAGAAGTCTGAGCCCCCGGGACAGCTCGCGCGGCCGGGATCGCCGGGTCCTGGGAACCCGACACGGCCGGGACGACTGGGATCGACGCCTCAGAGCTCGAGAAGGCCGAGGCCGCAGGAGAAGCCTGAACCCCAAGGACAGCCGGCGCGGCCGGGACCGCCGGGCCCTGGGAACCCGACACGGCCGGGACAGCTGGCACAGCCGACGCCTCAGAGCCCGGGAAGGCCGAGGCGACCGGAGAGGTCTCATGAGGGCCAGGGGCAACCGGCGCGGCAGGGGCTGCCGGACCCTGAGAACCCGAGAAGGCCGAGGCCGCTGAATGGGTCTGTGCGTCAGAGAGCGCCGGGGCGGCTGGGACTCCCGGGGCTGCCGAAGGCGTCTGAGGGCCAGGGACGCCCGGGGTCTTCAGGCCGGAGTCCGCCGGGCCCTGAAGGCCCGGGACGGCCTGCGTGGCCTGCCCATCCGGGGCAGCCTGGCCACCCGGCAAGTCCACCGGCCGGGAGGCCAGTGGGGCCCGCGGGGCAGGCATGGCCGGTGGAACAGGCGAAGCAGGCGGCTGCGAGGAAACAGGCGGAGCAGGGCGCGAAGGCGGAGCAGGGCGCGAAGGCGGAGCAGGAGGCGAAGGCGGAGCGGGCGGCCCGGGCGGGGTCCGGCGGCCCTCTCGGGCCTCCGCGGCCGCGCCGAAGAAGTCGCCGCCCTTCCGCTTGACGTCGTCCGTCCCCCAGTCCCGCTCCCGGTCGTGTTCGAGGGCCTGGTCACCGGTGAGTCCGCGGCGCCGGGCGTCGCCTCCCGCGGTGCGCCGCTGCGGCGGGACCTTCTGGAGGTGCGGGATGTGCTTGGCGCAGTGGATGTACGCCTCTTCGATGGTCACCTCGACCCACACCACCGCGCGCCGCCCCGGCACCGGGTCCACCGGCAGCCCGGGGTGTGTCTCGCGCATCTCGGCGTCCTCCACCACCCGGGCCCGGCCGTTCACATGCAGCCCGATCCGGTCCCGGAAGAAGTCGACCATGAGAATGCCGAGGTGAGGGTTCTCCTGGATATTGCCGAGGCTGGCCAGGACGCCGTTCCCCCGGTATTCGGGGTAGGCCAGCGTGCGCGCGTCGAGCACCCGCAGAAAGCCGGGCGGCCCGGCGCGGAAGGTGCTGTCGCACTCCCCGTGCCGGTCGGAGGTGGCCAGGAAGAACATTTCCTGGCGGTCGATGAACTCCCGCATCCGGACGTTGAGGTGGTCCAGCACCTGATCGTCGTAGAAGCGGTCGGCGCGGTCGACCGTGCCCAGTCGCCGCTGTAGCTGGTGTTCTCCGTCGCTCCCCGGACGCCACGCGCGGTCGTCCAGGTGCTCCGCACTGTCCACGGTTCTCGTCCCCGTCCCTGCTTCGCCGTCTGCGTCTGCCGTCTGATGCGCCGTCCGGATCGCCGGAATGCCTGCCTGATACCGGTGTTTGGCCGTGTGCCGTCCGCGTCCTACTCCGCGGCCGCGGCGAGCTCCTCGATGGAGTCGTGCCGGATGCGGTGGGACGGAATGCCGACGCCCACCAGGGCGTCGACACCGCTGCGGATCATCCCGGGCGGCCCGGAGAGATACGCGTCGAACGCGTTCCACGGGCCGTACTGCCGCACGGCGTCGGGCAGCCGGCCGCTGAGGCCGTTGGTAGGGCCGTCGGAGACGACGGGGCGGACGGCGAGCCACGGGTGCCTCTGCGCCAGCCGCAGCATCGTGTCGATGTCGTACAGATCGTGATCGTTGCGGGCGCCGTAGAAGACCTCGACCGGACGGTGGCGGCCGTGGTCGGCGACGTCCTCGACCAGCGCCTTGATCGGCGCGATACCGGTGCCGCCGCCGAGGCAGAGCAGCCCGTTGTCGCTGGCGTGGTCGACCGTCATGGAACCGGCGGGGGGCCCGAGTCGGATCACATCGCCGGGGCGGGCCCGGTGCACCAGCGCGGAGGACACCCATCCGGCCGGGACGGCCTTCACATGGAAGGAGAGCAACCCGTCGGTGCGCGGCGCCGAGGCGAACGAATAGTGCCGCCACACCCGGGGCCACCAGGGGGTTTCCAGTGAGGTGTACTGGCCCGCGAGAAAGGGGTACGGCTGGTCCGGGCGGACGGTGATCACGGCGATGTCATGGGTGCGCGACTCGTGCTCGACCACCTCGGCCTGCCACCACGCGGGAGCGATCAGCTCGTCCTCGGCGGACGCGTCGATCATGATCTGGGAGATCGCGGTGTAGGCACGCACCCAGGCGGCCTCGGCCTCGTCGTTCCAGGTGGTGACCGCATAGCGGGTGAGCGCGCCGATCAAGCACTCGCCGACGGCGGGGTAGTGCTCGGGCTGGGTGCCGTACTTACGGTGGCCACGGCCGAGCCGGGAGAGGAAGTCGGTGAGGATGTCGGGGTCGTCGATCAGCCGGGCGGCGGTGAGGATCGCCTTGAACAGCCGGTCGCGCTGGGCGTCCATGGCGGCGGGGAAGAGCGGCCGCAGCTCGGGGTGCTGGACGAAGAGCAGCGCGTAGAAGTACGAGGTGACCTTGTCGCTGATGGGCTCGACCTCGGCCATGGTGCGGCGCAGCAGGATCGCGTCGGGCGAGGCGGTCTCGGGGGCGACGAACGGCGAGTCGGGGCCGGGCCGGACATCCTGCGGGGCCGGGGCCGCCTCATCGGGGCGCTGATGCTCCTCGCGCCCGGTGGCGGCGCGGCCGGTGGGCGCGGGACCGGTGTTCGCAGGGCCGGTGTTCGCGGGGCCACCCGTGCGGCGGTTGTCGCCGCGGCGGTCGCCTGCCCCCGGGCCGGGTGCGGGGGCCGCGGGCGTACGGCGGTCGGCTTCGGTGCCGACCGGCCGTATCGGGTTCACCGGGCGGCTGGGCGCGCGCTCATCGCTCTGCTGGTCCGGGGCCCTCTGGTCCTCGGGCGGTCTCCTGCTCGGGGTGAACCAGCCCCAGTCGCCACTGTTTCCGCCGGAGCCGTCACTGCCGGCCGACGATGTGGTGGTCGGAGCGTCCATGGTTGCCTCGCCTCGAACATCTTTCTGTCGGTCTTCGCACTTCCGCTGCCGGAATGTGCCCGCAATTCCCCGTCCTGGTGCACTGGTTCAAGTGAGAATGGTCGTGCCGACCCTCTCCGTAACTCTCTTCCGGGCAGCATGCCACGCTCCCTCCCCGCCCCGGGCGCATAGGCCCGAAGTCTGGGGAACGGGGGCTGCGTTCCCGTTATGCTGATTGGCCTGGGATGCCCGTTCTGACCCCGTTACAGTCTGCCGCACGGAACCGGACCCGACCCTACCGGCCCGGGATGAATTCACAAGCCCCAAGTGCACCGCATCTGTTACACCCACCAACTCGGGTAATTACCGATAGTTACGTGTGGTTACCCATCAATTCGTAAGCGCCTCGGAGATCACGGCCGGTATAGGCGTGCGATGCGATTTCGCTCACATGGTGATCGGCGTTCACGGCGACCGAGACCGGGACCACCGTGAACAGTTCGGCGTCCGAGAGGGAATCCCCGTAGGCAACGCAGTGATCCCTGGTCAGCCCGAACTTCGCACAGAGTTCATCGGCGATCCGGACCTTCGCGGCCGGGGTCAGGATCCCCGCCGGATCCACCGGCTCCCGGAACGGCACGGAGGGCCAGGCCGACCCGTAGGTGGCGTCCACGCCCCACTCCAGCAGCCGCGACACGAAGAAGCCCGGCGAGAGCGAAATCACCGCACAGCGCTCGCCCCGCGACCGGATGTCCGCCCACACCTCACGGATCCCCTCCAGCCACGGCGCCCCCTCGAACGCCGCCGCCACATGGTCCTCCGTCAGCTCCTCCCACAGGGCACAGGCCCGCTCCGCGAACTGGGCCGTCGTCAGCTCCCCGCCCGCGAAAGCCCGCTCCAGCGCGGCGATCTCCCGCTCCAGACCGAGCTGCCGGGAGATCTCGATCGCGGCGGCGGAGCCGTGTATGAGCGTCCCGTCCAGGTCGAACAGATGCAGTCTGGTCATTCAACCGAGCGTAGATGCAGCCACCCGGGCCCCGCCGACCCGGCCCGGCACCAGGACCCGCGCCAAAGCCAGAACCAGAGCCGGAGCCGGAATCAGAGCCGGAACCGGAACCGGCGCCCACTCCGCACCCGCGCCGTCGCCCCGCGCCATCGCCCGCCGCCGGGAGTACCCGCGGATACTCCCGGCGTCAGACGCCGCGGGGGCCGCGCCGCCGCCACGGTGGGGGCATGCAGCAGCTCACCCGCCCCGTGCGCCGGGGCCTCCTCGTCGTACATGTCGTCGTCTCCGTCGGATGGCTCGGGCTGACCCTCGGGCTGCTGGCCCTGGGGATCACCGGCGCCGTCGCCGACTCGGCCGAAGAGGCCGGGGCCGCGTACCGGTCCATGAACGTCCTGGGCGACTGGCTGCTGATTCCGATCAGCCTGCTGTCGCTGGCCAGCGGAATCGTGCTGTCGCTGGGGACGCCCTGGGGGCTGGCGCGCCATCGGTGGGTGTATGTGAAGTTCTGGCTGACACTGATCACCACCGCCGCCACGGCGTTCGCCCTGCGTGCCCGCATCGACGCCGCGATGGCCGATGTGGTGGCCGGGCGGTCGGTCGGGGCGACCACGGACCTGATCCTGGCGCCGTCGGTCAGCCTGGGCATCTATACCTTTCTCACGGCGATCTCGGTGATCAAGCCCTGGGGGCTCACCGCCCGGGGGCGGCGGCTGCGGGCGACAAAGCGCCGATAATTGCATACGCGGTCTTTTTCATCTCTGGACTATCCTGGAATCCGCTCACCCACCAAGGAGGGGTTCCATGCCGGAAGAGCCGCACGGCGCCGTCGCCCCGCCCGCGGGGCAGGCCCTCGCCCAGGGCTGGTGCGCCCTGTCCTCGCTGCACGGCCGGATAGAGACGCATATCGAGCGTGCGCTGCAAGCCGGGCACGATCTGAGCGTCCGCGAATTCTCCGTGCTCAATGTGCTCAGCGGGCAGCACGACGGCGACGGCGGACATCTTCAGATGAAGCAGCTCGCCGACTCCGTCGTGCTCAGCCAGAGCGCCACGACCCGGCTGGTCACCCGGCTGGAGGACCGCGGTCTGCTCTCCCGCTACATCTGCCCCAGCGACCGCCGCGGCATCTACACCAACGTCAGCGCCGATGGGCTCAAGCTCCTGGAGGAGGCGCGGCCGACACATGACGCCGCGCTGCGCGAGGCCCTCGCCGACGCCGCCCGGCGGCCGGAGCTGGCGCCGCTCGTCGCCGCCGTCGAGGGGCTGACCGGCACCGCCTGCTGACCGCCGTCGGCCAAAATGGGCGCCCGCCCCGTCCTGTCGCCGCCGTCCGGGGCTCACGGGGCCCCGCGTAGGCTCACCGCATGAGCGACATCGAGATACGGCGCGCGACCGCCGATGACATCCCGGCGATCGTGGCCATGCTCGCCGACGACCCGCTCGGCGCCCGCCGCGAGTCCCCGGACGACCCGGCCCCGTACCGCGCCGCCTTCGAACGGCTGGACCGGGACCCCCAGCAGCGGCTGGTCGTCGCGGTCCGGGACGGCCGCACCGTCGGCACCCTCCAGCTGACCGTGATCCCCGGGCTGTCGCGGCGCGGCGCCACGCGCTCGATCGTCGAGGGCGTCCGGATCCACTCCGAGGAGCGCGGCGGCGGGCTCGGCACCCAGCTGATCGAATGGGCCGTCGAGGAGTCGCGCCGCGAGGGGTGTGCGCTGGTGCAGCTCACCTCGGACGCGACCCGTATCGACGCGCATCGCTTCTATGAGCGGCTGGGCTTCGAGGCCAGCCACGTCGGCTTCAAGCTGCCGCTGATCTGACCTGGCCTGGCCTGACCCAGCCTGACCTGGCCTGACCTGGCCTGACCTGGCCTGACCTGGCCAAGATCGTCCCGTCTGGCCTGCCTGCCCCGGCCCGGGCCGACCTGCCCTCACCAGCTCAGCGGCGGGCCTCATAGCGTCGCGAGGTCGATGGCGTCGGCCATCCGCCGGTAGCCCGCGTCGTTCGGGTGCTTGAAGTCGCCCGAGTCGTACGCCGGGTCCAGCCGCAGCGGATCGGACGGCGCGGCCATGACCTTCGCGAAGTCGACGACCGCGTCGAAGGCGCCCGAGGTGCGGATCCACTCGTTGATCGCGGCACGCTTCGCCTCGGAGCGCGCGGTGTGGTACTCGGCGCCCTTGAACGGGAGGATCGTGCCGCCGATGACCTTGATACCGCGGGCGTGAGCCAGGGCGATCAGCTCCCGGTAACCGGCGATCACCTCCTCGGCCGACACCTGCGGATTGGGCTTGTAGGTGGGCAGATCGACCTCGCTGAAGCCGATGTCGTTGAGCCCTTCGAGCAGGATCACCGACCGTACGCCCGGCTTGTCCAGCACATCGCGCCGGAAGCGGGCGCCCGCCCGGTCCCCGTACCAGGCCGAGTCGTGCAGCAGCAGATTGCCGCCGATCCCGGAGTTGAGGACGGGGCGCGGGGTGCCCGCGGCCGCGAGCCGCTCGGCCAGCAGATCCGGCCAGCGGTGGTCGGCGTCGTAGGTCGAGCCGAAGCCGTCGGTGATCGAGTCGCCGAAGGCCACCACCGTGCCCGGTCGGCGCGGGCCGCCGGTGACCTCGACATCGGAGAGGTAGTACCAGGAGTGGGTGGTCTCGGCGAAGGCCGTCCCGGTGCGGTCGGCGCGGTGATCGCCGTCCGCGCGGTAGCTGCGGGCGTACGCCTGGGCGTGGAAGGTGGCGGCGCCGGTCGGACGGTCGAAGTACAGCGTGACCGTGACCGGCTGACGGGGCGCCACGCGCAGCGGGGCCCCGTCGCTCACCGTCTCCCCGCCCGCCGGGATCTCCACCGACCGCCGGTGCCCGAAGGTCAGCGCGCGCAGACTCGCGCCGTGGACGGCGGCGCCGTGCGCGGTACGGGCGATGGTCGCGCCCGCGATCCGCAGCGGCGCGGTGCCATAGCGGTTCGACAGCCTGATCCGGGCGGCCGTGCCGCCGCCGGTGACCCGGACGACCTGACGCAGGGTCTGGGCGGTGCGCTCGGCGAAGCCGCTCTCGGCCCAGTTCTGCTCGAAGCCCGAGCTGGGGCGCTGGACGGGGGCGGCCCATCCGGCCACCCAGACGGTCCCCGGCCGGTCGCGGCCGGCCGCCGGGCCCCCGGGCCGGGCGGTGGCCGTCCCGGAGGCGGCGATGACGGTGGTGAGAGCGAGCAGGGAGGCGCTGAGGCGAAGCGTGGACAAGCGCACGGCAGGGCTCCTGGGGAGGGCGGGACAAGGGCGGACCAGGCACTCCCGTGCGGAGGTACATGAGCGCGCAAGCGCGGCGTACCTGCGTACCGGCGTACCGGCGTACCGAGCAACGTGACCACCGGCGTACCGGCGTGTTCCCATGTACCGCGGTACGGGGCCTTCGGGAGTACCGGAGACCAACCTGCCGCTCACCGCACCGCCGACCCAGCCCCCGGCCGTGCGTACCACTCGTGGGGTCAGGCTACGGCCGCCGGACCCCACGGCCGTCGGACGATCACGACGCCCTGCCCCGCGCCCTCAGAGCGGCCGCCAGCCCCCCGGGTCGACCCCGCCCGGCACCGCGTCACCCGGGGCGTAGGGCTCCCGGGTGAATACGAAGGTGCCCAGGTCCAGATGGGCGGGGGCGCCGCCCTCCCCCTCGACCACCCGCAGCGTCTCCCCCGCGTAATAGCCGTCTAGCCCCGTCCAGGTGCCGTCCTGCTCGGCCCTGAAGCGGGAGGCCCGGCCTCCCCCGACGGCCGGGGACAGCTCCAGTCCACGGTCCGCGCGCAACCGCAGATGGTGGGCGCGCGGACCCCAGTACCAAGGGCCGGTCAGCGCGAGCAGCGTCGGGTCGGCCTCGGTCAGCGGCCGCCAGGGCTCGGGGATACGGGGCTCGCGCTCGGCCACGATCCGTATGAGATCGGCGGCGATGGCGCCGATCGCGGGCCCTGAGGTGGTGTTGGTCAGCGCGATCCCGGCCAGCCGGTCCTCGGCGCTCACCCACAGCGAGGCCAGGAAGCCGGGCATGGAGCCGGTGTGGCCGTAGAGGAACCGCCCGCCGTGGCGGACGAGCTGTGTCCCCAGGCCGTAACCACCGTCCCAGTCCCCCTCCTCGGGGGCGACGGCGGGCTGCCGCATCTCGGCGAGCGTCTCCGCGCCGAGCACCCGCTCGTCCCCGTCCAGCAGGAAGGCGGCGAAGCGGGCCAGGTCCCCCACGGTCGACCAGAGCTGCCCGGCAGGGCCCATCCGCCCGGTGTCCTCGGCCGGTTCGGGCAGCAGCACATCGGCCCAGGGGTGCACGGCCCATCCCCCGGCGTGCGGGGCCCGCGGCTCCAGCGACGTACGCCCCATCCCCAGCGGCTCCAGCACCTCATGGGCGAGCACCTCGCCCCAGGGCGCTCCGCGCAGCCGCTCGACCAGCGCCCCGAGCAGCGCGAAACCGGGGTTGGAGTAGTGGTGGCGGCGGCCCGCGGGGTGGATCAGCGGGCGCTCGCCGAAGATATCGGCCGTCTCGGGCCGCAGCGCCCCGGACGTGCGCTCCCACCACGGGCCGCGGGCCTCCGCGGCGAGACCCGAGGTGTGGGAGAGGAGCTGGGCCACGGTCGCGCCCGCGGCCTCCGGCACGTCCAGATGCTTGGCCAGCGGATCGCCGAGGTCCAGCAGCCCCTCGTCGCGCAGCCGCAGCACCAGCACCGCCACGAAGGTCTTGGTCAGGGAGCCGATGCGGTACTGGGTGTCGGCGTCCGGGTCGGCTCCCTCCACACTGCTGCGCGAACCCGTCCACACCAGCCGCCCCTCCCGCACCACGGCCCCCATCAGGGACGGGGCACGGCCCTGAACCTGGCCGAGGGCGAGGCGCCGCAGCAGGGCACGGCGCGTGGCGGGGAGCGGCTCGGCGAACTCATCCACGTCGGGTGTGGTCATGTCGGCACTGTACGGCCGAGGTCCGACATCGGTCAGTGGGTCGTCCACAGCAGGGGAGGCGCCCGGGAGCGCACGGCGGTCTGGCCTTGACGTCGGGGTCAAGGTCTACCGTCGGCACATGCGGATCGGAGAGCTGGCCGAACGGGCGGGTACCACCACCCGCACCCTGCGCTATTACGAGTCGCTCGGGCTGCTGCCCGCGCGCCGCACCGGCAACGGTTACCGGTCGTACGACGAGGACGACCTGCGGCTGCTCCAGCAGATCCGCACGCTGCGGAACTTCGGCTTCGAGCTGGAGGAGACGCGTCCGTTCGTCGAATGCCTGCGCTCCGGCCATCCGGCCGGTGACTCCTGCCCCGCCTCGCTTGAGGTCTACCGGCGCAAGCTGGCCGAGCTGGACGAGTGCATCGGCCGGCTGAGCGCCATCCGGGAGCGGGTCGGAACACAGCTCGACCAGGCGGAGCGGGCCCGCGCGCGGCTGGAGGCCGCGGCGACGGCTCCCGAAGGGGCCCCGGAGCCGCGCTGCGAGCTGACGCCGCCCGGACCGTGAGCCCTTTTCCGTCACCACAGACGACTCCGAAACGACGACTTCGAAGCAACGACTCCGAGACGTCGGCTTCGAAGCAACGACCTCGAAGCATGAACTCCGCAACAAGGACTCCGAAGGGGAGATGAGATGTCGCTGACACACACCGGGGGAGTGGCCACGGTCACGGACGCCACCTTCGCCGAGGAGGTGCTGGCGGCCGAGCTGCCGGTGCTGGTGAAGTTCACCGCCTCGTGGTGCCCGCCGTGCCGGATGATCGCGCCGGTGCTGGCGGAGATCGCGCAGGAGGAGGGCCACCGGCTGAAGGTGGTGTCCCTGGACGTGGACGAGAACCCCTCCACCACCACCGCGTACGGGGTGCTGTCGATGCCGACGCTGATGCTGTTCCGGGCGGGCGAGCCGGTGCGGTCGCTGGTCGGGGCCCGTAGCAAGCGGCGGCTGCTGGAGGAGCTCGCCGACGCGATCTGACGCGTGCCACGACCGCGGCCGAACCGCCCCTGCTACGTTGTCCGGACAAGACCATCAGCGGGGGCGGCCATCTGTGGGGCGGCTATCAGTGGGGGCGGAAAAGGTGAGGTCAGCGGTGCGCGTCCAGGTGCAGGGGAAACCCGTCGACTCCTATCCGGCGCTGCCGCCCGAGGCCGAGCGCGGTTCACCGCGACGGATCACCGAGGTCGGTGAGGAGGTGCTCCGCCGCCCCTGCCGGGAGGTCACCGAGTTCGGCACACCGGAGCTGAACGCCCTCATCGACGACATGTTCCTCACCATGTACATCGCCGAAGGCGCCGGGCTGGCCGCCAATCAGGTCGACGTCGATCTGCGGCTGTTCGTCTACGACTGCCCGGACGACCACGGCGTACGGCATATCGGCCACATCATCAACCCCGTCCTGGACCAGCCCGCCCCGGCCGACCGGCTGCTCATCGAGGAGGCCGAGGGCTGTCTGTCCGTACCGGGCGCGCGGATGGACGTGCCGCGCACCGACCGCACCGTGGTCCGCGGCGTCGACAAGGACGGCAACCCGCTGGTGATCGAGGGCACCGGCTACTTCGCCCGGTGTCTCCAGCACGAGGCCGACCATCTCTCGGGGCATCTCTACATCGACCGGCTCTCCAAGCGCGACCGTAAGGACGCGCTGCGGCAGATGGCGGACCTCCATGAGGAGGTCCTCGCCCGACGCGCGGAGAAGGCGGCGGACCTGGGGCACCAGCTACAGCCCTGACCCGCCTCCCCCAGCGGCTATCGCAGGCGTCGCGCCCGCAGGACGGTGTCGCGGGTGTGGTGGGTGCCGGCGGGGGCGGCAGCGGTGCGCGGGCGGGTTTCGTTGACCAGTACGGTCCAGCTGTCGTCCAGGAGCCCGGCGATGTCGTCGGGCTGGTAGTAGTCGCCGGGGTTGAAGTCCCGCTCCTGGTCCGGGGTGAGATCGGCGAGGGCATGGGTGGCGAAGAGCAGGGTGCCACCGGGTGCGACGGCGTCCAGCAGACCGCGCAGCACGCTGTGGTCCGGCTGCCGTTTGAGCGGGAAGTACTGGGCGGACACCAGGTCGAACGCCGCGGCCGGGGGCGGTGTACTGGCGAGATCGGCGCGTGTCCACGCCACCCGGCCCTCGATGTCCGTGGCCGCCGCGGCGGCGCGTTCCACGGCGATCCGGGAGATGTCCACCGCGGTGACCTGCCAGCCGCGCCGGGCCAGCCAGAGTGCGTCGGCGCCCTCACCGCAACCCACGTCGAGCGCCTGCCCCGGCGGCAGGTCGGTGACCTCGGTGACGAGCACCCCATTGGGCGAGCCGCTGAAGAGCTGCTCACGGCTGCGATACATGTCGTCCCAGAACTGCGTGTCCATGCGCACCACCCTGCCCCCGCCCATGACGAGCCGACAAAGTTCTTTGCGCAAACGGCAAAAGGGGTGCGCGGCGAACGGCGGCACACATGTTGCGACCCCGCGCGTCCGCGTCAGGTCTGGGCCATGTCCACGAAGCGGGAGTAGTGGCCCTGGAAGGCGACCGTGATCGTGGCCGTCGGACCGTTACGGTGCTTGGCCACGATCAGATCCGCCTCACCCGCGCGCGGCGACTCCTTCTCATAGGCGTCCTCGCGGTGGAGCAGGATGACCATGTCCGCGTCCTGCTCGATGGAGCCACTCTCTCGGAGGTCCGAGACCATCGGCTTCTTGTCCGTGCGCTGCTCGGGGCCACGGTTGAGCTGGGAGAGCGCGATGACCGGCACTTCCAGCTCCTTGGCCAGCAGCTTCAGGTTTCGCGACATGTCCGAGACCTCCTGCTGACGGCTCTCGGGGCGCCGGGCGCCGCCGGACTGCATCAGCTGGAGGTAGTCGATGACGACCAGCTGTAGATCGTTGCGCTGCTTGAGCCGACGGCACTTGGCGCGGATCTCCATCATCGACAGGTTCGGGGAGTCGTCGATGTAGAGCGGGGCCTGGGAGACGTCCGGCATCCGCCGGGCCAGCCGGGTCCAGTCCTCGTCGGTCATGCTGCCCGAGCGCATATGGTGCAGCGCCACCCGCGCCTCGGCGGAGAGCAGACGCATCGCGATCTCGTTGCGGCCCATCTCCAGGGAGAAGATCACGCTCGGCATGTTGTGCTTGATCGAGCAGGCGCGTGCGAAGTCGAGGGCCAGGGTGGACTTACCCATCGCGGGGCGGGCGGCGATGACGACCATCTGGCCCGGGTGCAGCCCGTTCGTCAGGGAGTCCAGGTCGGTGAAGCCGGTGGGCACCCCGGACATCTGCCCGCTGCGCGAGCCGATCGCCTCGATCTCGTCGAGCGCGCCCTCCATGATGTCGCCGAGCGGCAGATAGTCCTCGCTGGTGCGCTGCTCGGTGACGGCGTAGATCTCCGCCTGGGCGCTGTTGACGATCTCGTCGACGTCTCCGTCCGCCGCGTATCCCATCTGGGTGATGCGGGTGCCCGCCTCGACCAGGCGGCGCAGCACGGCGCGCTCATGGACGATCTCCGCGTAGTACTCGGCGTTGGCGGCGGTGGGGACCGACTGGACGAGGGTGTGGAGATAGGAGGCGCCGCCCACCCGGGCGATCTCACCGCGCTTGGTCAGCTCGGCGGCGACGGTGATCGGGTCGGCCGGCTCGCCCTTGGCGTAGAGATCCAGGATGGCCTGGTAGACGGTCTCATGGGCGGGCCGGTAGAAGTCATTGCCCTTGAGGACCTCCACCACATCGGCGATGGCGTCCTTGGAGAGCAGCATGCCGCCGAGGACGGACTGCTCGGCGTCGAGGTCCTGCGGCGGAACGCGCTCGAAGCCGGAGCCCTCCCAGGGGGAGCCGCCCCCTCCGTCGCGGTCGTCGCGGCCCCGGCCGCCGCCTCCGTCACCGCGGCGGAAGCGGGGGGACGGGAACCGGTCGGACGGGCCGGAGTCCACCCATGGGTCGTCCATGGGCTCGGGAACGCTCACCCCGCCACCTCCTCCCGTCCGCGTAGCGAACCTCGCCGTGCCCGTCCTTCTTACGGCACGGCTATGACACAACTGAGCGGCCGGCTTTCCGGACACGGCGCATCGGAGTCTGGGGGTTCCCAGGGCCGGATCGAGTGGCGGGCGCCGGACCACGTTAGGCCCGTCGGGACCGCCAGCCAACTTGGTTATCCACAGGGCATGTGGATGATGGGATCCTTCCTGTGGGTAAGTCGCGTGAACCTGTGCACGGGTCGGGGGACAGTGCTGTGGACAAACACACAATCACCCCGAGAGTCCAAGCCTGACCTGCGGTTTCTCTATCCAGGGGCTGTGTAGAAGAAAAACTTCCGCCCCCAGCGCAAGATCACGACAAAGGGCGCAGAGAAGATCGTCCCGCGCGCCGCCTTGTAAGGACCAGCAGCAGCTTGTGTCTCTTACCTGTGGACGATTACATTGCCCTCATGACACAGGCCCCCACGAGCGCGCGGAGCGCCCTGCGCCACCACGACCGCGAGATCATCGCACTCGCGCTTCCCGCCTTCGGCGCACTCGTGGCGGAACCCCTCTTCGTCATGGTCGACAGCGCCGTGGTCGGCCATCTGGGCACCGCCCAACTGGCCGGGCTGGGCGTCGCCGCGGCCCTGCTCGCCACCGCCGTCAACATCTTTGTCTTCCTCGCCTACGCCACCACCGCGGCGGTGGCCCGTCGCGTCGGCGCGGGTGACCTCGCCGGGGCGATCCGGCAGGGCATGGACGGCATCTGGCTGGCCCTGCTGCTCGGTGCCGCCGTCATCGCCGTCGCCCTTCCCACCGCCCCCGCCCTCGTCGATCTCTTCGGCGCCTCGCACACCGCCGCGCCCCACGCCATCACCTATCTACGGATCAGCACCCTCGGCATCCCCGCGATGCTGGTGGTGCTCGCCGCCACCGGTGTGCTGCGCGGCCTCCAGGACACCCGCACTCCGCTCTATGTCGCCATCGGCGGCTTCGGGGCCAATGCCGCGCTGAACGCCACCCTGGTCTATGGAGCCGGGCTGGGCATCGCGGGTTCGGCCTGGGGCACGGTGATCGCCCAGAACGCCATGGCCGCCGTCTACCTCGTCGTGGTCATCCGGGGCGCCCGGCGCCATGGCACCTCCCTGCGGCCCGATGCCGCGGGGATCAGGGCCTGCGCCCACGCCGGGGCACCGCTGCTGATCCGTACGCTCTCGCTGCGCGCCGTGATGCTGATCGCGACGGCCGTGGCGGCCCGCCTCGGCGACACCGATATCGCCGCCCATCAGATCGTGCTCACCCTATGGAGCCTGCTGGCGTTCGCCCTGGACGCCATCGCCATCGCGGGCCAGGCGATCATCGGACGCTATCTGGGCGCGGGCGACGAGGAGGGAGCTCGGGTCGCCTGCCGCCGCATGGTGCACTGGGGCATCGCCTCGGGCGTGGCGCTGGGCCTGCTGGTGGTCGTCTCCCGGCCGCTGTTCATCCCCCTGTTCACCACCGATACCGCGGTACGGGACGCCCTGCTGCCCGCCCTGTTGGTCACGGCCCTCATCCAGCCGGTCTCGGGTGTGGTCTTCGTCCTCGACGGAGTGCTGATGGGCGCGGGCGACGGGCCGTATCTGGCTCGGGCGATGATCGTCACCCTCGTCGTCTTCGCCCCGGTGGCGCTGCTGGTGCCATCGCTCGGCGGGGGACTGACCGCGCTGTGGTGCACCATGGCGCTGATGATGTCGGTCCGAATGGCGACCCTGTGGCTGCGCACCCGCTCCGGCCGCTGGATCGTCACCGGCGCGGTACGAAGCTGAGCCGGGCCGACCCGCGGAGCCAGCCGACGGTGCCGGGTAGGCCCATGCGACCCGGCCCACGGTGCCGGGGTGCCGGGTCGGCCCACGCCCCACGACGGCCCCGGACAGAGCGCTCTCGACGGAGCGGTCCCGCGCACAGCGCGGTCCAGTCAGAACGGCCCAAGACACAGCGACCCCCGGCACGACGGAGGGCCGCACCCCACAGGGTGCGGCCCTCCGGTGCACGGTGGCCAGGGCGACCGTCGCGGTCGTCGTCAGGCGGCGATGACCTCGACGCCGACCTTGGCGGCAACCTCGGCGTGCAGACGGACCGAGACCTGGTGCGCGCCCAGGGTCTTGATCGGGGACTGCACCTCGATGCGGCGCTTGTCCACGTCCGGGCCACCCGCGTCCTTGATCGCCGAAGCGATGTCGGCCGGGGTGACGGAGCCGAACAGCCGGCCGGCGTCGCCGGCACGGGTCTTCAGCCGGACCTTGACGCCCTCGAGCCGAGCCTTGACCTCATTGGCCTGCTCGATCGTGGCGATCTCGCGGATGCGACGACCGCGGCGGATCTGCTCGACGTCCTTCTCGCCACCCTTGGTCCAGCGGATCGCCAGACCACGGGGAACGAGGTAGTTACGGGCGTAACCGTCCTTGACGTCCACGACGTCACCGGCAGTGCCGAGGCCGGAGACCTCGTGGGTGAGGATGATCTTCATGACTCGGTCACCCTTCCCTTATCGCGCGGTGGAGGTGTAGGGCAGCAGCGCCATCTCACGGCTGTTCTTCACGGCCGTGGCGACGTCACGCTGGTGCTGGGTGCAGTTGCCGGTGACCCGGCGGGCACGGATCTTGCCGCGGTCGGAGATGAACTTCCGCAGCAGGTTCGTGTCCTTGTAGTCGACGTAGGAGATCTTCTCCTTGCAGAACACGCAAACCTTCTTCTTAGGCTTGCGAGCAGGCGGCTTCGCCATTGTCTCTCTCCAGTGTGATCAAGAAGTGTGTGCTGGCCGCCCTGACCAGACCGCGCGCTGTTTCACGTGAAACAACGCCTCGTTTCACGTGAAACAACGCCTCCGGCCTAGAAGGGCGGCTCGTCCGAGTAGCCGCCGCCGGAGTTGCCGGAGCCGCCGCCCCAGCCACCACCACCGCCGCCACCCTGGCCGCCAGCCGGTGCGCTGGTTGCCCACGGGTCATCGGCCGGTGCGCCGCCGCCCTGCTGACCGCCGCCGGAGCCACCGCCCCAGCCGCCGCCCTGCCCGCCACCGCCGCCATAGCCGCCCTGACCACCGCGACCGGTGGTCTTGGTGACCTTGGCTGTGGCGTTGCGCAGACTGGCGCCGACCTCGTCGACATCCAGCTCATAGACCGTGCGCTTGATCCCCTCACGGTCCTCGTAGGACCGCTGCTTCAGCCGGCCCTGCACGATGACGCGCATACCGCGCTGGAGCGACTCGGCCACGTTCTCCGCGGCCTGCCGCCACACCGAGCACGTGAGGAAGAGGCTCTCGCCGTCCTTCCACTCGTTGGTCTGCCGGTCGAAGGTACGGGGAGTGGACGCGACGCGGAACTTCGCGACCGCCGCACCGGACGGGGTGAAACGCAGCTCGGGGTCGTCGACGAGATTGCCGACGACCGTGATGACGGTCTCGCCTGCCATTGGGGGAACCTCTCGGCGGGTACTGCTGGGCTGCTTGCTACTCGTTGCGATACGGCCCCGATGACCGCTGAACGCTTACGCGTCAGTGGGTCTCGGGACGGAGGACCTTGGTCCGGAGGACCGACTCATTCAGGTTCAGCTGGCGGTCGAGCTCCTTGACGACCGCAGGCTCGGCCTGAAGGTCGATGACCGAGTAGATGCCCTCGGGCTTCTTCTTGATCTCGTACGAGAGACGACGACGGCCCCAGGTGTCGACCTTCTCGACCTTGCCATCGCCCTCACGGACGACGGAAAGGAAGTTCTCGATCAGCGGGGAGACAGCGCGCTCCTCGAGATCGGGGTCGAGGATGACCATCACCTCGTAGTGACGCATGTGGAACCCACCTCCTTTGGACTCAGCGGCCACGGTCGATCCGTGGCAGGAGGGTCGTGATGCGTATCCGCTTCGGCGTCCGTACAGACACCACCGCGGACGGTACACAGTACCCGGCTACGGCCGCCCGCTTGAAATCCGGGCGTCTTAGCCCGCAATCTGTACACATCGGGTGTGAGCGGCATTACAGTTCGCCGCCTTGCTCTATGTGCCTACCTGGAGGTGCCTCATGGCACAGGCAGCACGACCCCATCATGGCTTGCTCTCCTTCCTGGACACCGATGGCAAGCCGCATCCCGTTCAGAACGCCTTCGCCGTGACCACGCTGGTGATCGGGGCGATCGCCTTCATCACGGCGCATTTCACCCAGCTCCACCTGGTCAGCTCCTGGACCGGGCTCGTCGGGATGCTCACCGGCGCCTGGGGCCAGCTGATCTCCGCGACCACCGGCGAGCGGTTCGTGCTGATCATCGGGCTCGGTGCCTCGGCGGTCGGCTTCTACCTCGGTATGGCACACGGAGGGCTCTTCGGCGGCGTGCTGGGCTGAGCCCGCCAGGGCCCGGTTGCCCCCAGGCCCGAACGGGGCGCGTCCCGGTCGCAGTAGGCTTCGGCGCGAGAGCCGGAGCCCCGACCCTGGGGACAAACCTGCCGAGGAGCGCCCCACATGAGCCTGACCCTGAGGACGATCAGCCGAGAGCAGCATCTGGCGTACATCCAGAGCCTGCCGGCGGCCAGCCACATGCAGGTCCCGGCATGGGCCGACGTCAAGTCGGAGTGGCGCTCGGAGAGCCTCGGCTGGTTCGACACCACGGGTCAGCTCGTCGGCGCCGGTCTCGTCCTCTACCGTCAGCTGCCCAAGATCAAGCGCTATCTCGCCTATCTCCCCGAGGGCCCGGTCATCAACTGGTACGCGCCCAACCTGGAGGACTGGCTGCGTCCGATGCTCGCGCATCTGAAGCAGCAGGGCGCGTTCTCCGTGAAGATGGGCCCGCCGGTCATCATCCGCCGCTGGGATGCCAACGCGATCAAGTCCGGCATCCAGAGCCCCGACGTCAAGCGGCTGCGCGATGTGGAGGCCACCTTCATCGAGCCGCGCGCCTTCGAGGTCGCCGAGCGGCTGCGGCGCATGGGCTGGCAGCAGGGCGAGGACGGCGGGGCCGGCTTCGGTGATGTCCAGCCGCGGTACGTCTTCCAGGTGCCGCTGGAGAACCGCTCCCTGGAAGATGTCCACAAGAGCTTCAACCAGCTGTGGCGCCGCAACATCAAGAAGGCCGAGAAGGCCGGTGTCGAGGTCGTCCAGGGCGGCTACGAGCATCTGCCCGAGTGGCAGCGGCTCTACGAGATCACCGCGGAGCGCGACCACTTCCGGCCCCGCCCGCTCAGCTACTTCCAGCGCATGTGGACGGCCCTCAACACCGAGGACCCCAACCGGATGCGGCTGTACTTCGCGATGCACGAGAACGAGGCCGTGGCCGCCGCGACGATGCTGATCGTCGGCGGCCATGTCTGGTACTCCTACGGCGCCTCCGCCAACCACAAACGCGAGGTCCGGCCCTCGAACGCGATGCAGTGGCGGATGCTCCGCGACGCCTACGCGCTGGGCGCGACCGTCTACGACCTGCGCGGCATCAGCGACTCCCTCGATGAGACAGATCATCTCTTCGGTCTGATCCAGTTCAAGGTGGGCACCGGCGGGCAGGCTGCCGAATACCTCGGCGAGTGGGACTTCCCGCTCAACAAGCTCCTGCACAAGGCGCTCGACATCTACATGTCGCGCCGCTGACCTCGATTCGCTGTTTCCCATAACTCCAATACACCGCGGCTACGAGAAAGGTTCCGGGACCGGTCAATGGCGCTCACCCTCTACGTCGACACCGCGCGCTGGCGGGCGCACCAGCAGATGGTGATCCAGCAGTTCCCAGGGATAGTCCCGGTCTGCAAAGGCAACGGCTACGGCTTCGGCCATGAGCGGCTGGCCGAGGAAGCGGCCCGCATCGGCAGCGACATCCTCGCCGTCGGGACCACGTACGAGGCCGCCCGGATGAAGGACTTCTTCAGCGGTGACCTGCTCGTGCTCACCCCCTTCCGCCGCGGCGAGGAGCCGGTGCCGCTGCCCGACCGGGTGATCCGCTCGGTCTCGTCGGTCGACGGCGTCTACGGCCTGGTGAACGCGCGTGTGGTCATCGAGGTCATGAGCAGCATGAAGCGGCACGGCATCACCGAGCAGGACCTGCCCAAGCTGCACGCCGCGATAGAGAACGTCCGGCTGGAAGGCTTCGCCATCCACCTCCCGCTCGACCGCACCGACGGCCTGGACGCGGTCGAGGAGGTCATCGGCTGGATGGACCGGCTGCGGGCGGCCCGGCTGCCGCTGCACACCATGTTCGTCAGCCACCTCAAGGCCGAGGAACTGGCCCGGCTACAGCAGCAGTTCCCGCAGACCCGCTTCCGGGCGCGCATCGGCACCCGGCTGTGGCTGGGCGACCACGATTCGACGGAGTACCGGGGCTCGGTGCTCGACGTCACCCGCGTCGCGAAGGGCGACCGCTTCGGCTACCGCCAGCAGAAGGCCGCCTCCGACGGCTATCTGGTCGTCGTGGCCGGCGGCACCTCCCACGGCGTCGGGCTGGAGGCGCCCAAGGCGCTGCACGGGATGATGCCCCGCGCCAAGGGGGTCGCCCGCGCCGGTCTCGCGACCGTCAACCGCAACCTCTCGCCGTTCGTATGGGCGGGCAAGCAGCGGTGGTTCGCCGAGCCGCCGCATATGCAGGTGTCCATCCTGTTCGTGCCCACCGAGGTCCCGGCGCCCCAGGTGGGGGACGAACTGGTGGCACATCTGCGGCACACCACGACGCAGTTCGACCGGCTGCTCGACCGCTGAGTCCGTACCACCGGGAGGAGCTCCCGTCCGGAGCTCACTCCCGGTGGACGCCCCAGTCCACCAGCGCCGCGCCCTCGTACCGGGAAGCGCGCCGCGCCTCCCCCAGCACGAACGCGTCCGGGGCCCGGTCCAGCACGCCTCCCCCTGGGTCGTCGGAACCGTCCTGGCGCACCGGGTCCCGCTCCGGCACCAGCGCGTCCCGGACGATCAGGGCGCACAGATAGAGCGTCCCCAGCAGATGCACGGCGATCGCCAGCTGATAGCCCTCGGCGGGCAGCCCCCGGTGCTGATCGCCGCTGCCCGTGTACGCGAGGTACATCCAGATCCCGAGGAAGTACATGACCTCGCACGCCTGCCAGACCAGGAAGTCCCGCCAGCGCGGTCGGGCCAGGGCCGCCAGCGGGATCAGCCACAGCACGTACTGCGGTGAGTACACCTTGTTGGTGAGCACGAACGCCGCGACGATCAGGAAGCTCAGCTGGGCCAGGCGCGGACGGCGCGGGGCGCACAGGGCGAGCGCCGCCACTCCGACGCAGGCCAGGACCATCAGGACGGTCCCGTAGGTGTTGACGTCCTCCAGGGGGTTCCCGGTGCGCTGCGAGATGATCAGCCACAGGGAGCCGAAGTCGACGGGGCGCTCCTGGCTGAAGGTGTAGAAGGTCTTCCACCCGTCGCGGATGTGCAGACCGCCCTGCGTGGAGACCATCACCGGGAGGTTCACCACGAGCCAGGCGGCCAAGGCGCCGCCCGCCGCCGTCCAGAAGGCCCGCAGCCGTCCCGCGCGGAGGCAGAGCAACAGCAGCGGGCCGAGCAGCAGCCCGGGGTAGAGCTTCGCGGCGGTCGCGAGCCCCAGCAGCACACCGGCGGCCAATGGGCGGCTGCGGGACCACATGAGCAGGGCGGCGGCCGTAAGGGCGACGGCGAACAGGTCCCAGTTGATGGTGGCCGTGAGCGCGAAGGCGGGGGCCAGGGCGACCAGCAGCGCGTCCCAGGGGCGGCGGCGGTGCGTACGGGCCACACAGACCGCGATCACCGCGGTGCAGACCATCAGCATGCCCGCGTTGACCAGCCAGTAGATCTGCTCGCGGTCCTGGATGGAGCCGCCGTGCGGGGTCATCCAGGAGGCGACCTCCATGAAGAGGCCGGTGAGGACCGGGTACTCCAGGTACTGCATCCCGCCCGAGACGCTGTCCGGTATGCGGTCGAAGTACGGGACGAGGTCGATGGCGAAGCCGCGGCCGTTGTAGAGGTGCGGTATGTCGGAGTAGCAGGCGTGGGTGTACTGGGCGGTGGCGCCGTAGAACCAGCCGCCGTCGTAGCACGGCAGCTTCTGCGCCATGCCGAGCGCGAACATGCCGATGGCGACGATCGCCACGATCCGCACCGGGGTCCACCAGCCCGTGCCGAGCAGGGCCCGGCGCCCGGCCGGCCCACCGATCAGCTCGCTGCCGGCCGCGGCCACCGGGTCCTCGGAGGTCGGCCTGACGGGCTGGGCCTGTGGGTCCTCGCGCACGCTCATGGCCTCCATCCTGCCGTACGAGCCTCACGGGAGGAGTCAGGACCGCCCCAGCGGCCGCTGAGCGCGCCGCGGACGCCTGGGTGGGCTCCCCGGGCGGGGAGTGGTGTGCGAGAGGCGCAGAGGGCCGTCCAGGGCCTGGAACGGCGTCGGCCGCGCCGGAGCGGTATTCGCTCCGGCGCGGCCGGCGAGTGGTGAACGGGTCGTACGGGGCTGCGGGCTAGTCCTTCTTGCGGCCCGATGGGCCGCCGAATATGCCACCGGAACCGCCGGGCGGCTCCGTGGTCGGCGACGAGGTCGGATCGCCCGGACCGCCGTTCCCGCCTCCGTTCTGGCCGCCGTTGCCGTTGCCGCCGTTGTCCTGGCAGTCGAGGTCCAGCGGGTCACAGGTGTCCGTCGGGCTGGGGCTGTCGGACGGCGACTCCGAGGGCGATTCCGACGGGGATTCCGAGGGGGACTCCGACGGGCTCTCCGACGGCTTGTCCGTCGTCGGGGTCGGGCTCGGGCTCGCGCCGTCGCCGAAGACCTTCTCGCCGAGCGGAGTGGCCGCGGGGAAGTTCTTGACCGGCACGCCCTCCAGGGCACCGCGCATGTAGTCGGCCCAGATCTGCGCCGGGAACGACGCACCGTGGATGGTCTCCTGACCGCCCACGCCGCGCATGGACAGGAACTTCTGGCTCTTGGCCTTGTCGTCCACCCGCCACATGCCGATCGCGGTGGACAGCTGCGGGGTGTAGCCGGAGAACCAGGCCGACTTGTTCTCGTCGGTGGTTCCGGTCTTGCCCGCGGCCGGACGGCCGATCTTCGCCGAGGTGCCGGTGCCGTGCTGGACCACGTTCTCCAGGACGTCGGTGACGTTGTTCGCCACGTTCGAGTCGAACGCCCGCTTGAGCTCGGCGTCCTGCTTGTGGTCGTAGACGGGGCCGTTCTTGTCCTCGACCCGCTCCACCGAGTACGGATCGGCCTGCTGGCCGCTGGCCGCGAAGGTGGCGTACGCCCCGGCGAGCCGGATGGCGCTGGGCGCGGAGGTGCCGAGCGAGAACGTCGGGGTGATCGAGGCCAGTTGCTCCTTGCTGAGGCCGGCCGCCAGGGCCGCGTCCCGCACCTTGTCGGTGCCGACGTCCATGCCGAGCTGGATGAACGGGGTGTTCACCGAGAACTGCATGGCGGTGCGCAGGTTGATCGGGCCCTTGTCCTCGTCACCGTCGTTCCTCTGGTGCCACTCCTTGCCGTCCTTGTCGTGCCAGACACTGCCGTCGTAGTCCCGCAGGGTCACCTTGTTGTCGCCGTTGTAGACACTGTTCGGCGCGACCAGGGTCCGCTCGGAGTCGGGTTGCTCCCGTGGGCCCTTCGGATCACGGGCGCCATTGGTCATCGCGGCGGCCAGCACGAAGGGCTTGAAGGTCGAGCCCACCTGGACACCGGTGTAGTCGGCGTTGTTGCGGTAGTGCTCCAGCGCGTTCTTGCCGCCGTAGATGGCCACGATCTTGCCCGTCTTGGGCTCCACCGAGGCGCCACCGAACTGGACGTACTTGTCCTCGACGCGCTGTTTCGGCTTGATGCTCTCCTTGGAGACCTTCTCGACCGCCCGGGTCAGCTCGCTGATCTTCTTCCGGTCGAAGGTGGTGTGGATCTGATAGCCGCCCTTGTCCAGCTGGGACTTGCTGATGTTGGAGTTGGCGATGATGTAGTTGTCGGCGAGGTCCGTGAGGTAGCCGATCTGGCCCTGCTTGTTGGTGGCCACCTTGGGGTCCTGCGGCATCGGGAACCCCTTGCCGATCCACTCCTGGGCCTCGGTCCCGGGCATCCTGCGCACCGCGACCTCACGCTTGAGGATCCACTCCCAGCGGCTCTTGGCCCGCTTGGTGTTGGCCTCCTTGGTGGCCGCGGCGCCGTAGCCACCGTTGGGGTCGTAGAGGTTCGGGCCATTGAGCGTCGAGGCCAGGAAGGCGCTCTGGCTCGGCGTCAGGTCCTCGCAGTCCCGGTCGTAGTACGCGCGGGCCGCCGCCTGGCAGCCATAGGCCCCGCGTCCGTAGTACGCGGTGTTGAGATACCCCGCGAGGATGTCGTCCTTGTCCACCTGAATTCCGACCTTGACGGAGATGAACAGTTCCTTGACCTTACGGGTGACGGTCTGCGACTGATCCAGGTAGGTGTTCTTCACGAACTGCTGGGTGATGGTCGAACCACTCTGGGTCGCCCCACCCTTCGCCATGTTGACGACCGCGCGGGCGATACCCATCGGGTCGACGCCGTTGTCGTCGTAGAAGCTGGCGTTCTCCGCGGAGATCACCGCGTTCTGCATGGACTTGGGGATCTTGCTGAGAGGGACGATCTGGCGGTTGAGGTCACCACCGCCGGAGACCACCATCTGCTTGCCGTCGCCCCAGTAGTAGACGTTCTTCTGGGTCTGGGACGCGGCCTGGGCGGTCGGCACCTCCACCAGCAACAGTCCTATGCCGACGGCGCCGAGAAGTACCGCGAAGAAGAAGATGAAGGTGCCCGTCACCAGCTTCCAGGACGGAACCCAGCGCCGGAAACCCGACCTGCCCCCGCGCGGGTAGTCGATGAAGCGCTTCTTACCGGGGTCCCCATCGCCCCCCGAGCCACGTCGGCCACCACCACCTCCCCTGCGGCCGCCACCGCCATGGCCAGGGCCTGGATCGGATACTCGTCTACGGCCACCGCCCCGTTGGGCGGCACGCCGGGCCGCCGCCCGGCCGCCGTAAGGACGCTCTTCCCCCTGCGGGGCGGCGCCGGAGCCGGCTGCGGCGTTGTGCGTCGGTGCTGCGCGGCGGCCGGACGGCTGCTGTCCGGCTCGCCGGGCCGCTGCTCGTCCGCCGCCTTGGGGCTGTGGCGGCTTGCGACGGTGCTCGCTCATGGAACGACTTCTCCTCGGGCAGGCGCTATCGCCTGAAAGCGGCAGATGGCTTCCGGTCCCCCCAGTGTGCGATCCGGCTGCACCAGGCAACCGGACGCACTGCATCCGGGACGAGGACGCATCGCGGCGTCACATGGTTCCCATAGGTCTGCATGGCGAACAGAGTACGCACGGTCAAAACCCGCCCAGCCGTCACCTTCACTCCATAACCGTCAGATTGAGTGCCACGAATTGATGATGTGACGGCGTTCACCGTGGTCCCTCTTGTCCCGCAAGGAGCACAGTTCTATCGTCTGGATGTATCGAGTCGATACATCAGCTCGACATAGCGGGTCCAAGAGAGAGGGGAGGCGGGGGATGAGCAGACGTTCCGGCGTGCTGGAGTTCGCCGTCCTCGGCCTGCTGCGCGAGTCCCCGATGCACGGATACGAGCTGCGGAAGCGGCTCAACACGTCACTCGGCGTCTTCCGTGCCTTCAGCTACGGCAGCCTCTATCCCTGCCTCAAGACGCTGGTCGGCAACGGCTGGTTGATCGAGGAGTCCGGCAGCGTCTCCCAGGACGCTCCCGCGACGCCGCTCTCCGGCCGCCGGGCGAAGATCGTCTACCGGCTCACGGCCGCGGGGAAGGACCGGTTCGAGGAGCTGCTCTCCCACACCGGGCCGGACGCCTGGGAGGACGAGCACTTCGGCGTCCGCTTCGCCTTCTTCGGCCAGACGTCACGAGACGTCCGGATGCGGGTGCTGGAAGGGCGGCGCAGCCGCCTGGAGGAGCGCCTGGACAAGATGCGCGCCGCCATGGCCCGCACCCGTGAGCGGCTGGACGACTACACCCTCGAGCTACAGCGGCATGGGATGGAGTCGGTCGAGCGTGAAGTGCGCTGGCTGAACGAGCTGATCGAGAGTGAGCGGGCCGGGCGCCACCAGCGCGGCGGCGCCGCCGGGCAGGACCGGACGACCGAGCGGGACGAGGACCGGCCGCCACAGCAGGACCAGTCAGGAGATACGGACGGCCCGCCCCGGCACCGGGGTGGTTCCCTGCCGGATCCGTCCGATGACACCGCCAAATGAGGCCCGGCATCCGCTCGGCCTCGTCCAGTACACACAGGGAGCAACCGGAATGGGTTCGGTTCGTGTAGCCATCGTCGGTGTGGGTAACTGCGCCGCCTCGCTGGTGCAGGGCGTCGAGTACTACAAGGACGCCGACCCGGACATCCGCGTGCCGGGTCTGATGCACGTGCAGTTCGGCGACTACCACGTGAAGGACGTGGAGTTCGTGGCCGCCTTCGACGTGGACGCGAAGAAGGTCGGTCTGGACCTCGCCGACGCCATCGGCGCCAGCGAGAACAACACCATCAAGATCTGCGACGTGCCGACGACCGGTGTCACGGTCCAGCGCGGCCACACGCTCGACGGACTCGGCAAGTACTACCGCCAGACCATCGAGGAGTCCGACGAGGCCCCGGTCGACGTCGTGCAGGTCCTCAAGGACAAGCAGATCGACGTTCTGGTCTGCTACCTCCCGGTCGGCTCCGAGGACGCAGCCAAGTACTACGCCCAGTGCGCCATCGACGCGAAGGTCGCCTTCGTCAACGCGCTCCCGGTCTTCATCGCCGGCACCAAGGAGTGGGCGGACAAGTTCACCGAGGCCGGTGTGCCGATCGTCGGTGACGACATCAAGTCCCAGGTCGGCGCGACCATCACGCACCGCGTGATGGCCAAGCTGTTCGAGGACCGGGGCGTCGTCCTCGACCGCACCATGCAGCTGAACGTCGGCGGCAACATGGACTTCAAGAACATGCTCGAGCGCGAGCGCCTGGAGTCCAAGAAGATCTCCAAGACCCAGGCCGTCACCTCGCAGATCCCCGACCGCGACCTGGGCGCCGACAACGTCCACATCGGCCCGTCGGACTACGTGGCCTGGCTGGACGACCGCAAGTGGGCGTACGTCCGCCTGGAGGGCCGTGCGTTCGGCGATGTCCCGCTGAACCTGGAGTACAAGCTCGAGGTGTGGGACTCCCCGAACTCCGCGGGTGTCATCATCGACGCGCTGCGCGCCGCGAAGATCGCCAAGGACCGCGGTATCGGCGGCCCGATCCTCTCCGCCTCCTCCTACTTCATGAAGTCCCCGCCGGTGCAGTACTTCGACAACGAGGCGCGGGAGAACGTGGAGAAGTTCATCAAGGGCGAGGTCGAGCGCTGAAGCGCCATGCGCTGATTCCCGCCGCATGATCACGGGCCTTCGGGTAATACACCCGGAGGCCCGTGCGGTGTGTGAGGCTGACACCATGCCTGTTGTGCGTGATCTCCGCGTACTGCTGCAACTGCGGGACTTCCGCCGCCTTCTGGCCATCCGTCTGCTGTCCCAGTCGGCCGACGGCGTCTACCAGGTCGCGCTCGCCACCTATGTGGTCTTCTCCCCGGAGAAGGAGACCTCCGCCGCGGCCATCGCCTCCGCCATGGCCGTCCTGCTGCTCCCCTACTCCCTGCTCGGCCCCTTCGCCGGTGTGCTGCTGGACCGCTGGCGCCGGCGGCAGGTGCTGCTCTACGGCAATCTGCTGCGCTCGGGGCTGGCCGCCGGAACCGCCGTGCTGGTCCTCGGCCAGGTGCCGGAATGGCTCTTCTATGTCTCGGCCCTGTCGGTGACGGCCGTCAACCGCTTTGTCCTGGCCGGGCTTTCGGCGGCCCTGCCGCGGGTCGTCGACAGCCAGGAGCGTCTGGTCATGGCCAACTCGCTCTCGCCGACCGCCGGAACGCTCGCCGCCACGGCCGGGGGCAGCCTCGCCTTCATCGTCCGGCTGTCGGGCCCGGGCGGCACCTCATCGGACGCGCTGGTCGTCCTGGTGGGCGCCGCGCTCTATCTCATCGCCGGGCTCACGGCCCTGCTGATGACACCGGGCCTGCTGGGGCCCGACCCCGCCTCCCTTCAGCCCCGTCTCTCCGCGGCCCTGATGAGCACCGCGCGGGGCCTGGTCGCGGGTGTACGCCATTTGCTGGAACGCCGGGACCCCACCGTGGCGCTGATCGCGATGACGCTGATGCGCTTCTGCTACGGCGCGCTCACGGTGACGGTGCTGATGCTCTGCCGCTACGCATGGGCCGATACCGAGTCCGAGGGGCTCGCGCTTCTGGGGCTGGCCGTCGGCGTCTCAGGGGCCGGCTTCTTCGCGGCGGCGGTGATCACGCCATGGGCGGTGGCCCGGCTGCGGGCCCGTACCTCCCCCCGGCCGGATGGCCGGCTCTCCTGGGTGATGGTGTGCGCGGGGAGCGCGGCCTTTCTGGAGCCGGGTCTCGGGCTGCCCTTCGAGCCCGCTCCCATGCTTGTCGCCGCGTTCGTCCTCGGGCTTGTCACCCAGGGCGCGAAGATCGCCACCGACACCGTGGTGCAGTCCGGCATCGCCGATGAGTTCCGCGGCCGGATCTTCTCCCTCTATGACGTGCTGTTCAACGTCGCCTTCGTGGGAGCCGCCGCGGTCGCCGCGGTGATACTGCCGCCGGACGGCACATCCGCCGCGCTGCTGATCGGTGTGGCGCTGCTCTACGCGGCCACCGCGCTCCTGGTCATGTTTCACGTGAAACATGACCAGGAGAACGCCAAGCGGGTCGACGTTTCACGTGAAACCTGAGGGGCTCAGCCCTCCGACTGGGCTTCCCACCACTCCTGGAGCGCGGCGATCGCGTCATCCCGCTCCATCGGGCCGTGCTCCAGCCGCAGCTCCAGCAGATGCTTGTACGCCTTGCCGACGTTCGGACCCGGGGGGATACCGAGAATCTTCATGATCTCGTTCCCGTCCAGATCCGGCCGGATGGCGTCCAGCTCCTCCTGCTCCTCCAGCCGGGCGATGCGCTCCTCCAGGCCGTCGTACGCCCGCGAGAGCGCCATCGCCTTCCGCCGGTTACGGGTGGTGCAGTCCGAGCGGGTCAGCTTGTGCAGCCGCTCCAGCAGCGGCCCGGCGTCACGGACATAGCGGCGGACCGCGGAGTCGGTCCATTCCCCCGTGCCATAGCCATGGAAGCGAAGATGCAGCTCGACCAGGCGTGAGACTTCCTTGATCAGCTCATTGGAGTATTTGAGCTTCGTCATCCGGTACTTGGTCATCTTGGCCCCCACCACCTCGTGGTGGTGGAAGGAGACCCGTCCGTCCTTCTCGAAGCGGCGCGTCTTGGGCTTGCCGATGTCATGCAGCAGCGCGGCCAGCCGCAGCACCAGATCGGGCCCCTCGGTCTCCAGATCGATGGCCTGGTCCAGCACCGTCAGCGAATGCTCGTACACATCCTTGTGGCGATGGTGCTCATCACGCTCCAGGCGCAGCGCCGGAAGCTCCGGCAGTACGCGGTCGGCGAGCCCGGTCTCCACCAGCAGCCGCAGCCCCTCGCGGGGGTGGGCGGCCAGAATGAGCTTGTTGAGCTCATCACGCACCCGCTCCGCCGAGACGATGTCGATACGGTCGGCCATCGACGTCATCGCGGCGACCACCTCGGGCGCCACCTCGAAGTCCAGCTGGGCGGCGAAGCGCGCGGCACGCATCATCCGCAGCGGATCGTCGGAGAAGGACTCCTCAGGCGTCCCGGGGGTGCGCAGCACCCGGGCTGCGAGATCCTCCAGACCGTGGTGCGGGTCGATGAACTCCTTCTGCGGGAGCGCCACCGCCATCGCGTTGACCGTGAAGTCCCGACGGACCAGGTCGTCCTCGATGGAGTCGCCGTACGACACCTCGGGTTTCCGAGATGTCCGATCGTAGGCTTCTGACCGATAAGTCGTGATTTCAATCTGGAAGCTCTGATCCGATCCGCTTCCTGGGGACATGCCCTTACGGCAGCCCACCGTGCCGAAGGCGATGCCGACGTCCCAGACGGCATCCGCCCAGGGCCGTACGATCTTCAGTACCTCGTCCGGCCGGGCATCCGTGGTGAAATCCAGATCGTTACCAAGCCGGCCGAGCAGCGCGTCCCGTACCGAGCCGCCGACCAGAGCCAGGCGGAAACCCGCCTGCTGGAAACGGCGGGCAAGATCGTCGGCAACGGGAGATACCCGCAGGAGTTCGCCCACGGCGCGGCGCTGGACCTGGCTGAGCGCGTTGGTCGGCTGCGGGGTTCGGCTGTCATTGTTGGCGTTCGGCACAACAGAACAGGGTACGTGGCCGTGCGCCCCGGAGACTCCACACCCGATGCGTACCACCACTGCGTAACGATCTTGTGGAGCCGTCCACAGCACTTCGTCACAGCGGGCATCGTTACCATTTCGTGGACGCACAATGCGACGACCACTGACGACCTACTGACGACGAGGGACGGGCGAGCGCGTGGCCGATGCGGCAGACCTCCGGGGGACAACTTCCGCTCGCGCCCGACGATGGTTGCGGCGCACGGCGGCCCTGCTGGCCGCGGCGCCGATGATTGCGGGCCTGACACAGATTCCGGCGGCACCGGCCGCCCACGCCGAGAGCAAGGCCACCGGTTCGCGGTCGGTGGACGTCTCCATTACTTCACTGACCCCCACCGCACCGAAGAAGAGCGACACCCTCACCGTCAGCGGCACCGTCACCAACGACACCAAGGGCACCGTCTCGGGCGCCCGGGTGGGCCTGCGCGTCGGTCCGACCATGAACGGCCGCAACGCGATCGACACCGCCGCCCACCGCACCGGCTACTCCGAGGGCCTCGACGGCACCGAGATCGGCGGCAAATACGCCAAGAAGATCGGCAAGCTGTCGGCCGGCGCCAGCCGTGACTTCTCCCTGTCCATACCGATGGATCAGCTGCACCTGGGGGAGAACGGCGTCTATCAGCTCGGCGTCTCGCTCACCGGTGGCACCTCCAGTCAGCCGTGGCCGCAGGTGCTGGGCATCGAGCGGACCTTCCTGCCCTGGCAGTCGGGCCCGTCCACGAAGAAGTCCCAGCTCACCTATCTGTGGCCGCTGATCTCCGCCGTCCATGTGACCGCCCGCACGGACAACGACGAGGACCGCACCCCGATCTTCCGGGACGACCGTCTCGCCGAGGAGCTCGCTCCGGGCGGCCGGTTGCAGCAGATGGTCACGCTGGGGAAGAACCTCCCCATCACCTGGGTGATCGACCCCGACCTGCTCGCCACGGTCGACGCGATGACGAAGAAGTACGAGGTCCAGAACCCTTCGGGCAACGGGACCAGGGCGGGCAGCGGCCAGACGGTCGCCAAGCAGTGGCTCGACGCCCTCCAGAAGGCCGTGGACGGCAAGCAGGTGGTCGCGCTGCCGTTCGCCGACCCCGACCTCGCCTCGCTCGCCCACCGCGGTAAGAACGTCACCGGCGCCCTCAGCCACCTCCAGGGCGCCACCGAGCTCGCCTCGACGACCGTGGAGACCATCCTCGGGGTGCGGCCGCGCACGGACTTCGCCTGGCCGGTGGACGGCGCGGTCGACTCCTCGATCGTGGACGTCGCCACCTCCGCGGGCGCGCACAACGTCATCGCCCGCAGCGACAGCCTGCGCGAGACCGGCGGGCTCTCCTACACCCCCACCGCGGCCCGCCAGATCGGCGGTGGCAATACTGCGGTGGTCGCCGACGCGCGGCTGTCGACGGCCTTCACCGGCGACATGTCCAAGGCGGAGAACTCCACGCTCGCCATCCAGCGGTTCCTGGCCCAGAGCCAGATGGTCAACCTCCAGGCGCCGGACAAGCAGCGCAGCATCGTGGTCGCCCCCCAGCGGACGCCCACCACCAGCCAGGCGCAGGCGATGGCGGCGGCCCTGGAGGGCCTCTCCGGGCAGTGGACACAGCCGCTGGGCCTGGGGCAGGCCGCCAAGGCGAAGCCGGACCCGAACGCCACCCAGCGGGTTCCCAGCGCCCGCTCCTACCCCCGGTCGCTGCGGGCGCGGGAGCTGCCCACCGACGCGTTCAACAAGATCCAGGAGACCCAGAAGACCCTGGACAACTTCGAGCCGATCCTCACCGCCAAGTACCGGGTGGTCACCCCCTTCGGGAACGCGATCAGGCGCGAGATGTCCACCTCGTGGCGGAGCGAGGCGCGGAACGCGGCCGGCTTCCGTCACGACGTGCAGACCTATCTGTCCGGACTCACCAAGAAGGTGCGCCTGGTCCCGAAGACGGACATGACCCTCTCCGGGCGGAGCGCGACCGTCCCGGTCACCGTGCAGAACAACCTGGTGCAGAGCGTCGAGCTACGGCTCGTCCTCCGCTCCCAGCAGGGCAACCGGCTGGCGGTCAGCGAGCCCCAGCTGGTCAATGTCGAGGGTGGCCACAGCCAGTCCGTGAAGTTCGGGACCACGGCCAACGCCAACGGCCCGGTGTGGGTCTCGGCCCAGCTCTACACCCCGGACGGACAGCCTTACGGCCGCGAGATGCTGTTCGAGGTGAATGTCACCGAAATCACGTCCACCGTGATTCTCGTGATCGCGGGCGGTGTGCTGCTGCTGGTCCTCGCCGGTGTCCGGATCTACGTCCAGCGCAAGCGCGCGGCCGCGAAGAGCGGTGAGGATGGCGGAGACGGGGAAGACGCCGAGAAGGCGCACGGGCAGGATGAGGACGACAGCGAGGCGCCGCGGACCGACCGGTGTGACCCCGCACACGCCCTCGTGCCCGAGCAGCCGAGTGACCCGGCGCCGGACACCGGATCGCAAAGCGCTGGCCCATCCGGCTCGGGTGAGAAAGTGGACCATTGAGCAATGCCGGGGCCGGTCGGCCGCAGTGGACGATGAGGTGGGGTAGCGATGAACGCGCCGTATGACGGTGATGGCCGAGTGCCACCACCGCCGCAGCCTTCCCCTCATGGCTCCCACGACCCTTACGGACAGGAACCGCACCAGCGGGATCCGTATCTGGGCGATTCCCACCAGGCTCCCCAGGCCGATCCGCGTCAGTCGTACGGCCAGCAGTACTACGCACCGGATCCGTATCTGGACGACGCGTACGCGACGGGCAGCTTCACGCCCTACCCGTATCCGACGCAGGACCGCTACGCCCACGATCCGCTGACGGATCCGATCTACGACCGGCACGCCCCGCAGCAGGGCGGCTACCAGCAGCAGCACTACCCGCAGCCCCCCACACCGCAGGGCCCCGACCCGCGCGCATGGGCCCCCGAGGCCGCGGCCGGCCCCCAGGGCACGGCACAGCAGCCGTACACCGCCGATCAGCCGGGCCAGGGCTATCCGGGGCCCGGCGACGGCTACGGCACGGCGCAGCAGCCGCAGCGGGACGCCTTCGCGCATCTCTACCGCGATCAGCAGCCCTATGAGCCCCGGCCCGCCCAGGGCCAGGGCTATCCGCAGGGCGCGGAGAACCACCCGCACGGGCAGGCTCCCGCGCAGGGGCAGGCACCGGTCCCCGGGCCGGCGAGATCCGAGTCCGCCAACGCGACGGCCGCCGCTCCCACGGTGGCCGCTCCTGTGGTGACCGCCCCCGCGGCGGAGCCGAAGAAGCCCTCAGGGGGCAAGGGCCGCGCGTCCAGCGTGCTCCAGTCCAGCGCGCTGATGGCCGCGGGCACCCTGGTCTCCCGGCTCACCGGCTTCGTCCGGCAGATGGTGGTCCTCGCGGGGCTGGGCGCCGCCACCCTCGGCTCCACCTACGCCCTCGCCTACACGCTGCCGACCATGGTGTACATCCTCACCATCGGCGGCGGTCTGAACTCGGTCTTCGTCCCGCAGCTCGTGCGCGCGATGAAGGAGGACGACGACGGCGGCGAGGCGTTCGCCAACCGGCTGCTCACGCTGGTGATGGTGGTGCTCGGCCTCCTGGTCGCGGTGACCGTGGTCGCCGCGCCGCTGCTGATCCGCGCGATGTCGCCGACCATCGCGGACAACCCCGCCGACAACGAGGTCGCGGTCACCTTCGCCCGCTACTGCCTGCCCACCATCTTCTTCATGGGCATTCACGTGGTGGTCGGCCAAATCCTCAATGCCCGGGGCCGGTTCGGGGCGATGATGTGGACCCCGGTCCTGAACAACATCGTCATAATCTTCACCTTCGGGCTGTTCATCTGGGTGTTCGGCACCGCCGGCAGCTCCAAGATGGACACCACGACCATCACCGCCGAAGGCATCCGGCTGCTGGGCATGGGCACCCTGCTGGGGCTCGTCGTCCAGTCCCTGGCGATGTTCCCGTATCTGCGCGCCACCGGCTTCCGCTTCCGGCCGCGCTTCGACTGGCGCGGCCACGGCCTCGGCAAGGCCGCCAGGCTGGCCAAGTGGACAGTGCTGTTCGTCCTCGCCAACCAGGCGGGCGTGCTGGTCGTGACCCAGCTCTCCACCGCGGCCGGTTCCGAGGCCGAGAACCAGAACGCGCCGGGCATGAGCTTCGTCGGCTACTCCAGCGCCCAGCTCATCTGGGGCATGCCACAAGCCATCATCACCGTCTCCGTCATGGCCTCGCTGCTGCCCAGGATCTCCCGGGCGGCCCACGACGGCGACTCCGGAGCGGTCCGCGACGACATCTCACAGGGCCTGCGCACCTCCGCCGTCGCCATCGTCCCGCTCGCCTTCGGCTTCATCGCCCTGGGCATCCCCATGTGCACGCTGCTGTTCGGCGCCTCCGGCACCGACGCGGCCGTCTCCATGGGCTACATCCTCATGGCGTTCAGCCTCGGTCTGATCCCCTTCTCCGTGCAGTACGTCGTCCTCCGTGGCTTCTACGCCTACGAGGACACCCGCACCCCCTTCTACAACACGGTGATCATCGCCGCGGTCAACGCCGCCGGCTCCGCACTCGCCTATGTCGTGCTCCCCGCCCGCTGGGCCGTCGCCGGTATGGCGGCCGCCTACGGCCTGGCCTACGCCACCGGCGTGGGCGTGGCCTGGAAGCGGCTGCGCAAGCGGCTGGGCGGCGATCTGGACGGCCCCCGCGTCGTACGCACCTACACCCGTCTCGTCGGCGCCAGCGTCCCCGCCGCCCTCCTGGGCGGCGGCGCGGCCTACGCCATCATGCAGACCCTCGGAATGGGCGTCGTCGGCTCCGTAGCGGCTTTGCTGGGCGGCGGTCTCGTTCTTATCGCGGTCTTCTACATTGCTGCGAAACGGATGCGCGTTGAGGAGCTGACGGCCATGGTCGGTATGGTGCGCGGACGACTCGGACGCTGATCATTGAGCACAACCATCGTCCGCCACCGTGTGTCGTGCATAGCGGCGGACTGTGGGCACAATTGTCTTGGCTCGGAGTAGGCGCAACGGATGGGGAGGCAGGAACGACGGTGGCGGAACGGAGCACGGCTGCCGTCGACGTGGCCGACAGCGGTGGAGAGGAGCCGCTGACCGCCGAGGCGGGCAAGGCCACGGCCGACGGGGCGGGGACGAAGAAGAAGGTCGGTAAGGGGACAGAGGCCGCGGTCACCGATGATGCGGGCGCCGCGGCCGAAACCAACTCGCTGGAGCTGCACAGCGGTCACAAACTGGCCAGACGTTACCGTCTGGAGGAGTGCGTCACCCGTCTGGACGGATTCAGCAGTTGGCGTGCCGTGGACGAGAAGCTGCGGCGTGCGGTCGGGGTGCATGTGGTGCCCGCGGACCATCCACGCGCCAGGCCGGTGCTGGCCGCCGCCCGTTCGGCGGCCCTGCTGGGCGATCCTCGCTTCGTCCAGGTCCTCGACGCCGTCGAGGAGAACGATCTCGTCTATGTCGTCCATGAGTGGCTCCCCGACGCCACCGAACTCACCGCCGTGCTGGCCGCCGGGCCCCTCGAGCCGCACGACGCGTACCAATTGGTCAGCCAGGTCTCCCAGGCCATGGCCGCCGCCCACCGCGAGGGCCTGGCCCATCTGCGGCTGAACCCCGGCTCCGTGTTGCGCACCGAGTCCGGCCAATACCGCATCCGCGGACTCGCCGTGATGGCCGCCCTGCGCGGAATCAGCGCCGACCACCCCCAGCGCACCGACACCGAGGCGATCGGCGCGCTGCTGTATGCGGCGCTCACTCAGCGCTGGCCGTACGAGACCAACGCCTATGGCCTCTCCGGGCTGCCCAAGGGCGTGGGCCTGATCGCCCCCGACCAGGTCCGGGCGGGAGTGCACCGCGGCCTGTCCGAACTCGCGATGCGCGCGCTGGTCAACGACGGGGCCACCGCGTCCCGTCAGGACCAGCCCTGCACCACCCCCGAGGAGCTGGCCAAGGCCGTCGCGGCCATGCCGCGCATCCGGCCGCCCGAGCCCGCCTTCACCCCCTCCCCGGCGTACCAGCGCACGACATACCAGCAGGGCGTGTACGGCCAGCCGCCGACCCGGGGCGGTGCCCCGCACACGGCCCGCCCGGCCGCTCCCGTGCCGCCTCCGCCGCCGTTGCAGAGCCGCACGGGCAAGGCCCTCAAGTGGACCGTCTCCGCGCTTCTGATCGCCGCCCTCGGCCTCGGCAGCTGGCAGCTCGCGGACACCCTCCTCAAGGAGGAGAACAAGCCCGGTCCGAGCAACTCCAGTGAGAAGGACGACGGCAAGGGCGCGGAGGTTGCCAGCAAACCGCTGAAGATTCAGAACGCCGTGGAGTACTACCCCGACGGGAATCCCCAGCACACCAACCAGGTGCCCTTGACCTACGACGACAACCCAGACACCGTGTGGCGCAGCAAGTCCTACGACGAAGGCCCCGATCTCAACCCGGCCTTCAAGAAGGGTGTGGGCTTGGTGTACGACCTTGGTGCGGGGCAGAAGCCCAAGACGGCCACGCTCGGGCTAAAGTACGGCGGCGACCACACCACGGTGTCGCTGTACGCGGCGGACTCGCTTTCCTCCTCCGCACCGTTGGGTTCCATGAAGAAGCTCGCAACAACCACGACCTCGGACACCACGGCCAAGCTCACCGTGAACCGGCCTGAATCGGCCCGGTACGTCGTCGTGTGGATGACCGCGATGCCGCAAGCGCCCGGTGACACGTACAGCGACCCCGGCTACAAGCAGGCCATCGCCGAAGTGAAGTTCACCGGCTGAGCCGGTTGATCGGGCAGGGGGCTCAACGTTGGACGACGCCACCATCGGCGGGGCGAGCGACAGCGAGCTCCTTGCCCGGCACGTCGACGGCGACCCGGACGCCTTCAGCGAAATAGTGCGGCGCCACCGCGACAGACTCTGGGCGGTGGCGCTGCGCACCCTCGGCGACCGTGAGGAAGCAGCCGACGCGGTCCAGGACGCGCTCGTCTCCGCCTACCGCGCCGCGCACACCTTCCGGGGCCAGTCCGCCGTGACGACCTGGCTCCACCGCATCACGGTCAACGCCTGTCTGGACCGTGCCCGCAAGGCCGCCTCCCGTCGTACCTCCCCCGTCGACGACACCGAGCGGCTCGAGCAACTTCTGGAACCCCATGAATCAGCCGCCGCTCCCGCCGAACGCGGTGATCTCCATCGCGAACTGCTGCGGGCGCTGCGTACCCTCCCTCCCGAGCAGCGCGCGGCCCTGGTGCTGGTCGATATGCAGGGCTACCCCGTCGCCGAGGCGGCGAAAGTCCTGGAGGTTCCCACCGGCACGGTGAAGAGCCGCTGTGCCCGGGGCCGCGCACGGCTGCTGCCGCTGCTCTCACATCTCCACCCCAGCGGGAGGGGTAGCTCACCCTCGGGCGTGGGAAGGAACCGGACGCAGGGGACGTCCGTCCCACCGACGGCAGGACCGAACGACACAGATGCCGTGAAGGGCGGAGGTGGGCGAGCGTGACATCCTCGACGGACACGGACGAGCACCCTGAGGTCGCGGAGATCTCCGCACTCACCGAAGGTCTGCTCTCTCCGTCCCGCGCCGTCGATGTGCGCACTCACCTCGCGAGCTGCGCGCTGTGCACGGACGTATGGGAGTCCCTGGACGAGATCCGCTCTCTGCTCGGGACCTTGCCCGGGCCGGTGCGGATGCCCGCCGAGATCGCGGGCCGGATCGACGCGGCGCTGGCCGCCGAAGCGCTTCTCGACGCGACCGCCCCCGAGGGCGTGGCCGATGTTTCACGTGAAACTCCGGAGCCCGAGCCCGTTTCACGTGAAACGGCCGACAGCACCTCCAGCTCCTCCGGCTCCGACACCGTGCAGCCCGCCTCCAAGACCTCCACCGCGACGGACCGACCCGCCGGGCGTCCGCGTGGGGCCACCGGGCCGGGACGGGGATCCACCGGACCCGGCACCCGCCCGGGGGGCGCTCGCCGCTGGCGCAAGGTGGTCCTCGGTGGCGCATGCGCCGCGGCGGTGATCGGTATCGGTTCGTTCTTCATCCCGAGCGGCTCCTCCGGTGATCACGGCGACGCCGACCAGCAGGCTCATGCCAGCCAGAGCTCCGCCGGGAAGTCCACCCTCTCCTCGGGCACGCTCAAGGACCGCGTGCACGAGCTGCTCGCCGACCGGAAGTCCACCGCGTCGGATGGCGTCACCGGGCAGGGCAACTCACCCGATGTGCCGCTGCGCGCCGACGACGACCCTGAGGTGCCGTCCTGTGTACAGAGCGGCACCGGGCGCAAGGAACCGGCTCTCGCGGCGCAGCAGGACACCTACGACGGCCAGACCGCCTATATCGTCGTCCTCCCGCACCCCTCCGACAGCACACGCGTCGACGCCTTCGTGATCGACGCATCCTGCGTCTCGGCGTCCCCGTCGACTCCCGGGGAGCTTCTGGTGACCCGGACCTACCCCCGGCACTGAGGCACACCGCACACAGGGCCCTGCCTGACAGCGCTCGGGAATGCCTGACCCGTAGGATCCGTTGGGTGGGGTGGCAGCGGAATTCCGGGGGAACCCGGAGCCGCCCGCCCAGTCAGCAGTCCGGCAGTCGGCAGAGACAAGGAAGTCATCCGTGAGCGACGTCCGCAACGTGATCATCATCGGTTCCGGGCCCGCGGGCTATACGGCCGCGCTCTACACCGCCCGCGCTTCCTTGAAGCCGCTGGTCTTCGAAGGCTCCGTAACCGCCGGTGGTGCTCTGATGAACACCACCGATGTGGAGAACTTCCCCGGTTTCCGGGACGGGATCATGGGCCCCGATCTGATGGACAACATGCGGGCCCAGGCCGAGCGCTTCGGCGCCGAGCTCATCCCGGACGATGTGGCCGCGGTCGACCTCAGTGAGCAGATCAAGACCGTCACCGACTCCGCCGGTACGGTCCACCGTGCCAAGACCATCATCGTGGCCACCGGCTCTCAGCACCGCAAGCTGGGACTGCCGCGCGAGGACGAGCTCTCCGGCCGTGGTGTCTCCTGGTGTGCCACCTGTGACGGGTTCTTCTTCAAGGACCAGGACATCGCCGTTATCGGCGGTGGCGACACGGCCCTGGAGGAGGCGACCTTCCTGTCGCGGTTCGCCAAGTCGGTCACGGTGGTCCACCGCCGGGACACCCTGCGCGCCAGCAAGGCGATGCAGGAGCGGGCCTTCGCCGACCCGAAGATCTCGTTCGTCTGGGACAGCGTGGTCGAGGAGATTCACGGAGACGGCAAGCTCTCCGGTCTCACCATCCGCGATGTCAAGAAGGACGAGACCTCGGAGCTGCCGGTCACCGGGCTGTTCATCGCGATCGGCCACGACCCGCGGACCGAGCTGTTCAAGGGCCAGCTTGGCCTGGACGACGACGGCTACCTGAAGGTGGATGCGCCCACCACCCGGACGAACCTGTCCGGTGTCTTCGCTGCGGGCGATGTCGTGGACCACACCTACCGTCAGGCGATCACCGCGGCCGGCACCGGCTGCTCGGCGGCGCTGGACGCCGAGCGGTACCTGGCCTCGCTCGGTCAGGGCGACGCCACCGTCTGACTTCGCTTCCCACCCCTGCACCAACTCACTAAGGAGATTGCCATGGCCGGTGCCACGGTCACCGTGACGGACGCCGACTTCGAGGAGAAGGTCCTCAAGAGCGACAAGCCGGTACTCGTCGACTTCTGGGCCGCGTGGTGCGGTCCGTGCCGCCAGATCGCCCCCTCCCTGGAGGCCATCGCGGCCGAGCACCCCGACAAGATCGTCATCGCCAAGCTCAACATCGACGAGAACCCGGCGACGGCCGCTAAATACGGCGTGATGTCCATCCCGACGCTCAATGTCTACCAGGGCGGCGAGGTCGCCAAGACCATCGTCGGTGCCAAGCCCAAGGCCGCCATCGAGCGCGACCTGTCCGACTTCATCGGCTGAGCGAACCTCGCGTCGTCCTCATCCACGAAGGGGCTGCCCGTACGGGCAGCCCCTTCGTGTTTCACGTGGAACGCTGTACAGCGCGGGGAATCCTCTACAGCGGCCGAAGCGCGGGCTCCTTCTGGACGGCGCCGAGCAGCCGGTCCAGCGCCAGCTCGACATCCTCTTTCCAGGAGATCGTCGTCCTCAGCTCAAGCCTCAGCCGGGGGTAGCGCGGATGCGGCCGTACGGTCTTGAAGCCCACGGCCAGCAGATGATCGGCGGGCAGCACACACGCCGGTTCCTTCCAGGTGGCGTCCCCGAACGCCTCCACCGCCTTGAAGCCCCGGCGGATCAGATCCTTCGCGACGGTCTGCACCATCACCCGGCCCAGCCCCTGCCCCTGGTATCCGGGCATCAGCCATGCCGTCATCAGCTGGACGGCATCCGCCGCCACCGGACTGGTGGGGAAGGCCGTGGAGCGCGGCACATACGCCGGCGGCGCGTACAGCACAAAGCCCACCGGAACCTCATCGACATAGACCACCCGGCCGCAGGAGCCCCACTCCAGCAGTACGGCCGAGATCCATGCCTCCTTCTCCAGCTCCGGCCGGCCGGCCCTTACGGCTGCCTCGCCGCTGACCGGATCGAGTTCCCAGAAGACACAGGCGCGACAGCGCTTGGGGATGTCCGGGAGGTTGTCCAGCGTGAGCGGTACGAGCCGACGCCCCATGAAGCCAGTCCTTCACTTCCGTGGCCAGCCGCGCCACGGGCGGCTGACAGCGCACTACGCTCCCTGAGCAGGCTGCCGACGAAACCTCCGACAGCGCCCAGGCCCAATCCTGTGGCCACCAGTCCGGTGCGGCTCACCGATCGCATGGCCCTGACCTCCACATACGGCGCCTCCACATGGATCCGCCCTATCTGATCGCATCGTATCCGTGCCGAGATTGCACCGATACCGCCCTTTGGCAAACAGCGGGTCGCGTTCCGACCATCTCGGTACGCGACCCGCCCCATGCGCTGCCCCTACGGCATGGCCGCACGGGCAGCGCCTCACTCGTCCTCGTCCGCCTCTTCGCCCTCGGGAGAGAGCGGCTGCTCCAGCACCGGCCCCTCACCGGGAGCCAGCGAGCCGAGGATCCGCTCCAGATCCTCTATCGAGGCGAACTCGACGACGATCTTTCCCTTCTTCTGACCGAGGTCGACCTTCACCCGGGTCTCGAACCGATCGGAGAGACGCGACGCCAGATCCGTGAGCGCGGGGGACACCCTCGCGCCCGCCCTCGGACTCTTGGACTTCGTCGTACCACCCGACCGCGACCCCATCAGGGTGACGATCTCCTCCACCGCACGCACCGAGAGCCCCTCGGCGACAATGCGGTGGGCCAGCCGGTCCTGCTCCTCCGGGTCATCCACGGAGAGCAGCGCCCGGGCGTGTCCCGCGGAGAGAACCCCCGCGGCCACCCGGCGCTGAACCGACGGGGAGAGCCTCAGCAGCCGCAAGGTGTTGGAGACCTGCGGACGTGAGCGCCCGATACGGTCGGCCAGTTCGTCATGCGTGCAGTTGAAGTCCTTCAGCAACTGGTCGTACGCGGCCGCCTCCTCCAACGGGTTCAGCTGAGCCCGGTGCAGGTTCTCCAGCAGCGCGTCGAGTAGCAGCTTCTCGTCGTCGGTGGCGCGGACGATCGCGGGGATCTTCTCCAGCCCGGCCTCACGGCAGGCCCGCCAGCGGCGCTCGCCCATGATGAGCTCATAGCGCTCCGGCGCCAACTGCCGTACGACGACGGGCTGGAGGAGACCGACCTCCTGGATCGAGGTGACCAGCTCGGCGAGCGCGTCCTCGTCGAAGACCTCGCGGGGCTGCCGTGGATTGGGGGTGATGAAGTCCAGCGGCAGCTCGGCGAAATGAGCCCCGGCCACCTCCTCCGGCATCACCACCGGCTCGACGGCCTCGGGCTCCTTCTCCCGCGGTGCGGGCTCCGTTTCCTGTGGAACCGTATGCGTGGGCAGACCGGCCACCTTGGCCGCCGCCACTCCGCGCTCCTGGGTGAGCACCGGGACCGCGGTCGGTGAGGTGGTGGCCCCGGTCGTCGTGACCGTTCCCGCCCCCGCCGAGGGCCCGGCGCTATCCGTCCCCTTCGGCGCGGGAGGAATCAGGGCACCGAGCCCACGGCCCAGTCCTCTGCGTCGCTCACTCACTGAATCCCCTCCTGCATGCTGCTGTGCTGGTCGTGCTGGCTGAACTCGGGCAAGGCATGAGCGTGCTGGGCGTCGTAGTTCACGTTGACACCTCTGAGGGCGATCTCACGGGCCGCCTCGAGATAGGAGAGCGCCCCGCTCGACCCGGGGTCGTAGGTGAGGACGGTCTGCCCATAGCTGGGGGCCTCGGAGATACGCACCGATCTGGGAATGCTCGTCCGGAGCACCTCACCGCCGAAGTGGCTGCGCACCTCGTCCGCGACCTGAGAGGCCAGCCGGGTGCGGCCGTCGTACATGGTGAGAAGGATCGTCGAGACATGGAGTTTGGGGTTGAGATGGCCCCGCACCAGGTCCACGTTCCGCAGCAGCTGACCCAGCCCTTCCAGCGCGTAGTACTCGCATTGGATCGGGATCAGCACCTCCGCACCGGCCACCAGCGCATTGACCGTCAGCAGACCCAGCGAAGGCGGGCAGTCGATCAGGATGTAATCCAGCGGCTGCTCATATGCCTCGATGGCCCGCTCAAGCCGGCTCTCCCTCGCCACCAGGGAGACCAACTCGATCTCGGCACCGGCGAGATCGATCGTGGCCGGAGCGCAGAACAGTCCCTCCACATCCGGGACCGGCTGCACCACATCGGACAACGGCTTGCTGTCGACCAGCACGTCATAGATCGATGGAACCTCGGCGTGGTGGTCGATCCCCAGCGCCGTCGACGCATTGCCCTGGGGGTCAAGGTCGACCACCAGAACACGACCTCCGTGCAGGGCCAGCGAGGCGGCCAGATTGACCGTCGTCGTGGTCTTTCCGACCCCGCCCTTCTGGTTGGCGACCACCATCACCCGGGTCTGCTCCGGCCTGGGCAGTCCCTCACCGGCACGGCCCAGGGCTTCTACCGCCAGTTGAGCGGCACGACCGATCGGGGTGTCGTCCATCGGGGGCGGCGTTTCACGTGAAACATCCTCCCCCGACAATTCAGTACGGGGACCGGGGACCGGATCGGTCATCGGCCCCGCGATGTTGGCGTCGGACCGCAAGGATTCACTCTCCTCGACATCAGGCTCGCAATAAGCAGAGCCTGCCATGCTTTTGGGGTCGTGAACCAGCGAGGCCCGTTCTCCTGTGGATGAATCCACGTTCATACGGGGTCGGCGGTCGCGGGGCGAGGCCGCCGCACGACCGCGACTGATGATTCCATGCAGCAGGGAGCGACGTTTCACGTGAAACACGATGCACGGGACGCCTCGCCGATTGGTCGCGACACTCCGGTATGCGTAGTTTTGCCAGCTTGTATGGAGCAACGCCCTCGACTCCGGGCCGACGACTCAGGGCCAACAGCTCAGGACAGACAGCTCAGGGTCGATGACTCGGAGCCGGGTGATCGAAGCCAACTGATCAGGGACACTGATCAAGGTCGATGGCTCAGGGGCGACGGCGCGGCGACCGCCGAGCCGCCTTGGCCCGCTTCGCCGCGAAGCGCACACCTCCGGGGCTCTCCCCGACCTCGACCCGCACCACCGTCGACGGCGGGTCCACCACACCCTCACCGACATGCAGCACCGAGGTCTCCACCACCCCCAGCTTGCCCAGCGCGGCCCGGGCCTGCTTCAGCTCCTCCTCGGCGGTGTCGCCCTTCAGAAGCAGCATCTCGCCGTACGGGCGCAGCAGCGGAACCCCCCAGCCGGCCAGCCGGTCCAGCGGGGCCACTGCCCGAGCCGTCACCACATGCATCGGAGCCAGCTTGCCGAGCACCTCCTCGGCGCGGCCGCGCACCACCGTCACATGCTCGAGCCCCAGCAGCTCCACCACTTCCCGCAGGAAGTTCGTCCGGCGCAGCAGGGGCTCCAGAAGCGTGATCCGGAGATCCGGCCGGGTCAGGGCGAGCGGGATACCGGGAAGCCCGGCCCCCGAGCCCACATCGCAGACGGTGACTCCGTTGGGCACCACTTCGGAGAGCACGGCGCAGTTCAGCAGATGCCGCTCCCACAGCCGCGGCACCTCACGCGGGCCGATCAGCCCGCGCGTCACTCCCACATCGGCCAGCAGCTCGCCGTAGCGGACGGCCTCCGGGAAACGGTCACCGAATACATCCCTTGCCTCGGGGGGCGCTGGGGGGAGCTCCGCTGCTTCCGTCACGGGGACCATCCTTCCGTACCGAACACTGTGCTGAACGATGATGTAAGGCTGACAAGATTCGGCCCCGTCTGCGTGCAGACGGGGCCGGGTGGATCACGAGGCGGTACTGCTTCAGACCGGAAGCACGACCACGCAGCGCTGGGGCTCCTCGCCCTCGGACTCGCTGCGCAGCCCGGCGGCGGCCACCGCGTCGTGCACCACCTTCCGCTCGAAGGGCGTCATCGCCTTGAGCTTCACCGGCTGACCGGTGCCCTTGGCCTCCTCGGCCGCCTTGGTGCCCAGCTCGGTCAGCTCGGCACGCTTACGGGCCCGGTATCCGGCGATGTCGAGCATCAGCCGACTGCGGTCGCCGGTCTCCCGGTGCACCGCGAGGCGGGTCAGCTCCTGAAGGGCCTCCAGCACCTCGCCATCGCGACCGACCAGCTTCTGGAGATCGCGGCTGGTCGAGTCGCTGATGATCGACACCGCTGCGCGATCGGCCTCGACGTCCATGTCGATGTCGCCGTCGAGGTCCGCGATGTCCAGCAGCCCCTCGAGGTAGTCGGCCGCGATCTCCCCTTCCTGCTCAAGGCGGGTCAGGGTGTCGACACCCTCGGCGGCCGGGGTGGTGCCTTCCGTCACGGATGGACTCCTTCGTTACTTCTTGGACGGGTGCTTGGGGCGCTGCTGGCCCTTGCGCTGGCCGGACTTCGCACGGGCGGAGCCGGAAGCCGAGCCGCCGGCCGGCTTGCCGCCCTGCGCGCCCTTCTTCTGCCCCGCGCCCTGCTTCTCGGCGGGCTTGTCCGCAGCGGTGGACTTCTCCATATCGACCGGGGGACCCGACTGCGAGCTGGCCTTGCTGTGGCCGGTCGTGGCCCGCTGCGCCTTGGTCTGGCGCTTGGGCTGCTGACGGTTGGCACGCGCCGTCTCGGCCGCCTCCTTCGCGGCGACCTCGGCCGGCTCCTCCTTCAGCTTGCCCTTGGCCCGCAGCCGCTCCTGGCGGGCCTGGAAGGCGAGACTGCCCGGGGTCGGGTTACGGCGGATGACGAACATCTGCTGGCCCAGGGTCCAGACGTTGGTGGTCAGCCAGTAGACGAGGACACCGACGGGGAAGTTGATACCGAAGACGGCGAACATGACCGGGAAGATGTACATCAGCATCTTCTGCTGCTGCATGAACGGCGTCTTCACCGTGAGGTCGACGTTCTTGGTCATCAGCTGGCGCTGGGTGAAGAACTGCGATGCCGACATCAGGACGATCATGGTGATCGTGACGATGCGGACATCGGTCAGCGAGGCGCCGAGGGATTCGATCTTCGAGGCCGAGTCCAGGAACTTCACCGACAGCGGAGCGCCGAAGATATGGGCGTTACGGGCGCTGTCCAGCAGGGACTGGTCGATGACACCGACCGTCCGGTTGTTCGCGATGTGGTTGAGCACCTGGTACAGCGAAATGAAGAACGGTGACTGCGCCAGAATCGGGAGACAGCTCGAGAGCGGGTTGGTGCCCGTCTCCTTGTAGAGCTTCATCATCTCTTCGGACTGACGCTGTTTGTCGCTCTTGTAGCGCTCCTGGATCGCCTTCATCCTGGGCTGGAGCGCCTGCATGTTCCGCGTCGACTTGATCTGCTTCACAAAGAGCGGGATCAGGCAGATACGGATCAGCACCACCAGCGAAACGATGGACAGACCCCACGCCCAGCCACTGTCCCGATCGAAGATCAAGCTGTAGAACGAGTGGAACTGGACGATGATCCAGGAAACTACGTCATAAAGAGGACCGAGGATCGTGTCCACGAATCAGGCTCCTTGGGCGTTGGGCTGGGTCTCGGGCTGTGCGGCAGGCTCCACAGCCGGATGCCCGCCGAGGCGGTTCCGCAGCCGCTGGTGCCACACCGGACGCTTCCGGGGCGGGACGTGGTCGACGCCACCGAGCGACCATGGGTTGCAGCGCAGGATGCGCCAGGCCGTCAGCGCCGTTCCTTTTACCGCGCCGTGCCGATCGATGGCCGTATAGCCATAGTGCGAGCACGACGGGTAGTACTTGCAGACCGGTCCCAACATCGGGCTGATGGTCCACTGGTACAGCTTGATCAACCACAGCAGCGGGTACTTCATCGCGGCACCCCTCCCAGTAGCCGCTGCACTGCCGTGTCGAGATCACGGGCCAGCTGGTCGTGACCCGCTTCACCCGCGCCGGGCAGCGCCCGTACGACCACAAGGCTACCTGCGGGAAAACGGTCGATGCGGTCCCGCATGAGATGGCGCAGTCTCCGCTTCACCAGGTTACGGACGACGGCGCCGCCCACGGCCTTGCTTACGACGAAACCCGCACGCGCCGGAGGAGCACTCTCCCCGGATGCGTGCGGGTCCGTATCACCGCTGGTGAGGCCGGTACGAAGATGGACGACAAGGAGCGGGCGACCGGCCCTGCGTCCTCGGCGTACCGCGGCCGCGAAGTCCTCGCGCCGCCTCAGCCGATGCTCGGTAGGCAGCACGTCATGGACCTTGGGTCAGGCTGCTCAGGCCGACAGGCGGGCGCGACCCTTGCTGCGGCGGGACGCGAGAATCGCGCGGCCGGCACGGGTGCGCATCCGCAGCCGGAAGCCGTGGGTCTTCGCGCGACGACGGTTGTTCGGCTGGAAGGTGCGCTTGCTCACTCGGGGGCTCCAGAGATGAATCGGAAGGTGGCGGTCTATCGCTTGGCTGTCACCGTGCGCCCACGAGTAGCTCGCAATACGCCCGAGTGCACCGCTTCACGATCACAGGTCATCACGCCCGTGATCCTTGCCCATCGGAGGCAGGCGGCAGCAGCCATCGACAACTCGACCTCGTTACGGTACGCGCGGTTACGCCATCCGGTCAAACCGGTGGCCGACACCCTGACAGCGCGCTTTCCCCCTCAGGGTAGGGGCAAGGGAACGCCCGGCGACATCGCATGGCACATTTGTACACACCCTGTGGACAACGACTTGAACCGTGCACCCCGGCCTGACTACCGTGGCTGGGCTCCGATTCCTTCACGCCCGTCCCGAGAACCACGCATTCGTGGGACCTGTCGGCGTCCCCCACCCAGCGAGTGAGAGAGCGTGCCCTGTGGCTGACGTACCCGCCGATCTTGCCGCAGTGTGGCCACGTGTGCTCGAGCGGCTGCTGGGAGAGGGCTCCGGGCAGGGCGGACAAGGCGTCGAGGCCAAGGACGAGCACTGGATCAAGCGGTGCCAGCCCCTCGCTCTGGTCGCCGACACCGCGCTGCTCGCCGTCCCCAATGAATTCGCCAAGGGCGTACTGGAGGGCCGGCTGGCCCCCGTCGTCAGCGAAACGCTGAGCCGGGAGTGCGGCCGCCCGATCCGCATCGCGATCACGGTCGACGAGTCGGCCGGCGAACCGATCGTCCCCGCGCAGCCGCAGCGCGAGCAGCGCGAGTCCTACGAGAGCTACGACGGCCGGGACGGCTACGGCCGCCAGGCGCCGGACGATCTGCCGTCGGCCCGCCCCGCCTACCCCGGCTATCAGCAGCCGCGCCCCGATCCGGGCGCCTGGCCACGGCCCCGTGACGACTACGGCTGGCAGCAGCCCCGGCTCGGCGGCTTTCCCGAGAGCGATCCTTACGCCTCCCAGCACTCCTCGTCCGGCTATGACCAGCAGCCGTACGACCAGCACCCGCGCGGCGACTACCGCGGTCCGGGCGCCGAGCGCCCGGGCCCGGGCGGCGGCCACGGCGGCCACGGCGGTCCCGGGCCGGGCCCCGACCGCCCGCCGTACGAGCAGCGCCACGATCTGCCCGATCCGCTCGAGCGCGCCCGCGGCGGACCGCCCGTCCTGCCCTCGCAGACCGGCGCCCCCGGCCCGCTCGCCGCTCAGCCCGCGCCCGCGTCCGGCCCCGGTGAGCCGACCGCGCGGCTGAACCCCAAGTACCTCTTCGACACCTTCGTCATCGGCGCGTCCAACCGTTTCGCGCACGCCGCGGCGGTCGCCGTCGCCGAGGCACCGGCCAAGGCGTACAACCCGCTGTTCATCTACGGGGAGTCCGGGCTCGGCAAGACCCACTTGTTGCATGCCATCGGGCACTACGCACGCAGCCTCTACCCCGGCACCCGGGTGCGCTATGTGAGCTCGGAGGAGTTCACCAACGAGTTCATCAACTCCATCCGCGACGGCAAGGCGGACGCGTTCCGCAAGCGCTACCGCGACATGGACATCCTGCTGGTCGACGACATCCAGTTCCTGGCGAGCAAGGAGTCGACGCAGGAGGAGTTCTTCCACACCTTCAATACGCTCCACAACGCCAACAAGCAGATCGTGCTCTCCTCCGACCGGCCGCCCAAGCAGCTGGTCACCCTGGAGGACCGGCTCCGCAACCGCTTCGAGTGGGGCCTGATCACCGATGTGCAGCCGCCGGAGCTGGAGACGCGTATCGCGATCCTCCGTAAGAAGGCGGTGCAGGAGCAGCTGAACGCTCCGCCGGAGGTGCTGGAGTTCATCGCCTCGCGGATCTCCCGCAACATCCGTGAGCTGGAGGGCGCGCTGATCAGAGTGACGGCCTTCGCGAGCCTGAACCGGCAGCCGGTGGACCTCGGGCTCACCGAGATCGTGCTGAAGGATCTGATCCCCGGCGGCGAGGACGCGGCCCCGGAGATCACCGCCACCGCGATCATGGCGGCGACCGCCGACTACTTCGGGCATACGGTCGACGATCTGTGCGGCGCCTCCCGCAGCAGGGTGCTGGTCACCGCGCGGCAGATCGCGATGTACCTCTGCCGGGAGCTGACCGATCTGTCGCTGCCCAAGATCGGCGCGCAGTTCGGCGGCCGCGACCATACGACGGTGATGCACGCCGACCGCAAGATCAGGGCGCTGATGGCCGAGCGGCGCTCCATCTACAACCAGGTGACCGAGCTGACCAACCGCATCAAGAACGGCTGAGACGGCTGCGAGGGGGCCGCACACGGCCACCGCGAACCGCTGAAGGGCGCTCCGGGGACGGACAACTCCCGGGGCGCCCTTCAGCGTTCATGGCCGTTCATGGCCGTTCATGGCCGCGTGCCGCCGCGCAGGGCCGTTCATCGCTGTCATGGCCGCGCGTCGCCGCGCACAGCCGTTCATCGCTGTTCATGGGCCACGCGTCACCCCGCGCGTGGTCGTTCATGGCTACGAAGCTGTTCGATTCGCCGTCCGGGAGACCCGGTTCTCCACAGATCCACAGCTCATCCACCGTCCACACCCTGGGGACATATGAGTTGTCCCGATCCTGTCCACAGGGTGTGCGGTGGGCAGGGCATCGCCCGAGGTCAGGTGGTTGTGGAATTGTGGCTATCCGAAGTCCACAGACTGTGGATGACCGAGCTGCCCACAGGCCGCGCGTCAGCTTGTCCACAGGCAACCCACAGCCGAAGGCCCATTGCCCACAGCTTCTCCACACCGCTGTCCACTGTTCGGCAACGAAACGGCCACGGTCACCGGCGAGAGTGAAAGGCGTCACACCAAGGAGGCGGGTTGGGCTGTGGGGAAGGTGGGTAAAACTGGGGACGACGCTGGGGAGAACCGGCCGATGTCTGTGTATCGCATGTGCAGAACTCTTCGGCATCCACAGAAAGCCCCGGTTGTCCACTGCCTCCGCCCACAGGCACGGTGGATAAAAAACCGCCCCTGACCAGGGCGTATTGAGTTTTCCACGGTTTCCACAGGCCCTACTACTACGACCACATAGAGTTAGCCGGGAAATCGCTTCGAAGTGGGGCCTGTGCACAACCTCGGGCCGAGCCGCCCGACACCCCGTGCACCGACTTGACCCCGAGCCGCACCGACTGTCCCTGGCGTGCGTCAGACTGGTCTCCGGCGACTCAGCCGACGACGAAGGCCAGCAGGGCGAGCCAGCAACAGCAGGAGGCGGCTTACGGTGAAGATCCGGGTGGAGCGCGATGTACTCGCGGAGGCGGTGGCCTGGACGGCCCGCAGCCTCCCGGCCCGACCGCCGGTGCCGGTCCTCGCGGGCATCCTGATGAAGGCGGAGGAGGGCACGCTCAGCCTCTCCGGCTTCGACTACGAGGTCTCCGCCCGCGTCTCCGTGGAGGCCGACATCGAGGACGACGGCACGGTCCTCGTCTCCGGCCGCCTTCTCGCCGACATCTGCCGCGCCCTTCCCAACCGCCCGGTGGAGATCTCCACCGACGGGGTGCGGGTCACCGTGGTCTGCGGCTCCTCGCGATTCACACTCCACACCCTGCCTGTGGAGGAGTACCCGGCACTGCCGCAGATGCCGACCGCGACCGGCACCGTCCCCGGTGAGGTCTTCGCCGCCGCCGCGGCCCAGGTCGCCATCGCCGCCGGCCGTGACGACACCCTGCCGGTGCTCACGGGTGTGCGGATCGAGATCGAGGGCGACACCGTCACGCTGGCCTCCACCGACCGCTATCGCTTCGCCGTCCGCGAGTTCCTGTGGAAGCCCGAGACCCCCGACATCTCCGCCGTCGCGCTGGTGCCCGCCAAGACGCTCCTCGACACCGCCAAGTCGCTGACCAGCGGTGACACCGTCGCGCTCGCGCTCTCCGGCTCGGGTGCGGGCGAGGGCCTGATCGGCTTCGAGGGCGCCGGGCGCCGTACCACCACCCGGCTGCTCGAGGGCGACCTGCCGAAGTACCGCACGCTCTTCCCCACCGAGTTCAACTCGGTCGCGGTGATCGAGACCCCCCCGTTCGTCGAGGCCGTCAAGCGTGTGGCCCTGGTCGCCGAGCGCAACACCCCGGTGCGGCTCACCTTCGAGCAGGGGGTGCTGATCCTGGAGGCCGGATCCAGCGACGACGCACAGGCTGTGGAGCGGGTGGACGCCCAGCTCGACGGCGACGACATCTCGATCGCCTTCAACCCGACGTTCCTGCTGGACGGGCTCAGCGCGATCGACTCGCCGGTCGCCCAGCTGTCCTTCACCACCTCGACCAAGCCCGCCCTGCTCAGTGGCAAGCCCGCCATGGACGCCGAGGCGGACGAGGCGTACAAGTACCTGATCATGCCGGTCCGGCTGAGCGGCTGAGGCGAACGAATGAGCAGGTGTAGCCCACATCTGTGCGGCTACCCGCGGGCGTAGGCTCGGATTCACCGCGAAACGCTAGGGACTACGAAGGATCACTGATGGAGCTCGGTCTCATCGGCCTCGGCAAGATGGGCGGCAACATGCGCGAGCGCATCCGCCGCGCAGGCCACACCGTCATCGGATACGACCGCAACCCGGACGTCGCCGATGTCCACAGCCTCGATGAGCTCGTCAGCAAGCTCAAGGGCCCGCGTGTGGTGTGGGTCATGGTCCCGGCGGGCGTCCCCACCCAGATCACCATCGATGAGCTGGCCGAGCTGCTGTCGCCCGGCGACATCGTCGTGGACGGCGGAAACTCCCGCTGGACCGACGACGAGAAACACGCCGAGCAGCTCAACGCCAAGGGCATCGGCTTTGTCGACTGCGGTGTCTCCGGCGGTATCTGGGGCCTGGAGAACGGCTACGCCCTGATGTACGGCGGCGCCGCCGAGCATGTGGCCCGGGTCCAGCCGATCTTCGACGCGCTCAAGCCCGAGGGCCAGGGCGGGGCCGTCCACGCCGGCAAGGTCGGCGCGGGCCACTTCGCCAAGATGGTCCACAACGGCATCGAGTACGCGATGATGCAGGCGTACGCCGAGGGCTGGGAGCTGCTGGAGAAGGTGGACTCGGTCACCGACGTCCGCGAGGTCGTCCGGTCCTGGCAGGAGGGCACGGTCATCCGTTCCTGGCTGCTGGACCTGGCCGTCCGCGCCCTGGACGAGGACGAGCACCTGTCCAAGCTGCGGGGCTACGCGGAGGACTCCGGTGAGGGCCGCTGGACCGTGGAGGCCGCGATCGACCACGCCGTGCCGCTGCCCGCGATAACCGCGTCGCTCTTCGCCCGGTTCGCCTCCCGCCAGGAGGACTCGCCGCAGATGAAGATGGTCGCCGCGCTGCGCAATCAGTTCGGCGGCCACGCCGTCGAGAGCAGCGAGAAGTAACCACCCCGCGGGGTGGAGCAAGCAGTCCTGCCGGGGGAGGTCGGCGCAGCTCACTATGCACGTCACGCATCTCTCGCTCGCCGACTTCCGCTCGTACGCCCGGGCCGAGGTGGCTCTCGACCCGGGCGTCACGGCCTTCGTCGGGCCCAATGGCCAGGGCAAGACCAATCTGGTCGAGGCCGTCGGCTATCTCGCCACCCTCGGCAGCCACCGGGTCTCCTCCGACGCCCCGCTGGTGCGCATGGGCGCGGAGCGGGCCGTGGTCCGGGCCGCGGTCGTCCAGGGGGACCGGCAGCAGCTGGTCGAGCTCGAGCTCAACCCGGGCAAGGCCAATCGCGCCCGTATCAATCGGTCCTCGCAGGTCAGACCGCGTGATGTGCTGGGGATCCTGCGGTCGGTGCTGTTCGCGCCGGAGGATCTGGCCCTGGTCAAGGGCGATCCGGGCGAGCGCCGTCGCTTCCTCGACGAGCTGATCACCGCGCGGGCGCCCCGGATGGCGGGAGTCCGCTCCGACTACGACCGGGTGCTGAAGCAGCGCAACACCCTGCTGAAGACCGCCGCCCTGGCCCGGCGCCACGGTTCGCGCGGCGGTGGCGGCGACGCGGCCCTGTCCACCCTCGACGTCTGGGACCAGCATCTGGCCAGGACCGGTGCCGAGCTGCTCGCCCAGCGGCTCGATCTGATCTCCGTGCTCCAGCCGCTCACGGACAAGGCGTACGAGCAACTCGCCCCGGGCGGCGGCCCCGTGCTGCTGGAGTACCGCGGCTCGGCCGGTGAGGGCCTGACGGACGCGGGCAGCCGCGAGGAGCTGTACGAGCTGCTGATGGCCGCCCTCACCCAGGCCCGTAAGCAGGAGGTCGAGCGCGGGGTCACGCTGGTGGGCCCGCACCGCGACGACCTGGTCCTCAAGCTGGGCCGGCTCCCGGCGAAGGGCTACGCCAGCCATGGCGAGTCCTGGTCGTACGCCCTCGCGCTGCGGCTGGCCTCCTACGATCTGCTGCGCACCGAGGCGGGCGAGCCGGTGCTGGTGCTGGACGACGTCTTCGCGGAGCTGGACGCGCGGCGCCGAGAGCGGCTGGCCGAGCTGGTCGCCCCCGGGGAGCAGGTGCTGGTGACCGCGGCGGTGGAGGACGACGTCCCGCAGGTGCTGGCCGGCACGCGCTACGCGGTGTCCGATGGCGAGGTGCGGCGCGTATGACGGACCGGATGGACCAGCCAGGGCGGCCTTCGCCGGTTCCCGAACCCTCGGCGCCCGAGCCGTCGGGGGTCGATCTCGCGCGGGTGGCGCTGCGCGCCGCCAAGGAGCAGGCGCGCGCCCGGGGGGCCGCGGCCCAGCAGAAGAAGCAGGCGCGCAGAGGGGGCCTGCGCTCCGGCGCACGCGCCGATGGCCGCGATCCGCTTCCGCTCGGTGCGGCGATCAACCGGCTGATCACCGAGCGCGGCTGGGAGACCCCGGCCGCGGTCGGCGGGGTGATGGGCCGCTGGCCCCAGATGGTGGGGCCCGAGGTGGCCCAGCACTGCGAGCCCCAGCGCTATGACGAGGACGCCCGGGTGCTCACGGTGCGCTGCGACTCCACGGCGTGGGCGACCCAGCTGCGGCTGCTCGCCCCGCAGCTCGTGGCCCGGCTGAACGCGGATCTGGGCCAGGGCACCGTAAAGATGATCAAGGTTCTGGGCCCCGGCGGCCCGCCCCGCCGCTATGGCCCGCTGCGTTCCCCGGGCTCCACAGGACCCGGGGACACCTACGGCTGAGCAGGGGCTCGTGCCCTCGTGTTAACCGGTGGTAACAGGGTGACTGCTGAGACCCCGGTCACGGTAGCCGGTGGTTGACAGCCCGAAGCGCTGAGTGGCGGTGTGAGCCTCTTGGAGCCCGTCCCCGCATATGGGGAGTCGGCGGCGGGCGGTTCAGGGCGGCACATGCGGACTCAGGCGCCAGCAAGCCCCCATTCTTGTCGGCGCTACCGGTAGACTGGGGCCGTACACCGTCGCCGCTGGCGCACCGAGCGCTTGCGGACACATGTTGAACGACGCAGCCGCTCCCGCCTGTCCGGAGACGGCTCGTGCTGTGCCAGAAAGGGCGCTTCGTGGCCGATTCCGGCAACCCCATCGAAAACATCCCGTCCACGCCCGATGACGAGGCACTTGCTTCGCCGTCGTACGACGCCAGTGCGATCACCGTTCTGGAGGGGCTGGAGGCGGTCCGCAAGCGACCCGGTATGTACATCGGTTCCACCGGTGAGCGCGGCCTGCACCACCTCGTCCAAGAGGTCGTCGACAACTCCGTCGACGAGGCCATGGCCGGTCATGCCGACAGCATCGAGGTCACGATCCTCGCCGACGGCGGCGTACGCGTCGTCGACAACGGCCGTGGCATCCCCGTGGGCATCGTCCCCTCGGAGGGGAAGCCGGCCGTGGAGGTCGTGCTGACCGTGCTGCACGCGGGCGGCAAGTTCGGCGGCGGCGGCTACGCCGTCTCCGGCGGTCTGCACGGCGTCGGCGTCTCCGTCGTCAACGCCCTGTCGTCGAAGGTGTCGGTCGAGGTCAGGACGGACGGCTACCGCTGGACCCAGGACTACAAGACGGGAGCGCCGACCGCGCCCCTGGCCCGGAACGAGGCCACGGAGGAGACCGGCACCACGGTCACCTTCTGGGCGGACCCGGACGTCTTCGAGACCACCGAGTACTCCTTCGAGACGCTGGCCCGGCGCTTTCAGGAGATGGCGTTCCTCAACAAGGGGCTGTCGATCTCGCTCACGGACGAGCGCGAGGCCCATGTGGACGAGGAGGGCAAGCCGCTCTCCGTGAAGTACCACTACGAGGGCGGCATCGTCGACTTCGTCACCTACCTCAACTCCCGCAAGGGCGAGCTGGTCCACCCCACGGTGATCGGCTTCGAGGCCGAGGACAAGGAGCGGATGCTCTCCCTCGAACTCGCGATGCAGTGGAACGCGCAGTACACCGAGGGTGTCTACAGCTTCGCGAACACCATCCACACCCATGAGGGCGGCACCCACGAGGAGGGCTTCCGCGCCGCGCTGACGTACCTGATCAACAAGTACGCGCGCGACAAGAAGCTGCTCCGGGAGCGCGATGACAACCTTACGGGCGAGGACATCCGCGAGGGCCTGACCGCGATCATCTCGGTCAAGCTGGGCGAGCCACAGTTCGAGGGCCAGACCAAGACCAAGCTGGGCAACACGGAGGCCAAGACCTTCGTCCAGAAGATCGTCAACGAGCATCTCGCCGACTGGCTGGACCGCAACCCCAATGAGGCGGCGGACATCGTCCGCAAGGGGATCCAGGCGGCCACGGCCCGCGTCGCGGCCCGTAAGGCGCGCGATCTGACCCGCCGCAAGGGGCTGCTGGAGACCGCGTCGCTGCCGGGCAAGCTGAGCGACTGCCAGTCCAACGACCCGGCGAAGTGCGAGATCTTCATCGTCGAGGGTGACTCCGCCGGCGGCTCGGCCAAGTCCGGCCGTAACCCGCAGTATCAGGCGATCCTCCCGATCCGAGGCAAGATCCTCAACGTCGAGAAGGCCCGGGTCGACAAGATCCTCCAGAACAACGAGGTCCAGGCGCTGATCTCCGCCTTCGGCACCGGGGTGCACGAGGACTTCGACATCACCAAGCTCCGCTATCACAAGATCATTCTGATGGCGGACGCCGACGTCGACGGCCAGCACATCAACACCCTGCTGCTGACCTTCCTCTTCCGCTTCATGCGCCCGCTGGTCGAGGCGGGCCATGTCTTCCTGTCCCGTCCGCCCCTCTACAAGATCAAGTGGGGCCGGGACGAGGTCGAGTACGCATACTCGGACCGGGAGCGGGACGCGCTGATCCAGGCCGGCCGTGAACAGGGCAAGCGCATCAGGGACGACTCCGTCCAGCGCTTCAAGGGTCTGGGCGAGATGAACGCCGAAGAGCTGCGAGTGACCACGATGGACCAGGACCACCGCGTCCTCGGCCAGGTCACGCTGGACGACGCGGCACAGGCCGACGACCTGTTCTCGGTTCTCATGGGTGAGGACGTCGAGGCACGGCGCTCGTTCATCCAGCGCAACGCCAAGGATGTCCGCTTCCTCGACATCTGAGTCGGCCCCCAGCCGCAGACGACAGAAGGATTTTGACCAGCAATGGCCGACGAGAACACCCCGAACACGCCCGACGACCAGACCCCCGACGAGCTCGCCGAAGGCGCCGCCCTCCGCGTCGAGCCGGTCGGCCTCGAGACGGAGATGCAGCGCTCGTACCTCGATTACGCGATGAGCGTGATCGTCAGCCGTGCGCTGCCCGACGTCCGGGACGGCCTCAAGCCGGTGCACCGCCGGGTGCTGTACGCGATGTACGACGGCGGGTACCGCCCCGAGAAGGGCTTCTACAAGTGCGCCCGCGTCGTCGGCGACGTCATGGGCACCTACCATCCGCACGGTGACTCGTCGATCTACGACGCGCTGGTGCGGCTGGCCCAGCCGTGGTCCATGCGGATGCCGCTGGTCGACTCCAACGGCAACTTCGGCTCCCCGGGCAACGACCCCGCGGCGGCCATGCGGTACACCGAGTGCAAGATGGCGCCGCTGTCGATGGAGATGCTCCGGGACATCGACGAGGAGACCGTCGACTTCCAGGACAACTACGACGGCCGTAACCAGGAGCCGACGGTCCTGCCGGCCCGCTTCCCCAACCTGCTGATCAATGGCTCGGCGGGGATCGCGGTCGGCATGGCCACCAACATCCCGCCGCACAATCTGCGCGAGGTGGCCGAGGGCGCCCAGTGGGCCCTGGCCAACCCCGAGGCCACGCAGGAGGAGCTGCTCGACGCCCTGATCGACCGGATCAAGGGCCCGGACTTCCCGACCGGGGCGCTGGTCGTCGGCCGTAAGGGCATCGAGGAGGCGTACCGCACCGGGCGCGGCTCGATCACCATGCGCGCGGTGGTGGAGGTCGAGGAGATCCAGGGCCGGCAGTGCCTGGTGGTCACCGAGCTGCCGTACCAGGTGAACCCGGACAACCTCGCGCAGAAGATCGCCGACCTGGTGAAGGACGGCAGGATCGGCGGCATCGCCGACGTCCGCGACGAGACCTCCTCGCGCACCGGCCAGCGCCTGGTCATCGTGCTCAAGCGGGACGCGGTCGCCAAGGTGGTGCTCAACAACCTCTACAAGCACACGGATCTTCAGACCAACTTCGGCGCCAACATGCTGGCGCTGGTCGACGGTGTGCCGCGCACCCTCTCGCTGGACGCGTTCATCCGCAACTGGGTCACGCACCAGGTCGAGGTCATCGTCCGCCGGACGCGTTTCCGGCTGCGCAAGGCCGAGGAGCGGGCGCATATCCTGCGCGGTCTGCTCAAGGCCCTGGACGCGATCGACGAGGTCATCGCGCTGATCCGGCGCAGCGACACGGTCGACACCGCGCGCGGCGGCCTGATGGGGCTGCTGGAGATCGACGAGATCCAGGCCAACGCGATCCTGGAGATGCAGCTGCGGCGGCTGGCCGCCCTGGAGCGTCAGAAGATCATCCAGGAGCACGACGAGCTCCAGGCGAAGATCAGCGAGTACAACGCGATCCTCGCCTCGCCGGAGCGGCAGCGGCAGATCATCAGCGAGGAGCTGACCGCGATCGTCGAGAAGTACGGCGACGACCGGCGCTCCAAGCTGGTCCCCTTCGACGGCGACATGTCCATCGAGGACCTGATCGCCGAGGAGGACATCGTCGTCACGATCACGCGTGGCGGCTATGTCAAGCGCACCAAGACCGAGGACTACCGCTCGCAGAAGCGCGGCGGCAAGGGCGTGCGCGGGACGAAGCTGAAGCAGGACGACATCGTCTCCCACTTCTTCGTCTCGACCACCCACCACTGGCTGCTGTTCTTCACCAACAAGGGCCGGGTCTACCGGGCGAAGGCGTACGAGCTCCCGGACACCGGACGCGACGCGCGCGGCCAGCATGTGGCGAATCTGCTGGCCTTCCAGCCCGATGAGAAGATCGCGCGGATTCTCGCCATCCGGGACTACGAGGCGGTGCCGTATCTGGTGCTGGCCACCAAGTCCGGGCTGGTGAAGAAGACCCCGCTGAAGGACTACGACTCGCCCCGCTCCGGCGGTGTGATCGCGATCAACCTCCGGGAGATGGAGGACGGCCGCGAGGACGAGCTGATCGGTGCCGAGCTGGTCTCCTCCGAGGACGATCTGCTGCTGATCAGCAAGAAGGCGCAGTCGATCCGGTTCACGGCGACGGACGATTCACTGCGGCCGATGGGGCGCGCGACCTCCGGTGTGAAGGGCATGAGCTTCCGCGAGGATGACGAACTCCTCTCGATGAATGTGGTCCGGCCCGGTACGTTCGTGTTCACCGCCACGGACGGTGGGTACGCGAAGCGGTCCAATGTCGATGAGTACCGCGTCCAGGGGCGCGGCGGTCTCGGGATCAAGGCAGCGAAGATCGTCGAGGACCGTGGTTCCCTGGTCGGGGCGCTGGTGGTCGAGGAGACGGATGAGATCCTCGCCATCACGCTCAGCGGTGGCGTGATCCGTACCCGGGTCAATGAGGTCAGGGAGACGGGCCGTGACACCATGGGCGTCCAACTGATCAACCTGGGTAAGCGCGATGCCGTCGTGGGCATCGCCCGGAACGCCGAGGCCGGTCGTGAGGCTGAAGAGGTCGAGGAGGAATCCTCGTCCGGGAACGTGGCAGCCGAGGAGGCCGCGTCCGAGGCGGCCGAGGGCACAGCGCCCCCGGCCGACGAGACCGAGGAGTAAGTCGTGAGTGGAGCCACGGGTGCCGCGGGCGGCGGTGCGGACGCCGGAGGGCGTCCGGGACCGGGAGCCCCGACTTCGGTGGGCGGCACCGCCGCTGGGGAAGGCGCCCGTGGCCCGGCCGGGGAGTCCGCCGTGACGGAGACCCGGAAGCTGCGGCCGCAGCGCGATCCGCACCCCCAGTACGCCAGCCCGCTCCCCAATGAGCGCCCCGCCCCCTCCCAGCCCGCGCAGCCGTACCACCCGCCGCAGGCATACGCCCCGCCGCCCGGCGGCGGGGCCGGACGGGGCGGTTCCGGGGTGCCCGGGCAGTCGGCCCAAGGCGCCCAGCAGGGGCACCAGCAGGCCGCCACGGGCGTCCGGCGCCCCCGTACGTCCGCGGGGGCCCGTCAGGCGCCGCGGACCCGTAAGGCGCGGCTGAGGGTCGCCAAGGTCGATCCGTGGTCGGTCATGAAGGTCAGCTTCCTGCTGGCGATCGCGCTGGGCGTCTGCACGGTGATCGCGGTGGCGGTGCTGTGGGTGGTCATGGACGCCATGGGCGTCTTCAGCGCGGTGGGCAACACCATCAGCGATGCGACGGAGTCGCAGAAGGGCAGCGGGTTCGACCTGGAGTCGTTCCTGTCGCTTCCGCGTGTCCTGGGGTTCACCGCGATCATTGCCGTGATCAATGTGGTGTTGGCGACCGCGCTGGCCACGCTCGGGTCCTTCATCTACAACCTGTCGGCGGGCTTCGTGGGCGGCGTCGAGCTGACCTTGGCCGAGGACGAGTAGCGGCCCGCCGATACCGATTTTGGGACGGGGCAGGTGGTGCGCTAATCTTTCGGTGCAGCGCGGGGCTATAGCTCAGACGGTTAGAGCGCTTCCCTGATAAGGAAGAGGCCACAGGTTCAAGTCCTGTTAGCCCCACCGTCGCGATCAGCCTGGATGGAGATCTTCTCCGTCCAGGCTGATGTCGTATGAGGGCCGGGAGTTGATCCCCGGTTCCTTCCCGATTTCTCACCTGCCAATGCCGGTCATAGGTCACCGATCGGTATCGGTCGGTGTGTATCATCGGGCGCCAGAGGTCCCCTACGTCAAGAAAGAGACGAGGTAGCGCAGTGAAGAAGCTGCTCCTGGTCGCACTGGCCGCCATCGGCGGGCTCCTCGTGTACCGCCAGATCCAGGCGGATCGCGCCGAGCAGGATCTGTGGACGGAGGCGACCGACTCCGTGCCCGCAGGCTCGGGTGTGTGAGCCCCTACGACAGTCCCGATACGGGGCCCCGACCGCTGGAGTGGTCGGGGCCCCGTCGGCTTTACTGGCGCCTGACGGGGAAGTCGCGGGGGCGTCGGGGACGGGATGTCGGGGGGCCTTCGTGTTTCACTCTCGCAAACGAATAGCTTGCACAGGCAAAGTTGAACGGGCTGACCGGCCGGTACGACGAGGAGTGACGCGCGATGAAGGACCGCCGCAAGGTCAGGGCCGGTCTCGCCGCGGCGGTGGCGCTGTGCGCGGTGGCCGCGGCACCGGGGACGTCCCTCGCCGACGGTGCCGCCGGGGCCCGGGCGTACGAGACCCGCGGCACCCGGATAGACGGCGCCGAGGGTGAGACGGGCGCCCCCTCCCTCGCGGCCGGCCGCACCTATGTCGACAGCATCGGGCCGGGCGAGAAGCGGTACTACGGCGTGACGCTCGACACGAAGTCGGCCGCCTATGTCTCGGCGGTCGCGGCACCCCGGCCGGGGGCGGAGGTGGCCTCGTACCGCGACGGTGTGAAGGTGACGCTGGAGAGCCCTGACGGGGCCATCTGCGGCACCGCCTCCCCGAAGGTCGAGACGAGTGGCGTCGCCTATCCCCTGGCCGACTACGCCTCCCGCCAGACGGACTCCGGCCCCGCCTCCTGCCACCAGGCGGGGCGCTATGCGGTGACGGTGGAGCGCCAGGACGGATCGCCGGACCCGGAGCGCTGGCCCATGGAGCTCCGGCTGATGGTGGAGCCACCCGTGAAGGGCGGGGCCACCGGAGCGGCCCCGGAGGGGAGTTCGAGCACACCGCCGCCCGAGCCGCCGGAGGGCACGGCCTGGCCGAGGAGCGGCGGACGCGGCTTCACCGACGCGCCGACCCTGGGGACCGGGGTGTGGGGGGACGAGATCACGCCGGGGGAGACGCACTTCTACCGGGTGCCCGTCGACTGGGGCCAGCGCCTCTCCGCCGTCGCGGAAATGTCCGCCGACGGCAAGGACCAGAGCACCCGTCTGCTCGACCGCGCACTGTCGATGCACGCCTACAACCCGGCGCGCGGACTCGCGAAGCGCGGCACCCCCGCCGCACAGGACGGCGAGTCGCCCCGCACCCAGGTGACCACCGCGCCGGTGGCCTACGGAAACCGGTATGCGAACACCGGCTCCACGGTCCGCGCGATGAGCTTCAGCGGCGGGTACTTCCTGGCGGTCACCCTCAACCCGCCACAGGTGGCACCGCATCTGAACACCTCGGTGCCGGTCGTCCTGCGGGTGCGGGTCGCGGGCGCCGCGCGCGGCGGGCCCAGCTACGACAAGGACCCGGTCGAGGCGGGGTTCGGGCTCACGGCGGCCGACCGGCGGGCGGCCAAGCGCCATCCGGACGCCGCGGCGGACGACGACCGGATGGAGGGGCCCGGCTCCGGCATCGCCGACTCGAAGGCCGCGCTGCGGGTGGTGGGGTACGCGGGCATCGGCACAGGGACGGCCCTGGTGCTCGGGCTCGGCGTGTGGACGTACGCCGCCAGGCGCCGGGCCTCGTCCCAGCGGTACGGGCCGCCGTCGGGTTGGTAGTTGGGGTCTGTTCGGCGGTTGGGGTCTGTTTGGTGCCTGGGGTCTGTTTGGTGGCTGGGGTCTGCCTGGTGGCCGGGGCCTGTTTGGCGGCTCGGGTCTGTTCGGTGGCCGGGGCCTGATTTCTCCGGGGCGTGTCGCGGGGCGCCGTCAGCGGGGGCGTCGTCAGGGGGCGTCAGAGGGCGTCAGGGGAGGGCGCTGTTCAGCCCGAGGCGACGAGCGCCCATGCGCCGACGGCGAAGCACAGCGCCGCGACGATCAGGATCGAGAGCGTCGCCCTCCGGGACGGCCCGGGGCGTCGCCGGGTCGCGACGGGAACCTGCGGCCGCTCGGCGGTGTATGGACGAGTAGAAGGGAAATCACGCGGGGGCGGCGTCGGCGTCGGGGTCGGAGTCGGCGTGGGTGTCGGCGTCGGTGTCGGAGTCGGCGAGGGAGCCGCGGTCGGATGGGGAGCGGGGGTGGGCGTATGCGGGTGCGCATGCTGCACCGGCTGTACGGGGTGTGGGGGCTGCTGTGCGTGGTGCGGATGGTGCACGGGCGGCTGTGCCGGTGGGAGCGGGGCCGCCGTCGAAGGGGTCGGCGGGGCCAGCGGGTGGGGTATCGACGGCTGCTGGACCGGCGGGGGTGGAGTCGCGGGCTGGGCGGCCGGTGGCGGGGGCGTCGGTGTCGGCGGGCCCGCGGGCTGGGGCGGTGGGGTCCGGTTCAGGGGCGCCTGGGCGTACGGGGGCCCGGTGTACCGGACTTCGGAGGACGGAGCCCCGGGAGACCCAGGAGCCCCGGGCGTATGGGTGTGCGGAGTGCGGCCGGGCGTGGCCTCGGGGCGCGAGGCCCGGTCGGACGGGGTCTGCGGGAGCTGTGGCTGGTCGTTCCGGGGGAGCGGTGGCGGGAGGGTGAAGCTGCCGGTGTCGGACATGGACGGCTGTGGAGTGGCCGGCTGAGGAGGAGCCGCCTCACCGGCGGGCTGCTGGGGCGGGTCCGCTTGGGCGGCGGGGGCCGCGCCGACGGCGGGGGCCGTCTCGGCGGTGGACTGAGGTCCGGACGGCGCCGAGCCGTTCCCCTGGGGCGGGTCGGCCTTCGCATGGCGGCGGCGCGGCCGGGTCGGGCCTTCGGGGCCGAACCCGGTGGGCAGCGGCCCGAGATGGTCGAAGACCTCGATGGCCTCGTCGTCCAGGTCGGCCTCGGGCAGCAGATCGATCGCTGTCGCCAGCGCCTTCCGCGCTCCCGTGGCGGTGCGGAAGCGGTTCTCGGGGTCCGGTTGCAGCAGGCCCGCGATCACCTGCCACAGCGGTTCGGGCACGTCCGTGGGCGCGTTCGGCACCCCCTGTTCGAACAGCTTGACGAGCGCCTCCCCGTCCGGCTTGTGCCCGGTGAGCAGATAGAGCGTCACCAGCCCGACGGCGAAGAGGTCGGCGGGGAAGTCCGGGTCGTCGCCCATCATCTGCTCGGGCGCGAAGTAACCAGGCGTGCCCATCACGTAGTTGGCCTCGGTGAGGCGCGGCTCGCCCTTGGTCAGCGCGATGCCGAAGTCGCCCAGCCGGACGTGCGGCCGGCCGGTCCCGGTGGACTCCAGCAGGATGTTCGCGGGTTTGATGTCCCGGTGCACCACACCCTCGGCGTGCACCGCGGCCAGTCCGGCGAGCAGCTGGTCGAGCAGTGTGCACACATAACGGGGCGGCAGCGGGCCGTAGTCCCCGATGAGATGGGCGAACGAACCGCCGCCCACCAGGTCCATGGTGAACAGCACCTTGTCGTCGTCGGCCGCCCAGCTGGCCGGTGCCAGTACATGGGGGTGATCGATCCGCAGGGCCTGTTCCCGGACGAAGCGCAGCAGTGTGTGGGCATCGCGTTGCTGGAGCACCTTCGCTGCCACGTACCGTCTGCGGCGATGGTCCCAGACGCGCCATACGGCGCCCACCCCTCCACGCCCGATCGGGTCCACCAGCTCGTACCGGCCCGCGAAGATCTCACCCATCGCGCCGTGCCCGCCCCGTCATCGACTCGTCAGCAGTTCAGCCCGTCAGCTCTGGTGCGCCTCATAGTGGGCGACCGCCTCGGCGGTCCGCCCGGCGCCGTACACACGGAGAAACTCTGCCAGCTCGGGGTGGGTGGGGGCGAGGGAGTCGGCGGCATCGATGATGTCTCCCGCGGCCGACACGGACCTCAGCAGCGACTGGATCTCTCGCACCACTCGCCTTACGGTCGGGGCGCCCGTGCTCGCCGTGGTCTGGGTGGAGTTGAGGACGGAGCCGCCCGCGGACTTCTTGATCTCCTCCATGCGCTCGGCCGCCTCGGCGGCGCTGACCCTGCCGTCCGCCGCCTGACTGGACAGCTCCTGGAGCGCCTGTACCCGCTGGACGACCGCGGGGTTGCCGATTTTGGCTCGCTGGCCGCTCATGAGCTGCGAGAGCATGGGCGCGGACAGACCGAGGACGGCGGCGAGACGTGCTTGGTTGAGACCGAGATCGTCGATGAGACGGCGAAAGAGCGCCCCCAGCGGCTCCCCGTACCAGCTGCGCTGAAGCTCCCGTGCGCGCGCGGTGGCATCCTGCTGTGTTGCGTCCATCTCGCTCTCCCCTTCGCTTCGCTGCCGCGAATCTTGCGTGGCATCCTACGGAGAGGTCTACGCGCGAGCGATACCCGGTCGGGAATGGTGGTCGGTACCGGGTATCCTGATCGGCGAAGGGGCCTTAGCTCAGTTGGTAGAGCGCCGTCTTTGCATGGCGGATGTCAGGAGTTCGACTCTCCTAGGCTCCACCTCCATCGCCAGCCGGGACACCGTGATCGGTGTCCTGGCTGTTTCGTTTCGCCCCTGATATCGGTGTTGCCACTCCTGTCAATACCCGGCGCAACACCCTCGGGATGCTCCAGGGTGTTTCCCACAACTCGGGCAGATCGCCCGGGAGTCGTCTGATCGGCGCAGGCCGCCGTACAGGGGGACACGATGGGTGAACTGCATCCGCTGGGCGAGAACCTGCCCGAGGAGTGCCGGGTGTTCGCGGTGGAGCTGAGGAAGCTGTTCCTGGGGCTGGGGATCTCGGTGCGCAGATACGCGGTGCGCAGGCACCGGGACCCGAGCACCGTCTCGCGGTTTCTGAACGGCACCCGCATCCCGCCGTGGGAGTTCGTCTTCGATCTGTTCACCGATCTCGCCGCGCGGCGGGGCGTCGCTCCCACCCCCGCCGCCATCGAGCTGGTGCGGGAGCTGCACCGGGCCGCGGTCCGCACCAGCCGCTCCCCCGGGCACGCCATGGAGATCCTCCAGATCCAGCTGGCCGACGCCGACCGGGACGCGCGGGTTTCCATGGCGCACCAGGACGCGCTGGGCGAGGCGCTGCTGGACCGCAAGCACCGCATCGCCGATCTCGAGGTGCGGCTGAACCAGGCCGAGGCGGCATGGGCGACGGAGCGTGCCCGGGCGGACGCGCTGGAGCGGGACCTCCCGGACCGGGACGAGCTGCTCAAGGAGCGGGATCTGCTCCAGCAGGAGGTGCGGCGGCTGGCCGAGGAGCTGGAGGAGGTGCGGCTGCGGGGGCGGCGGGCGGAGGAGCGCTGCCTGGTCCTGGAGCGGCAGCTGGCCATGGTGGAGTCCCAGCCTCCGGTCGTGGTGCCACAGCCGAAGGAGGCGCCCGAGGGTCCGGAGGGGCCCGCGGCGCCCAAGCGGGGCACGGGCCCGCGGCCGAAGATCCTCGTGGTGGACGACCAGCAGAACAATCTGCTGGCCATGGAGGCCGTGCTGGCCACGCTCGACCAGGAGCTGGTGACCGCGACCTCCGGACAGGAGGCACTCAAGGCACTGCTCGACCACGATGACTTCGCGGTGATCCTGCTGGATGTGCAGATGCCCGAGATGGATGGCTATGAGACGGCGGCCCATATCAAGCGGCGTTCTCGCAACCGCGACATCCCGATCATCTTCCTCACCGCGATGGGCGCCGATCCCGAGCACTCCTCGAGGGGGTATGCGGCCGGTGCGGTGGACTACATGGCCAAGCCGTTCGACCCCTGGGCGTTACGGGCCAAGGTCTCGGTCTTCACCGAGATCTTCCTGGAGCGGAGGCAGCGCCGTTCCCAGGGGGAGGACCCGGCGGACTGGGACTGAGCCGGGGGCTGGTGCGGAAACCGCACGCGGCGTGGAGACGGCGCGGGGCGGTGAGACGGGGCGAGGGGCGGGAGATCCCTTGATCTCCCGCCCTCGTGGAAGGCCGCGCCGGGCGCTCGCCGTGGAGGGCCGCGCCGGGCGCCCTGTGCGGCGGCGCCGTTCAGCGCTCGTCGTCCCTGCGGGCCTGGGCCTCGGCCTGCTTGGCCCGCACCTCGGGGTCGAGGGTGTTCTGGTCGCTGCCGTCCACCGCCGATAGCCGCTCGCGGTCGCCTACCTCGGTCGCCGCCGGGGGCTCGACCAGCCAGTCGGGGTTGGCCTGCCTGTCCCACCACTTCCAGGCGGCGTAGACGGCCGCGCCCACCAGCCCGATGAAGGCCGCCCGCTTGGCGACACGGGCGGCCCGGGCCCGGCGGCGGTGCTTCCTGGCCAGCTTCTCGATCTCCGCGGCCGTCACATGGGTGCGCAGCGCCGCGATGGCCGCGCCCGTGCGGACGGCCGCCTCCTCGCGCGCGGGTCCGGCGACGGCGCGCATCCCGGCCATCGCCTGCTCCATCCGCGGTGCGGTGTAGTGGGCGGCGTACCGCGCCGCCTTACGGGTGCGCTTGGCGGCCCGTGTGGCGGCCTGGTCCACCTTCGGCGGCAGGGTGCCTCGGGCCTGGTTGAGCCGTGGCGCGACATGGGCGTGGTACTGGGCACCGGCTGTGCACCGGGCCTGGTGCGCCGCGGTCGAGACCTTCGGCGCCAGCCGTACGCGGGCCTCGTACGCGTAGCGCGCCGCGGTGTCCTTGGCCGTGCCGGCGTAGGGTGCCACCGCCTCCGCGGCGTGCAGGACACTGCCCTTGGCCGTGCCGGTCGCGGCTCGCACGCTGTCAATGCGGGTCACGGGATCCTCCTCCTCGGTGGCGTGGTCAAGCTCCGGGGTTCAGAGTCGTGCGTTTTCCTCGCGCGCTCTATTTGCCCAGTTTCGTGTTTCCATCCCAAGAAAGATCATGCCTGTTTGTGGAGATCATGCCCCTTGGCGGCGCGGTCAGCATGTGTGAACGGGCATCCGGGTCATAGGGAGGATTCTCGGTGAAACCGCCCGGGTTGGCGCGCCCGGCGGCGCCTCCGCGGCTACTCGTCGGCGTTGCGTCCGTGCGAGGATCAGGAGACGGAAGTGAAAACGATGGAAGGTTGATCGTGGCCGAGCAGCTTTACGCCACCCTGAAGACGAACAATGGCGACATCGTGGTCCGGCTGCTGCCGAACCACGCCCCCAAGACGGTCAAGAACTTTGTTGAACTGGCCGAAGGCAGTCGCGAGTGGACCCACCCGGCCACTGGCAAGAAGGCCAAGGAGAAGCTCTACGACGGCACCGTCTTCCACCGGGTGATCAGCGGTTTCATGATCCAGGGCGGCGACCCGCTGGGCAACGGGACCGGCGGCCCCGGCTATGAGTTCGGTGACGAGTTCCACCCGGACCTGGCCTTCAACAAGCCGTACCTGCTGGCGATGGCCAACGCCGGCCCGGGCACCAACGGCTCGCAGTTCTTCATCACGGTCGCCCCGACCGCGTGGCTGACCGGTAAGCACACCATCTTCGGCGAGGTCGCCGACGAGGCCAGCAAGAAGGTCGTCGACGCGATCGTGGGCACCGCGACCAATCCGCGCACCGACCGTCCGCTTCAGGACGTCGTCATCGAGTCGGTCGTCGTGGAGACCCGCGAGGGCTGAGCGCGTCGGGGAACTTTCATGCCCCGCTTGTCCGTGTGAACAAGTGTCCGTGTGAACAAGCGGGGCGGGGGAACGCCCGATCAGAAGTGGAACAAGGGGCGAGGGGACACCATGGAGGACCAGGCGGTCTGCTGCTACCGGCACCCCCAGCGGGAGACCGGCATCACCTGCACCCGCTGTGAGCGCCCGATCTGCCCCGAGTGCATGATCAGCGCTTCGGTGGGGTTCCAGTGCCCTGAGTGCGTGAGCGGACGGGTGTCGTCCGGGGCCTCGGCCGCCGGTCCCCCGCCGAGTGCCGCACGGCCGCGCACACTGGCCGGCGGCACGATGACGTCGGACCCCCGGCTGGTCACCAAGATCCTGCTCGCGATCAATATCGCGGTATGGCTCGCGGTGCTGTCCCTGGGCGACCGGCTGGTGAACGATCTCGACCTGGTCGGCCGTGCCTACGACCCGGGCACGGTGCAGATCGTCGGTGTCGCCGAGGGCCAGTGGTGGCGCCTGGTGACCTCGGTCTTCCTGCACCAGCAGCTGATGCACATCGCCTTCAACATGCTCTCGCTGTGGTGGATCGGCGGCCCGCTGGAGGCCGCGCTCGGCCGCGCCCGCTTCATCGTGCTGTACGCGCTGTCGGGGCTTGGCGGCAGTGCGCTGTCGTATCTCCTGGCCGCACAGAACCAGCCGTCGCTCGGCGCCTCCGGCGCGATCTTCGGTCTGCTCGGCGCCACCGCCGTGCTGATGCGCCGGCTGAACTACGACATGCGCCCGGTCATCGCACTGCTTGCGCTGAATCTGCTCTTCACCTTCACCTGGTCCGGAATCGCCTGGCAGGCCCATGTCGGCGGCCTGGTCGCGGGCACGGTGGTGGCGTACGGGATGGTGCACGCGCCCCGTGACAAGCGGGCGCTGGTGCAGCGCGGGACCTGTGCCCTGGTGCTGCTCGCGATCGTCGCGATGGTGTGGATCCGGACGGTGCAGCTCACCGGCTGAGCGGAGTGGTCGGCCGGTGAGCGGCGGGCCATGCCGGACGTCCGCCCACAGTGCCGTGGACGGTTCCCGACGATCTCCGATGACCTGAACCGGGCCGGACCCGCTCAGTTGTCCACAGCGAGTGGTGGATCTTAGGCAACCTGTGGAGAACCTGCGGACGCCCCCCGACTGACCTGCGTTTTCGCAGGAAGGCGGGGGTATGAACGATCGAACAGACGCCCGTCGCCGGTCACACCGGCGTCAACACGGCAGAGGTTATCCACAGATCTTCTGAGTTTTCCCCGGCTGTGGATAACTCTGTGGACAACCTGGGGACGACCCTGAGGACAGCCAGGTCACTTCCACTGGGTGGAGACGACGAAGCCCGCGGCGATGAAGCCGAAGCCGACGACGATGTTCCAGTTGCCCAGTGACTCGACCGGCATGTCCCCCGTGGTCACGTAGAAGATGACGATCCACGCGAGGCCGATCAGGAACATGGCCAGCATCAGCGGTGCCACCCACCGGCGGCCGCTGCTCAGATTGATGCTGGCTGCCTGCTTCGCGGGCGGCGGCGTGAAGTCGTCCTTCTTGCGGATCCGTGACTTCGGCACGAGGAACTCTCCTGTCGATGCGCTGCGTGACCGCGCGGGGATGTGTACGGACGGCGCCGGGGCGGGACAGCGACGGGGACCACGTCCCTCCCCCACACGTCGGTTAGCGTAGTCCTTCCGCGGCGTCGTAAGGAGTAAGGGTACGTTGAGCAATTCCGCTGACTCCCCCACCCCGGCGTCCCGCCACCCCCGGTTCCGGCCTGTGCGGCTGCTCACGGGAGCGGTTTTCGCACTGGCCGGAGTGATCTTCTGGACCAGTTTCAACACAGCCCAGGGCACCAATCTCCGCAGTGATGAATCGATGCTGCGGCTCTCCGATCTTATCCAGGAGCGCAGCCGTAAGAACGGCACCCTGGGCGAGAGCACCGCCAAAATACGCTCCGAGGTCGACGCCCTCGCCCGGCGGGACAACGGCAGCACCGAGGCCGAGCGCCGCAAGCTGGCCGCCCTGGAGGAGACCGCCGGCACCAGGGACCTCTCCGGCTCCGGGCTCACCGTCACCCTCACCGACGCCCCGCCCAACGCCACCCCGAAGATCCCCGGCGTCCCGGACCCCCAGCCCAACGATCTCGTCATCCACCAGCAGGATCTCCAGGCCGTGGTCAACGCGCTGTGGCAGGGCGGCGCCAAGGGGATCAAGGTCATGGACCAGCGGCTGATCTCCACCAGTGCGGTGCGCTGTGTCGGCAACACCCTGATCCTCCAGGGCCAGGTCTACTCCCCGCCCTACAAGGTCACCGCCGTGGGTGACCGGGGCAAGCTGAGCGCCGCCCTCTCCGCCTCGCCCGCGATCCAGAACTACCGCAGCTATGTCGACGCGTACGGCCTCGGCTGGAAAGTCGACAAGCACGACACGGTGACTCTTCCCGGCTACTCCGGCACAGTGGATCTGCACCAGGCACAGCCCATCGGATAGCGCCGGCGGACACCGGTAGGCGTCACCGGGACGGCGGGAGCGGACAGTGGGGGCCGATGAGAACGCGGCTGATCGTCAGAACGCTCAGTGAGATCTGTGTCACCGTCGGAGCTCTGATCGTTCTTCTGGTGGTCTACGTCCTCTACTGGACCTCGGTACGGGCCGACCGCGCCATGGACGGCGAGATCGACCACCTCCAGGACCGCTGGGCCACCGGCACGGTCTCCGCCGGTGCCGAACCCTCGTCCGAGCCGCGCCGCTATGAGCCCGGCGCCTCCTTCGCGATCATGTACATCCCGCGCTTCGGCGCCGACTGGGCCAAACCCGTCCTCGAGGGCACCGCCACCGGCACCCTGAAGAAGGGGCTCGGCCACTACTCCCGCACCGCCCGCCTCGGTGCCCTCGGCAACTTCTCCGTCGCCGGGCACCGCCGCACCTACGGCGACCCCTTCAAGGACTTTCCCCAGCTGCGCCCGGGTGACGCGGTGGTGCTGAGCGACGGCACCACCTGGTTCACCTACCGGGTCGACCGGCGGCCCTACCGCACCCTGCCGACCGACACCGGGGTGATCGATCCGGTGCCGCGAGCCTCCGGTTTCCGGCGCCCCGGCCGCTATCTCACGCTGACGACCTGTGAGCCGGAGTGGGGCCACAGCCACCGTCTGATCGCCTGGGCACACCTCGACGCGACCCAATCCGTAGCCCAAGGCAAGCCCAAGGCTTTGTACAGCTGACCCTCCGGCCCCACCCCTCGACCCTTACTCTGGTGCTGCACTCCGGTGCTGCAATCGACTTCGTCATCGGTGAGTAGGGATGGCATGTACGGCTGGATCTGGCGGCATCTGCCGGGTAACGCATGGATGCGGGCGCTGATTTCGCTCGTGCTGGTGCTGGCGATCGTCTTCGTGCTCTTCCAGTACGTCTTCCCCTGGGCGGAGCCCCTGTTGCCGTTCAACGACGTGACCGTCGACCAGGGAATGGCGGGTCCGCGATGAGCACGCGCATCCTGGTCGTCGACAACTACGACAGCTTCGTCTTCAACCTCGTCCAGTACCTGTACCAGCTCGGCGCCGAGTGCGAGGTGGTGCGCAACGACAAGGTCTCCCTGGCCCACGCCCAGGACGGCTTCGACGGGGTCCTGCTGTCCCCCGGGCCCGGCACCCCTGAGGAGGCCGGGGTCTGCGTCGACATGGTGCGGCACTGCGCGAGCACCGGCGTACCGGTGTTCGGCGTCTGCCTGGGGATGCAGTCCATGGCCGTCGCGTACGGCGGAGTCGTCGGACGGGCCCCGGAGCTGCTGCACGGCAAGACCTCGCTGGTGACCCACGAGGGGGCCGGCGTCTTCAGCGGGCTGCCCTCGCCCTTCACCGCCACCCGCTACCACTCGCTGGCCGTGGAACGGGGCACCGTGCCCCCGGAGCTGGAGATCACGGCCTGGACGGAGACCGGTATCGCCATGGGGCTGCGCCACCGTGAACTGCGCGTCGAGGGCGTCCAGTTCCACCCCGAGTCGGTCCTCACCGAATGGGGCCACCGAATGCTCGCCAACTGGCTGTTGGAGTGCGGGGACACGGATGCCGTGGGGCGGTCCGCGGGGCTCGCCCCGGTGGTCGGGGCGGTCGGCGGTAAGGCCGGCGAGTGACCGGACCGCGCCACGAGCGCGAGGGCGCCGCCCGTGGCGCCCGGGAGCCCGCCCCGTACGCGTCGTACGGGGCTCATGAGCGGCACGCCGCCCATGACGCCTATGGCGCCCACGGCTCCCATGCCGCCCATGGGGGCCCGGAGGCGTTCGCGGCGGCTGCGGAGGGTCCTGGAGACTCGCTGACCGGCCCGTCGGCCGATTCGCTGCCGGACTCCGTCCCGTCCGGGCCCACGGGGCGCACCACGGGCACCGCGTCGCTCTCCGTGCCGCCGCCCACCGGCCGCCGACGGCGCGCCCGCCCGGCCTCCACCGGCCCTGAGGAGGCCGCTGAGGCGGCCGGGCCGCCCACGGGGCGCCGACGCGCCCGCGCGGCCCCCTCAGGGCCCTCAGGGCCCGCACACGCCCCCCAGGCGCCCGGACGGGACGCCCAGGGGTCGTCCTCGGGCCGAGGCCCCGGCCCAGGCTCCGGCTCCTTCTCCGGCGAGCCGTCCGCACGCGTCCCCGATGCCGCGGAGACGGCCGTCCTGCCCCCGGTGAGGCCCCGGGGCGACGACGAGACGGTCGCCCTGCGCGCCGTGGACGCGCACCCCGCCGACCAGACCGTGATGCTGCGCAAGGTCGAGCCGGACCGGGACGCCGACCCCACGACCCCGCCCGGCGGCCGGGCCGCCCGCCGTAAGGCCGCCCAGGGGGTCGGGAAGCGCGCCGGACGCCATGGCTCCCGCGCCCGGCGCGGCACGGCGGAAGCGGACGACGGGCGGCTCGCGGAGGGCGCGGGGGGTGCCCGGCCCCGCACCCGTATGGAGGCCAAGCGCGCCGCGCGGGCGAGCAAGGACAGCCCCGGGGTGGTGGCGAGCCGGGTGGTCGGCGAGCTGTTCATCACGCTCGGCGTGGTGATGCTGCTCTTCGTCACCTATCAGCTGTGGTGGACGAACATCCGTGCCCATCAGCAGGCCAATGGCGCCGCGAACAACTTGCAGAAGAAGTGGGACGAGAGCGGCGACAACCGGGACCCGGGCACCTTCTCCCCCGGGCAGGGGTTCGCGATCCTCTACATCCCCAAGCTGGATGTGAAGGCCCCGATCGCGGAGGGCATCGACAAGCACAAGGTCCTCGACCGCGGCATGGTCGGCCACTACGGCAAGAGCCCCCTGAAGACCGCGATGCCGTGGGACAAGAAGGGCAACTTCGCGCTCGCCGGGCACCGCAACACCCATGGCGAGCCGTTCCGCTACATCAACCGCCTCAAGCCCGGCGACGAGATCGTCATCGAGACGCAGAGCCGGTACTACACCTATGCGATGAGCAGCATCCTGCCGCAGACGCCGCCGTCCAACACGGGCGTCATCAAGCCGGTGCCGCCCGGCTCCGGATTCACCGGACCGGGCCGATACATCACGCTGACCACCTGCACCCCGGAGTTCACCAGCACTTACCGGATGATCGTCTGGGGCAAGATGGTCGACGAACGGCCGCGTAGTAAGGGAAAGCCGGACGCGCTGGTCGAATGAGCGGGTACAGCCGGGAAACCAGAAAAAGGGGTACGACGCGGTGGCACGCACCGACCACGACGAGCGACAGGACCGGCACCCCGGCCCGCCCGCGACGCCCAGCCGCCGTCCCGGCCGTGGCCGGGTCGCCGCGGCCATAGCGGTCTTCGGCGAGCTGCTGATCACCGCGGGGCTGATCCTCGCCCTGTTCGTCGTCTACTCGCTGTGGTGGACCAACGTCCTGGCCGACCGTGAGGCGAAGAAGCAGGGCGACCAGGTGCGCAAGCACTGGGCCCAGCAGGGGCCGGGCAAACTGGACACCAAGGACGGCATCGGCTTCCTGCACGTGCCGTCCATGCACAACGGCGAGGTGCTGGTCAAGAAGGGCACCAGCACCGAGACCCTCAACGACGGTGTGGCCGGCTACTACACCAAGCCGGTCAAGTCCGCGATGCCGTGGGACAAGAAGGGCAACTTCAGCCTGGCCGCGCACCGGGACGGGCACGGCGCGCAGTTCCACAACATCGACAAGGTGCGCGAAGGCGATCCGGTGGTCTTCGAGACCCGCGACACCTGGTACGTCTACAAGGTCTACGCGACGCTGCCGGAGACCTCGAAGTACAACGTGGATGTGCTGGACGCGGTCCCGAAGGAGTCGGGCAGGAAGCGGCCGGGCCGTTACATCACGCTCTCGACCTGCACCCCCGTCTACACCTCCCGCCACCGCTACATCGTGTGGGGCGAACTGGAGCGCACCGAGAAGGTCGACGCGGACCGCACGCCCCCCGAGGAACTGCGCTGACCCGCCCGCGACGACCCCTGAGGGCCTGAGCATCCGTAAAGCCCGAGCACCCGAGCCCCCGGAGAGCCCGAGCACGAAGTAGCCCCCGGCACCCTTCTCGGAGTGCCGGGGGCTACTTCGTGTCGCCGTGCCGTGCCTAGAAGCCGTTCTGGCCGCCGAAGATCCCTCCGCCGCCGTTGTCACCGCCGCCGTTGCCACCCTGCCCGGCGACCGTGATGAGGTTCACGGACTGGCCCTTGGGCACCTGGGTGCCCGCACCGGGCTGGCTGGCCACCACGGTGGCGTTGTCGTCCTGCGGACCGGCGATGTTGCCCACGTTGAGGCCCAGGTCCTGGAGCGCCTTCTTGGCGTCCTTGAGCTTCTGGCCGCCCAGGTTGGGCACGGGCACGTTCTCCTGCTCCGCGGGCTTCTTGGCCACGGTCAGCGTGACCGTCGAACCGGGCAGGACCTCCTGGCCGCCCTTGGGCGTCTGGTCGGTCACCGTGCCGGGCTCGACGTCGCCGTTGTCGACCTCCTGCGCCTGGACCTTGAGGCCCTTCGCCTCGAGGGACTTCGTGGCGTCCTCGACCTTCTGGGTGGTCACGTCCGGGACGACGACCTTCTGCTGCGCCTCGGCGACCGTCAGGGTGATCGTGGCGCCCTTGGGGACCTTCTTGCCGCCCTTGGGGTCCTGGTCGATCACCTTGCCGGCGGTCTGGTCCGACTGCTCGGTCTTCTGGTTGACCTCGAAGCCCTTGGCCTCGAGCTGCTGCTTGGCGGATTCGAACTGAACGTTGAGGACGTCGGGCACCTCGACCCGCGCGGCGGGCTTGGGGCCCTTGGACATGGTCAGCTCGACCGTGCCGTACCGCTTGACCTCGTCGCCGCTCTTGGGGGTCTGCTCGCAGACGGTGTTCTTGTCCGCGTTCTCGCAGAACTTGGAGCCGACGGTCTTGACCTTGAAGTCGCCGTTCTCCCCTTGGCTCTTGGCGTCGTCGAGCGTCTTGCCGACGAGGTTGGGGACCGGGACCATGTCGTCGTTCTTACCGCCGCCGAACAGCGACTTACCGATGAAGATCGCGCCGACCAGCACCAGTATCCCGGCGACGATCAGCAGGATCGTCGAGAGGTTGCTCTTCTTGCCGGCGCCCCCGCGCCCCCGGCCGCGGTCCGGCCGCTCGTCGTAGCCGAAGCCGCCGTCGTCCTCGCGCATCGGCGGAAGCATCGAGGTCTGCGCCCCGGCGCCGGAGTTCTGCGGCCGCAGCATCGCGGTGGGCTGGTCGTCGGAGCCGTAGCCGACCGCGCCCAGCGCCGCGGTGGCGGCCACCGGCTGGCCCTCCAGGGCCGCCTCGATGTCGGCGCGCATCTCGTCGGCCGACTGATAGCGGTAGTCGGGGTCCTTGACCAGCGCCCGCAGGACGATGGCGTCCATCTCCGGGGTGATCTCGGGGTCGTATGTGCTCGGCGGCTGCGGGTCCTCCCGCACGTGCTGATAGGCGACGGCCACCGGGGAGTCGCCCACGAACGGCGGTCTTACGGTCAGCAGTTCATAGAGCAGACACCCGGTGGAGTACAGGTCGCTGCGCGCGTCGACGGTCTCGCCCTTGGCCTGCTCGGGGGAGAGGTACTGGGCGGTACCGATGACGGCGGCCGTCTGCGTCATGGTCATACCGGCATCGCCCATGGCCCGGGCGATGCCGAAGTCCATCACCTTGACCTGGCCGCTCCGCGTGAGCATGACGTTGGCCGGTTTGATGTCGCGGTGGACGATGTTGTTGCGGTGCGAGTACTCGAGAGCCTGGAGGATGCCGGTGGTCATCTCCAGTGAGCGCTCGGGGAGCAGCTTTCTGCCCGAGTGGAGGAGCTCACGCAGCGTGGAACCGTCGACGTACTCCATCACGATGTAGGGGATCGAGACACCGTCGACGTAGTCCTCGCCGGTGTCGTAGACCGCGACGATCGCGGGATGGTTGAGCGAGGCGGCCGACTGGGCCTCTCGGCGGAACCGGGCCTGGAAGGACGGGTCACGGGCGAGGTCCGCCCGCAGCGTCTTCACAGCGACAGTACGGCCGAGGCGGGTGTCGTGCGCGAGGTAGACCTCCGCCATGCCACCGCGGCCGAGCACTGAGCCCAGCTCATACCGGCCGCCGAGGCGACGCGGCTCTTCCATAGCTACTCCAGCCCTCTTCCGTGGTTCCCGGCACCTGCTGTGGGGGCCGGCGAAGTGCTGCTCGCGCATACGGTACCCGGCACGTCTTACGGGACCCGGCGTCAGTCGCTATCTGATACCGGACCGGTACGGCGACGTGCGGGATTGATATCCGGACGTGACGGGGGTCACTTGTCGCGCTCGGTTTCCAGTACGGCCTGCATCACGCTCTTGGCGATCGGCGCGGCCAGCTTGCCACCGGCGATGTCGCCGCGGAGGGTGTCGGACCCTTCGATGACGACGGCGACCGCGACCGGCGAGCCGTCGTTCCCCTTGGCGTAGGAGATGAACCACGCATAGGGGTTCTTGCTGTTGGCGACGCCGTGCTGGGCGGTACCGGTCTTGCCGCCGACCGTGACGCCCGGGATCTGGGCGCTGGTGCCGGTCCCCTCCTTGACCACGGTCTCCATCATGCTCTGGAGCTTCTGGGCGTTCTCCGAGCTGAGCGGCTGGCTCATCTGCTCCGGGTCGGTCTGCTCGACGGTGTTGAGGTTGGGGGCGCGCAGCGAGTCGACCATGTACGGCTTCATCAGCTTGCCGTCGTTGGCGACGGCGGCGGCGACCATCGCCATCTGGAGCGGGGTGGCCCGGTTGTCGAACTGGCCGATGGCCGACATCGCGTTGCCCGGCCGGTCCATGTCCTCGGGGTAGACGCTGGCGTAGGCGCGGACGGGGGTGTCGACCGTCTTGTTGAAGCCGAACTTCTCGGCCTGCTCCCGCATCTTGTCCTTGCCGAGGTCGTCACCCAGCTTGCCGAAGACCGTGTTGCAGGAGTAGCGGAGCGCCTGCCGCAGCGAGGCGTCCTTGCAGGGGATGTTCCCCTCGTTGGGCAGGTTCTGGGTGGACAGCGGCAGCCTCCAGGGGAGCGGCGACTCCGTCGGCCCGTCGATGTCGTCGTACTTGCCGTTCTCCAGCGCGGCCGCGGCGGTGACGACCTTGAAGGTCGAACCGGGCGGGTAGGTCTGACGGAGCGCCCGGTTGAGCATCGGGTCGTCCTTGTCGTTCGTCGGCTTGAGCGCGTTCCACGCCTTCTCGTCCTTGGTGGACCCGCCCGCGATCGTCGAGGGGTCGTAGCTCGGGGTCGAGGCGAGGGCGAGGATCTTGCCGGTGCGCGGGTCGAGTGCGGCGACGGCGCCCTTCTTGTTACCGAGGCCCTTGAACGCGGCCTCCTGGGCCTTGCCGTTCAGCGTGGTGATGACGTCGCCGCCCTTCTGCTTCTTACCGGTGATCATGTCGATCGTCCGGTTGAAGAAGAGGCGGTCGTCATTGCCGGTGAGGATGCCGTCTTCGATCTTCTCGATCTGGTTGGCGTCGTATGCCTGGGAGGCGTACCCGGTGACCGGCGCCCACATGGGGCCGTTCTTGTAGGTGCGCTTGTACTTGAAGTCGGTGCCGTTGGTCTCGGCGGATCCGGTGATCGGCTGGCCGTCGACGATGATGTTGCCGCGCGGCTGGCTGTAACGGGCGATCAGGACACGGCGGTTCTTCGTATGGTCCTTCAACTCGTCGGCTTGGACGTACTGGATCCAGTTGTCCCGCAGCAGCAGGGCGAAGACGAGGAGTCCGCAGAAGATCGCGATTCGGCGCAGGGGCTTGTTCACGGTCGGACCACCTGGGTCATCTCGGCGTCAGTGGTGGGAGCGGGCGCCGGCGCCGGACGGCGCGCGGTGTCGCTGACCTTGATCAGGATGGCGACGAGTGCCCAGTTGGCGATGACGGACGAGCCACCCGACGCGATGAACGGCATGGTCATACCGGTCAGCGGGATCAGGCCCATCACACCGCCCGCCACGACGAAGACCTGGATGGCGAAGGCGGCGGACAGGCCGATGGCCAGCAGCTTGCCGAACGGGTCACGGGCGGCGAGCGCGGTGCGCACACCGCGCTCCACGATCAGGCCGTAGAGCAGCAGGACGCCCATGGTGCCCGCGAGCCCGAGCTCCTCGCCGACCGTGGCCAGGATGAAGTCGGAGTTGGCGGCGAAGCCGATCAGGTCGGAGTTGCCCTGGCCGAGGCCGGTGCCGAAGACACCGCCGGAGCCGAAGGCCATCAGCGCCTGGGCGATCTGGTCACTGCCGCCGGTCTTGAACGCCGCGAACGGGTCGAGCCAGGCGTCGACGCGCTGCTGGACGTGCGGTTCGAAGCTGGCGACGCCGACCGCGCCGACCGCGGACATCAGCAGGCCGAAGACGATCCAGCTGGTGCGCTCGGTGGCCACGTACAGCATCACGACGAAGAGGCCGAAGAACAGCAGCGAGGTGCCCAGGTCGGTCTCGAAGACCAGGATGAGGATGCTCATCCCCCAGACCACCAGGATCGGGCCGAGGTCGCGGCCGCGCGGCAGGTACAGCCCCATGAAGCGGCGGCTGGCCAGCGCGAGCGCGTCCCGTTTGACCATGAGATAGCCGGAGAAGAACACGGCGATGATGATCTTGGCGAACTCACCGGGCTGGATGGAGAAGCCGCCGATGGTGATCCAGATACGGGCGCCGAACCGGGCCGGGAAGAACACCGGAAGGATCAGCAGAATCAGCGCCGCCACCATGGAGATGTAGGTGTAGCGCTGGAGGAGGCGGTGATCCTTGAGCAGGATCAGGACGCCGACGAAGAGGGCGACGCCCAGTGCCGAGTAGATCAGCTGGTTGGGCGCCGAGGGCGAGAAGACCTGGTCGACGGCCTCCGCCCGGTCGGCCAGCCGCCTGGACTGGTCCAGCCGCCAGATGAGCACCAGGCCCAGCCCGTTGAGGAGCGTGGCGATCGGCAGCAGCAGCGGATCCGCGTACGGCGCGAATTTCCGGACCACCAGATGTCCGACGCCGGCCAGCAGCCCGAGCCCGAGGCCGTAGCTCAGCATGCCCGAGGGCATTTCGTCGCTGAGCGCCAGACCCGCGTTGGCATAGGCGAAGACCGGAATGATCACCGCGAAGACGAGCATGGCCAGCTCGGTGTTCCGCCTGCTCGGCGGCCCGGTCGTACTGATCGTCGTCGTGTTGGTCGTACTACTGCTCATGGGTGGACGGCCCCTTACGGACTCACTACTGGGTGCTGCTGCACTGCGGGACCAACTTCTTCTCCTCCTCCGAGAGGGTGGGGCCGGGCTTCGGAGCGGGAGACGTCGTCGGCGTGGGCTTGTTCGTGGCCTTGGCGGCGCGCGCCCCGAGTTGGCTCTCGGTCTTCTCGTTCCCGGGCTGGCCGCTGCTGCTGTGGGACGGGTCGGCGCTGCTGGAGGCGCTGCCCCCGGAGGCGCCGTCGCCCTTGCCCTTGTCGCCGCCGGTGAGGTCCTTCTGGCTGTCCTCGGCCTTGTCCTGGGCGTCGGCCTTCTTACAGGCGCCGGCGAGGGTGGCGAGGTCCTTGGTCTTGTCCCGCGCCTGGCCGAGACCGCTGACCGTGATGGTGTCCTCCACGCGGCCGCGCTGGTCCGGCGGGAGGTACTTGAGTTCGATCTCGCGGTGGTCCTCATGGACCTTGTTGAGCTTGATCCAGGCGAGGTCCTGGCTGATGCCCTGGTAGATCGCCACGTGGTCGCCATTGGAGCCCACGTAGTACTGCGTCTGGGTCCAGCGGTAGCCGCCGTAGAGCCCGCCGCCGATCACGGCGAGGCCCAGCACGATGAAGAGCGACCGCTTGGCCCATGTCTTGCGGCCGCTCTTCTTGGTGAACTCACCTTCGGCGTAGTCGCCGTAACTGCCCTGTGGCAGACCGCCGATGGCCGGGTCGCCGCTGCCGGGCGGTCCGAAGCCGCCGTGCGGGTCCCCCTGCTGCGGTACGGAGCGGCCGAGCTCGGCGGCCCGGCCCGCGGGGGTGTGCGCCGCGCCGCCGTCCCCGAGCGGCACCTGGTTCTCGGCGACCGCGCCCACGATCACGGGGGTGTCGTTGAGCTGGGCGGCCAGGGTGTCACCGCCGTCCACGTCGAGGACGTCGGCGACGATGCAGGTGATGTTGTCGGGGCCGCCGCCGCGCAGTGCGAGCTGGATCAGCTCCTGCACCGTCTCATGGGGGCCCTGGTAGCTGGCGAGGGTCTCTTCGAGGGTCTGGTGGCTCACGACGCCGGACAGACCGTCGGAGCAGATCAGATAGCGGTCACCGGCCCGGACCTCGCGAATGGACAGATCCGGTTCGACATGGTCGCCGCTGCCCAGCGCGCGCATCAGCAGCGAGCGCTGCGGATGGGTGCCCGCCTCCTCCTCGGTGATCCGGCCCTCGTCGACCAGCCGCTGAACCCAGGTGTGGTCCTGGGTGATCTGGGTGAGCACACCGTCGCGCAGCAGATACGCGCGCGAGTCGCCGACGTGCACCAGACCGAGCCGCTGGCCGGTCCACAGCAGGGCGGTGAGCGTGGTGCCCATGCCCTCCAGCTGGGGGTCCTCCTCGACCATGAGGCGCAGCTGATCATTGGCCCGCTGCACGGCGGTGCCGAGGGACGTCAGGATGTCCGAACCCGGGACGTCGTCGTCGAGCTGGACGAGGGTGGAGATCACCTCGGAGCTGGCGACCTCACCGGCGGCCTGGCCACCCATGCCGTCGGCGATGGCGAGCAGCCGGGGACCGGCATAGCCGGAGTCCTCGTTGCCCTCCCGGATCATGCCCTTGTGCGATCCGGCCGCGAAACGCAGTGACAGACTCATGCGCACCTCGCCCGTCGGCTCCGGGTACAGCCCCTTGCCAACCACGCTGCCCACCCTCCGGTCGTCATGGTCCTACTACTTCCGCAGCTCGATGACGGTCTTGCCGATGCGGATCGGCGCACCCAGCGGAATCGGTGTCGGTGTGGTGAGTCGGTTCCGGTCGAGATAGGTGCCATTGGTGGACCCGAGGTCCTCGACGATCCACTGGCCGTCACGGTCCGGGTAGATCCTGGCATGCCGACTGGAGGCGTAGTCGTCGTCGAGCACGATTGTTGAATCGTGCGCACGGCCGAGGGTGATGGTCTGCCCCTGCAAGGCGACCGTGGTGCCGGTCAGCGTGCCCTCGGAGACCACCAGCTTGGTGGGGGCACCGCGGCGGCCGCGGCCCCCGGACTGCTGGCGCTGCGGCGGCGGCGCGCTCTGCCGCTGCTGCGCTTGCGGCCGGTCGGGGGCCCCGCGCCGCGCCGAACCGCGCTGGGTCACGCGGGTCCCGAACAGGTCGCTGCGAATGACCTGGACGGCCACGATGACGAACAGCCACAGTACGGCGAGGAAACCCAACCGCATGACCGTGAGGGTCAGCTCTGACATTGCCCCCGCTTCACCCTTCGGCTTGCCGGTAAACGATGGTGGTGCTGCCCACGACGATCCGCGAGCCGTCGCGGAGCGTAGCGCGGGTGGTGTGCTGTCCGTCCACCACGATGCCGTTCGTCGATCCGAGATCCTGGACGGTCGGTGGGGTTCCGACCCTGATCTCGCAGTGTCTGCGGGAGACTCCGGGATCGTCGATCCGCACGTCAGCGTCGGTGGAGCGGCCCAGGACGAGCGTGGGCCGGGAGATCTGGTGGCGGGTGCCGTTGATCTCGATCCAGCGGCGGGACTGGCCCTGCTGCTGGCCAGCGGCACCGGCACCGGCCCCGGCTCCGCCGGTGCGGGGCACCGGACGGGCGCTCGGCGGCGCGGACGGCATCGGCGGGGCGCCGGCGGGCTGGGCGGGGTAGCCGTAACCGCCGGGGCGCTGCTGCGGGGCTCCGGAGCCGGAGCGGCCCGACGCCTGCTGCGGGCTCTGGGACTCGCTGGAGGCCAGGGTCCGGCTGCGCACCCGGTACAGACCGGTGTCGAGGTCCTCCGCCTTTTGCAGATGCACCTTGATGGCGCCCATGAAGGTGTAGCGCTGCTGCTTGGCGTAGTCGCGGACCATACCGGCCAGCTCGTCGCCGAGCTGGCCGGAATACGGGCTGAGCCGCTCGTAGTCGGGCGTGCTCAGCTCGACGATGAAATCGTTGGGGACGACCGTCCGGTCGCGGTTCCAGATCGTGGCGTTGTTGTCGCACTCGCGCTGGAGCGCGCCGGCGATCTCGACCGGCTGGACCTCGGACTTGAACACCTTGGCGAAGGTGCCGTTCACGAGGCCCTCGAGACGCTGCTCGAAGCGTTTCAGTACTCCCACGGGGCACCTCCTTCCTCAGTCGTGCTCTGGGTCGTCCTGGTACTGCTTACTGATCGTATCCACGCGTCGGGAAATCGGGTGGTTCCCCTTCCTGGCCCTGTGGAGCAGTGTCACCTCTCACAGGGATCGTAGAGGTGCCCTGACGACAGTGTCCCGCAACCGTGACGGTCCTCGGACGGGCGGGGGCGGGGGCACCGATAACGGGTGTGATTGCACCCCGCGCAGCGTGCTAGTGTTCTGGATGTCGGAAGGCGCCCCACAGGAACCGGACGGATCGAGACGATCAAGCCGGGGAGCAAGGCGAGTAGCCGGAAGACAACACCCATGCGCGGGTGGCGGAATAGGCAGACGCGCTGGATTCAGGTTCCAGTGCCCGAAAGGGCGTGGGGGTTCAACTCCCCCCTCGCGCACCAGTCGGAGCGGGTCTCTCCGGAGTGACGAAAGTCGCTCCGGAGGGGCCCGCTTCGCGTTGTGGCCCGTGACGGGGGTCTCCCGGGGCACGGCGGATGACAGGGGCCTCCCCGGGCGGGGAGGCCCCTGTGGCTCGATATGGCCCGATGTCCGGGTGGGACCGGATCGGACGGGCCGAACGATCGGACCGACCGGAATGGCCGGAACGATCAGTTGGACCGGGCAGACCGATGGATCGGGCAGACCGGATGGATCCGGTGGATCGGGCGGATCAGTCCGCTCAGGCGGCGAAGCGGGCGGCGAGCGCCTTGGCGTGGGTCGTGACGTCCTCGTGGGCCTTCGCCTTGGAGGCGTCCGAGAGCTCGACGAGGTCGGCCATGGCCGGATTGGAGCGGGCCAGCGTGAGCTCCGGCACAACGAACGTGACATCGAGGCCGAGCCCGTCGCCCAGCGCCTTGCCCAGGTAGTTGGTGACGAACTCGAAGCTCTCCCGCGGGGTGCCCGGGCCGTAACCGCCGCCACGGCTGGCGACCACGATGGCCGGGGTGCCCGAGGTGGTCGTCTGCTCGGCGCCGGCGGTGCGGCCCATGATGATCACGTGGTCCAGCCACGCCTTCAGGGTGGAGGGAATCGTGAAGTTGTACATCGGGGCCCCGATCAGGACCACATCGGCCTGCTCCAGCTCGCTGGCAAGGGTCTCCCGCAGGGCGAAGGCGGCCTCCTGCTCGGGGGAGCGCTGATCGGGAGCGGCGAAGCCCGCGGCGGCGGCGAGGCCGTCCAGGTGCGGCAGTGGCTCGGCGGCCAGATCGCGGTAGATCACCGTGCCGTTCGGGTGCTGGGCTTCCCATTCCTTGCGGAAGGTGGCCGTGACCGAGCGGGAAGCGGAGGCTTCGCCAGGGAAAACGGACGTGTCGACGTGGAGAAGAGTTGGCATGGATGCCTCCGGTGACAGGGCTCGGGTAAGGAGCCAGCAATACCTACGTACCTACGGAAGGCACAGTAGCTTACTTTTCCGTAGTCCCGAACTGGAAAGCAGTAGTGTGTATTCCATGGCGAAGGATCGTGGGGATCACAGCGAGCAGTCCTGCAAGCAGGTCGACGGCGAGATGACGCGGTTCTTCGAGCTGTTCGGCAAGCGCTGGACGGGGCTGATCGTGGCCGTGCTGACGGAGCAGGGGGCCTACTTCGCCGAGCTGAGACGGGCCATTCCGGGGATCAGCGAGCGGATGCTGTCGGACCGGCTCACCGAGCTCTCCACGGCGGGTCTGGTGGTGCGGGAGGTCGACGCCGGGCCGCCGCTGCGGGTGGCCTACCGGCTGACGGACGCGGGCAAGGCGCTGGAGCCCGCGCTGAAGGAGCTGTCGCGGTGGGCGGAGAGTCATCTGCCCTCGGGCGGCAGCGACTGTCCGGAGCAGCTGCGGGGCTGAGCGGGGACTGGGGTCCGGGGCTCGGGCTGAGGCTTGGGCTTGGGCTCTGGGGCTGGGTCGAGTCGGTCCCGGGCCGAGTCGGGGCTGGGGCTTGTCGGTCCCGGATCGAGCCGCGTCGAGCTTGCGCCCGCGCCGGGCCGGGGCTGGGTCGGGGCTGGGCCGAGTGGGGGTGCGGCTCGTGTGCGTCCGAGCCGGTCTGAGCTGGGACTTCACCATGATCATCGAGGTTTTCCACAGGCTCTGACGGGGTGAGCTGCCAGGGGGTACGGTCTGCTCAGTCGATGTCGTGTGCGAGGAGGCGGGGGGCGCGATGACGGACGACCGGAGCGTTCAGGGCGACGGAAGCGGCGAGACCGGCCGGAGCGGTCATAGCGGAGAGAACGGCCGTAGTGGCGAAAGCGGTCGAAGCGGCGAGATCGGCAAGACCGGCGAGACCGGTGAGATCGGCAAGACCGGTGAGATCGGCGAGAGCGGCCGTAGTGGCGAGATCGGCGAGCGGGGGCCGGGCGGCGCGGACGGCGGGAGCGCCGCGGGCGGGGTGGCCCGGCGGCTGCCTCCGGTCCCGGGCTTCGCCGTCTGGCGCGGTGACGGGCCGTCTCCCCGGCAGCTGGGCAAGGCGCTGCGCAAGCGGATGCCGCGCTCGGCGCATGCCGGGCCACCGAGTGCCGACGGCCGGCCGGATCCGGTGGCGGCGGTCGAGCGGTCGAACACCGGGCGGCTGCCGGAGCTCACCCCGATCCGGGTGGGGCGGATGGCCGCGACCCCCTTCTCCTTTCTGCGCGGGGCCGCCGGGCTGATGGCGCACGACCTCACGACCACGCCGGTGACCGGTATCGGGGCCCAGCTGTGTGGCGACGCCCATGCCGCCAACTTCGGGATCTACGGGGATGCGCGCGGTGGCCTGATCATCGATCTCAACGACTTCGACGAGACCGTCCACGGTCCGTGGGAGTGGGATGTGAAGCGGCTCGCGGTCTCGCTGGTGCTGGCGGGCCGGGAGGCGGGCGCCGACGAGGACGCCTGCCGGGCCGCGGCCCAGGACGCCGTGGGCGCCTATCGGCGCACGGTGCGGCTGCTGGCCAAGCTGCCGGCGACGGACGCGTGGAACGCGATCGCGGACGAGGAGCTGGTCTCCCACACGGACGCCAAGGACCTGGTCGGGACGTTGGAGCGGATCTCCGAGAAGGCCCGGCGGAACACCAGCGCGCGGTACGCCGCCCGATCCACCGAGCCCGTGCCGGGCGAGGAGGACTCCTCCGGCCGGCCCCGGGCCCGGCGCTTCGTGGACGCGCCGCCGGTGCTGCGGAGGGTGCCGGACGAGGAGGCGGAGGCGGTGGCCTCGTCGCTGGCCGAGTATCTGGCCACGCTGCCGGAGGACCGGCTGCCGCTGCTCTCGCGGTACGAGGTGCACGATGTGGCGTTCCGGGTGGTCGGCACGGGCAGCGTGGGCACCCGCTCGTATGTGGTGCTGCTGCTCGACCACCGGGGCGAGCCGCTGGTGCTCCAGGTGAAGGAGGCGCGCCCCTCCGCGCTGCTGCCGCATGTCGCGAAGGCCGGTTTCGAGGTGCCGGATGTCACACACGAGGGGCGGCGGGTGGTGCTCGGCCAGAAGCGGATGCAGGTGGTCAGCGACATCCTGCTGGGGTGGACGACGGTGCGGGGGCGCCACTACCAGGTGCGGCAGTTCCGCAACCGCAAGGGAAGCGTGGACCCGGCGGCGCTGGCCGCGGACCAGATGGACGACTACGGGCGGATGACCGGGGCGCTGCTGGCACGGGCGCATGCCCACACCGCGGACCCTCGGCTGCTGGCCGGTTACTGCGGCAAGGGGGAGGAGCTGGACGAGGCGGTGGCCGCCTTCGCGGTGGCGTACGCGGATCGCACGGAAGCGGATCACTCCGCGCTGGTCGTGGCGGTGCGCAATGGGCGCATAGCCGCCGAGATGGGGGTGTGAGGCGCGGGTGGGGGTGTGAGCTCCATCGCCGATCACCGCCGGACGTAGTCTGAGCGGGTGACGAATCCGGAAGCGCAGCAACAGGCACGGCAATCGGTGTCGGACGCGGAGCCCCAGGCGGAGTCGCACGACCGGTCGCAGGAGGAGGCTCAGGCCGCCGAGCGTCTGGAGCGGGCGGTGCGCGCGGCCGAGCAGGCGCTGATCGAGTTCGAGATAGCGGTGGAGACCTTCCGGGTGGAGGTGGAGAACTTCTCCCGGCTGCACCACCAGCGGCTCGGGCCGATGTACTCACGCCTCGACGAGCTGGACGCGCTGATCGCCGAGGCGGTCGCGGCGCGTACCGGCGATCCGGAGGACATCCGCAAGGCCCGTGAGGCGCGTGGGCTGGTGCAGCCGATGCCGGGCGTGGAGGAGCTGTTCCACGGCTGGATCGACTCGGATGGTCTCTCGCCGGAGGCGGCCGCGATGCTCACCGAGCGGCCCGTGCAGCCGCCGCCGCGGGTGCGGCCGAGCGAGGAGGCCCGCCGGATCTACCGGGAGCTGGCCCGTAAGGCCCATCCGGATCTGGCCGAGGAGGAGGCCGAGCGGGAGCGGCGCGGTGCCTTCATCGTGCGGGTCAACGCGGCGTACGCGGCCGGGGACGAGGAGGCGCTGCGGGCGCTGGCCGAGGAGTGGGAGGCCGGTCCGCCGCCGCCGGAGCGGCGGGCGAGCCCCAGCGAGGAGCTGTACGCCCGGCTGGAGTGGCTGGCCGAGCGCAAGGAGATGCTGGCCGCGGTCGCGGCGGAGCTGGAGTCGAGCGCGATCGGCGCGATGATCAAGATGGCGCCCGAGGACCCCGACCGGCTGCTGGACGAGATCGCCGAGCAGTTGCTGGCGCAGGCCGCGGAGAAGGAGGCCCGGCTCGCGGAGCTGGCGCGGTAGTAGGTTTGCAGCGCAGCTGCCGATGTGATGTGAGAGGTGTGTCCGATGCATTTTGCCCAGCTTCCCCAGGTGGAGGCGGCGGTGGTACCGGCCGATGGCCTGCTGCTGGACGTCCGGGAGGACAACGAGTGGGCGGCCGGGCATGTCGAGGGCGCGCTGCACATCCCGATGGGTCAGGTCGTGGCGCGGTTCGATGAGCTGACCGCGGCGGTCGGCGAGGGGCGCCGGGTGCATGTGATGTGCCGGGTCGGCGGCCGCTCCGCGCAGGTGACGCAGTATCTGGTCGCGCAGGGGCTGGACGCGGTGAACGTGGACGGCGGGATGCTCGCCTGGGACGCGGCCGGTCGGCCGATGGTGAGCGGCCCCGACGGCACCGCCGAAGGGGCCTTTGTGCTCTAGGGGTTCGTTCTCTCTAGGGGATTCCCTATGGATCGGCGGGGCCCGCTGGTCAGCCGAGGGGATGGGCCGCGAGGAGCTCGCCCAGCGCCTCCTCATGGGCGGCCGCGGACCCCAGGGAGAGCTCCAGCTGCTTGCCCCAGGCGTGATAGCGGTGCAGGGGGTAGTCGGTGACCGCGCCGAAGCCGCCGTGCAGATGCTGTGCGGTCTGTACGACGCGGCGCACGCCCTCGGCGGCCCAGATCTTGGCGACGGCGACATCTCCGGCGATGGGCAGCGTCCCGTTCACCGTCGGCCGCTCCTCGGCCAGGGAGAGCCGCCAGGCGGCCTGCCACAGGGTGGCCTCCATGGCCCGCAGATCGATATAGCGGTCGGCGGTCTGCACGGCGACCGCCTGGAAGGTGGCGAGCGGGAAGCCGAACTGCTCGCGCTGGCTCACATAGGAGCTGGTGAGGTCCAGCACCGCCGAGCCGAGGCCCAGCGCGAGAGCGCAGGTGCCGGTGGTGAGGAGGTCGCGCAGCCATTCCCAGGCGCCGTCCGCGGCCAGCACCTCGTGGTCGGCGAGCCGCACCCCGTCCAGCCGGATCTCGGCCTGCCGCTCGCCGCTGGTGGAGATCTGCTCCTCGAGGACGACGCCCTCGTGGTCGCGGGGGACCAGGGCGAGGACCGTACGGCCCTCCCCGGTGTGGGCCGGGATCAGCACTCGCTCGGCGCCATGGGCCCAGGGGACGGCGGTCTGGACGCCCTCCAGCGCCCAGCCCTCGCCGTTCCGCCGCGCCTGGACGGCGAGTTCGGCCGGGCCATGGCCGGTGCGACCGCTGGAGGCAGCGGTGAGGACCAGCTCGCCGCGGGCGGCCGGGGGCAGCACGGCGGCGCACAGCTCGGCCTCGCCGTAGCGCTGTACGGTCAACGCGGCGGCGCTTGACTCCAGCAGTGGCACCCGGGCCAGCACCCGGCCGCATTCCCGCAGCACCAGGCAGAGGGCGAGCGGGTCGAGGCCCGAGCCGCCGTACCGGGGGTCGAGGGTCAGGCCCAGCAGATCGCTCTCGGCCAGCTTCCGCCACAGCGCGCGGTCGAAGTCCTCGGCGACGGCGCCCGCGGTCAGCGCGGGGCTGGGCACGCTGTCCGGCGTGACGGAGGAGAAGACGGCCTTCGCCGCCTCGACGGCCGCCTGCTGCTCCTCGGTGAAGGTGAAGTCCACTGTCCGTACCTCCCGCGCCGCGGCTTTGTCTGACGGCCCGTCAAGATAGAACAGGTTCTACAAGAAGGGAACGCCGATGCCGCGCTCGGGGGCGGTCAGCGGTCGAAGTCCAGCTCCACCCGCTCGCTCACCGGACGGGACTGACAGGCCAGCACATAGCCCGCCTCGACCTCGTCCGGCTCCAGCGCGAAGTTTCGGTCCATCCGCACCTCGCCGGAGACCAGGAAGGCCCGGCAGGTGCCGCAGACCCCGCCCTTGCAGGCGTACGGCGCGTCGGCCCGATTGCGCAGCACGGTCTCCAGCAGGGGCTCCCCGTCCTGGACCGGCCAGGTGCCCGAGCGGCCGTCCAGGGTCGCCGTGACCGAGCTGTCCGAGGCGGTCCGGACCGGGCCCGGAGCGGGGGAGACGCCCTCGGCGGGGGCCGACTCCACATGGAAGATCTCCTGATGGACCCGGCCGCGGGAGACCCCGAGGCCGCGCAGCGCCCGCTCGGCCGCGCGCACCAGACCGTAGGGCCCGCACAGGAACCAGCCGTCCACCGAGCCCACCGGGAGCAGCGCGGGCAGCAGCGCGGACAGCCGCTCCTCGTCCAGCCGCCCGGACACCAGCCCGGCCTGCTGCTCCTCCCGGGAGAGCGCGCACACCAGCTGGAACCGGTCGGGCCAGCGGTCCTTGAGGTCGGCGACCTCCTCCAGGAACATCGTCGAGGCCGCAGTGCGGTCGCTGCGGATCAGGCAGAAGCGCGCCTCGGGCCGGCGGCTGAGCAGTGTGGCGGCGATGGACAGCACGGGGGTGACACCGCTGCCGCCGACGACCGCCGCGAAATGGCCGGGGCGGGGTTCCAGGACGAAGCGGCCGGCCGGGGCCATCACCTCCATGACCTCCCCGACCGCCAGCTCCTTGAGGGCATAGGTGGAGAACTCGCCGCCCTCGACCAGCCGCACCCCGATCCGCAGCAACTCCGGGCCCTCCGCGCCCGGGGCCGGGGCGCACAGCGAGTACGTCCGCCGGATCTCCGCGCCGTCCGCGAACCGGCGCACCGCGATGTGCTGACCCGCCGTGAAGCGGAACGTCTCCCGCAGCGCGGGCGGCACCAGGAGGGTGACCGCCACCGCGTCATCGGTGAGCCGGTCTACCGCGGCCACCCGCAGCGGGTGGAAGGCGCCATGGTGGGGCGTGGCCCGCTTCACCGCCTCCGCGGCCATCACAACTCCTTGAAGTGGTCGAATGGTTCACGGCATGCCGCGCAGCGGCGCAGCGCCTTGCAGGCGGTGGAGGAGAAGCGGCTGAGCAGCTCGGTCTCGGTCGAGCCGCAGTGCGGGCAGCGCACCGCCAGGGCCACCGGGACCGGGCCGTCCGCCGCGGTGGCACCGCGCGGCGCGGGTGGCGCTATCCCGGACTCCGCCAGCTTGCGGCGGCCCTCGGCGCTGATCGCGTCCGTCGTCCAGGGCGGGGAGAGGACCGTGTGCACGGCGACCTCGGGTATGCCGTGGTCATGGAGCACCCGCTCGATATCGGTGGCCATCGACTCCAGCGCCGGGCAGCCGGTGTAGGTGGGGGTGAGCTCGACCTCGACCCGGCCCGGCCCCAGCAGGCGCAGCCCGCGCATCACGCCCAGCTCGGCCAGGGACACCATCGGCAGCTCGGGGTCCGGTACGGATCCGGCCAGCCGGAGCAGCTCCTCCTCGAGCGGGGTGGTGCCGGACGCGGAGGGTGTGGGCGCCGCGGAGGGCGTGGGCGTCACCATGCCGCCCCCGGGTGGCTGCGGTGCAGATGCTGCATCTCGGCGAGCATCCGGCCGAACGGCTCGGTGTGGATGCCCTGGCGCCCCGCGCCGGCCGCCCAGCCGGTGCGCCGCGGCCCCTCGGGCACCGCCAGGGTGGCGCGCTCCAGGACCGAGGTGATCCGGGTCAGCCAGGCGTCGTGCAGGGTGTGCCACTCCACCTCGCACCCCTCGACCGGCTCGAAGAGCTCGCCGGTGAACCGCCAGAGCGCCTCCAGCCCCCGCCGCATCCGCTCATGGCTCTCGGCCGTGCCGTCGCCGAGCCGCAGGGTCCAGTGCTCGGCGTGGTCGCGGTGGTAGGCCACCTCCTTGACCGCCTTGGCGGCGAGCGGGGCGAAGGGGCCGGTGCCGCGCGCCAGCCGCTCGTACAACAGCTCCTGGTAGGTGGAGAAGTAGAGCTGGCGGGCGATGGTGTGGGCGAAGTCCCCGTTGGACTGCTCGACCAGCTGGACGTTGCGGAACGCCCGCTCCTCGCGCAGATACGCCAGCTCGTCCTCGTCGCCCAGCAGGGAGAGCAGCACCCTGGCCTGGCCGAGCAGGTCGAGGGCGATATTGGCGAGCGCGACCTCCTCCTCCAGCACGGGGGCGTGCCCGGCCCACTCCCCCAGCCGGTGGGAGAGCACCAGCGCGTCGTCGCCCAGGGCGAGGGCCGCGGTCATAGGTGCCGCACCCCTTCCGGGATCGCGTAGAAGGTGGGGTGGCGGTAGGGCTTGTCCGCGGACGGCTCGAAGAACGGATCCCGCTCGTCCGGAGAGGAGGCGGTGATCTCCGCGGACGGCACCACCCAGATCGAGACGCCCTCGGAGCGCCGGGTGTACAGATCCCGTGCGTTCCGCAGAGCCATCTCCGCGTCCGGGGCGTGGAGGGAGCCGGCGTGGGTGTGCGAGAGCCCGCGCCTGCTGCGGACGAACACCTCCCACAGCGGCCACTCGGCGCTCGGGCTGCCGCTCATGCCTGTGCCTTCCCGTGCTTGGCCGCGTAGGCGGCGGCTGCCTCGCGCACCCAGGCGCCTTCCTCATGGGCCCGGCGCCGCTGAGTGATCCGCTGGGTGTTGCACGGGCCGTTTCCCCGCAGGACCTCGCGGAACTCGTCCCAGTCGATCGGCCCGAAGTCGTAGTGCCCCCGCTCTTCGCTCCACCGCAGCTCGGCGTCGGGAAGGGTGAGGCCGAGGGATTCGGCCTGGGGGACACAGATGTCGACGAAGCGCTGGCGCAGCTCGTCGTTGGAGTGGCGCTTGATCTTCCAGGCCATCGACTGCGCGGAGTGGGCCGAGGAGTCGTCCGGCGGGCCGAACATCATCAGCGACGGCCACCACCAGCGGTCCACCGCGTCCTGCGCCATGGCGTGCTGGGCCTCGGTGCCCCGGCTCAGGGCCAGCAGCAGCTCATACCCCTGGCGCTGGTGGAAGGACTCCTCCTTGCAGATGCGGACCATCGCCCGTGCGTAGGGCCCGTAGGAGCAGCGGCACAGCGGGACCTGGTTGGTGATCGCGGCGCCGTCCACCAGCCAGCCGATGGCGCCGACGTCGGCCCAGGTCAGCGTGGGGTAGTTGAAGATCGAGGAGTACTTCTGGCGGCCGCTGTGGAGCTTGTCGAGCAGCTCGCCCCGGCTGGTGCCCAGGGTCTCCGCCGCGCTGTAGAGATACAGGCCGTGGCCCGCTTCGTCCTGGACCTTGGCCATCAGGATCGCCTTGCGCCGCAGCGAGGGGGCGCGGGTGATCCAGTTTGCCTCCGGCTGCATGCCGATGATCTCGGAGTGGGCGTGCTGGGCCATCTGCCGCACCAGCGTGGCCCGGTACTCATCGGGCATCCAGTCGCGCGGCTCGATGCGCTCGTCCGCGGCCAGGGCGGCGTCGAACACCGCCTCGTACGCCCCCGCGTCCGCCGCCATCGTCGTCATGCGAAGCCCCTCCGCCGTCTGTCTCCGCCGACCGGCCAACCGACCGACCGATCGTTCGGTTCAATGGTGTGCTGAGGAACGTAGGGTGTCAACCCTGTGGATAACGCTGAGGACGCTGTGCCGAGTGGTTCCGCATGGGTACGGTGCCGAGGGGCGTGGGGGCCACGGGGGCGCGCGGTCGACCGGCGTGCGCGAAGACCTGGACCATCGGGAGCGGGGGCGGGGTATGGCGGACGCGGGGCCGGAACCGACGGATCCGGGGCCGATGGAACCGGAACCGATGGAACCGGGGCCGGACGACGACGCGGCGGAGCCGATCACCGCGCTCTCCCTGCCCGGACAGCTGATCATCGCGGTGGCCGTCGCGGCCGTCGCCGTGGCCGCCGCGATCCATCTCTCGACGGCCTTTCTGAACGTCTCACCGCCCAACACCGTCACCAAGCGGCACGGCGCGGCGATAGACGACTACATCTATCCCGAGTTCGAACGGGTCTGGAAGCTCTTCGCCCCCAACCCGCTCCAGCAGAACATCGCCGTCCAGGCCCGCGCCGAGATCCGCACCCCCGACGGGGGCACCGCGACCACCGGCTGGCGCGACCTCTCGGCCCAGGACGGGGCGGCCATCCGCCACAACCCGCTGCCCAGCCACACCCAGCAGAACGAACTGCGCCGGGCCTGGGAGCTGTACGTCGGCTCGCACGATGCGCGGGAGCGACCGCAGGGGATGCGCGGCAGCCTCTCCGAGCAGTACATCCGCCGGATCGTGATGCTCCGCCTCGGCCGTGAGGAGGACGGTGGGACCGTGGAGCGAATACAGGTGCGCTCCGCGACCACCGCGGTGGCCCCGCCGGACTGGAGCGACGAGAAGACCGACGTCAGGACCGTCTACCGGACGCTGCCCTGGTGGACGGTGACCACCGATGACCTCCCGGAGGCGAAGCGCCGGTGACCCTCTCCGCCCGCCTCCAGACCGCCGTGGCGCGCGGCCAGGCCCGTGTCACCGGATCCGCGCTCGGCGCCCGGCAGAGCGCCGTCGTGCGCATCGGCTTCTCCTTCACCTGGCTGCTCTTCCTGGTGCGGGAATGGCCCCACCGCCGGGAGCTGTACGGGCCGGACGGCCCGTGGAACTGGGATATGGCCGCGCGGCTGATCGACGGCAACCGCGCCTTCAGCGCGCTCATGTGGACCGACAGCACGGTGTGGTTCGAGGTCGTCTACGCCCTCGCCATCGTCTCCAGCGCCCTGCTGCTGCTGGGCTGGCGCACCCGCACCATGTCCGTGCTGTTCATGATCGGTGTGCTGTCGCTCCAGAACCGCAGCATCTTCGTCGGGGACGGCGGCGACAATCTCATCCATCTGATGTCGATGTACCTGGTGCTGACCCGATGCGGTCAGGTGTGGTCCCTGGACGCGCGCCGGGCGGCCCGGCGGGTGGACCGCGAGTGGCCGCCGCGCGACACCATCGGAATCGTGCTGTGGGCCCTCAGCGGGACCGCCCTGCTCTGGGCGCGGCTGTTCACCGACGCCCGGCTCTCCCTGACCGCCGACGGCCCGCTGCCCGGGCTGGGCTGGGGCACCGTCCTGTGGGGGCTGTGGACCGTCCAGGCCGGCTGGTGGCTCGTCAAGCGCTACGCACCGGGGGAGCCGCGCACCGTCATGGACGCGCTGGCCAATGTGGCGCACAACGGCGCCCTGCTGGTGATCATGGCCGAGGTGTGTCTGCTGTACGCCACGGCCGGCTGGTACAAGATCCAGGGCTCGCGCTGGCAGGACGGCACCGCCCTCTACTACCCGCTGCATCTGGACTACTTCTCGCCCTGGCCGGGTCTGGCCGATGTCATGGCGGCCAGCGGCACCCTGGTCATGGTGCTGACCTACGGCACGGTCATCGTCCAGGTGGCCTTCCCGTTCACCCTGCTCAACCGGCGGGCCAAGAACGTGATGCTCGTCCTGCTGATGCTGGAGCACCTCGGCATCGCCGTGATGCTGGGGCTGCCCTTCTTCTCGCTCGCCGTGATCTCGGCGGACGCGATCTTCCTGCCGACGAACTTCCTGCGCTGGGCCGAGGCACGGCTGGGCCGGACCCGGGACCGGCTGGTGGAGCGCGCCGGGTGGCTGCCGGGGCAGCGGGCGCCGGAGAGCGCGGAGAAATCCCCGGCGGGCACCCTCGTACGCTGAGGGAATGATCGATGACGAGGTCGCCCGGACCGTACGGCACTGGCGCGCGACGGCCCCCGAGACCGTGCTGCTCGACGGCTTCCACGCGCTGAAGCACGCGCTGCGGTTCGGCGCGGACGTACGCGCCGCGGTCACCAGCGACAAGGCGGCGGCCGTGGAACTCGCCGGGGATCTGGCCGACGACCTCACCGAGGCGATCGCCGACCTGCTGGTGGAGGTGGAGCCCGGAACCCTGCGCGATCTGGTGCCCAGGGTGCACCCCACACGGGTCGCCGCCCTGGCGGTCCGGCGTGACCGCCAGGGGAATCTCGACGAGCTGTCCACGCTGCCCAGGACGGCCCCGATGGTCGTCCTGGACAACCCCCGCAACCTGGGGAACGTCGGGGCCGTGGTCCGGCTCGCCGCCGGGTTCGGGGCCACGGGCGTGGTCACCACCGGCGATATCGACCCCTGGCATCCGAACGCCGTGCGCTCGGGCGCGGGGCTGCACTTCGCCACCGCGGTGGAGCGGCTGCCGGGCGACGCCCTTCCGGAGGGGCCGCTCTATGCCCTGGACCCGGAGGGGGAGGACATCCGGTCCGTGACCATCCCCGATGACGCGCTGCTCGCCTTCGGCTCCGAGCGGCACGGGATCTCGCCCGAGCTGCGGAAGCGGGCCACCAGGCTGGTGGCCCTCCCCATGCGCCCGCAGGTGTCCAGCTACAACCTGGCCACCAGCGTGGCCATGGCTCTCTTCCACTGGGGCGGCCCCGACCGCCCCGCATAGGGTCCGACGGCGCGGAAGAAGCAGGCGGGGCGGAGTGCGGTGAGCACCCCGCACTTCACCCCGTCCGAACACCGGCCCCGTTACTCCGCCGGGCGGCGGACCTCGATCATCCGGAAACGGCCGGCCACGAACGCCCCGTCGCACAGGGTGGCGTTGGCCGACGGATTGCCGCCCGAGCCGTGGAAGTCGGAGAAGGCCGCGGTCTGGTTCACATACACCCCGCCGGTCAGATTGAGCGACAGCTGGGCGCACTCCTCCAGACACGCCTCCTCGATCAGCCGCTCCGCCCCCGGTGAGGTGGTGTACGCGCCGACCGTCATCGCGCCCTTGTCCCGGGTGGTCCGGCGCAGCAACGCGACCGCGTCCTCCGTGGAGTCGACGGCGACGGCGAAGGAGACCGGGCCGAAGCACTCGGACAGATACGGCGCGTCCGCGTCCGCCCCCTCCCAGAACTTCCGCGCGCCGTCCGCCTTGACCATCAGCGGCGTGCGGACCGTGGCATCCGGGAATTCGGGGTGGGCCACCGAACGGGAGGCCAGGGCGACCGCGCCCAGGCCGGGGGCGGCCTCCAGCCGCTCCTGGACCCGCGGGCCCACGATCGCTCCCAGGAGCGCGGCGGCCCGTGCGTCGTCGCCCAGCAGCCCGTCGACCGCCGCGGCCAGGTCGGCCACCACCTCGTCGTAGGTCTTGGGGCCCGCGTCGGTGGTGATGCCGTCGCGGGGGATGAGCAGATTCTGCGGGGTGGTGCACATCTGGCCGCTGTAGAGGGACAGGGAGAACGCCAGATTGGCCAGCATTCCCCGGTAGTCGTCGGTGGAGTCGATCACCACCGTGTTGACCCCCGCCTTCTCCGTGAAGACCTGGGCCTGTCGGGCATGGGTCTCCAGCCAGTCGCCGAAGGCGGTCGAGCCCGTGTAGTCGATGACACGGATCTCGGGGCGGACGGCGAGGACCTTGGCGATCCCCTCGTCCGGCCGCTCGGCGGCCAGCGCCACCAGATCGGGGCTGAACCCCGCCTCCTTCAGCACCTCGCGCGCCACCTGGACGGTCAGCGCCAGCGGCAGCACGGCCTGGGGATGCGGCTTGACCAGCACCGGATTGCCGGTGGCGAGCGAGGCGAAGAGCCCCGGATAGCCATTCCACGTCGGGAAGGTGTTGCAGCCGATCAGCAGGGCGATACCGCGCGGGACGGCCGTGAACGTCTTGCGCAGGCGCAGCGGGTCGCGCTTGCCCTGCGGCTTGGACCAGTCCGCGGCGCCCGGGGTGCGGGTCTGCTCGGCGAACGCGTACGCCACCGCCTCCAGGCCGCGGTCCTGGGCGTGGGGGCCGCCGGCCTGGAACGCCATCATGTACGCCTGTCCGCTGGTGTGCATGACGGCCTGGGCGAACTCATGGGACCGGGCGCCGATCCGGGCCAGGATCTCCAGGCACACCAGGGCCCGTGTCTCGGGGCCGGCGTCCCGCCAGGCGGGCATACCCGCCCGCATCGCCGGGAGGAGCACCTCGACGTCCGGATGCGGATACTCCATGCCCATCTCCGCTCCGAACGGCGAGACCTCGGAGCCCGCCCAGCCGTCGGTGCCCGGCTGGTCCAGCTCGAAGCGCTTGCCGCGCAGCGCCTCGAACGCCGCCTGGCCCTCGGCGACGCTCAGGCTCCGGCGCCCGCCTTCACTCTCGCCGCCATAAGCCTTGGGGTGCTCGGGGTGCGGCGACCAATAGGCGCGGGTACGGATCGCCTCCAGGGCCTGGTCGAGGGTGGGACGGTGCTCTTGCGTCAACTGCGCGGTGGTGAGTGCGGCGGTCACGACTGACCAACTCCTCGTCGAGCTGGGGCTGGGCTGGGATGGGCGACAGAGTTAGAGTAACCGAACGATCGGTCGGGACAAGAGGGCCTGGTGAACCTGTGGACAACTTCGTCGAAAAGGATCTGCGGCATGACTGCGATCGACCGTGGGATCGACCGCGCCGGCCTCGTCGCCGTCGTCGGCACCGGCACGATGGGCCAGGGGATCGCCCAGGTGGCGCTGGCCGCGGGCCATCCCGTACGGCTCTACGACGCCGCGCCCGGCCGAGCCGCCCAGGCCGTCGACGCCATCGCGGACCGGCTCGGCCGGCTGGTCGCCAAGGAGCGCCTCCCGGCCGCCGACCGTGACGCGGCCCTCGGCCGGCTCGCCCCCGTCGCCGACCTCGCGGACCTGGCCGAGGCGGATCTGGTGGTCGAGGCGATCCTCGAGGAACTCGGCGCCAAACAGCAGCTGTTCACCGCCCTGGAGTCGGTGGTCTCCGACGGCTGTCTGCTCGCCACCAACACCTCCTCCCTCTCCGTCACCGCCGTCGCGGGTGTCCTGCGCCGCCCCGGCCGCCTCGTCGGCCTGCACTTCTTCAATCCGGCCCCGCTGATGCCGCTGGTGGAGGTGGTGCGCGGCGCCGCCACGGACGAGGCCGCCGCCGACCGTGCCCACGCCACCGTCGCGGCCTGGGGAAAGACCCCGGTGCGCTGCGCCGACACCCCCGGATTCATCGTCAACCGGATCGCCCGCCCCTTCTACGCCGAGGCGTTCCGGGCGTACGAGGAGCGCGCCGCCGACCCCGCCACCCTCGACGCCGTGCTGCGCGAGTCCGGCGGCTTCCGGATGGGCCCCTTCGCGCTCACCGACCTGATCGGCCAGGACGTGAACGAGGCCGTCACCCGATCCGTGTGGGAAGCGCTGTTCCACGATCCGAAATTCACCCCGTCCCTCGCCCAGCGGCAGCTCGTGGCCTCCGGGCGGCTCGGACGCAAGACGGGCCATGGCTGGTTCGACCACTCCGAGGGCGCCGGGCGGCCCGCCCCGCACACCGCCGAGCCGTGTGAGCCGCCCGGCAAGGTCGTCGTCCATGGCGACCTCGGGCCCGCTCAAGGGCTGGTCGGCCTCATGGAGGAGGCGGGCATCGCGGTGACCCGCGAGCCCGTCGGGGCGCATCTCGCCCTGCCCGACGGCACCCGTCTGTCCCTGGCCGATGGCACGACGGCCACAGAGGACCCCTTCGCCGCGTCGGTCCGCTTCGACCTGGCGCTGGACTACCGCACCGCCACCCGCGTCGCCCTCGCGGCGTCCCCGGCCGCCCCCGAGGAGTCCCTGCGGTCCGCGATCGGCCTGTTCCAGGCGCTCGGTAAGGCGGTCAGCGTCGTCCAGGACGTCCCCGGCATGGTCGTGGCCCGTACCGTCGCGATGCTCGTGGACTTCGCCGAGGACGCCGCCGCACGCGGGGTGGCGAGCCCCGAGGACATCGACACCGCCATGCTGACCGGCGTCAACTACCCGCGCGGACCGCTGGCATGGGGGCGCGCGCTCGGTGCCCACTGGGTGCGCGACACCCTGCGCAACCTCCACCACGCCTGTCCGACCGGCCGCTACGCCCCCTCCCAGGCGCTGATCCGGCGTGCGGCCGCCGATGAGGGACTGCTCTAATCATGACCATGGCCAAGCGCGACACCTACACGCCCGAATCGCTGCTCGCGGTCGCCGTGGAGGTGTTCAACGAGCGTGGCTACGACGGCACCTCCATGGAGCACCTCTCCCGGGCCGCCGGGATCTCCAAGTCCTCCATCTACCACCATGTGAAGGGCAAGGAGGAGCTGCTCCGGCTCGCCATAAGCCGTGCCCTGGACGGGCTGTTCGGCATCCTCCAGGAGCCCGCCTCACTCGACGGACGGGCGATCGAACGGCTGGAGCATGTGGCCCGGCGCACCGCCGAGGTGCTGATGGAGGAGCTGCCCTACGTCACCCTGCTGCTGCGCGTCCGGGGCAACACGGATACCGAGCGGTGGGCCATGGAGCGGCGCCGGGAGTTCGACCACCAGGTCGCCGAGTTGCTCAAGCGGGCGGCGGCCGACGGCGATCTGCGGTCCGATGTGGACGCCCGGCTGGCGACCCGGCTGCTCTTCGGCATGATCAACTCCATTGTGGAGTGGTACCGGCCGGGGCGCGGTGGGGCCGCGACCTCGCAGGAGGTGGCCGAAGCCGTGGTCCGTACGGCCTTCGCGGGTCTGCGTACCCAGCGCTGAGCGCTCCGCTGGACGGGCGCGGCGATGCCCTCGATCGTCTGCGGCGCCGTCCTGCCGCCGCGCCCCGCTGCGGGCCGCCGATCGACGCGGCCCCGCGCCCCTTCAGGGCCCCTGCCGAACCGCGGCCGGCTTCCGCGGATCCGCTCGGCCCCGCCGCGGCGGCCCAGCACCAGGTCCTGCTGCCGCTGCCCGGCACCAGGGCCCCGTCGCGGCAACCCGGCGCCAGACCCGGCTGCGGCAGCCTGGCACTGAACCCTGCCGCGGCAACCCGGTACCAGGCCCCGCCGCGTCCGCACCCTGCCGCGGGCCCCGGCCCCGGCGGCCACCGCTACGGCTCCGAGTCCAGGTCCGTCTCCTCGAAGACCAGCAGCGTCCGGCTGCTCAGCACCTCGGGTATGGCCTGTATCCGGGTGAGGACCAGCTCGCGCAGCGAGCGGTTGTCCTCGGTGTGTACCAGCAGCAGCACATCGAAGTCCCCGCTGACCAGGGCCATGTGAGCGGCCCCGGGGAGCTGGCGGAGCTCCTCGCGCACGGTGCGCCAGGAGTTCTGGACGATCTTCAGCGTGATGTACGCGGACGCGCCCTGCCCGGCCCGCTCCTGGTCCACCCGGGCGCTGAAGCCGCGGATCACTCCGTCGTCGATCAGACGGTTGATCCGGGCGTAGGCGTTGGCGCGCGAGACGTGCACCTGCTCGGCCACGGAGCGTATGGAGGCGCGGCCGTCCATTTGGAGCAGACGCAGGATGTCGCGGTCGATGGCGTCCAGCGGGCGCACCGGGGGTCTGCCCTCCGAATTGGCCATCTGTTCGTCCCGCATATCGTCCTGCCTCACCTTCATGGACGTCCTGTCCTCATCACAGGTGGCGCAGAACCGTTTGTCCACAGGCTTGGGTCGCCTGTAGCCAAATTGCGTCAACGACCGAACAATCGGTAGGGGAGGGCGATGCCGCACGGCACGCCCCGCCCTCCCGCCGTACGCCACGCCCAGGAGGTCGCGTCATGACGGTCCTTGAGCAGCCCGGTGCCTACCGGCCCACTCCCCCGCCCGGCTGGCAGCCCCGCGTCGACGCCGCGCCGCTGCTGCCCGACGCGGAGCCGTACCGCCTGCTGGGCACCGCCGCTGCCGCCGACATCTCCCCCGATCTGCTGACCCGGCTCCACCGCGAGCTGGTGCGCGGCCGCCGCTACAACGCCCAGGCCACCGCCCTCACCCGGCAGGGCCGGCTGGCCGTCTATCCCTCCTCCACCGGGCAGGAAGCCTGCCAGGTCGCGGCCGGGCTGGTGCTGGAGGACCGCGACTGGCTCTTCCCCAGCTACCGCGACACCCTGGCCGCCGTGGCCCGCGGGCTCGACCCGGTCGACGCCCTGACCCTGCTGCGCGGCGACTGGCACTCCGGCTACGACCCGCACGCACACCGCGTCGCCCCGCTGTGCACCCCGCTGGCCACCCAGCTGCCGCACGCCGTCGGCCTCGCCCACGCCGCCCGCCTCAAGGGGGACGATGTCGTGGCCCTCGCCCTGGTCGGCGACGGCGGCACCAGCGAGGGCGACTTCCACGAGGCCCTCAACTTCGCGGCGGTCTGGCACGCCCCGGTCGTCTTCCTGGTCCAGAACAACGGCTTCGCCATCTCCGTCCCGCTGGCCAAGCAGACCGCCGCGCCCTCCCTGGCCCACAAGGCGGTCGGATACGGGATGCCCGGCCGTCTCGTGGACGGCAATGACGTGGCCGCCGTCCACCAGGTCCTGACGGAGGCGGTGCGCCGGGCCCGCGGCGGAGGCGGTCCCACCCTGGTCGAGGCGGTCACCTACCGCATCGACGCCCACACCAACGCCGACGACGCCACCCGCTACCGCCCCGACTCCGAGGTCGAGGCATGGCGCGCACATGACCCGATAGCGCTCCTGGAGGACGCCATGCGGGACCGCCATCTGCTGGACGACGAAGGGGTCAGGGCCGCGCGGGAGTCCGCGGAGCGGCTCGCCGCCGATCTGCGCGAGCGCATGCACCAGGACCCGGTCCTCGACCCCATGGCGCTCTTCGAGCATGTCTACGCCGACCGGACCGGCCAGCTGCGCGAGCAGGCCGCCCAGCTGCGCGCGGAGCTCGATGCCGAGGCCGCGGACTCCGGGACGGCCACGGACTCCGGGAAGGGGGAGCGATGACCACCGCCGTGGGGCCCGACACCGCCCGTAAGCCCGCCACCATGGCCCAGGCCCTCGGCCGCGCGCTGCGCGACGCCATGGCCGCCGATCCGTCCGTCCATGTCCTCGGTGAGGACGTCGGCGCGCTGGGCGGCGTCTTCCGGATCACCGACGGGCTCGTCAAGGAGTTCGGCGAGGACCGCTGCACCGATACGCCGCTGGCCGAGGCGGGCATCCTCGGCACCGCCGTGGGCATGGCCATGTACGGGCTGCGGCCGGTGGTCGAGATGCAGTTCGACGCCTTCGCCTACCCGTCCTTCGAGCAGCTCATCAGCCATGTCTCGCGGATGCGCAACCGCACCCGGGGCGCGATGCCGATGCCGATCACCGTGCGGGTGCCCTACGGCGGCGGCATCGGCGGCGTCGAGCACCACAGCGACTCCTCCGAGATCTACTACATGGCCACCCCCGGCCTCCATGTCGTCGCCCCCGCGACCGTCGCCGACGCCTATGGGCTGCTGCGCGCCGCCATCGCCTCCGACGACCCCGTGATCTTCCTCGAGCCCAAGCGGCTGTACTGGTCCAAGGCCGACTGGTCGGCCGACGCCCCCGAGCAGGTGCCGCCCATCGGGCGCGCGGTGGTGCGCAGGCCCGCCACCGGCGGTCGGCGCGGCGCCACCCTGATCTCCTACGGCCCCTCCGTGCCGGTGTGCCTCGAAGCCGCCGAGGCGGCCCGGGCCGAGGGCTGGGACCTCGAAGTCGTCGATCTGCGCTCGCTCGTCCCCTTCGACGACGACACGGTCTGCGCCTCCGTGCGCCGCACCGGCCGTGCGGTCGTCGTCCACGAGTCCACCGGCTTCGGCGGGCCCGGCGGGGAGATCGCCGCCCGGGTCACCGAGCGCTGCTTCCACCATCTGGAGGCGCCCGTGCTGCGCGTCGCCGGATTCGACATCCCCTATCCTCCGCCCATGCTGGAGCGGCACCATCTGCCCGGTGTGGACCGGGTGCTGGACGCCGTCGCCCGGCTCCAGTGGGAGTCGGAGTGGACCGAGGGGAGCGCCGTCTGATGGCTGTCGTACGGGAGTTCACCCTGCCGGATCTGGGCGAGGGGCTGACCGGCGCCGAGATCGTGCGCTGGCTGGTCCAGGTCGGCGATGTGGTCGCGGTCGACCAGCCGGTGGTCGAGGTCGAGACGGCCAAGGCGATGGTGGACGTGCCGTGCCCCTACGGCGGTGTGGTGACGGCCCGTTACGGCGAAGAGGGCGCGGAGGTGCCGGTCGGGGCGCCGCTGATCACGGTCGCGGTGCCGGGCGGCTCCGATGACGGATCCGGTCCGCCGGTCACCGGCAGCGCGGTCGACGGCGGATCGGGCAATGTGCTGGTCGGCTATGGCACGGCCGCTCCCACCGCCCGGCGCCGTCGCGTTCAGCCCTCCCCCGGGCCGTTGCGCGAGACCACGGCGGCGGCTCCGGGCGGGCCGTTGCGCGGAGCCCCGGCGGTGGCGCCCGGCGAGCCGTCGCATAAGACGGCGGCGGCCCCCGGCGGTCCGGTGCCCGAGACGGTGGTGTGTCCCACCGGCCCCCTTCCGGTGATCTCGCCCCTGGTACGGCGGCTGGCCCGGGAGCACGACGTCGATCTGCGGCGGCTCAAGGGCTCGGGCCCCGAGGGGCTGATCCTGCGGGCGGACGTCGAACGAGCGGTCGCGGCCACGGCTCCCGCCTCCGTCGCGCCCGCCCCTGGTACCCCCACCCCCGTCGCTCCCGCTCCCGCGGCGACGGCTACCGCCCCCACGGCCCCCGCCCCGGAGGGGGAGCGGGTTCCGCTGCGCGGGGTGCGGGGCGCCGTGGCCGACAAACTCGCGCGCAGCCGGCGCGAGATCCCCGACGCGAGCTGCTGGGTGGACGCCGACGCGACCGAACTGCTCGCGGCCCGTAAGGCGATGAACGCCGCGGGCGGGCCCAAGGTCTCCGTGCTCGCCCTCCTGGCCCGGATCTGCACGGCCGCCCTCGCACGCTTCCCCGAGCTCAACGCCACGGTGGACATGGGCAGCCGGGAGATCATCCGGCTCCCCGGCGTCCACCTCGGCTTCGCGGCGCAGACGGACCGGGGCCTGGTGGTCCCGGTGGTGCGCGACGCCCAGAAGCGCACCCTGGAGGGTCTCTCCGAGGAGATCGCCCGGCTGACCGAGGCCGCGCGGACCGGGACACTCGCCCCCGCGCAGCTGACCGGCGGCACCTTCACGCTCAACAACTACGGGGTCTTCGGGGTCGACGGCTCCACGCCGATCATCAACCACCCCGAGGCGGCGATGCTCGGGGTCGGGCGGATCTCCCCGAAGCCCTGGGTGCACCAGGGCGAGCTGGCGGTGCGCCAGGTGGTGCAGCTGTCGTTCACCTTCGACCACCGGGTGTGCGACGGGGGCACCGCCGGCGGATTCCTGCGGTATGTGGCCGACTGCGTGGAGCAGCCCATGGTGTTGTTGCGACGGCTGTAGCGGGTGCTTGACGGCGCCATACTCATGGGGTGACTCCAGGTGCGTATGACGCAGTGATCCTGGCCGGGGGCGCCGCTCGGCGGCTCGGTGGGGTGGACAAGCCCGCGCTGCGGGTGGGCGGTCGAGCCCTGCTCGACCGGGTGCTGGACGCCTGCCGCGGCGCCGGGCGGACCGTCGTCGTCGGCCCGCGCAGGCCCACGGTGCGGCCCGTGCGGTGGGCCCGGGAGGAGCCGCCCGGCGGCGGTCCGGTCGCGGCCGTCGACGCGGGCGTCCGGCAGACCACCGCGCCGCTGGTCCTCGTGCTCTCCGCCGATCTGCCGTTCCTCACACCCGAGACCGTGCGGGCCCTCCTCGACGGCATCGAGGGGGCCGGAGGCGGCCAGGGGACCGAGGGCGTCCGGGCGACCGGAGGCAGCCAGGCGACCGAAGGCACCGACGCGACCGTGGGCATCCAGGCGACCGGAGGCGTCCAGGGCATCGAAGGCACCGTGCTCATCGACTCCGACGGCCGTGAGCAGCCCCTTGTCGCCGCCTACCGCGCCGAGCCGCTGCGCCGCGAGATCGCCCTCCTCGCCACCGAACACGGCGGCCTCGGCGGGCTGCCCCTCCGCCTCCTCGTCTCCGAGCTGGCGCTGGCCCGCCTTCAGCACCCCACCGCGTCGTTCGACTGCGACACCTGGGAAGACATCACCACGGCTCGAGCACGCATCAGGGAGCATGGACACGTGTTGGACGAATGGATTGCCGCAGTCAAGGCCGAGCTCGGGATCGATCTGGATGTCGACACCGCGGCCCTACTCGATCTGGCCCGTGATGCCGCACATGGCGTCGCCCGGCCGGCCGCCCCACTGACCACCTTTCTCGTTGGCTATGCCGCGGCCCAGAAGGGCGGCGGCCCCGAGGAGCTGGCCGCCGCGACCGAGAAGGCCGCCGCCCTGGCGGCGCGTTGGGCCGAGGAGCAGTGACAGCTCGCCACCCCCGGGACGGGGACCCGCTCGACCGCGAGATGGACGAGGCGCTGGCGCTGGCCAATGAATCCCCGGGACAGGGCCCGGAGCCGCCCGGCACGGAAACGGAAGAGGACTGGGCCGACGCCGCCCTCAACCTGGCCAACGGCCGCCCGGCCCCATCCGCCCGCGAGTCAGGCCCCGACGGCCCCGACGGCCCCGACAGCCTCGACGGCCCCGGCGACACCGGCGACGCGGCCGGGGCCGGGGCCGGGGTGGACTGGGTCGAAACCGCGCTCGACCTGGCCCATGGATGGTCCGCCGATCAGCGACCGACCCGCGATGGGACGGGCGGGGACGGAGCCGGAAGGGCGGAGGCACCGGACGCTTGGAGTTCCCCAAGCCGAAGGCCGGGGGAGTATTCGCGGCGCCGATCTCCGGGCAAGCCAATGTCCGAGGGCACTGGCGCCACAGGCATGCGGTCCAGGGCCCCCGCGCCGCAGACCCCGCCCCCGCATCCGAAACGCGCCCCCGGACCCACCTCCCGCCCGCACCCGCCCCCGTCACACCAGCCCATGAATGAACCGCACCACAGCCCCACCTCCTGGCCCGACGCCCGCGCCATCGCCGCCCGCGCCGCCGTCAAGGAGGCCGCCCACGCCGCCCCGGTGATGCGGCCGCTGTCCGAGGCGCTCGGGCAGGTCCTGGCCGCGCCGCTCGAGGCCCTCACCGACCTGCCGCCCTTCGACACCTCCGCCATGGACGGCTGGGCGCTCGCGGGCCCCGGCCCCTGGCGGCTGCCGACCGATGAAGAGGACCAGGACCACCGCGGCATCCTCGCCGGACACGGCGAGACGGCCCCCCTGCCCGACGGCCACGCGGTCCGCATCGCCACCGGCGCCCGCGTACCGCCCGGCGCCACCGCCGTGCTGCGCAGCGAATACGGCACCGACGCGGGCGACGGCTGGCTCCACGCGTCCGCCGCCCACCCCGTCGTCCTCGGCCAGGACATCCGCAACCGCGGTCAGGAGTGCCGCAGCGGCGATCAGTTGCTGCCCGCCGGGACCCTGGTCACCCCCGCCGTGCTGGGCCTGGCCGCCGCGGCCGGGTACGACGAGCTGCCGACGGTGCGCAGACCGCGCGTCGAGGTGCTGATCCTCGGCGACGAACTGCTCACCGAGGGGCTGCCGCACGGCGGCCGGATCCGGGACGCGCTGGGGCCGATGGTCGGGCCGTGGCTGCGGGCGCTCGGTGCCGAGGTCATGGGCACCCGGCGGCTGACCGACGAGGCGGACGCGGTGTACGCGGCGGTGGCCGAGTCGTCCGCCGACGTCGTCGTGACGACCGGGGGCACGGCCGCGGGCCCCGTGGACCATGTCCACCCCACCCTGCGCCGCCTGGGCGCCGAACTGCTGGTGGACGGCGTGGCGGTACGCCCCGGCCACCCCATGCTGCTGGCGCGCCTCGCCGCCGGGAACCCCGAGCCCCCGACTCGCCCCGCCCGGCATCTGGTGGGGCTCCCGGGCAATCCGCTCGCGGCGGTGTCCGGTCTGCTGACCCTCGCGGAGCCGCTGTTGCGGACGCTGACGGGCCGCCCGGCCCCCGCCCCCGGCCCGGCCCCGCTGGCCGAGGCCGTACAGGGGCATCCGCGGGACACCCGGCTGGTCCCCGTGACCTTCCGGCAGGACGCGGCCGTGCCGCTGCGCTTCAACGGCCCGGCGATGCTGCGCGGAATCGCGGTGGCCGACGGCCTCGCGGTGATCCCGCCCGGCGGCGCGAAGCGGGGCACGGAGGTCGAGGTGCTGGACCTCCCGTGGTCGGCGACCGTGACGGAGCAACTGAGCCCTGCGGACCAGACGAGCCGAGGCACGGACCGAGCCCGCCACGGCACCGACCGAGCCCGCCACGGCGCGGACGGAACGGGCCACGGCGCGGACCGAACGGGCCGAGGCACAAACCGAACCAGCCGAGGCACCGGCCGAGCGAGCCAATGCACGGACCAAGTGAGCAAGGGCACGGACCGAGCCGGCAAGGGCACGGACCAAGCGAGCAAGGGCACGGACCGAGCGGCCAAGGGCACGGACCCAGCCGCTCAACGCACACCCCGGGCGAACCGAAACCAGCGCACCGACCGACCGGTGGCCCGTGGAGACGCCGAGGACATATCCCCCCAGGAGGGCCCGGCGTGAAGCTGCCCAGCCATGACGCGGCCGCCCGCAACCCCGGGGACGGCGGCCACCGCGTCCATCTGCCCCAGTTCTCCGCGGGCCCGCTGCGCCAGGTCGTCCGCCGGCTGCTGCTGGCGCTGCTGGTGCTGGTGCTGACGGTGCTCATCGTGTACGTCGACCGCACCGGCTACCACGACAACGCCGATGACAACGTCGACTTCCTCGACGCCGTCTACTACTCGACCGTCACGCTGTCGACGACCGGATACGGCGACATCGTGCCGTACAGCGACAGCGCGCGGCTCAGTAACATCCTGCTGGTCACGCCGTTGCGCGTGCTCTTTCTGATCATCCTGGTCGGCACCACCCTGGAAGTCCTGGCCGAACGCACCCGCGAGCAGTACCGCCTGAACCGCTGGAGGTCAGCGTTGCGTGATCACACCGTCGTCGTCGGCTTCGGCACCAAGGGGCGGTCCGCGGTGCAGACCCTCTGCGCGACCGGGCTGCCCAAGAACCGGGTGGTCGTGGTCGATCCCAACCAGAAGGTGATCGAGGCGGCGAACGCGGACGGGCTCGCCGGGGTGGTGGGCGACGCGACCCGCAGCGATGTGCTGTTGCGGGCGGAGGCGCAGCGCGCCCGCCAGTTCGTGATCGCCACCCAGCGCGATGACACCGCCGTCCTGGTCACGCTGACGGCCCGGCAGCTCAACCGGGGCGCCAACATCGTGGCGGCGGTGCGCGAGGAGGAGAACGCGCCGCTGCTGCGCCAGTCCGGGGCCGACGCGGTGATCACCAGCGCCAGCGCGGCCGGCCGGCTGCTGGGCATGAGCGTGCAGAGCCCGACCGCCGGGGCGGTGATCGAGGATCTGATCCAGCAGGGCACGGGCCTGGACCTGGTGGAGCGCACGGTGGTGAAGGCGGAGGTGGGCAAGTCGGTGCGGGACACGGACGATCTCGTGGTGTCCGTGCTGCGCGGCCATCGCCTCCTCGCCTATGACGACCCCGACGCCAGCCCGCTCCAGGCCGCCGACCGGCTGATCACGATCGTTCGCGCGCCGATGGTCCAGGAGTAGCCTCGCGGCCATGCATGCGATCACGATTCCCGAACCCGGTGGCCCCGAAGCGCTGGTATGGGCCGAGGTCTCCGATCCCGTGCCCGGTGAGGGCGAGGTCCTGGTCGACGTGGCGGCCGCCGGCGTCAACCGCGCCGATGTGCTCCAGCGCCAGGGCCACTATCCGTCGCCGCCCGGAATCCCGCCCTACCCCGGTCTCGAGTGCTCGGGCCGGATCTCGGCGCTGGGCCCCGGCGTCACCGGCTGGGCGGTGGGCGATGAGGTGTGCGCCCTGCTCGCGGGCGGTGGATACGCCGAGAAGGTGGTGGTCCCGTCCGGGCAGCTGCTGCCCGTTCCCGAGGGCGTGGACCTGGTCACGTCCGCCGCGCTGCCCGAAGTGACGGCGACCGTATGGTCCAACGTCTTCATGATCTCCCATCTCCGGCCGGGCGAGACGCTGTTGGCGCACGGCGGATCGAGCGGCATCGGCACCATGGCGATCCAGCTCGCGAAGGCCGTCGGGGCGCGGGTCGCGGTGACCGCGGGCGGCCCGGAGAAGCTGGCGGCCTGCCGGGAGCTGGGGGCCGACATCCTGATCGACTACCGCGAGCAGGACTTCGTCGAGGAGGTCCGCCGGGCCACCGACGGCGCGGGGGCGGACGTCATCCTGGACATCCTCGGCGCGAAGTACCTCGCCCGGAACGTGGAGACGCTCGCCCTCAACGGCCGTCTGGCGATCATCGGCCTTCAGGGCGGGGTGAAGGCCGAGCTGAACCTGGGCACCCTGCTGTCCAAGAGCGCCGCCGTGACGGCCACCGGGCTGCGGGGCCGCTCGCTGGCGCAGAAGTCGGCGATCATCGCGGCGGTACGGGAGCACGTCTGGCCGCTGATCGGCGGCGGCCGGGTCCGCCCGATCGTCTACCGCACCGTTCCGATGCGGGAGGCCCCGGCGGCCCATCGGCTGATGGAGTCCAGCGAACATGTGGGGAAGATCCTGCTGACGGTCTGAGCGACGCGGGTCGGGATCGCTCCGGACGGACTCCGTCCCGATCGATCCCGACCGCTCCGGGCGTGGACCGGCCCGCCCCCGGCCCGGCGCGCTCCTTACGGCCTTTGCGGTGACGTCGCGTCCTTACGGTGGCTCCGCGCCCGTACGGCGGCGTTCAGGATGCCCGGTCCGTACCCTCATGTGACGCTGATTCCGTTACGCAATGGTTCGGCACGGGAGGGTGACCACCGTGAACCCCGCGACGCTTCGCACGCTCCCCGCGGCGGCCCTGCTGGCGGGCACCGCCCTGACCGCCACCCCCACCGCGTCCGCCGCCTCCGCGACCCCCGCCGACGACGGCGGCGGGCTGGCGGGCACCCGCGCGGGCGAGGGCCGTACGCACCCCGGCCGCACCGAGACACCCACCCCCGTGCCGTCCGACGAGGACCCGTCGGACGAGGACCCCTCGGCCGGGACCGGAGACGGCGACCAGGGACACCGGAACGACGAGGAGGGGACCGGGCGCTTCTCGCTGGTGCCCGAGTGGACGGCGTCCTCCCTTCCCGTACCGCAGCGGACCGACCGGGACCAGGCGCGCGAGCCCTTCCCGTCCGGGCAGCCTTACGGTGCTCAGCGGACCGCCGCCGAGCCCAGTGGGCGGGCGATGCGGGTGCTGCCGCTGGGCACCGGTCTGGCGCTCACCGGCCTCGGCCTCGGCCTGGCGTTCTTCGGTCTCCGGCTGCGCCGCCGCTGACGGCCGCCACGGACATTCGCCGCCGATACCCGTCGTAGACCTCCGCCGCAGACCCCCGTCACCGACGGCCTCGCCGATACCCCACCGGTATCGGTGCCCATTCCTGGACCCTCGCCCGCCGTACCGGGTGCCGGTGCGGAACAATGGGGGTATGAACCAGCCGATGAACGAACGAGCGCAGGAGAGCCCGCACGTCCTGGTCGTCGGTCCGGACGGCATGGCACTCGGTGGCGTCGCTCCTGCTTCCGGAGAGGGAAGTGGTGACGACGAGTCGCGCGAGATTCCCGTGACCGACATGGTCGAACAGCCGGCGAAGGTCATGCGGATCGGCAGCATGATCAAGCAGCTTCTGGAGGAGGTCCGCGCCGCACCTCTCGACGAGGCCAGCCGGGTGAGGCTCAAGGAGATCCACTCCAGCTCGGTGAAGGAGCTGGAGGACGGGCTGGCCCCCGAGCTGATCGGGGAGCTGGAGCGGCTGTCGCTGCCCTTCACGGACGAGGCGGTGCCGACCGAGGCGGAACTGCGCATCGCCCAGGCCCAGTTGGTCGGCTGGCTGGAGGGGCTGTTCCACGGCATCCAGACCACCCTGTTCGCCCAGCAGATGGCGGCGCGCGCCCAGCTGGAGCAGATGCGCCGGGCGCTGCCGCCGGGGATCGGCGGGGGCGAGGAGGACGAGGGCGCGCCCAAGCAGAGCGGCGCCCGCTCGGGTCCTTATCTCTGAGCCTCGCGACATCTCGGAGCCTCGCGACCGGATCTCTGAGCCTCGCGACCGAATACGACGAAACGACGCGGCGGGCCCCATCGAAAGGTGGGGCCCGCCGCGTCGTCGCGCCGAAGGCGTGGTGCGAGCCGCGGTTACTCCGGGTTGCCGGTGGAGACGGTCAGCTCGATGGTGTCCGTCTTGGGGTTGTACGGCTCGTAGTTCCGGTACGTGTAATTGAGGACGGTGCCCTTGCCCCACAGATTCTCGTCCTGGGGCACCACGCGGTACTTCCAGCCCGCCGCCCGGATGCACTTCTTGACCGAGTCGATGTAGAGGTTCTGGAAGTCGGGCACCGAGTACGTGCCCTTCTCATCGGTGTTCTCGTACGCGTCGGTGCACTTCGACGCCTCGATGGTCTTGGTCTTGTCGCCCATGCGGAAGCCCGAGGCGGTGTCGGAGGCCGTCGGCGAGGCCGACTTGCCGCCGCCGTCGCCCCCCTTGCTCTCGTCCTTGGAACCGCCGTCGCTGCCGCTCAGCGCGATGACCAGGATCACGGCGATGACCGCGACCGCCGCGACGACGGCCGAGCCGATGATCACGCGCTTGTTGCCGCTGCCGCCGCCGCTTCCGGACGGCGTCGAGGGCGAGATGTTGTACGGCGGCGGGGTGCTGGGGCCGCCGGGCCCGCCCTGGTACGACGGCGTCGGGGTCTGGTAGCCCTGCTGCCCCAGCTGCGCGCCGGACGGCGGCGGCGTGGACGGGCCGAAGGCGCCGTACTGCCCGGGGACGGAGGGCTGCCCGGCGGAGTGCTGCGGCTGGTACGGCGTCTGGACGCCGCCGGGGCCGGGCATGGGCGTCTGCTGGTCGATCGGCGGGAAGACCGCCGAGCCGACACCGGAGCCGCTGCGGGCCGGCGGACCGCCGCTGATGATGATCGGGGAGGCGCCGGTCTGTCCGGTGCGGGTGACCCGGGCGCATTCGTCGCGCATGGCCTCGGCGGTCGGGAAGCGCTCGTTCGGGTTCTTCTTCAGGGCTCGGGCGACCAGCGCGTCCACCGCCGGGGGTATGGACTGGTTGATCGTGGAGGGCGCGACCGGCTCCTCCTGGACGTGTGCGTACGCGATGGCCAGTGGCGAGTCCGCGTCGAAGGGCAGCCGGCCGGTCAGCAGCTCGAAGAGCATGATGCCGACCGAGTACAGATCGCTGCGGGCGTCGACGCCGCGGCCCAGTGCCTGCTCGGGGGAGAGGTACTGCGGAGTGCCGACGACCATGCCGGTCTGGGTCATGGAGGTGACCCCGGACTGCATGGCGCGGGCGATGCCGAAGTCCATGACTTTGACCACATTACGCTTGGTCATCATCACGTTACCGGGCTTGATGTCGCGGTGGACCAGCCCCATCTCGTGGCTGATCTCCAGCGCCGCCAGCACATCGCTTGTGATCTTCAGCGCCTTTTCGGTCGGCATCGCGCCGTACTGCCGGACATCGGTGTCCAGAACCGAGCGCAGCGGCTGCCCCTCGACGTACTCCATGACGATGTACGGCATCAGCGAGCCGTCGATGGAGTCCTCGCCGGTGTCGAAGACCGAGACGATATTGGTGTGCGTGAGTTTCGCCACCGCCTGGGCCTCGCGGCGGAAGCGCTCGCGGAAGGACTGCTCGCGTCCCAGCTCGGTGTGGAGCGTCTTGATCGCGACCTGGCGGTCCAGTACGGAGTCATAGGCCAGGTGAACGGAGGCCATTCCGCCCTCGCCCAGCAGGTCACGGAGCTGATAGCGGCCGTTCGCCAGAGAGTGGCCTTGATACCTGCCCGATGCGCCGTACTGGCTCATTTCGTGCTTCCCCCCTGGCGCACTCACTACTCTGACGCGCACGTTTCGACGCATTGATCTTGATGTTCTGGATATCGTGGCCAAGTCTGCCCCAGGCCACGGACACGTCAAGCCGCGTGCCCGTTCCGTGACCGGATGCGCAAGAACCCGTCACGCGATTTGCATCGCTTCACCGTCAACAGGTTTGATGGCCGGTCCATCACCAACCGATGCGCGACGCGAAGGCTGTAGCGTGCCTAGCAGGAACCGTACCGCCCGTGGGCGGGGCGATCTCGACCAGACCCCCACCGAGAACGAGACGGCGAGGACCGATGGCACAGACCCAGGGCGCCCAGGGGCCCTCCGAACCTGACGCCAGCGGACCCGGAATGCCGGACACGCCCGAGACGTGGGGTAATGGAGGACTTGTCGGCGATGGCCGATATCGGCTGACGAGTCGGCTCGGCCGCGGCGGCATGGCGGAGGTCTTCGCCGCCGAGGACCTCCGGCTCGGCCGGACGGTCGCGGTGAAGCTGCTCCGCGCCGACCTGGCCGAGGACCCGGTCTCCAAGGCCCGCTTCACCCGTGAGGCACAGTCCGTCGCCGGGCTGAACCACCACGCCGTGGTGGCGGTCTACGACTCCGGTGAGGACGTCGTCGGTCCGAACACCGTGCCGTACATCGTCATGGAGCTGGTCGAGGGCCGGACCATCCGCGATCTGCTGCTGAACGCCGAGGCGCCGCCGCCGGACCAGGCGCTGATCATCGTCTCCGGGGTGCTGGAGGCGCTGGCCTACAGCCATCAGCACGGCATCGTGCACCGTGACATCAAGCCCGCCAACGTGATCATCACCCACAGCGGTGCGGTCAAGGTGATGGACTTCGGCATCGCCCGCGCCCTGCACGGCGCGCAGTCCACCATGACCCAGACCGGCATGGTCATGGGCACGCCGCAGTACCTCTCGCCGGAGCAGGCCCTCGGCAAGGCCGTGGACCACCGCTCCGACCTGTACGCCACCGGATGTCTGCTCTACGAGCTGCTTGCGCTGCGCCCGCCGTTCACCGGGGAGACCCCGCTGTCGGTGGTCTACCAGCACGTCCAGGACACCCCGGTGCCCCCGTCTGAGACCTCAGGCACCGTGCCGCCGGAGCTGGACGGCCTGGTCATGCGCTCCCTCGCCAAGGACCCGGACGACCGGTTCCAGAGCGCCGAGGAAATGCGCGGAATGGTCCAGTACGCGCTCCAGATGCTCCATGAGGCGGGCGGCCACACCGGTGTCTGGAACACCGGCCCGGTCACCCAGCACCTGGGCGCCGCCACCCCCGCCATGGGCATGCCGGGCCTGTCCGGGGCCACCACCGCGCTGCCGCACCCGGGCCACGGCGAGACCTCCCAGCAGCCGATCGTCACCGGCCCCGGCGGCGGTGACGGCGGCTACCACGGCCGCGGCGGCGGCCGCCGTAAGGGCCGCGGCAGGATGTGGCTGATCGCGGTGCTCGCGGTGATCGCGGTCGCGGCGGGGGTCGCCTTCGCCCTCCAGGCCGGCAAGAAGGACGACGGGAAGCAGCCGGGCAAGCACCAGACGTCGGTCACCCAGGACGAGAAGACCAAGGAGCCGACCGACCGGCCGACCGATGAGTCGACCGACGATTCGGCCCCGACCGACGAGACCACCTCCGGGGGCACGGGCAGCGACTACACCCCGACCGAGGAGCCGACGCCGACGTACTCCGACAGGCCCACGGACCTGCCGACGGACTCGGAGACGGACCCGGGCACGAACGAGCCGACCGACGAGCAGACCACCCCGGGCGGCGACGAGCAGACCACCCCGCCGACGGACCCGGAGACCGACCCGGGTACCAGCGAGCCCACCGGTGGCACGGCGGGCGCCACGGACGGCGGCGGCCAGGCCCCCTGACGGCCCCGGGGGCGCCCCACGGCGCCCCCTCGGCCTCAGGCGTGACCGCTCGGCCTCAGGTGTAGGAGAAGGGCCCCTTCCCCCGGGAAGGCGGCCCTTCGGTCGTAGGAACGCCCGCTCCGGCCGCCGCGGGAACGCCCTCCCACGGTCACGGAAGCACCCTCACCCGCAGAAGGCGTCGCAGACCGCGTCGTACTCCCGGGTCCACCACACCACCAGCGCGGCGGCCGCCGGGAACTGCGGGTCGGCGCGCCGGTCCCCGAGCTGGTAGCGCCAGCGCAGCATCCAGAAGTCGTTGAGCCGCTCCCACCACACCCGGTGCACGGCCGCGGCCATCTCGGAGGTCCCGGCCCCCGCCGCGCAGCGGTACGCCCGTGCGTAGGACCGCACCTTGGCGAGCTCCAGGGTGCCGCCGGGCCGTACGAAGAAGATCGCGGCGGCCCGGACCGCCTCCTCGGCGCGCGGCTGCACCCCGAGTCGGTCCCAGTCGACGATGGCGGCCGGTTCCGTGTCGCGGTAGAGCAGGTTCAGTGGGTGGAAGTCGCCGTGCACCCAGCCGGCCACCGGGACGGCGTGGGCCTCCGGGCGGCGGTGGGCGTGCCGCTCCAGCAGCGTCCGCCGCTCGACCAGGCGGTGCTCGGCGAGTTCGTCGAAGGTGTCGCGGTCGCGGCGCCCCCGGATCAGCGCGAGCAGCTCGTCGATGACAGCGAAGGTGTCCTCGGGGACGGCCGCGTCCCCGGGCGGTCTGCGGTCGCCCGTACGGGCCCGCATGACGCGCTCCAGACAGGTGTGGACGAGCCCGAGCAGCCCGCCCAGCCGCCAGCACTGCGGGGCGGTCAGCTCACCGCCGTCGCGGTGCCGCCCGTCGATCCAGGGGTGTAACGCGTAGCAGCGGCCGCCGATCACGGCGACCGTACGGCCGTCGGCGTCCGGGACCGGCGGGGCGACGGGCACTCCGAGCGCCTCCAGCCGCTGGGTGACCCGGTGCTGGCGGGTAATGGCGGTGCGGTCGCCGTCGAGGTGGTGTTTGAGGAAGAACCGGCCGCGGGTGGTGGCGAGGCGGTAGCCCCGGTTGAGCAGTCCCTGGGTGAGCGGTTCGCAGGAGACGGCCTCACCGGCGGTGTCGTAGCGGCGGAGCAGGGCGCTCAGGGTTTCCCCGTCGGGAGCGGCTTCGGCGCAGTGTACAAGTGAGCGCGGCACCTGCCAGATGTTAGATCACCGGGCGGCGTCGTCAGTGCGCGCCGGGATGGGGGACGGTGCCCTGGGGCGCGGCCTGTTGACCGGGGTGGGGTCGGCGCGTGGTGGCGCCTGCGGCGGGCTGTTCCCCTCCCCGCCCCTTCCCGAAACCGGGGCTCCGCCCCAGCCCCCGGCTCCGGGGCTCCGCCCCGAGCCCCGATCTCGGGGCTGCGCCCCACGCCTCAGGCGCCGGTGCCGGGGTTGTGCCTCAGGCTCCAGGCCCGGATCTCGGGGCTGCGCCCCAGCTGCGGGCTCCGGGGCTCCGCCCTGAGCCCCGTTTTCGGGGCTGTGCCCCACGCCTCGGGCGCTGGTCCCCGGGGCTGTGCCTCAGGCCCCAGCCCTGGATCCGGGGTTCTGCCCCAGCTGCTGGCTCTGGGGTTCCGCCCCGAGTCCCGTTTTCGGGGCTGCACCCCGCACCCCAGGCGCCGGTGCCCGGGGCTGCGCCTCAGGCCCCAGGCCCGGTCTCGGGGTTCCGCCCCAGCCCCCGGCTCCGGGGTTCCGCCCCAGCCCCCGGCTCCGGGGCTCCGCCCCAGCCCCCGGGGGCCGAGGCGCAGCCGCTGTCGTGAGGCGGGGCCGGATGTTGGTGGCGTGGGGTGGGGATGGCGTCGGTGTGTGGTTTCGCCGCGTGGTTCGGCGGATCCCCTTAGCGCTCCCGGGGTGCGCCGGGCCTCTGCCCGTGGGGCTGGCGCTTCCGGTCCCGTTCCGTTTCCGCCCGGGTCGGCGTCTCCGGGCCCGCGCCGCCCGCCAGGGCTACCGTTTCTGGGCCTGTGTCGCCTGCATGCGGGCGACGTACGCCGCCGCCTGCGATCGGCGCTCCATGCCCAGTTTGGAGAGCAGGCTGGAGACGTAGTTCTTGATCGTCTTCTCGGCGAGGTGGAGCCGCTCGCCGATCGCCCGATTGGTGAGCCCCTCACCGATCAGCAGCAGGATCCGGCGCTCCTGCTCGGTGAGGCCGGCGAGCCGCTCATCCGCTTTGGGGGTGGTCTGGCCGCGCAGCCGCTCCAGCACCCGGGCGGTGGCCACCTGGTCGAGCAGCGACCGGCCGGCGGCCACGTCCCGGACGGCGGAGAGCAGTTCATCGCCGCGGATGTCCTTCATGACGTAGCCGGAGGCGCCCGCGATGATGGCGTCGAAGAGCGCCTCGTCATCGGCGAAGGAGGTGAGCATCATGCAGCGGACGCTCTCGTCGCGCGCGCGGATCTCCCGGCAGACCTCCACCCCGCTGCGGTCGGGCAGCCGGATGTCCAGGACGGCGACGTCCGGACGGGCGGCCGGGATCCGGGCCAGCGCGTCGGCTGCGGTGCCCGCCTCGCCGACCACCTCCAAGTCCGGCTCGCTCGCGAGCAGGTCCCGTACGCCGCGTCGTACGACTTCATGGTCGTCGACCAGGAAAATCCTTATTTTTCCCTCTTCGCGCACGGATCCAGTCTCACACACGAAGTCTTCCCGTGCCGTTGCCCACCGGGATAACGTGCGCTTGTCCGGCGGCCTGCGGGGCTGTGACCAGTGGAAGTTTCCCCACTCGCGCGATTTACTTGGAAATCCAAGCAAAATTGCAGGTCAGGTGGGGTTTCGCAGACATGCGACGCACTGGGTAACGTGCCTTGTGCAGGGCCAGCCGCCGGGAACCTGTCACGCCCGGTCATGCCTCGGCGCACCCACCCCGTGTGCCGCGACGGAACGGGCGAGCCGCAACTGGCCGCCGGCGGATCCCGGGGGCCGGACAGACGGAGGAGCACACGTGACCGTGGAGAGCACTGCCGCGCGCAAGCCGCGCCGCAGCGGAGCCAAGCGCAGCACCACAGCGCGGGACGCCAAGAAGCAGCCTGCGGGCCAGACCGAACTCGTACAGCTGCTGACCCCCGAGGGCGAGCGAGTCGAGCACCCCGAGTACGCCATCGACCTCACCCCGGAGGAGCTGCGCGGTCTGTACCGGGACATGGTGCTGACACGGCGGTTCGACGCCGAGGCGACCACCCTCCAGCGCCAGGGCGAACTGGGCCTGTGGGCGTCGCTGCTCGGCCAGGAGGCGGCGCAGATCGGCTCCGGCCGGGCGCTGAACGACGCCGACTACGTCTTCCCCACCTACCGCGAGCACGGTGTGGCCTGGTGCCGGGGCGTCGACCCGACCAATCTGCTCGGGATGTTCCGCGGGGTGAACCATGGCGGCTGGGACCCGAACAGCAACAACTTCCACCTGTACACCATCGTGATCGGCTCGCAGACGCTGCACGCGACCGGCTACGCGATGGGCGTGGCCAAGGACGGCGCGGACGCCGCGGTCCTGGCCTACTTCGGCGACGGCGCCTCCAGCCAGGGCGATGTCGCCGAATCGTTCACCTTCTCCGCGGTCTACAACGCCCCGGTCGTCTTCTTCTGCCAGAACAACCAGTGGGCCATCTCCGAGCCCACCGAGAAGCAGACCCGGGTCCCGCTCTACCAGCGCGCCCAGGGCTTCGGCTTCCCCGGGGTGCGGGTGGACGGCAATGACGTGCTCGCGTGTCTGGCCGTCACCAAGGCCGCGCTGGAGCGGGCGCGCACCGGCCAGGGCCCGATGCTCATCGAGGCGTTCACCTACCGCATGGGCGCGCACACCACCTCCGACGACCCGACGCGCTACCGCTCCCCCGAGGAGCGGGAGCTGTGGGAGACGAAGGACCCGATCCTGCGGCTGCGCACCCTGCTGACCCGCGAGGGCCTGGCCGACGACGCGTACTTCGCCGGGCTCGAGGAGGAGAGCGACGCGCTGGCCAAGCGGGTCCGGGACGCGGTGCGGGCCATGCCGGACCCCGATGACATGGCGATGTTCGAGCACATCTACGCCGATGGGCACGCACTGGTCGACGAGGAGCGGGCGCAGTTCGCCGAGTACCAGGCTTCGTTCATCACCGCCGAGGAAGGCATCTGACATGGCCGCCGAGAAGATGTCGCTCTCCAAGGCGATCAACGCGTCCCTTCGCACCGCCCTCGAGTCCGACCCCAAGGTGCTGATCATGGGCGAGGACGTCGGCAAGCTGGGGGGCGTCTTCCGCGTCACCGACGGGCTCCAGAAGGACTTCGGCGAGGACCGGGTCATCGACACCCCGCTCGCCGAGTCCGGCATCGTGGGCACCGCGATCGGGCTCGCGCTGCGCGGCTACCGCCCGGTGGTGGAGATCCAGTTCGACGGTTTCGTCTTTCCCGCCTACGACCAGATCGTCACCCAGCTCGCCAAGATGCACGCACGCTCGCTCGGCAAGGTCAAGATGCCGGTCGTCGTCCGTATTCCGTACGGCGGCGGCATCGGCGCGGTGGAGCACCACAGCGAGTCGCCGGAGGCGCTGTTCGCGCATGTGGCGGGGTTGAAGGTGGTCTCGCCCGCCAACGCCTCCGACGCCTACTGGATGCTCCAGCAGGCCATCGGCAGCGATGACCCGGTGATCTACTTCGAGCCCAAGCGCCGCTACCACGACAAGTCCGAGGTCGACACCGCCGCGATCCCCGGGCCGCTGCACACCGCCCGGGTGGCGCGGCCGGGGACCGACCTGACGCTCGCGGCCTATGGCCCTATGGTGAAGGTCGCCCTGGACGCCGCCGCGGCCGCCGCCGAGGAGGGCAAGTCGATCGAGGTCGTGGACCTGCGGTCGATGTCGCCCATCGACTTCGACACCGTTCAGCGGTCCGTGGAGCGGACGGGACGGCTGGTCGTCGTCCACGAGGCGCCGGTGTTCCTGGGCACCGGTGCGGAGATCGCCGCACGCATCACCGAGAGGTGCTTCTATCACCTTCAGGCCCCGGTGCTGCGGGTCGGTGGTTTCCACTCGCCGTACCCGCCGTCACGGCTCGAGGACGAGTACCTTCCTGGGCTGGACCGGGTGCTCGACGCCGTAGACCGTGCGTTGGCGTACTGAAGGGCTTGAGGAGATCGTGACGATGACCGCAGTCGAACAGCGCTTCCGTGAGTTCAAGATGCCCGATGTGGGCGAGGGGCTGACCGAGGCCGAGATCCTCAAGTGGTTCGTGGCGCCGGGCGACACCGTGACCGACGGTCAGGTGGTGTGCGAGGTCGAGACCGCCAAGGCCGCCGTCGAGCTGCCCATTCCCTTCGACGGCGTGGTGCACGAGCTGCGCTTCGACGAGGGCACCACCGTGGATGTGGGCACACCGATCATCTCGGTGGACACCGACCCCGGAGCGGGGGAGGCGGCGCCCCAGGCCGCTCCTGCCGCCGGTGAGGCCGTTGCCGAGGCGCCCGCCGCCGCGCCCGAGTCCGAGGAGAAGGAGGGCCGCCAGGCCAATCTGGTCGGCTACGGGGCGGCGCCCGCCTCCACCAAGCGCCGTCCGCGCAAGCCGCTGCCCAGCGCGCAGCGGTCCGCGCCCACCCCCTCCGCCGCGGCGCCCGCGCCCCAGGCGCCCGCTCCCGCCCCCGCTCCCGCGCGCCCCGAGGCCGCGCCCGAGCTGAACGGCAGCGGACGGCCCGCGCGGCCGCTGGCCAAGCCCCCGGTCCGCAAGCTGGCCAAGGACCTGGGCATCGACCTGGAGACGGTCACCCCGAGCGGGGCGGACGGGATCATCACCCGCGAGGACGTCCACGCGGCCGCCGAGGCCGTCCAGGCGGCCCGGGAGACGCCCGTGGCGGCTCCGGCGACCGCCCCCCAGGGCCGGGAGCGCCGGGTGCCCGTGAAGGGCGTACGGAAGGCCACCGCGCAGGCGATGGTCAACAGTGCCTTCACCGCGCCGCACGTCACCGAGTTCGTGACGGTCGACGTGACCCGCACGATGAAGCTCGTCTCCGAGCTCAAGCAGGACCCGGAGCTGGCCGGGCTGCGGGTCAATCCGCTGCTGCTGGTCGCCAAGGCCCTGCTGGTGGCCATCCGGCGCAACCCGGACATCAACGCCACCTGGGACGAGGGCAACCAGGAGATCGTCTACAAGGACTACGTCAATCTGGGCATCGCGGCGGCCACACCGCGCGGGCTGATCGTCCCCAACATCAAGGACGCCGACGCCAAGACCCTGCCCGAACTGGCGTCCGCCCTGGGCGAACTGGTCGGCACCGCCCGTGAGGGCAGGACCAGCCCGGCCGAGATGTCCGGCGGCACGATCACCATCACCAACGTCGGTGTCTTCGGCATCGACGCGGGCACCCCGATCATCAACCCCGGTGAGTCGGCGATCCTCGCCTTCGGCGCGGTCAAGCTCCAGCCGTGGGTCCACAAGGGCGAGGTCAAGCCGCGCCAGGTGACCACGCTGGCGCTCTCCTTCGACCACCGGCTGGTCGACGGCGAGCTGGGCTCCAAGGTGCTCGCGGACGTCGCCGCCGTTCTGGAACGCCCCAAGCGGCTGATCACCTGGGCTTGATCGCCCGGACGCGGTCCCGTGAGCCGGATCACGTGGGCCTGATCCCGGGGGCCTGATCACCCTCTGACACTCATCCCCCGTCCGCATGGCGGACGGGGGATGAGTGCGCATGCATCTTGTATCTATGATGTGCGCATCATGAGTCCCGCCGATACGGCCACCAAGCCGCCCCCTGCCGCCGAACGCGTCTACCACCACGTCAAACAAGCCGTCCTCGGCCGCCGCTACGAGGGCGGCACACTGCTGAGCGAGGGCGAACTCGCGGACGCCGTCGGGGTCTCCCGCACGCCCGTCCGGGAGGCCCTGCTGCGCCTGGAGGCCGAGGGGCTGCTGAAGCTCTATCCGAAGAAGGGCGCCCTGGTGCTGCCCGTCTCCTCCCAGGAGATCGCGGACGTGGTCGAGACCCGGCTGCTGGTGGAGCAGCACGCGGTCGCCAAGGTCGTCCCGGCCGGGGGGCGGCTGCTGGCCCGGCTCGAGGAGCTGCTGGAGGAGCAGCGGATGCACGCCGCGGCCGGGGACCTGGCCGCCTTCGCGGCAGCCGACCGCTGCTTCCACGCGGAGATCGTCCGAGCGGCCGGAAACGCCATCCTGGCGCAGCTCTACGACCAGCTGAGGGACCGCCAGCTGCGGATGGGCGTGGCCACCATGCACGCCGAGCCCGACCGCATCGCCAAGAACATCACCGAGCACACCGAGATCCTCCAGGCCCTGCGCGCCGGCGACGCCGCCTTCGCGTCCGGGCTGGTGCAGCGCCACATCAGCTGGGTGAACAACCTCGCCCGGGGTGAGGTGCGATGACCTCGGCCCAGTTGCCCGGGGATCCGCCCGGCGGCCGTCGTGCCGTCGCCGTATGGGGCCTGGGCGTCGCCGTCTACTTCGTCGCCATCACCTATCGCACCAGCCTCGGTGTCGCCGGTATCGACGCCGCCGAGCGCTTCCACATCAACTCCTCGGCGCTGTCCACCTTCTCCATCCTCCAGGTGCTGGTCTACGCCGGGATGCAGATACCGGTCGGGCTCATGGTCGACCGTCTCGGCACCCGTAAGGTGCTCATGCTCGGCGTACTGCTCTTCACCCTGGGGCAGTTCGGCTTCGCGCTCTCCCACTCCTACGGCATGGCCCTGGCCTCCCGGGCGCTGCTCGGCTGCGGTGACGCGATGACCTTCATCAGCGTGCTGCGGCTCGGCTCGCGCTGGTTCCCGGCCCGCCGGGGGCCGCTCATCGCCCAGGTCGCCGCGCTCTTCGGCATGGCGGGCAACCTGATCTCCACGCTGGTGATCGCCCGCGCGCTGCACGACGCCGGCTGGACCACGACCTTCGCGGGCAGCGCGCTCGGCGGTGTGGTCGTCTTCGTCCTGGTGCTGCTCTTCCTCAAGGACCACCCGAAGGGCTTCGAGCCCGCGCCCGTCACCCATATGGGCGCCGACTACGTCCGCCGGCAGATCGCGGACGCCTGGCGCGAGCCCGGCACCCGGCTCGGCATGTGGGTGCACTTCACCACCCAGTTCCCGGCGATGGTCTTCCTGCTGCTGTGGGGGATGCCGTTCCTGGTCGAGGCGGAGGGGCTGTCCCGGGCGACCGCGGGTCAGCTGCTGACCCTCGTGGTGCTGTCCAACATGGCGGTCGGTCTGGTCTACGGGCAGGTCATCGCCCGGCACCACGCCGCCCGCGGCCCGCTGGCCCTCGGTACGGTCGGCGCCACCGCGCTGCTGTGGGGCACCGTGCTGCTCTGGCCGTCCGCCCACGCGCCGATGTGGCTGCTGGTGGTCCTGTGCGTGGTGCTCGGCGCCTGCGGGCCAGCGTCGATGATCGGCTTCGACTTCGCCCGGCCCGCCAACCCGCCCGAGCGGATCGGCACCGCCTCCGGGATCGTCAACATGGGCGGTTTCACGGCCTCGATGACCACACTGCTGGCCGTCGGCGTACTGCTGGACCTGACGGGTGAGAACTTCCGGATCGCGTTCGCCTCGGTGTTCGTGCTCCAGGCGCTCGGCGTCGTTCAGATCCTGCGGCTGCGCGGACGGGCGCACCGCCGCGAGCGCGAGCGCGTGGTGGCGAGCCGCGTCGAGGCGGTGCACGTACCGGCGTGACCCCCGGGGGCGTCACGGCATGGCCCTCCAGGGCCGTTACGCCGTGGCCCCCGAGGGGCTTACTGCGTGATCGCGAAATGTCCGAGAATCGCCTCGGCCAGCTGCTGGTCGCCCTCGATCTTCAGCCGCCCCGAGACCGCCTCGGGCCGCACCCGCCCACAGGCCAGCCGGACGTAGGTCTCCCAGTCCAGGGTGACGGTGACCGTCGGCCCGAGCGAGACGCTGCCGTCGATGGTGCCTCTGCCGTCGGGGCCGACCCGGACCGTCCGCATGAACTCCATCGGGCCGTGCACATCGAAGACGACGGCCGACTGGGGCGCCGCGCCCGCGTCCTTGGCGACCACCTTCGGCAGCGCGGACAGCAGCAGGTCACGGGTGATCGAGGCGCCCGGCGAGTCCAGGTTGCCGGGCTTGTTCAGGGCCCGGCGCAGATCCTGCTCATGCACCCAGGCGTCGAAGGCCCGCCGCGTCAGGGCCTCCCCCAGCGTCACCTCGGTGCCACCGGGCCATCGCACCATGGTCTCCGGGGAGCGCTTCTCGTTCCGCAGCTGACGGCCCCGCCGGATGATGGTGTACTCCAGCTCGGAGGTCATCTCGGGCGCGGTGTGGCAGCGCCGGACGTCGACCTGTACCTCCATGTAACGCGACAGCTCGTTGGTGACGTGGTAGAGGTCGCGCGGCAGGCTGTGGATGGGGCGGGGATCGCCGAGCATCTCGCATTCAAGTCCGATTACATGAGAAACGACGTCCCGCACCGACCATCCCGGGCACTCGGTGGGGCGGTTCCACTCGCTCTCCGCTAGCGGGTTGACCAACTCCGTTATCGCGTCGATGGAGTGGGTCCAGGCATCGATGGAGGTCTGAAGGCTGGGATGGACGGTCACGGGACCCCTCGGGCGGTTGGTGCGCGGGCTGGGTGCTGGTGTGTGCGTTCAAGTTACGCTGCCCACGAGCGCACGGGCAGTGCTTTCGGGTCTGATCGTAGGCCCGGTTAGGCGGCTGACGGCCTGCCCGCGATGGTAGTGTGCGCCCGCCCCGCCCTTATCTCCGGGCAGACCCGTGCACAACGGGCGAATGCCCTCGGGGGGTGGGGGAATGGCGCGACCGGGACTGCTGTTTCATGGTGATATGGCTTCACGTGCACGCGTCCGCGCCCCCGAGCTGATCGGCCGGGGCGGCTGGCTCAATACCGGCGGTAACGACCTCACCCTCGCCGATCTGCGAGGCCGCATCGTCATTCTCGACTTCTGGACGTTCTGCTGTGTGAACTGCCTGCATGTCCTGGACGAGCTGCGCGAGCTGGAGGAGAAGCACCGCGACACCGTGGTGATCGTCGGGGTGCACTCGCCCAAGTTCGTCCACGAGGCCGAGCACCAGGCGGTCGTGGACGCCGTCGAGCGCTACGAGGTGCACCACCCGGTCCTCGACGACCCCGAGCTGGCCACCTGGAAGCAGTACGCGGTACGGGCCTGGCCCACCCTCGTGGTCATCGACCCCGAGGGCTATGTGGTCGCCCAGCACGCGGGCGAGGGCCACGCCCACGCCCTGGAGACCCTCGTGGCGCGGCTGGAGGCCGACCACGCCGCCAAGGGCACCCTGCGGCGCGGCGACGGCCCGTACGTGCCACCGGAGCCGGTCCCCACCGAACTGCGCTTCCCCGGTAAGGCGCTGCGGCTGCCCGGCGGCACCTTCCTCGTCTCCGACACCACCCGCCATCAGCTGGTGGAGCTCGCGGCGGACGGCGAGAGCGTGGTGCGCCGGATCGGCGGGGGCGAGCGCGGCCTCCACGACGGCCCGAGCGAGCGGGCCCGCTTCAGCGAGCCCCAGGGACTCGCCCCGCTCCCCGACGGCACCGTGGCCGTCGCCGACACCGTGAACCACGCGCTGCGCCGCTTCGACCCCGCCACCGGCGAGGTCACCACGCTCGCCGGGACCGGCCGCCAGTGGTGGCAGGGGTCGCCCACCGAGGGGCCCGCCCGCGAGGTCGACCTGTCCTCCCCCTGGGACCTGGCCTGGTTCGCCGGCCGGCTGTGGATCGCCATGGCGGGCGTCCACCAGCTGTGGACCTACGACCCGGAGGCCGGGACCGTACGGGCCGCCGCCGGGACCACCAACGAGGGCCTGGTCGACGGCCCCGCCGAGCAGGCGTGGTTCGCCCAGCCCTCCGGGCTCGCCGCGGCCGGGGACCGGCTGTGGGTCGCGGACTCCGAGACCTCCGCGGTGCGCTATGTGGAGCGCGACCCTCAGGGGGCTGCCGACGGCTTCGTGGTCCGTACCGCCGTCGGCACCGGGCTCTTCGACTTCGGTCACCGGGACGGCGCGGCCGATCAGGCGCTGCTCCAGCATCCGCTGGGCGTCACCGCGCTACCGGACGGCTCGGTGGCCATCTCGGACACCTACAACCACGCGCTGCGCCGCTACGACCCGGCCACCGGCGAGGTCTCCACGCTCGCCACCGATCTGCGCGAGCCCTCCGGCGCGGTCCTGGCCGACGGGGACATCGTCGTGGTGGAGTCCGCCCGGCACCGGCTGACCCGGCTGCGGCTGCCGGAGGAGGCCGTAAGGGTCGAGTCGGTGGCCCACCGCACCCAGCGCGCCGCGACCGACATCGCCCCGGGGACGCTCCGGCTCGACGTGGTCTTCCAGGCGCCCGATGGCCAGAAGCTGGACACCCGCTACGGCCCCTCCACCCGGCTGCTGATCAGCTCCACCCCGCCCGAGCTGCTGGCCGGGGGCGACGGCGCGGGCACGGATCTGAGCCGTGAGCTCGTCCTTACGGCGGGCGTGACCGAGGGCGTGCTGCATGTCTCGGCCATGGCCGCCTCCTGTGACGGCGACCCTTCCAACGAGTACCCGGCCTGCCATATGCACCAGCAGGACTGGGGCGTCCCGGTGCGCGTCACCGAGGGCGGCGCGACCCGGCTGCCACTGGTGCTCGCCGGAATGGACGGCTGAGACGACCGGCGGTCAGTCGGGGCAGTTGGGCAGCGTGGAGTACTGCACCTGGTCCTGGCGGATGCGGATGCCCGGTACCCACATCCGCTTGCCGTCCTTGGAGACGCGGAACCACATGCTGCTGTGTCCGCCCGCCTCGTCGGTCACCGTGACGCCGTTGGCGATGCGGCAGTCGGCGTGCAGCACGTCGTCGTGCCAGGCCCGGCCCACGATGTTCGACGGGCGGTAGGCCACGTACGGATCCTCGGCCAGGCCCAGGGAGCATTCACGGACGCGTTTGTGCCGGCAGGACTGCTCGGCGTTGTAGACGGTGATCCGGGCGTCGCCCAGGGGCGAGGAGCCCGCCGCGCCGCCCGTGGACCCGTCGTCGCCGGAGGACTGTAAGGCGATGACACCGGCCGTGGCCCCGGCGATGACGACGACCGTGCCCGCGGCCGCGAGCGCCAGCCGCGTCCGGCGCCGGGACGGCCGGTCCCGCGGGGGCTCCCCCGGGGGCGGCGGGGCGGTCGCCCCGGGCCGCTCCGGCACCGTTCCGCCGGGGGCTGCCGCGGCGGCCTCGGCCTCGGTGGCCCGGTGCAGCAGGGTCACCAGTTCGGGCAGCCGGTCCTCGGCGGTGAAGGAGAGCTTGCCCCACTGGATCAGGAGCCGCTCGTCGGGGAGGCTCTGGCCGCGCAGATAGCGGGAGAGGGAGGAGCGGCTCGCCGGCAGCCGCCCCTCCAGTTCCTTCAGGCTGAGTCCCAGTTCGCCGTGCATCCGGCGCAGTGCGGTGACGAATTCCCGTACCGGGCCGGAGAGTTCCTCGGGAAGCGGGGCGAGTGGCTTTCGTCGTGGGTTCTCTGGGCGATTCGGTAGCGCTGGCACATACACCATTGCAGCACGAGGATCATGAACATGCCGAGCGACACGTCCACACCCCCGAGAGCGGCACGTCCACACCCCCGAGGTGGACGTGCCGCTCGTTATGGGAACCGGACCGCCGGACGCGTCAGTCCGTGAACTTCAGCGGCCGGTAGGGCTTGTACTCGCTGCCCGGCTCCAGTCCATAGCGGCGGGTCGTGTGATCCGTCCCGAAGTCGCCGCGCTGCTCGTAGGAGGTGTACGAGGTGTGGCCGGCGTCGTTCCACTTCTCGAACATCACGACATGCCGGGTGTTGTTGTCACCGGAGGCGTCGATCAGCAGATCCCCGGGCCGCAGGTCGCCCAGGGCGATCGGCTTGGTGATGCTGGAACTGGTGAGGCCCACGGTGTTGGTGCCGGGCGCCCGCAGGCCCAGCGCCATGGAGACATAGCCCGAGCAGTCCTGGCGGTAGCCGTCCTTCCAGACCTTGGCCTGGCTATAGGGCACCCGGCCGCCGTTGTCGGCGGTCAGCCAGGTGGCGGCCCGCTGGAGCGCCTCGGCGCGGGTGCCGCCGGTCTGCGGCGGCTTCGGCGGCTCACCGCCGCCGTTCTGCACCGGGACCCCGGGCAGGGAGTCCTCCGGGATGTCCACCGCGACCACGGACACGAAGCCGCCCACCGGCCCGGTGATATGGGCCATGTAGGTCGAGCAGGCGCCGTCCTCGCAGACCTTGTTGCCGGTGTTGACCTGGTAGTCGGCGGTGATGCGGTCCTGGCCAGGGGCGGTCTTGTTGAGCATGCCGACGGACGGGGAGTTGGTGTCGGCGCTCTGGTGGACCACCCAGCGGGTGCCCCAGGTGGGGAAGTCGGCGGTAGCCGTGGCCTTGGTGCCGAACTCCCCCGTGGTGGTCTTCAGCTCGAGCGCGGAGTCCCCGCCCTTGGCCTTGGTGTCGCGGCTCGTCACGCTCTTCTCGGCGACCTTCCCGCCCTTCCCCGCCTTGGCGTCGTGGCCCGCCGTGTCGTCCCCGCCGGAGCAGCCCACGAGCCCGGTGGCGCCGATGCCCGCCGCGGCGACCGCGGGGAGCACCTTGCGCAGGAGGGTCCGGCGTCGGCTCGCGCTGATGGAGTGCGTCATGTCTTCCCCCTTGTGAGGGCGCCGACGGGCGTCGGCGCCGCTCGGTCGAGGCCGCGGCGTCCGTCCGCCGCGGCGACGGAAACCACTGTGGGCCGCGGCGCGGGGGATTTCGGGCGCCGAGCCGTCCTCTGGGACGTCCCATCCGGGCACACCCCTGACGACCTGCCAAGACGCCTACGGAATGGGCCAGGAGCGGGACGGGAACGGCCGCGCCGTGAGACATGACGAGACGGCCCCCGCCGGAGCGGGGGCCGTCCGGGGCAGGTAACCGGGGGGAGTCGGCTACCTGTCCGGCTGAGGGGCTCGGGGCCGAGCGGTCACCGGAGCGGAGGGTGAGGGGTCACCAGAGCAGGGCGTCGGACGCGTCGCTCTGCCAGTAGCCGACCTCCGCCCCGTCGCCGATCTCCACCGAGTCGCCGGGGAGGTCCACTGCGCGGCGGCTGTCCTCGCCGGGGAGGGAGACAGTCAGCCCGGTGGCCTTGTGGGTGTCGGCTGCCGGGGCGCCCGCCGTGGAGGTGGTGAGGCCCGCGTAGCCGCTCTCGCCGGGCGCCAGCGTGACGACCGCCTGGGGCCGGGTGTCCGCGGCCTCCGGCACGGCCGACCGCGCGTCGTCGAACCGCGCCAGGGGGAAGCCGGTGAGACGGCAGGTCACCCCGGACTGGTTGGTGATCTCCAGCAGCAGATGGTTGGCCGGCCGGGGGACGGAGGTGACGCCCACCGACATCGTGTCGAGACGGCAGGCGCCGGCGTTCTCCTCGGTGCCGCTCTCGGCCCGCAGCCCGCCCTGGGCCCCGGCGTCGGCCCCGCCCGCCACCGTCCCCCGCGCGGCCTGCCGGGTGTCGTCGGGCTGCCCGCCGAGGTCGTCCTCGTGCACGGCGGGGAGGGCCACGCTGTCCGCCGCGCCGGCCGTCTTCACGCCCGACGCGTCGGCGGTGCCGCACGCCGCGAGGGTGATGCCCGCGGCGACGACCGTCAATCCGGCCGCCACCGAGCGCAGCGTGCCGGCGCGGTGGGCGAGGCGAGCGGTGGTGAGCGGCATGGCGGGTCTCCCCTCAGCGGGTGTGCTGGCGTCTTCCGGTACGGCTCAAGCCTGTCCGGACCCGCTGCCGTTCGGCTGGTGCACGGCTGCCGCCGGCTAACGCCTCGCTAACGCCCCGCTGTTCACCCCTGCTCAGCCCCCCTGTGACGGATCGCCTGAGGCACCGCCGGACGCCCCGCCGGGGGTGTTGCCGCGTCCGCTCTCGTCGCCCTGGGCGAAGAGCTTCACCAGGTCGCTCATGACGTAGCGGTTGGTGGCCTCCTCGTCCAGCAGGTGCATCTCCGCCAGCCGCTCCAGGGAGTCCTGGATCAGCTCGGGGTCCGCCCCCGACAGCGCGGCCGCCTCCGCGGTGTTGACCTCCCGCGCGAAACCGGCGCCCAGGGCCCGCAGCAGCTGTGCGTCGTCCGCCGAGAGCCGGGCCACCGAGTTGCGCAGCGCGGCGGCCACTCCGGTGTCCTCCGCCGACAGCAGCGCCAGCCGGCGCCGCTCGTCGCGCAGCGCGGTGGCCAGCCGGGCCAGCCGCCAGCGCGGCCGGGCCATCAGCTGGGCGGAGGCGGCGCGCAGCGCCAGCGGCAGCCCGTCGCACAGCGCCACCAGCTCCCGTGCGGCCTCCGGGTCCTCGGCGACCCGGGCGGGCCCCAGCAGCCCGCCCAGCAGGGCCACCCCGTCCTCGGGGCCGAGGGCGTGCAGCCGTACGGGGCGGGCGGCGTCGGTGGCGATCAGCCCGTCCAGCCTGCTGCGGCTGGTGACCAGCGTGGCGCAGTGGGGTCCGCCGGGCAGCAGCGGGCGCACCTGGGCGGAGCTGCCCGCGTTGTCCAGCACCACCAGCAGCCGGCGGCGGGCCGCCAGCGAGCGGTACAGCGCGGAGGCGGCCTCGGGGGAGGTGGGGATCTGCTCGGCGGGAGTGCCCAGGGCGAGCAGGAAGTCGCGCAGCACCTCGGCGGGCACCACCGCCTCGCCGCCGCTGAAGCCGCGCAGATCCGCGAAGAGCCGTCCGTCGGGGAAGGCGGCGGCGTGGACGTGGCCCCAGTGGACCGCCAGACCGGTCTTGCCGACCCCGGCGGGCCCGCTGAGCAGTGCGATACCGCCCTCCTGGGGGTAGCTGCCGGAGCCGCCCTGCGCCGGTTCCGCGGTGCCCAGGGCCAGCCGGGTCAGCTCGGCCAGCTCCGCGCCCCGGCCGTGGAAGCCCGCCGGGGGCCGGGGGAGCAGCTCGGGCACGGGCGCGGGCGCCGAGGCGGCCGCGGACAGCGGATGCGACGGGGCCGACGCCACCGGCTGGGCGCCCGGCTGCCCCGCGGGGCCCGGCGCTCCGGCGGCCTCGGCGCCGCCGCGCGGCCCGTCCGCCGCGGGGGCCGCCCGCAGGATCTCCTGATAGGCGGCGCTCAGCCGCTGGCCCGGGTCGACGCCCAGGTCGTCGTCGAGCAGCTGCCGGGTGCGGTGGAACCAGGCGATCGCGTCGGACTGCCGCCCGGAGCGGTACAGCGCCAGCATCAGGGCGGCGATCAGCCCCTCGCGCAGCGGGTTGGCGACGGCGGCGGGGTGCAGGGCGCGCACCGCCTGCTCATGTTCGCCCAGCGCCTCGTGCGCCCGCGCCAGGGCCTCCACGGCGCTCAGCCGCCGCTCCTCCAGGGCGTGCGCGGCGGCCGCGAACGGCGGGCTGGCCACGGTCCCGGTGAGCGCGGGGCCGCGCCACAGGCCGAGCGCCTGGCGGAGCAGCTGGACGGCCTCGCCGGGGGCGGACTCCGGGCTGGCCTGGGCGGTCAGCTGGTCGAAGCGCTGGGTGTCGATCAGGGCGTCGGGGATGCGCAGCAGATAGGCGGAGCTGTGGGTGGTCAGCTCGACGCCGTGGTCCTCGGCGCCGCCCTCGGCCAGGGCGGCACGGAGCCGGGAGACATGGCCCTGGATGACGGTGCGGGCGTGGGCGGGCGGCTCGTCCTCCCACAGGCTGGATATCAACTGCTCCACGGACACCGTCGCGTTGGGCCGCAGCAGCAGCATCGCCAGCACGCTGCGCCGTTTGGCGGGCCCCAGTGGAAGCTCGACGGATGCTGCCGGCGGCCCCGCGGTGACGGTCACCGGGCCCAGCAGGGAGAAGTCCAACTCAGCCCTCCAGAAAGGCGTGCAGCGCCTTGGCCAGCAGCCGGGGGTCCTGTGCTCCGCACAGTTCCCGCGCCGAGTGCATGGACAGGATCGCGATGCCGATGTCGACGGTGGCGATGCCGTGCCGGGCGGCCGTGATCGGGCCGATCGTGGTGCCGCACGGCATCGAGTTGTGGGAGACGAAGCTCTGCCAGGGGACCCCGGCACGCTCGCAGGCGGCGGCGAAGACGGCTCTCCCGGCGCCGTCGGTGGCATATCTCTGGTTGACGTTCACCTTCAGGATCGGGCCGCCGTTGGGCCGGGGGTGGTGGCCCGGCTCATGGCGCTCGGGGTAGTTGGGGTGCACGGCGTGGCCGGTGTCGGAGGAGAGGCAGACGGTGCCCGCGAAGGCGCGGGCCCGGTCCTCGTACGCGCCGCCGCGGGCGAAGACCGAACGCTCCAGTACGGTGCCGAGCAGCGGGCCGTCGGCGCCGGTGTCGGACTGGCTGCCGTTCTCCTCGTGGTCGAAGGCGGCCAGTACGGGGATGTAGGGCAGCTCCTGGCGCGCGGCGGCGGCGATGAGCGCGGCCGTACCGGCGTGTACGGACACCAGGTTGTCCATCCGGGGACCGGCGACCAGCTCGCGGTCCCGGCCGAGGTAGGCGGGCGGCTCGACGCTGTGGGTCATCAGGTCCCAGCCGGCGATCTCCTCGGCCGCGACCCCGGTCTCCTCGGCGACGAAGCGGAGCAGGCCACCCTCCTCGACGCCGCCGAGCCCCCAGATGGGCGTCATATGGCGCTGCTTGTCCAGCTTGAGGCCCTCGGTGTTCACCGATCTGTCCAGGTGGACGGCGAGCTGGGGCACTCTCAGCAGCGGCCGGTCGACGGTGACGAGGTGGTGTGAGCCGTCCCGGAGGGTGATCCGGCCGGAGAGCCCGAGGTCGCGGTCGAGCCACGTGTTGAGCAGCGCTCCGCCGTAGACCTCGACCGCGATCTGGCGCCAGCCGTGCGCACCGGTGTCGGGAATCGGCTTGACCCGCAAATTGGGAGAGTCGGTGTGAGCGCCCACAATTCGGTACGGAGTGGCGGGCTCCGCCCCCTCCGGTACGTACCAGGCGATGATCGCGCCGCCCCGCAGTACGAACCGTCCACCGGCCGTGCCGTCCCAGGGCGCGGTCTCCTCGATCCGCCGGAACCCGGCCTTCTCCAGTCGCTCGGCGGCGCTCGCCACGGCGTGGTACGGCGAAGGGCTGGCGCGGAGAAAGGACATCAGGTCATCGGTGTGGCCGCGGTCGATGCCGGGTTGTGCGCTCATGTGCTCAGCATAGATTCGCCGGGGGGCGGCTCGCCCTGGTACGGGTCGCGGCATCCATCCGTGGGGCCACGTTGATCCAATCTGATGAAAGCACGTCAGTTAAGGCGAGAAGTCGGGTGAATCGGTCGATATTCCCCGTGACCGAGCAACGTCGCACTGAGTCGTAACTCGAGGGGATACCGGATGCGCGTTCTTCGACACCTGCTTGTCGTCCTGGGGTCACTGCTGCTGCTGTGCGCCGGCGGACCGGCCATGGCCAAGCCCGTCACGGACTTCACCGCGGCACTGGCCCCCGTGGCCGCCCCGGAGCCGGCGGCCGCGCCCTCGCCCGGCCCGCGTCCGGGCGGCGGCGGGGACGGTGAGGGCAAGGGCCACCCTCCCTCCTGTCCCACGAAGGACCGCATCGGGGGGACCAACACCGCGCCCAATCCTCCGCTCGACCGCTACTACCAGGGTGACTGGCGGCTCGGACCCGCTCAGCTCCCCCGCTACGGCGCGATCGGGGAGATGCTCGAAGGCTACGAACGGCTCGACCACTTCTCCAGCTCCTACGCGTTCCTCGACTGCTACTGGAACGAGCGGACCAACGGCTGGTGGTACCCGTACCCCGACGGCTGGGTCCTCCTCAACGACTCACCCCTGCACACCACGGTCAGGCTGAAGGTCGGTCAGAAGGTCGACCTCTTCGGAAGCGGTTTCGGCCACTTCCTCGCCCCGGCGGGCACGCCCTACGCGGAGCGCGCGCTGCCGCCCAGCAACCTCAACACCCTCGACCCGGCGTATCCGAACGGTTATCACCTCTATGAGGTCACCCAGTCCTTCCTGGTCGAGGCCGGTCCCATCCGCTCCTGGTTCGGTCAACCCGGCTTCGGTCTCCAGTATCTGACCGGGCCTTCGATCCCCCAATTGGTCGCCGCCGGTAATCTCCGCCCGCTCAACTGAGACCCTGGAGCGGTGGACAGAACGGAACTCGTCCGGACCCTCCGCGACGAGCAGGTGCCGGACGCGCTGTACGACATCCCGGGAGTGCAGGACATCCCGGTGCAGCCGGACGCGTACTACTACCTCAGACCCGCCCCGGACGGCGGCTGGGAGACCGGGCTCAGGGAGCGCTCCCTGGACCGGGACACCAGCCGGTTCGCCACCGAGGACGAGGCGTGCCGGGACCTGCTGGAGAAGCTCAGGGCCCGCCCCCGCCCGCCGGAGGCCGGGGGCGAGACGCTCGAGGAGCTGCTCGCGCAGGGCGAGGAGCTCAGGCGGTGGGCCCGGGAAGAGGTGGAACGGGCCCTGCGGGAGCGGCCGCCCGGCGACCAGGAACGGTGACGACATGACACGCGCACGGGCCAGGGGGCCGGCCGCCCCGCTGTGGGATGGACCGGCCGGCCCCCTGGACGATGTGCGAGGAGCCCTCAGAACGCGGACTCGTCCAGGTCCATCAGCCCCTTGTCGACCGACTCGGCCAGCGAGCGCTGCATCGAGACGCCCGGCAGCACCTCATGGGCGAAGAACTTCGCGGCCGCGATCTTGCCCTCGTAGAAGGAGCGGTCCTTCGAGGAGGCGGTGCCCAGCTTCTCGGCGGCCACGGCCGCGCCCTTGAGGAGCAGATAGCCGATGATCACGTCGCCGGACGCCAGCAGCAGCCGGGTGGAGTTGAGCCCGACCCGGTAGATCGAGCTGACGTCCTGCTCGGTGGCGGCCAGGTCGGTGAGCATCGTGCCGACGATCGCCTCCAGGTCCACCGCGGCCTGGGCCAGCTGGTCGCGGGCGGCCTCCAGCTCCTCGCCCCCGGCGGCCTCGGCGAGGAACTTCTTGATCTCCTCCGAGACGACGGTCAGCGCCTGGCCCTGGTCCCGGACGATCTTGCGGAAGAAGTAGTCCTGGCCTTGGATGGCGGTGGTGCCCTCGTAGAGCGTGTCGATCTTGGCGTCCCGGATGTACTGCTCCAGCGGGTACTCCTGGAGGTAGCCGGAGCCGCCGATGGTCTGGAGGGACTGCGCCAGCTGCTCGTACGCCTTCTCCGAGCCGTAGCCCTTGACGATGGGCAGCAGCAGGTCGTTGAGGCGGTTCGCGGCGGAGGTGTCCTCGCCCGCGGCCTCCTTGACCAGGATCTCGTCCTGGACGGTGGCCGTGTACAGCACCAGCGCGCGCAGGCCCTCCGCGTACGCCTTCTGCGTCATCAGCGAGCGGCGCACATCCGGGTGGTGGGTGATGGTGACGCGCGGGGCGCTCTTGTCGGTGAAGGCCGCCAGGTCCGGGCCCTGGACGCGCTCCTTGGCGTACTCCAGCGCGTTGAGGTAGCCGGTGGAGAGGGTGGCCATGGCCTTGGTGCCGACCATCATCCGGGCGAACTCGATGATCTTGAACATCTGGCGGATGCCGTCGTGCTTCTCGCCCAGCAGCCAGCCCTTGGCCGGGCCGTCGGCGCCGAAGGTCAGCTCACAGGTGTTGGAGACCCGCAGACCCATCTTGTGCTCGACATTGGTGGCGTACACGCCGTTGCGCTCGCCGAGCTCACCGGTCTCCCAGTCGAAGTCGTACTTGGGGACGATGAACAGCGACAGGCCCTTGGTGCCGGGGCCGGCGCCCTCGGGCCGGGCCAGCACGAAGTGGATGATGTTGTCGGAGAGGTCGTGCTCACCGGAGGTGATGAACCGCTTCACACCCTCGATGTGCCAGCTGCCGTCCTCCTGCCGGGTCGCCTTGGTGCGGCCCGCGCCCACGTCGGAGCCCGCGTCCGGCTCGGTCAGCACCATGGTGGAGCCCCACTGCTCGTCCACCATCAGCTGGGCGATCTTCAGCTGCTCCTCGGTGCCCTCGTCGTACAGCACACCCGCGAAGGCGGGGCCCGAGGCATACATCCAGATCGGGGTGTTGGCGCCGAGGATGGACTCGGCCGAGGCCCACAGCAGCGAGCGGGGGCAGGCCGTGCCGCCGAGCGCCTCCGGGACGCCCAGCCGCCACCACTCGGCCTCCATATAGGCCCGGTAGCTCTTCTTGAACGACTCGGGGAGCGGTGCCGTGTGGGTCTTGGGGTCGTAGACGGGCGGGTTCCGGTCGGAGTCGGCGTAGCTCGCGGCCAGCTCGTGCTCGGACAGCCGGGATATCTCGGAGAGCACGCTCTTGGCGGTCTCGACGTCCATCTCCGCGAACGGGCCGGTGCCGTACACCGTGTCGCGCCCGAGCACCTCGAAGAGGTTGAACTCGATGTCGCGGAGATTCGACTTGTAGTGCCCCATGGCGACGGCTCCGTAAGGATCGGGAGGCCAGGACCTCTGCGTTGACGCGTATCGGATCAGCTGTCCACATGATGCTACCCGTGGGTAATAAAGGGCAACCCTCAACCGGGTAACTGTGACTCAGTACGCTTCTGCGCATGTACGGCTACGACCAGAACGCGAGCGCAGGGCAGGGCTATGCCGCCCCGCCGCCTCCGCCGCAACAGCAGCCGCATGCGTCACATCACACGGCGGGTGCGGGCTACGGCCAGCAGCCGCTCTACCCGGAGCCCTCGCCGCCGTCGCTCGCCGACGCGGTGCGTGCCTTCACCACCGGTTCGATGTCGGCCGAGGACTTCCAGCAGATCTTCGCGGGGTCGAAGGTCTACTGCCCGCGCGGTGACAACCCCGGCTTCCTGGCGCTGCACAACACCCAGCAGCCGGTGATCCCCATGTTCACCTCGCTCAAGGAGTTGCGGAGGTACGCGGGCAAGGAGTCCAAGTACTTCGTGATCACCGGCGCCGAGGTGATCGACCTGCTGCCCACCGGCTACGGCTTCGTCCTCGACATGGAGGGCGAGCACCGGATCGTCTTCGATGCGAAGGCGGTGGAACAGATGGTCGATTTCGCCATGCGGCGTATGTACGGATAGATCGGTATACGTCCGGAAAATACCGTTCGCCGCGTAAGGCGCCCGGGTGGAAATAAAGGCCCCCTTGCGAGTCGTTCACCGTTCAATTAAGTTGAATGGTGAACGACCGAGGAGGCCGTGATGCCCGCAGTGACCGTAGAGAACCCGCTGACCCTGCCGCCCGTCGCGGCACCCGCCGAGGCACGACAGCGCCAAGTGCTCGCCGTCACGACCGCCCCCAGCGGTTTCGAGGGCGAGGGCTTCCCGGTGCGCCGGGCCTTCGCCGGTATCGACTACAAGCACCTCGACCCGTTCATCATGATGGACCAGATGGGTGAGGTGGAGTACGCGCCGGGCGAGCCCAAGGGCACCCCCTGGCACCCCCACCGTGGCTTCGAGACCGTCACGTACATCATCGACGGGATCTTCGACCACCAGGACTCCAACGGCGGTGGCGGCACCATCACCAACGGTGACACCCAGTGGATGACGGCCGGGGCCGGTCTGCTCCACATCGAGGCGCCGCCGGAGCACCTGGTCGTGTCCGGCGGCCTCTTCCACGGCCTCCAGCTGTGGGTGAACCTGCCGAAGAAGGACAAGCTGATGCCGCCGCGCTACCAGGACATCCGCGGTGGCCAGGTCCGGCTGCTCACCTCCCCGGACGGCGGCGCGCTGCTGCGCGTCATCGCCGGTGAGCTGGACGGTCACGACGGGCCCGGCATCACGCACACCCCGATCACGATGGTGCACGCGACGCTGGCGCCGGGCGCCGAGATCAACCTGCCCTGGCGTGAGGACTTCAACGGCCTCGCGTATGTGCTCGCGGGCCGCGGCACCGTCGGCGCCGAGCACCGCCCGGTCCACCTCGGCCAGACCGCGGTCTTCGGCCCCGGCTCCGCGCTGACCGTGCGCGCGGACGAGAAGCAGGACTCCCATACGCCGGACCTGGAAGTCGTCCTCCTCGGCGGCCGGCCGATCCGTGAGCCCATGGCGCACTACGGGCCGTTCGTGATGAACACCCGCGCGGAGCTCCAGCAGGCGTTCGAGGACTTCCAGAAGGGCCGGCTCGGCACGATCCCCGCGGTGCACGGGATGTCCGAGGGCGAAAATCCCGAGGGCGGAATATAAGGCCCGCCGGGAGGAAAGGCCCGCCGGAAAGAAAAGCGAACGAGCCCCGTCCGGATATGGACGGGGCTCGTCGGCGCTTACGGGCGGATCACCCGCTTTTCAGCGTTGTGTTGCTGTCTCAGTGTTGCCTGGCACGACGCTTCCGGGTCATGAACGCGAATGCCGCGCCCGAACCGAGCAGCAGGGCACTGAGGGAAGCGATCTTCAGCAGGCCGGACGTACCCGTGTTGGCCAGTGAACCACCGCCTCCGCCTCCGCCACCCTGGGGGCCCGGATTGTTGGGCGGCTCGGACGCGGGCGGCTCATGGGTCGGCGGCTCATGGCTCGGCGGCTCGGAGTTCGGCGGCTCCGACGACGGCGGAGTGGGCGTCGGCGTGGGAGTCGGCGGTGCCTCCTTGGGGATGTATACGCCGGCGTCGATCGTGTGATCGACCTCTCCCGGCTTGTCCGGCGCCGTGACAGGTGCCTGTCCGCTGCACAGCCGCCCGGCCTTCGGCGGGGTCACGTTGGAGTCGTGTGCCCGGTTGTCACCGGCTCGCGCGAGCGTGAACCGCAGGTCGGTGGCCGCCGGCTGAGTCGGCACCTTGGCGGTGTCCGCGGTACACACGTCGAACTCCACCGTGTACTTCGCACCCGGCTTGAGCTCGTACTCGGCGCCGACTCCACCGAAGTAGTACTCGCCGGCGGCGTCGGTCTTGGTCGTGGCGACCTGCTTGCCATCGGCGTCCAGCAGGTTGACCGTGGCGTCCGGCAGTGGCACCTCGTTGGCTCCCTCGGGATCCTGGATCCCATTGTGGTCGCCGTCGAACCACACCCGGTTGCCGATCTGGATCGGCGCGTTCGCCGCCTCATAGGCGATATCGCCGAGCCCACCGGCCTTACCGAACCCGCCTTGTTCCCGGCTGACGAACTGGAACCCGTTGGCCTTCGGGTTGTTGCCCGGGCCCTCACCGGTCGTGATGTTGTGGTACCCGGTCCCTGAGGTCGCGACATCGGCGACCGGGTCGAACTCCGTGCTGACGACCCACTGCTGCTGCGGGATATAGGCCACCGACCCCAGCGCGGTCTCCTGGTGCGCGTTGGCGAAGGTGTCGCCCGGGAAGTACTCGACGACATTGGCGGGCTGGCCGCCACTGTTGGCGGGGGTGGCGTGGTTGGGGCAGCTCCCGGTGCCTTCCCACTGGTATTCACCGGTGGGAGTGGCGCAGACCATGGTGATGTCGCCACCGGACATGCCCTGTTCCGCCGTGTCGTTCCCCGGGCGGGGGTCCAGCCCTCCCCAACTGACCACGTCCATGAACCGGTCGCGGAAACCCAGGATCATCGAGCCGTCGCGGGCGAAGGCGAGAGAGGCCAGCTCCGGCTGCGGATCGATGAAGGCGTTGTTCGTCTTCCGGTCGTCCCACGTGGCCAGGCTGGTGTTCCACGGGTTCCAGTGGTTGGTCCTGCCGTCGCCGGCACCCCAGACGCTGCCGCGTTCGTACGTGAGCGGGTGGTCCAGCACCGTGGTGAACCGTTCGCCGTCGTAGGTGTAGACGACGGCTTTCAGGTCTTCGCGCTTCTGTGTGCTCTCTGCGCTGCACACGCCGCCGACGTAGAGCTTGTTGTCGTGGACCTGAAGACCGAACGGCCGCCAGTCGCCGGGGCTCGCGCAGCCCGGGTCCGGGATGCGCACCGTCGCTTCGGGTGCGGATGCCGTGGTACCGGTCGCGTCGTAGCTGACCAGCCTCCGGGTCAGCAGGTTCACCGCGTACAGCGTCGAGCCGTCCTCCGACAGGGCCAGGCCGCCGATGCTCTCCTTCCCCGGCGCATTGGTGAACCCGGCGTCCTTGATCATGTTGGTGGCGTCGTGCGGCGTCACCGCGGCGCCCGGCACCTGAGCGAACAGGGTCGGCGTCCCACCGTCGGTCGGCGTGGTGTAGATCGCGCCACCGCCGCCCGGCCCGTACGGGGTGTACCGCCGGGCGAACGCGCCCTGGAAGATCCGCTTCTGGTACTTGTCGTAGGCCAGCGCGAACGTCGTGCCCACCTGGTCCTGCGTGTTGAGGACGGTCGGGCACTCCGTGTCGCCAGGACACGTACCTCGTTTGTCCGTCCCGAACGCCACCAGTGCCCGGGTGTCCTGCCCGTTGGCACCATTCTGAACCGGTACGAAATACCGCGAGTCCGGCAGCGCGTAATCGGCCGGGTTCCAGACCCCGGTGATGACCGAGTCGTCCTTGCCGTCCGACACGTCCACGAACGTCGTGAAGCTGTCGAAGTGGTTCTCCGCCGTCGAGGCCGGTGCCGCTTGCAGATGCTTGTCGTACGGCGCCGGGATGGTGACGTCGACGCGGTACTGGCCGCCGGTCAGTTCGGTCGACTTCGAGACCACCACCTTTCCGGTGGCATCCGTGGTGCCGGAGACCCGATGGCCATCAGGGTCGGTCACCTCGACCTTCATACCCCGCTGTGGCACGTCCATGGTCGTGTTGATCACGCCGGTGCCGAAGAAATCCCGCAGTACCTCGACGGTCAGGGTGCCGTCGCCAGTGGAAGCGGTGGCCGTCCCGGCCGTCGCGCCCATGGCGCCACCCGACAGCAGGAGAACAGACAAGCCCACTCGAGCCAGTGGACCCGTACTCTTCCCGGCTGTTCGGCGTAATCTTCTACACACTTTTCGCACAGCCATCACACTCCCCTCGTGATGTGAGCCGAACGCACATCGGCCATGAAAAAGAGCCCACCACTGTTTCGGTGGACCCGGTCGTTCTCGGTCGTTCTGGCGGATGTGGCGAATTCAGGGACTCGGGAGTGCCTTCCCCAGGCCAGTCGCACTCGTCCTCGCTTCCCCACACGGAAACAGCACAAGAGTCTGAATAGTCATCCTGAACCGCCCTACCAGGGACGATACTGTACCGGGTGGCCGCCAAGATCGGGGGTAGAGCAGAGGGTGAATGAGCGGACGAAATTAGCAATGCGCCGGGTGTGGAGCACGAGAATCAAGAAAAGTCTCCCGCGGCGCCCGGCCGGCCGCCGTCAATGGCTACGGCCACGCTGGGTGGCGGTCGCCATCGGCGGTGTGGCGGTCGCGGTGGCCGCGTTCCTGGCCATCGGCGGCGGCTCCGCCCCCAGCGGTCCAAAGACGTTGACCTCGGATCAGGCGAACCTCTTGGCGGTCACGCGGTTCCGCAACTACCAGGCGGGCGGGCGCGCGGTGACGATCGATGTGCCGAACACCGCCGGCGGGCTGACCGTCACCGGATCCATCGACTACCGCGGCAAGATCGGTTACGGCGTGGTGCGCGGCACCGGGCGCGATACGTCCAGCGACGGGCTGATCCAGTGGACGGCCACCACCGTGTTCGTCCACCCGATGGCGAACACCCCGGCGAAGGCACCGGCACGGCCGCCGGAGTCGGGCTGGTACCGCCGTCCGCTCCAGAACTACGGCAGTTCGCTGGACAGTTCGCTGGCCATCGCGCTGAAGCTCGGCAGCGACCGGCCGGAGAACGCCGAACTGCTGCCGCAGAACGGTGCCGCCTGGGTCGGGCAGGACCGGCTGGACGGCCATCAGGTGGACATCATGACCGGGCCGAACGCCCGTACCAGGTCCGGTACGCCGGGTGCCGTGCGCTACTGGATCGGCTCGGACGGCACCATGTACCGGGTTCGCGTCGGCGTGGCTTCCGCATCGCGGCCGGTGGTCATCGATTTCGACACCCAGAAGTACGTTCCGGTCCGGCCGGTACCGGGAGCCACTCCGGCGCGGTAGCCGCCGCTCAGGACGTCCGCACCCGTGCGTCCGCGGCGAGCAGTGCCGCCGACGGCAGCCGGATGTCCGCCGTTTCCGGTAGCGCCGGAACGGCCGGAACAGCGGTGGCGCCCGTGGTGGTGGCCTTCGGGAACTGCGGCTGCGGTCCGGGCGCCGCCACCTCGGTGAACGGGATACCGCCGGGCGCCGTCGGCTTCGCCCAGGTACCGGCCGGCGAGGCCGACCGGGCGGGACGCGGGCAGGACGCGGTGGTCGCGAGCCGGGCGGGCACCGTCGTGCGCAGCTCGTTGCCGCGCAGGCAGTTGCCCCGTCCCTTGGTGGCGGTGGGGAACGTCCAGCCGACGTCAACGCTGTTGGCGGCGAAGGTGTTGTCCAGGATCCGGTTGCCGTCCGGCGAAATGTCGGCGGTCGCGGTGATCACCAGCCCGGCGTTGCTGTTGCCGGTGATCCGGTTGCGGATGAACTGGTTGTCGGTGCCGCCGTCGACGCCGATGCCGATGCCCCATCCGCCGTCGGCCTGTTCGGGGGTGGCCGACTGCTGGTTGGCCGCGATCAGGTTGCCCGCGATGACGGCATCCCGCTGCGGGAGCAATTTCTCCTGGTGGTCGGAGTTGGTGGTGAGTCCGACCCGGTTACCGGCGAGGCGGTTGCCGACCACGTACATGTCGCCACTGGCATTGGTGCCTTCGTAACCGACCGCGTTGAGTTCGGCGATGTTGTCCCGCACCACGATGCGACAGGGCTTGCACTGCCCGACATAGATCCCCGAGTCGGCCGAGCCCGAGGTGTACGAGTGCTCGATGACGCCGTTCTGCGCGGAGAACGCGTAGATGCCGTACAGCCCGTTGCGGGTCGCGGTCACATGGGAGACCAGGAACGACTTCAGGAAGGTGACGGGCTCATCGCCGGTGTCATAGCCGCCGGACTGCCCCGGCGCTCCGGCGGCCGCCTTCGCCGAGCCGGTGACCAGGACCCCGTTCTGCGTGTTGTTCTCCACGGTCAGGTTCTCCACGGCCACCCCGGGAGCGGCGACGACAATGCCGTTCGGCTGCCGTAACCGCCCGTCGATGACGACCTTGCCCCGGGACTCGCCGCGAAGAGTGATACGAGCCGTGGAGATCTTCACCGACTCGTGGTACTTGCCCGGCGCGACCAGCACGAGATCGCCGGGCCGGGCCAGGGACACCGCGGCCGAGATCGTCGGGGCGTCACCCGGCACCTTGATCGTCACGTGCTCACCGGAAGGTCGCCGGCCGTCGTCCGATCCGTCGTCGCCTCCGCCGCAACCGACCAGTACGGGTGCCAGGGTTCCGAGCACCGCGGCGATCAGGCGAAGACGGAGACGAGGCATGGCCCCATCCTGGCACGGCGCGGACCAAGTCGCAGACGCCGATGCGGATATGGCACAGTTCACACTGTGTGCCAAGCCGATTCCCGCCCGTCACGCCGCACGTTTCTCGGTGCCACCGGCACCGTGACCGCCGTCGGCCTCTCCGCCGGGTGCCAATCGCGTTCCGCCCCGCCGGACCGGGACGACGCCCCCGCGCCGACCCCGCCGGTGTCACCAACGGGCCGCTACCAGGCGGGCATCACGCTTCCCCAGCCGGCCCAGCGGAACCTGCTGGCCGTGGTGGCCGACCTCGTTGACGCCGCGTCCGTCCGTCCGCTGCTGGCCGAGCTCGGCGAGGCCGTCCGCACCCTCACCGCGGGGACCGACGCACGGCTGATGGGCCTGGAGCCGGGCGATCTGACCGTGACGATCGGGGTGGGCCCCCGGCTGGTGCGCGAGGTCGATCCCGCCCTGCCCGGCGCGAAGGACCTCCCACGGTTCTCCCGCGAACGGATCGCCTCCCGGGCACGCGGCGGCGATCTGCTGATACAGATCTGCGCCGACGACGCCTTGGTGATACCGGTCGTGGCCGCCGCGCTTGTCGAGCAGGCCGGTGACCGGATACGGGAACGCTGGCGGCAGTCCGGGGTCCGCGGTTCGAATGTGCGGGTGGATCGGGGCGTCACCGCGCCACGAAACCCCTTTGGTTTCATCGACGGCATCGTGGGCCCCCATACGAGGGCCGAACAACGACGCGACCTGTGGTTGGCCGGGCCGGCTCCGGTCGCCCACGGCACCCTCGCCGTACTACGGCGCATGGAAGTCGACCTGCCGCGGTTCGCCAAGCTGTCCGTCGCCGAACAGGAAGCGGTCTTCGGCCGCCGCCGGGCCACCGGCGTACCCCTCTCCGGCGGCACCATCGCCTCCGGCCCGGACCTCGGCGCCAAAACGCCGGACGGGCGCTACCTCGTCCCTGCGGACGCCCACGCCCGCAGGGCACACGCCACGGCGGTCGGCGTCGGCCTCATGCTCCGTCGCTCCTACAGCTTCGACGGACCCACTCCCGGCCTGCTCTTCATGAGCTTCCAGAACGACATACGGACGTTCACCAACACCCTCACCCGTATGGACAATTCCGACGCCCTGCTGGAATACACGACCACGACCGCCAGTGCGACCTTCCTGATCCTTCCTGGTTTCGACGAACAACACCCGCTCGGTTCTCAGCTCTTCCGCTGAACGCGCTCCGCGGGAAGTGCCCCGACGCGTCGTCGGTATCGACACAGCCCCGCGCCCCTTCGGGGCGCACCCGAACCGCACCGGACTTCAGCGAGACCGCTCAGGCCCCGTCCTCCGGCGTGGCCTCGTACAGCTCGTACCAGATGCACTTGCCGTCGCCGCGCGGATCCACTCCCCAGTTGTCGGCGAGCACCTCCATCAGCAGCAGCCCGCGCCCGGAGGAGGCCAGCTCGCCCGGACGGCGGCGGTGCGGCAGCTCATCGCTGCTGTCGGCGACGTCCAGCCGCAGTCGCCGGGCCCCGTGCCGCCCACGGATCTCGGCCACCAGCAGGGCGTCCCCGTCGGTGTGCACCAGGACGTTGGTGACCATCTCGGAGAGCATCAGCACCGCCGACTCCACCTGTTCCGGGTCGGCCCAGTCGTGCAGCATGTCGCGCAGCTGCTGCCGGGCGCCCGCTATCCGCTCGGGCTCGGCCTGCGCGACCGTGACCGCCGTACGCCGCACCGGCGCAGAACCGGGCCCGACCAGGCAGAGCTCCGCCTCCCGGCGGATCAGCAGCAGCGCTATGTCGTCCTCGCGCCGGTCCGCGAGCGGGCCGGTGGTGTGGTGGGAGGGCGGTCCGTGCACCGCCTGCACCAGGGAGTCGGCCAGGACCTCGAGGTCGTCGGAGTCCAGACCGCCGGAGTCGGCGGCCGGGACGACCGGCCGCTCGAAGACCTTCCGGATCCGGTCCCAGCCGGTCTCCAGATCGTGCCCGCCGGTCTCGATCAGCCCGTCGGTGCACATCAGCAGCGTCTCACCGGGCTCCAGCACCACCCGGGTGGTCGGATAGTCGGTGTCCGGGTCGATGCCCAGCGGCAGCCCGCCCGCCGTGGGCCTGATCATCATCGTGCCGTCGGCGAGCCGGACCGCCGGGTCGGGGTGGCCCGCGCGGGCGATGTCCAGGGTGCCGGCCACCGGGTCCACCTCCATGTAGAGGCAGGTCGCGAACCTCGGGTCGTACCGGCCGTCCGGGCCCTCGGGCTCGGCGAGACCGGCCAGGAAGCGGGAGGCGCGGGAGAGCACCGCGTCGGGGTGGTGGCCCTCGGAGGCGTACGCCCGGACCGCGATCCTCAGCTGGCCCATGATCCCCGCGGCGCGCACATCGTGGCCCTGCACATCGCCGATCACCAGCGCGGTACGGCCCGACGGCAGCCCGATCACGTCGTACCAGTCGCCGCCGACCTGGAGTCCGCCGCCGGTCGGCACATAGCGCGCGGCCACCGTCAGCCCCGGGATATCGGGCTTGTCGGCGGGCAGCATCGAGCGCTGGAGCCCGTCCGCCAGCTCCCGCTCGGTCTCCTGGAGCGCGGTGCGGGACAGCGCCTGGGCCAGCATCCGGGCGATCGTGGTCAGCACCGAGCGCTCATCGGGCGAGAACGACACCGGATAGGCGAATCCGGCCATCCACGCGCCGATGGTGCGGCCCGCGACGATCAGCGGCAGAAACGCCCAGGACCGGCGGATACGGGTCCGGCCCGGGGTCCACGCGGCCGGAAACCGGCCGCGGTACTCCTCCGGGGTGGGCAGATAGACCGCCCGGCCGGTGCGGACCACCTCGGCCGCCGGATGGTCGGTGCTCAGCGCGATGTCGTGCAGGGGGCGGTCGGTGCCCGCCCGGGGTCCGTGATGGCCGATCACCGAGATCCGCTCGCCCTGGACGCCGAAGACCGCGAGCCCGTCCGGGGAGAAGCCCGGCATGGACAGCCCCGCCGCGACCCGCAGCACCTCGGCGGTGGACATCGCCTCCGCCAGCGCCCGCCCCGCGTCCAGCAGGAACGCCTCGCGGTTGCGGCGCCAGTCGCCGGTGATCGGCGGGCCGAAGCCCGAGGTGCCCGGCAGCGGATCGGGCACCTCCTGGAGGGTGCCGAGCAGGTAGTAGCCGTCCTCGCTGCCGCCCCGCGCTATCGGCCGGGAACGGGTGCGCACGGTCCGCAGCACGGTGCCCTTCTCGTCCACGATGCGCAGCCGCGCCTCGGCCAGGGTGCCCTCGGCCACTGCGAGCTGGACTATGGCCTTGACCTCGAGCCAGTCCGCGGGGTGGAAACAGGCGCGGGCGGCGGCCTCGGGAACGGTGACGGGCTCGGCGGGAAGGCCCACCAGCCGGGCCGCCTCCGCGTCGTAGGTGACAGCGCCCGAGACACTGTCCCACCGCCATAGGCCGGTCGCTATGGCGGCCAGCAGGTCCTCGGTGCGCATTGCACTACCTTATGGGGGTTTGCCAACGGCTTACCAGTGAGGGGCACCGCGCCGGTAGGCTTGGCCGGAAGCTCCCCGAGGGTATGTACGCCTCCCGCTCGACACGACTTGGATGAATGATGCATCGGTACCGGTCCCACACGTGTGGTCAGCTCCGCGCCGCTGACGTCGGCACCGACGTCCGGCTCTCCGGATGGCTCCACAATCGACGGAACCTGGGCGGCATCCTCTTCATCGATCTCCGCGACCACTACGGCCTGGTCCAGCTGGTGGTGCGCCCCGACACCGCCGCCAACGAGGCGCTGAGCTCGATCACCAAGGAGACCGTCGTCCGCGTCGACGGCCGGGTCATCGCGCGCGGCGCGGAGAACGTCAACCCCGAACTGCCGACCGGCGAGATCGAGGTCGAGGTCACCGACGTCGAGGTGCTCGGCGCCGCCGACCCGCTGCCCTTCACCGTCTTCCCCGAGGACGGGGTCGGCGAGGAGCGGCGGCTGGAGTACCGCTTCCTGGACCTGCGCCGCGAGCGGATGCACCGCAACATCATGCTGCGCTCCGCCGTCATCTCCGCCATCCGGCAGAAGATGACCGCGCAGGGGTTCAACGAGCTGGCCACCCCGATCCTGTCCGCCACCTCGCCGGAGGGCGCCCGGGACTTCCTGGTTCCCTCCCGGCTGCACGCGGGCAAGTTCTACGCGCTGCCGCAGGCCCCGCAGCAGTTCAAGCAGCTGCTGATGATCGCGGGCTTCGACCGCTACTTCCAGATCGCGCCCTGCTTCCGCGACGAGGACGCCCGTGCCGACCGCTCGCCGGGCGAGTTCTACCAGCTCGACGTCGAGATGAGCTTCGTCGAGCAGGAGGACGTCTTCGGCGTCATCGAGAAGGTCATGACCGAGCTCTTCGAGGAGTTCGGCGGCGGCCGCCACGTCACCTCGCCCTTCCCGCGGATCCCGTTCCGCGAGGCCATGCTGAAGTACGGCTCCGACAAGCCGGACCTGCGGGCCCAGCTGGAGCTGCGGGACGTCAGCCATATCTTCGAGGGCTCCGGCTTCAAGGCGTTCGCCGACAAGCACGTACGCGCGCTGGCCGTGCCGGACACCGCCGAGCAGCCCCGGAAGTTCTTCGACCAGCTCGGTGAGTTCGCCGTGGAGCAGGGCGCCAAGGGGCTGGCCTGGGTCCGGATCGGCGAGGACTCCAAGCTGACCGGTCCGATCGCGAAGTTCCTCACCGACGAGGACGTCGAGAAGCTGATCACCGAGGTCGAGGGCAAGCCCGGCACGTCGATCTTCTTCGGCGCGGGTGACTTCGACGAGGTCTCCAAGATCATGGGCGCGGTGCGGGTCGAGGCCGCCAAGCGGGCCGGCCACTTCGAGGACGGCGTCTTCCGCTTCTGCTGGATCGTGGACTTCCCGATGTTCGAGCGGAACGAGGACACCGGGCAGATCGAGTTCTCGCACAACCCCTTCTCGATGCCGCAGGGCGGCCTGGAGGCCCTGCGCACACGGGACCCGCTGGATATCTTGGCGTGGCAGTACGACATCGTCTGCAACGGTGTGGAGCTGTCCTCCGGCGCCATCCGGAACCACGAGCCGGAGGTCATGTACGAGGCGTTCGAGATCGCGGGCTACTCCCGGGAAGAGGTCGAGCGCGAGTTCGGCGGAATGCTGCGCGCGTTCCACTTCGGCGCCCCGCCGCACGGCGGTATCGCCCCCGGCGTCGACCGCATCGTGATGCTGCTGGCCGATGAGCCCAACATCCGCGAGACCATCGCCTTCCCGCTCAATGGCAACGCCCAGGATCTGCTGATGGGCGCGCCCAGCGAGGTGGACGACACCCGGCTGCGCGAGCTGCACCTGTCGCTGCGCAAGCCGCCGCAGGTCAAGCAGGCCGAGAAGACGGGCCAGACGGCGGGCGAGGCGCCCGAGAAGCCCGCCGAGTAGACGGGGCGGAACGAGACCCACGGGGCGGGGGCGTGCCGAACGGCGCGCCCCCGCCCCGCGTATGAGTGGCCGTGGACGGCCGGTGGCCGAATGACGCGCTTCGCACAGCCATTCACAGCCGGCACCCATGGGGCTGCCAGGTTGCGCCCTGAAGCCGTGGAGCCCCATGGAAGCTGTGGAGCCCTGAAGTCGTGGGGTCACAGCCGCCGGTCCACGCCGCACGGTGTGCCCCGGTCCGCGCGGGCCGCCCGGTGCACGGCGCGCAACAGCCGCTTCGGCGTGGTCCGGTGCTGCCATAAGACGGCCTGGACGCCGTACTCCATCACCGCCATCAGCTCCGTCTCACGGAGCTCACCCGCGATCAGCACCACCCGCTGCCGGCCGCCCCGCACCAGGCGGCGCAGCTCCGCGCCCGCGCGGTCGTCGAGGCGCTCGGCGAGCATGACGGCGACCGCGCCGCGGGGCTCGCCACCGAGCGGACCTGGCCGGTCGACCAGCTCGACGCTGGGCTGATGCTTCAGATGACGCAAGACCCCGGCCCGGCTGAGCGGGTCGGGGCCGTGGACCGTCACCGTGACACGTACGTCCGGCACTGCGTTCCTCGACTTCCCGATGGAATTGGACTCCACAGGGTCATCGAGAGGACTAAACGAACGGTTGTCGCGCGATCAACACGCGCATGAGCGGCCGTGCGGCACCGCGTACAAACGCCTTACGCGGCGCCGTTCCCGTTCTGCTCCGCGCCGCCGAAGCGCTCCCGGTAGGACTCCAGGTCCTCCTCGGTGATCTTCGCGAAGAGCACCGGGGGAACGGTGAAGGCCGTGCCCGCCGGGACCGACGCCAGCGCCCGCGCCTCCTCCTGGCCGACCCAGGTCGCGGTGTCCTCGCCCAGCGCGAACGCCGACCGCATGGCCCGCGCCGAGGCCGGGATGAACGGCTCGGAGACGATCGCGTAGAGGTGGATGAGGTTCATCGCCGTACGGAGGGTGAGGGCCGCGGCCTCCTGGTCGGCCTTGATCTCCAGCCAGGGGGCCTTCTCCTCCAGGTAGGAGTTGCCCGCGCTCCACAGGGCGCGCAGCGCCGCCGCGGCCTTGCGGAACTGGAGCGTGTCCATGTGCTCCTCGTACTCCGCCAGCAGCCGCGCGATCTCCTCGCCCAGGCGCTCCTCCGCCTCACCGGCGGCCTTCCCGGCCGGGACCTCGTCGCCGAACCGCTTGCGGGAGAAGGACAGCACACGGTTGACGAAGTTGCCGAGGGTGTCGGCCAGGTCCTTGTTGACCGTGGCGGTGAAGTGCTCCCAGGTGAAGGAGGTGTCGTCGGACTCCGGGGCGTTCGCCATCAGGAAGTAGCGCCAGTAGTCGGCGGGCAGCACCTCGAGCGCGGCGTCCGTGAACACCCCGCGCTTCTGGGAGGTGGAGAACTTCCCGCCGTAGTACGTCAGCCAGTTGAACGCCTTGACGTAGTCGACCTTCTTCCAGGCGTCCCGGGTGCCGAGGAGGGTGGCCGGGAACATCACGGTGTGGAACGGGACGTTGTCCTTGGCCATGAACTCGGTGTAGCGGACGGACTCGTCCACGTCGTACCACCACGACTTCCAGTCGCGGAGCTCCGTGTCCGTGTCCGCGTCCGTGTCCTTCGCGGAGTCCGCCCACTCCTTCGTGGCTCCGATGTACTCGATCGGGGCGTCGAACCAGACGTAGAAGACCTTGCCCTCGGCCGCCAGGTCCGGCCAGGCGTCGGCCGGCACCGGTACGCCCCAGTCCAGGTCGCGGGTGATCGCCCGGTCCTGGAGCCCCTCGTTCAGCCACTTGCGGGCGATCGAGGAGGCCAGCGTCGGCCACTCCTTGCCGTGCTCGTCGACCCAGGCGGCGACCTCGTCCGCCAGCTTGGACTGGAGCAGGAAGAGGTGCTTGGTCTCCCGGACCTCAAGATCGCTGCTGCCGCTGATCGCGGAGCGGGCGTCGATCAGATCGGTCGGGTCGAGCACACGGGTGCAGTTCTCGCACTGGTCGCCGCGGGCCTTGTCGTAGCCGCAGTGCGGGCAGGTGCCCTCGATATAGCGGTCGGGGAGGAAGCGGCCGTCGGCGTTGGAGTACACCTGGCGGATCGAGCGCTCCTCGATGAAGCCGTTCGCCTTCAGCTCACGTGCGATCGTCTGGGTGATCTGCACATTCTGCGCGGAGGAGCTGCGGCCGAAGTAGTCGAAGGCGAGCCCGAAGCCGTCGTAGACCGCCCGCTGCGCGTCGTGCTGCTGGGCGCAGAACTCGTCGACCGGCAGCCCGGCCTCCTTGGCGGCCAGCTCGGCGGGGGTGCCGTGCTCATCGGTGGCGCAGATGTAGAGGACGTCATGGCCGCGCTGGCGCAAATAGCGGGAGTAGACGTCGGCCGGGAGCATGGACCCCACCATGTTGCCCAGGTGCTTGATCCCGTTGATGTAGGGAAGGGCGCTGGTGATGAGGTGTCGAGCCATTGCAGGCTGCTCCCGAGTCGATACGGTAGGTGACTTTTTGCTCTACTGAGCCGCCCATATCGTATCCGAGCGACGGGGGCCACCCGCGCGGCGTTTTTCCGCGGCGGATGGCCCCCGGGGTGGCGCCGGAGCGGCGCCTGCCTGGATGAGGTCGCTCGTCAGCCCTGCTCGCGGGCGGCCAGCCAGCCCGGGAACTTCTTCAGGATCTCCCGGTACAGCTCGGCGTCGGCGACCGTACGAGGGTCGAGCCCCGCGTGGAAGAAGCCGGTGTTGTCGACCGCCCGCTTCTCCGGGACGGCGAGGGCGGGCGAGGTGTCCAGCTTCCGCAGGAAGTCGAACCCCTTCGCCTCCGGGTCCCCGAACGCGAGGAACTGCCAGAACAGCGGCAGCCCCGCCGCCTCGCACAGCGCCTTCTCGGCGGCGGTCTTGGCGGTGGGCGCGCCGTCCGTCTGGAAGATCACGAACGCGGGGTCGGTGGTGCCGGACGCCTTGTAGTGCTCGATGACGGCGTTGACGGCGGTGTGGTAGTTCGTCCGCCCCATGTGCCCGAGCGAGCCGTGCAGCTCCTCGATACGGCCGGTGTGGTGATCCAGCTCGATTTCGGCGGTGCCGTCGATGTCGGTGGAGAAGAACACGACGGGCAGGGTGCCGCTGGTGTCGAGCCGCGCGGACAGGGCGAGCGCCTGGTCGGCGAGGTGCTGAACGGTGCCGTCCTTGAAGTACCCCCGCATCGACCCGGACCGGTCCAGCACGAGGTAGACAACCGCCCGCTGCCCGTCCAGCCCATGCGCCTTGACGGCTTCCCCGGCAGCGGTATACGCCCCGACCAGCCCGGACGCCCGCGACTCGAGATCGCCGAGGGGAATGCCGGGCGCGCCGGCCTCGGGGGCGGTCGCGGTGGCGGCCGCGTCGGCCTTGGGGGCGGCTGCGGTGGCGGTGGCGGTGGGTGCAGTGGCGGCTGCGGCTGCGGTGGCGGCTGCGACCGGCTCGGGGTCGGGCGTGGCCGCGGGCTTGGGCTCGGGGTCGGCTGCGGGCGTGGCCGCGGGCTCGGGGCCGTCCTCGGCTTCGACCTCAGATGCGGCCGCGGACGCGGGCTCGCCCTTGGCCTCGGCATCGGCTGCGGTCTCGACCTTCGGCCCGGCGTCGGTCTCGGGCTCGACGTCGGCTGCGGGCTCGGTCTCTGCCTTGGCTTCCGCCTCGGTGCGCTTGTCGTCGGCCTCGGGCTCGGGGTCGCTTGCGGCTGCGGGCTCGGCTTCCGGCTTGGCTTCCGCCTTCGCGGGCTCGTCGTTGGCTTCGGAGGCGGGGGCGCTTCCGGCCTCCGCTTCCGGCTTTGCCTCGGCGGGCTCATCGTCGGTCTTGGCTGCGGAGGTGCCGCCCTCCACCTTGGCGGGCTCGTTGTCAGCCTCTGTTGCTGCCTCAGCCTTGGGCGCTGCGGCTTCCGCTGCCGGTTCGGTTTCGGGCGTGGAGTCGGACGCTGTAGCGGTCTCCGTCTCCCTCTCGATGGGCTCGGCCTCGGTTGAGGGCTTGGCTGCCGCTTCCGCCTCGGCGGGCTCGTCGCCAGGCTCCGTCTCCGCCTCGGCGGCGGCACGTGCCTCCGCCGCCGGAGCCGCCGTGGCGTCCGCATCCGCATCCGCATCCGCGTCCGCGTCGGCCTCAGCCGTGGCGGTGGAGTTCGGTTCGGCCTCGGCTGTCTCCGCCTTGTCCTTCACGTCGGTCGCCGACGCGGTGGGGGACGTGGCGTCGTCATCGTCCGTAGGCGGCTCGGACGCGGCATTTGCCTCGGCCTCGGCGGCGGGCTCGTCCGCCCCCTGCTCCGGGGCGGCCGTTTCCTTCTCGTCGGCCGCTGCCGCGACCGCGGGCTCGCCGTCCGACGTTGACGTGTCCTCGCGCTCGGGGGACTTCAGGATCTCGTCGAGGGACTTCAGCGGGGTGGACAGGGCCGGGTCGTGCGCGGATTCGTCGTCCGGGGAGTCCGGGGAGTCCGGGGAGTCCGGGGAGTCCGAGGCCGGGGCCAGGGGGGCCGCAGTCGACTCAGGGTCAGGCTTCGGCTCAGCCTCAGCCTTAACCCCAACCGCGGACTCGGCCTCATCCGTGGGTCCGGCGTTCGACTCGGCCTTCTGCCCGGCCTTCTCGTCCACCGTCGGCTCCGCCGACTTCGGCTCCGCGGACTGGGGGTCCGGGACAACCGCCGCCTCCGGCGCAGCAGAAGCATCGTCCACCCCCGTGGTTCGGGAGCGGCCGAAAACTTTGCGCAGTAGGTCCCGTATGCCCATGGGAGATACCTCTCACGTGTCGAGTGCGGTGCATGGCGGTGCATGACCGTGGTGCCGAAAGGCTAGCGGGCCGTTCGGCGGCCCTCTTCCGCCGATTCCGCTCGCGCTTCGTTCACCTCTGGTTCAGGCGTTCGTCGCCACTGTGCGGTTCTACGCCCATAGCTTCGCCACCAAAGGATCCCGACGTCATGTCGGCCCGGACCGCGTCGGCTCACCGCCCACGCGGGCCGTGCGAAGCCCATACGTGACACCCTTACGGAGGGGAAGACGTGCGCAACCTCCTGCCGCTCATCAGCTCACACCCGGGCGGTCGTTCCGCGCTGACATGCCGGTACCGCTGTGGCGACGCCTGTTTTCACGAGACGCCGAACACCAGCGACAACGCCTACGTGGGCGATGTCATCGCCGGTGCCGCGTCGCGCCGTTCGCTGCTGCGGGCCGGTGCGGTGGTGACCGTGGCCGCCGCGACCGGTGTCGTGGCGGTGGAGCGGGCGCCGCAGGCGTCCGCCGCGGCGAACAGCGCCGCCGCCCCCGCCGCCGCGGCGGCGGGGGGCAAGGCCGCCCGCGGCCTCCGCTTCGCGCCGGTCGCCCCCAACACCGAGGACGTCGTGGTCACCGCCGAGGGCCACGACCAGAACGTGGTGATCCGCTGGGGCGACCCGATCCTGCGCGGTGCGCCCGCGTTCGACCCGGACAAGCAGAGCGCCAAGGCCCAGGAGGGCCAGTTCGGTTACAACAACGACTACATGGCGGTGCTGGACGTCCCCGGCGAGCGCGACCACCAGCTGCTCGTGGTCAACCACGAGTACACCGACGAGGTGCTGATGTTCGCCGGGTACGACCCGGAGAACCCCACCCGCGAGCAGGCCGAGATCGGCTGGGCCGCGCACGGGCTGTCCGTGGTCGTGACGGCCGAGGAGCGCAGGCTGGGCCGGCTCACCGCCGTGCCCCGGCACCGCCTCAACCGCCGTATCACCGCGACCACCGCGTTCGAGGTCACCGGCCCGGCGGCGGGCAGCGAGCTGCTGCGCACCTCCGCCGACCCGTCCGGCAAGCGCATCCTCGGCACGCTGAACAACTGCGGTGGCGGCATCACGCCGTGGGGCACGGTGCTCTCCGGCGAGGAGAACTTCAACCAGTACTTCGCCAACGCCGGTTCGGTCACCGACCCGACCACCGCGGCCCGCCTCAAGCGCTACGGCATCGCCGGTGCCGCCTCCGAGCGCAAGTGGGAACGGTTCGACGACCGTTTCGACGTGGTCAAGGAGCCGAACGAGACCAACCGCTTCGGCTGGGTGATCGAGATCGACCCGTTCGACCCCGACTCCACCCCGCGTAAGCTGACCGCGCTGGGCCGCTTCAAGCACGAGGCCGCCGAGCCCCGGCTGACCAGCGACGGCCGTCCGGTCCTCTACATGGGCGACGACGAGAAGTTCGACTACTTCTACAAGTTCGTCTCCGCCAAGCGGATGATGAAGGGCAACAGCCGCATCGCCCGCGAGCACAACCGCACGCTCCTGGACGAGGGCACGCTGTACGTCGCCAAGTTCACCGGTGACAGCCCGGCCGCCGAGATCGACGGCTCCGGAAAGCTGCCCAAGGACGGCGAGTTCGACGGCGCCGGTGAGTGGATCCCGCTGGCCTGCGGCGACCGCTCCTTCGTGGAGGGCATGACCGCCGAGGAGGTGTACGTCTTCACGCGCATCGCCGCCGACAAGGTGGGTGCGACGAAGATGGACCGCCCCGAGGACGTCGAGCCGAGCCCGCGCACCGGCCGCGTCTACATCGCGCTGACCAACAACACCGACCGCGGCAAGGCGGACAAGGCCCCGGCCGACGAGGCCAACCCGCGCAACGGCAACAAGCACGGCCAGATCCTGGAGCTGACCGAGCGCTGGAACAACGCCGGATCCACCCGCTTCAACTGGCGGCTGTTCCTGGTCTGCGGCGACCCCGAGGACCCGAGCACCTACTTCGGCGGCTTCCCCAAGGACCAGGTCAGCCCGATCTCCTGCCCGGACAACATCACCTTCGACGCGTACGGCAACCTGTGGATCTCCACCGACGGCAACGCGCTCGGCAACCACGACGGGCTGTTCGGCGTGGCGACGGCGGGCAGCCGGCGCGGTGAGGTCAAGCAGTTCCTGACCGTGCCCACCGGCGCCGAGACCTGCGGTCCGATCGTGCAGGACCGGCGGGTGCTGGTGGCCGTGCAGCACCCGGGCGAGCTCGACGGCGCGAGCGTCGAGAAGCCCGCGTCCACCTGGCCCGACGGTCCGGGCAAGCTGACCCGGCCGTCCGTGATCAGCGTCTGGCGGCGCGACGGCGGCGACATCGGCGCCTGAGGTACGCGAGGCACACGAGACGCGTGAGACGCGTGCCGCTCAAGCGTTAGCCCTCGCCCCCGCCCTCCGCGAGCCGCTTCAGCCGCTCGCGCGGGGCGCGCAGCGAACGGCCCCTGGTGTCCGTACGGGCCCAGGGGTCGTCCGCGAGCCGCTCGCGGAGGGTCCGCAGCGTCCAGCGGTCCGACCGCAGCTCCGGGTCGTCCAGCTCCCGCCCGTCGATGGGCGTGGCGACGGGGGCTCCGGGGCGGGCGCGCACCGCGTACGGGGTGACGGCGGTCTGCGCATAGGCGTTGCGCTGGATGTCCAGGTAGAGCCGGCCGCGCCGGTTGGCCTTGCGCGGCTCGGTGGTGAGCCGGTCGGGGTGGCGGGCGGCCAGCAGATCGGCGGCGTCACGGGCGAAGGACCGCACGGTGTCGAAGTCGGCGCGGCGGTCCAGCGGGACGATGATGTGCAGTCCGCGGGAGCCGGTGGTCATCAGCAGCCCCGGCAGCCCCAGCTCGCCGAGCAGCCCGCGGCAGCGGCGTGCGGTCCAGCGCACCTCCTCGAAGCCGGACTCCCCCGACGAGGGCGGATCGAGGTCGAAGACCAGCCGGTCGGGGTGGTCGGGCCGGTCGGCGCGGGAGAGCCAGCGGTGCGGGGTGACGCATGCCTGGTCGGCGAGGTAGAGGAGGGTCGCGGTGTCGTCGCAGACCACATGGACGACCTCGCCGCCCTCTTTGGGGAGTACGGCGCGGCGCACCCAGTCCGGAAAGTAGCCGGGTGCGTTCTTCTGCATGAGCGGCTTGCCGCCGATTCCGTCCGGATGGCGTTCCATCATCAAAGGGCGGCCGCGCAACTGCGGAATGATGCGCCGGGAGACCGAACGGTAGTACTCGACGAGATCCCACTTCGTGATCCCGTCGCCGGGGAAGAGCTCCTTTTCCGGCCGGCTGATCCGTACGGTGCGGCCCCCGCTCCTGACGTTCCGCGCATCGGTCCGCTTCTCGCTCATATCGGGCCCGGGTAGCCACATGGATCGCTGACTAAACTCTGAAGTCAGGAAAACCGTAGGACGTTGAAAAGCGGGGGAAATCATGGTGAGACCCGGATCGCCCGGCCCGCCGACGACGGATCGGCGCGGCCGCTGGGCGCAGAGCCCGCTCGCGCTCATGGATACCACGATGGACCAGTTGCGCACTCTGATCATGGTCCATGAGGCCGGTACCGCACTGGGCGCCGCACGGATTCTGGGCCGCGAACAGTCCAGTGTGCAAAAGCAGATCGACACCATGAACCGGAACTTTCGCGAGCTTTGCGGCGAACCTCTCATACTCAAGCAGGGGCGTGGCAAGGACGTGCTGTTCACCGGCACCGGAGAAGCCCTGGTCGAATTGGCGCGCGGAACTCTCGGCGACTGGCTTGACGGCATCCATGAGTCGCGGCGGCGCTTGGGAAAAACCCTCATGGTGGGCACCACCCGATTTACCCTCAGCTATCTGGCGGGCGCCGGGGAACGGGTGGCCGACGACTTCCGGCAGCGCGCCATCGAGCTCAAGGTCGGCCATGTGCGCACCCGGGATGTGCTGGCCAAGCTGCGGGCGAAGGATGTCGACCTGGTGTGCGGCTCGGTGGTGACCAGGCCCGAGGGGGACGATGAACTCGCCGCCTTCGACGTGATGGAGTGGCGCCGCAGCGGGGTCTCGCTGCTGACCAATCTGTCCGCGGCCGAACTGCCCGGCCCCACCGCCCCGACCAGCGCGCTGCGCACCCTGCCGCTGGTGGTCTCGGCCAGCGGGCTGATGGCGGGGGTGCTGCACACCTGGTTCGGCGGGGACTACCGCAACAAGCTGCGCATCGCCGCCGAGATCGACACCGTCAACTACGGTTTCGAGCTGCTGCGCTCGGGTCTGCTGCGCGGTTGCATGCTGGTCACCAAGGGCGTCGCGGACGCGGCGGGCGATCCGAGGGTGGCGTACGGACGCGGGCTGCGCGCCGTCGAGCTGGTCAATGACACCGGGCCCCGGCTGGAGGTGCTGCTGGGCGCCTTCGCCCGGCGCGGTGAGCGCGCGTCCTACGACGCCGCCCATCCGCTCAATCTGCTCTGGGACGCGCTCGCGCAGGAGAACGCGCGCTGGCAGCGGGAGCAGCGCTGGCCGACGGCGGGTCTGGAGCCCGATCCGTTCGAGCTGGCCAACTCGTACGACCCGAGCGAGAGCTGAGCGGGAGCCGAGCGATAGGCGAGCGGGAGCCGAGCCCCCGGATCAGCCCCGCGGTCCGTACAGGTCCAGCTCCACCAGCAGCGCCCGGTGGTCGGTGTGCGGCAGATCCAGGAAGCGGGCGGTGCGCGGCCGCAGCTCCTGGCTGACCAGCACATGGTCGATCTGCGCCCCCAGGACCGGGGTCGTGGCCCTCGGCCAGCTGGGCGTGCGGGGGACTCCGGCGGCCCGTGCGCCGTCCCGCAGCCCGGTGTCCAGGACGGCGCGGAACGCGGCGTGGTCCTGGGTGGCGTTGAAGTCGCCCGCGATCAGGGTGGGTTCCCCGCCCCGCCCGGCGGCGTAGGCCCGCAGCCGCCCCAGCTCGGTGCGCCAGAGGTCCACCCCGCCCGGTACCGGCGGCATGGGGTGGGCGACCTGCATCCGCAGCCGCTGCCCCGCGATCCGTACGACGGCCTCCGGCATCCGCAGCGTTCCGCGCACCCCCTCCGCCGGGGTCAGCGGATGGCGGCTGAGGATGGCCGAGCCCGCGGCGGGGCTGTCGCCGAGGGCGATGCTCCGGTACGGGTAGGCGGTGCGCACGTCGGCCGAGTCCAGTGCCTCGGCGCACTGCGTATCGCACTCCTGCACGGCGACCAGATCCGGCCGCTCCCGGCGCAGCGCGCTCAGCAGCCCCTCCCTGGCCTGGCCGAACTCGAGGTTCGCGGTCATCACCCGCAGCCGGGCGAGGACCGGTCCGCGCGGCTCGGGCAGTGGGCCGTTGTCGTACGGCTGGATGAACCACCCGGTGGCCGCCGCTGCCGCCAGCGCCCAGCCGCACCCCAGCGGCCAGCGGGCGGCCGTGCCGAGCAGCAGGCCGAGCGCCGCCGGGACCAGCAGCCAGGGCAGAAAGGCCAGCAGCTGAGGTATGGGGGTGATGCCGTCGGTGTCCGTGGCCCGGCAGAGCACCACCACGCTGACCAGGGCCAGCGGCGGCATCGCGCACCAGGCCGCCCAGCGCCGGCCCCGTCCGGCGGGGAGCCGTAGCAGCCGGCCGGCGGCGCGACGGGCGCCGCGCGGGGCGCCGGGCGGCCGGCCGGGGTCGGCGGCTTGGTCCTCCGCGACTGTCGTCTCCACGCTGGGCCTCTCGATCGGGGCGGGGGCGCACATTCTCTCGTACGCACAGAAGGTCTAGACCTTGACGTGTTCATGAGCTAACTTCCCGGGGCATCGCAGGAGTTCATGTCGGCATCCGTTGTTCACATACAGGAACCCATCGCATCGACAGGAGAGCCGCCCCCATGCGCACCAGAGCTCTGTATCTCGCCCTCGCCACAGCGCTGGCCGCGCTGTTGGCGGGCGTCCTCACCGGACCGGCCACGGCCGGGCAGACCCAGCCGTCCGCCGCGCCCGAGGCCACCCCCAAGGCCGCCTTCACCCACCCCGGCGTCCTCGTCAGCCGCGCCCAGCTCGACTTCGTCCGCTCCAAGGTGAACGCGGGCGCCCAGCCCTGGAAGGGCGCGTACGACGCGATGCTGGCGAGCCCGTACGCCTCGCTGTCGCGCACCCCCAAGCCCCGCGCGGTCGTCGAATGCGGTCCCTACTCCGACCCCAACATCGGCTGCACCGATGAGCGCCAGGACGCGCTCGCCGCCTACTCCCTCTCGCTGGCCTGGTACATCAGCCGCGACAGCCGCTACGCCGACAAGGCGATCCAGATCATGGACGCCTGGTCGGCCACCATCAAGGACCACACCAACAGCAACGCCCCGCTCCAGACCGGCTGGGCCGGGTCCTCGTGGCCCCGGGCCGCCGAGATCATCCGCTACACCTACGACGGCTGGTCCGCCGCCTCGATCGACCGCTTCAAGACCATGCTGCGCAACGTCTATCTGCCGAAGGTCATCGGCGGTTCGAACTCCAACGGCAACTGGGAGCTGACGATGATGGAGGCCGCCACCGGCATCTCCGTCTTCCTCGACGACCGGGCCGGCTACGACAAGGCCATCGCCAAGTTCCGCGGCCGCGTCCCCGCCTATGTCTACCTGGAGTCCGACGGCGCCCTGCCCAAGACCGCGCCCGGCAGCGGACTGGACACCCGCGACAAGATCATCAACTACTGGCAGGGCCAGTCGACCTTCGTCACCGGCCTCACCCAGGAGACCTGCCGCGACTTCACCCACACCGGATACGGCATCTCCTCCATCTCGCATGTCGCCGAGACCAGCCGCATCCAGGGCCAGGACCTCTACCCCGAGGTGGGCGAGCGGCTGCGGCAGGCGCTGGGCTTCCAGTCGAAGTACGAACTGGGCGAGGCCCCGCCGTCCTGGCTGTGCGGCGGCAGCGTCAAGCGCGGCCTCGGACCGGTCACCGAGGTCGGCTTCAACGCCCTGCACACCCGGCTCGGCACCGCCATGACCAACACCCAGAAGCTCACCGAGCAGCAGCGCCCGGCGGGTACGAACAGCCTCTTCCTGGGCTGGGAGACCCTGACCCACGCGGAGAACCCCGCCTGATTCCCCGGTTGACCAGGGGCCGACCCCGGGCCGCCGCGCGGCCCGGGGTTCCGGCGTCCCGGGCCTCCGGGGTCCCGGGCCTCGGGCCGCCGGGCCCCGTCGTCACCCGGCTCGCAGCGCCAGCACGGTCTCGACCGTGTCCGCCTGATCCGCGGGCTTGTCCTCCCGGTAGCGCAGCACCCGCGCGAACCGCAGTGTGACGCCCGCCGGATAGCGGGACGAGCGCTGGAGCCCGTCGAAGGCCACCTCCACCACCAGTTCCGGCCGCACCCGCACCACCCAGCCGTCGTCGCTGACCGCGATCCCCAGCAGCGCCTCCGTCTGCCACTCCAGCATCGCGTCGGTGAGCCCCTTGAAGGTCTTGCCCAGCATCAGATAGGTGCCGTCCGCCGCTCGCGCGCCCAGATGGAGGTTGGACAGCTTCCCGGTGCGGCGGCCGTGCCCCCACTCCGCCGCAAGCACCACCAGGTCGAGGGTGTGCACCGGTTTGACCTTCAGCCAGGACGCCCCGCGCCGGCCCGCGCCGTACGGCGCCTCCAGCGCCTTGACCAGCACCCCCTCATGGCCCCTGGCCAGCACGTCCGCGGCGAACTCCCGTGCCGCCCGCCGGATTTCCGGATCCGCCGGGTCGTCGGCCACCAGCCGTCGCACCCGCCGGGGCCCGGGGGTGATCCGGGCCAGTTCGGCATGGCGCTCATGGGCCGGGAGGTCGAGCAGATCGCGGTCGTCCACCACGAGCAGATCGAAGAAGACGGGGGACAGCGGCAGCGCGGCCGACGCCCCGGGCACATCGAGCCGGGAGCCGACCCGTCCCGAGGTCTCCTGGAACGGCCGGGGCCGCCCCTCGGCGTCCAGCAGGATCACCTCGCCGTCGAGGATCGCCCGGTCCACCGCCAGCTCCCGCGCGGCCGTGACGACCTCCGGCAGCCGGTCGGTGATCTCGTCGAGGGTGCGGGTGTAGATCCGTACGTCCGCGCCGTCCCGGTGCACCTGCACCCGGATCCCGTCCAGCTTCTCCTCGACCGCGCACGGCCCCAGCCGGTCCATGGCCTCGTCGAGGTCCTTGGCGCTCTGCGCGAGCATCGGCAGCACCGGCCGCCCCACCTCGAGCCGGAAGTCGGCCAGCGCCTCCGGGCCGCGCGCCAGCAGCGCTCCCGCGACCGCGCCCAGCGAACCGCCGAGCATCACCGCCCGCCGCACCTCGGCGGCCGGTGCGCCCACCGCCTCGGCGAGCCCCTCCACGGCCAGTCCCTCCAGCGCCCCCTGCCGCAGCTCGCCGCCGATCAGGCCGAGCAGAAAACCCTGCTCCTCCTTGGTCGCGGCGGACAACAGCTCGCCCACCAGCCGTTTGCGGGCCGCCGTCGCACCGCTGCCGGAGACCGCCGCTACCCGGCTCAGGGCCTCGTCCACATCGAGCACCGTCAGCGTGGGCTCGGCGGCGGGTTCCCGCCGGTGGCGCAGGGTGGACCAGCCCACTCCGGTGCGGCGCTGGGGCAGCTTGCCCGCGAGGTAGGTGATCACCACGGCCGCCTCGGCCGGTTCCGTACGCCGGAACATCCGGGCCAGCGCGGCGATCTTCTCCGAGCGGGCGGAGGTGGCCGCGACCTGGCGGGAGGTCCGCGCGACATCAGCCAGCAGCATGGCTCCAGCCTGCCCCGCACCCCGGGGGGAAACCAGGTGCGGCGCCCCTCAGGCGGGGTGTCCCGGCTCCGTGTGCCCCGTGTCGCCGCGTCCGGTGTCGCCACGTCCCATGTCGGTGCGGCCCGTGTCCGTGCGGCCCGTGTCCGTGCCTCCCATGTCCGCGCGGCCTGTGTCCGTGCGGCCCATGTCCGCGCGTCCCGTGTCGCCGCGTCCCATGTCGCCACGTCCCATGTCCATACGTCCCGCGCCGCCACGGCTCGGCCCGGCGCACAGCGCCCAGATGACGAGGGCGTCGACGATGAGCAGCACCGTGGCCCAGACCGGGTAGTACGGCAGCCATAGGAAGTTGGCGATCAGAGCCAGACCGGCCAGCACCACACCGGTGACGCGGGCCCACATCGCCCCGGTGAACACCGCGAATCCGGCGACCAGGAGGGCGATGCCCACGCCCAGGTGGACCCATCCCCATCCGGCGAGGTCGAACTGGAAGATATAGCTCTGCGTGACCAGGAACACCCGGTCGGTCTGGATGGCCGAGATGCCCTGGAGCAGGTTCATCAGACCACTGAAGATCATCATGACCGCCGCGAAGACGAGCCATCCGCTCACCGCCCGGTGCATGTGGCCCGGGGCGGCCCCTGTCTGAACTCCACCGGCGTGACTGGCCATGTCGGGCTCCTTCGTCAGGCGCAATCGGCGCCGCCATGACACCGATATGCGGCAATAAGGGTGAATTACCCTTTTTCTTAGATTTGCATAGAGCCTCGCCTTCGGCACCTCGCCCACCGAAGGCCCGCCCAAAGTCCTGTCGCGGGGCCCGCGATGGGAGCGTTCCGTAAGCGGCTCGATACGGAAAGTCGTGCGTCGCATGCGGAATGTAAGGGCGCCTGGCCAGCGGAAGCGGAGATTCGCCTTCCAGGAATTCCCGGTGTAGATGTATCTGTATGGCCCGGTTTATGGGTCGATCGTGGGCTGCCCGCATGTTCCCCGGTCGGCGCCCACGGAGTCGGCGCCGGGAGCGCCCGGAGGTGGCGGGCCGGCGCTTTCGATCGTGGCTGAGCGTCCGCAGCGTGGCCGGGCAGGTCTTCGTTCTCCAGCTGGTGATCGTGCTGCTGCTCGGCGCGGCGGCGACCTTCGCCCTCGTGCTCCAGGTGCGGCACGACGCCACCGACGAGGCCCGCGGCCGGTCCATCGCGGTCGCCGAGTCCTTCGCCAACTCCCCCGGTATCGTCCAGGCCCTGCACAGCACCAGTCCCACCAAGGTGCTCCAGCCGAGGGCCGAGGCCGCCCGCAAGGGGTCCGGGCTGGATTTTGTCGTGGTCATGGACACCAGGGGGATCCGGCTCACGCACCCCAATCCCAACCGGATCGGCCAACACTACGTCGGCGTCATCGAGCCGGCGCTGCACGGGCACACCATCACCCATACCGGTCCCGGCACACTGGGGGAGGCGATGGACGCGGTGGCGCCCATCTTCGACAGCCACCACAGGGTCGTCGGCGCGGTCGGCGCGGGGATCACCATCCAGAAGGTGAGCGGGCTCGCCAACCGCCAGCTGCCGCTCCTGGTCGGCGCCGTCTCCGCCTCGCTCGTCCTCGCCACCGGCGGCACCGCGCTGGTGACCAGGCGGCTGCGGCGGCAGACCCGCGGCCTGGACCCGGTCGAGATGACGCGGATGTACGAGCACCATGACGCGGTGCTGCACTCGGTGCGCGAGGGCGTGTTGATCGTCGGCGGCGACGGGCGCCTCGTACTGGCCAACGACGAGGCGTCCCGGCTGCTCGATCTGCCGCGGCGGCCGGAGGGGCGGCTGGTGGACGACCTGGGCCTGGAGCCCCATGTCGCCGACGTACTGGCCTCCGGACGCGATGTCACCGACGAGGTACTGGTGGCCGGCGACCGGCTGCTGGCCATCAACAACCGGCTGACCGACCGGGCCGGCGGACCGCCCGGCAGCGTCGCCACCCTGCGCGACTCCACCGAGCTGCGCGCCCTCTCCGGCCGTGCCGAAGTGGCGCAGAAGCGGCTCAAACTGCTCTACGACGCGAGCGTGGAGATCGGCACCACGCTCGATGTGGGCCGGACCGCCGAGGAGCTGGCGCAGGTGGCGGTCGACCGCTTCGCCGACTTCGTCACCGTCGACCTGGCGGAGCCCGTGGCGCGCGGCGATGAGCCGCTGGCGATCGGCGGCGTCGAGATGCGCCGGTCGGCCGTCCACGGCATCCGCTCCGATCCCCCCTTCTATCCGGCCGGCCGGATCTTCTCGTTCGTCCCGTCCTCACCCCAGGCGTTCGGGCTGAGCGGCGGTGAACCGGTCGTGGAGGCCGATCTCTCCGAGGCCACCGGCTGGCAGGCCCAGGACCCCGAGCGGACCGCCAAGATCATCGACTACGGCGTCCGATCGCTGGTCACCGTGCCGCTGCGGGCCCGGGGCGTGCTGCTGGGCGTGGTCAACTTCTGGCGCATGAAGCAGCGCGAGCCCTTCGAGGAGGAAGAGGTCTCCCTCGCCGAGGAGCTCGCCTCGCACGCCGCGGTCTGCATCGACAACGCCCGCCGCTACACCCGCGAGCACACCATGGCGGTGACCCTCCAGCACAGCCTGCTGCCGCGCGCCCTGCCCACCCAGAGCGCCCTGGACGTGGCCTTCCGCTATCTGCCGGCGGAGTCGGGGGTGGGCGGCGACTGGTTCGATGTCATTCCGCTGCCGGGGGCGCGGGTGGCGCTGGTGGTGGGTGATGTGGTGGGGCACGGTCTGCACGCGGCGGCGACGATGGGACGGCTGCGTACGGCGGTGCACAACTTCTCCACCCTCGACCTCCCGCCCGATGAGATCCTCTCCCACCTCGACGATCTGATCGCCCGGATCGACCAGGACGAGGGCCCCGGTGGGCCGAACGGCAGCGGCGGGGGCGGCGGCAGCGAGGGGATCACCGGGGCCACCTGTCTGTACGCGATCTACGATCCCGTCACCCGACACTGCATGATGGCGCGGGCCGGTCATCCACCGCCCGCGCTGGTGCGTCCGGACGGTTCGGTGGAGTTCCTGGACCTGCCCGCGGGGCCGCCGCTGGGCCTGGGCGGGCTGCCGTTCGAGACCGCCGAGGTGGAGCTGGCCGAGGGCAGCCATCTCGTCCTCTATACCGACGGGCTCATCGAGGACCGCCGCCGGGAGATCGACACCGGACTGGAGATGCTGCGCGCGGCCCTGTCCCACCCCGGCCGGACGCCCGACGAGATCTGCACCGAGGTGCTGGACGCGCTGCTGCCCAGCAACCCCAGCGATGACATCGCCCTGATCGCCGCCCGTACCCGGGTCGTGGGCGCCGACCGTGTGGCCTCCTGGGACGTGCCGTCCGACCCCGCCGCCGTGGCCGGGGTGCGCGCCGATGTCATGCGGCAGCTGGAGGAATGGGGGCTGGACGAGGTCGCGTTCACCGCCGAGTTGGTGCTCAGCGAGCTGATCACCAACGCCATCCGCCACGCCACCGGCCCGATCCGGGTGCAGGTGCTCCGCGACCGCGCCCTGATCTGCGAGGTCTCCGACTCCAGCAGCACCTCCCCGCATCTGCGGTACGCGGCGACGATGGACGAGGGCGGCCGGGGGTTGTTCCTGGTCGCCCAGTTCGCCGAGCGCTGGGGCACCCGCTACACCTCGGGCGGCAAGGTCATCTGGGCGGAGCTGGCGATTCCGTAACGGCGCGGCTCACGGCGATGCGGGGCGTGTCCCCCGCGCAACCCCTCCCCGTACGACCCGGCAGGGCGATTCCCCGTACGACCCGGCGGGGCGATGGCCGCCGATGGCGGCGGCATATGCGTCCGGAAGATGACGCTCCACGGCGCCCGGATTTGACGGATCGTCATGATCCATGTGCTGGGAGGGACCGGTCAAAGTGGCGTGACTCCACTAACATGTGGCGCCCACGGCTTGATGTCCGCGTGGTCCAGCCGAAAACCCTCAACGCGCCCATGAGGACCTGATAGATGTCAGCACACATATCCAGCCATCCGTACAAAGGGCCCTCGGTGACGCGGTCGGCCCTGGCCGTCCCGCTGCTGGCAGCCGTCGTCGCCGGTGCGGCGGGACTGTGGGTGACCACCGCGGTCCCATCCGACCAGCGCGCCCTCGTCGCCGTCTTCTGCGGAGCCGCCGCCGTGCTGCTGGGCGTGGCGCTCGCGGTCGCCACCCAGCGTTCGCTGACCATCGGCCGGCTCCGGGAGCGGGTCACGGCGCTGGAGAACGCGTCCGCCGCGCGGGAGATCGAGGCCACCCGGCTCGCCGAGGAAACGATTCCGTCCGCGGTGCGGCAACTGCGCGCGGGCGGCTCGGTGGAGACCGTGGTCACCCGCATGGAGCGCCCCACCAGCAGGGCCCATCAGCAGCTGCTGCGGACGCTGCTGCGCGAGATCGGTGACGGTGAGCGGATGCGCGCCTCCGCGATGGCCGCGTGCGCCAACGCCGCGGGCCGCGTCCAGGCGCTGGCCACCAGCATGCTGGCCGATCTGCGGGAGATGGAGAACCGCCACGACGAAACCGTCCTCGGCGATCTGCTGAAGCTGGACCACACCACCGCCCAGGCGGGCCGGATCGCCGACAGCATCGCGGTGCTGACCGGTGCGCGCTCCGGGCGCCGCTGGACCAAGCCGATCGTCATGGAGTCCGTGCTGCGCGGCGCGATCGGCCGGATCAGCGCCTTCCAGCGGGTACGCGTCCACTCGGCGAGCAACGCCGCGGTGGCCGGTTACGCGGCCGAGGGCGTCATGCACGCCCTCGCCGAGCTGATGGACAACGCCGCCAGCTTCTCGCCTCCCACCGAGGAGGTGCATGTGTACGTCGAGGAGACGCACGCGGGCGTCGTGGTCACCATCGAGGACGGCGGACTGGTGATGGGCCCGGCCGCCCTGGACCGCGCCCAGAAGGCCGTCTCCTCCGAGAGCCTGGACCTGATGAGCCTGTCCGGCACCCGGCTGGGCCTCGCGGTCGTCGGCTGTCTGGCCCGTAAGCACGGGCTCACCGTCTCCTTCCGGCCGTCCGCGCGGGGCGGCACCGGTGTGGTCGTCCTGATCCCGCAGCAGCTGGTCACGCACCTCAGCCAGGACGCCGTGGTCCTCGACACGCCGGGCTCGGTCCGCTCCGGGTTTCCCCGGCCGGCGTCCGCAGGGTCCACCGGATCTGCCGCGTCCACCGCCACCGCCACCCTGGCCCCCGCCACCTCGCCGTCCACGCCGCCGTCCACCTCGCCTTCGTCCGCGCCGGACCCCGCCGAGCAGCCCTCGCGGGTCAACGGACTGCCCAAGCGGCGCCGTGGCGAGACGCTCGCCGCCGCCACCCGGGCGGCTGCCCAGACGGCCGAGGAGGAACCCAAGGCCAGGACGAGCCGTCCACGACCCGAGGAAGCCGGAGCCCGCTTCGGCGCCTTCCGCCAGGCGGCCCGGGGTGGTTCCGCCGCCGGTGCCCCGTGTGACACCGAGCCTTCGGTATCCGCGGAGCACACCGAGTCCGCCGAGTCCGCCGAGTCCGCCCAGTCCGCCGAGCCTGCCGAGAACGACAAGCCGTGACAGAAGGAACGCCGATGAACACCACTGACCGCAGCTTGGACTGGTTGTTGGAGAACCTGCTGGAGAAGACCCCGGGCTCGCGCCACGCCCTGGTGCTCTCACGGGACGGGCTCAAGCTGTGCCTCTCCTCCGGGTTGTCCGTGGACCAGGCCGATCAGCTGGCGGCCATCGCGTCGGGCATCCAGAGCCTCGCCCATGGCGCGTCCATCGAGTTCGGCGACGGCAGCGGCGGCGTACGGCAGTCGATGACGGAGTTCCACGGGGGAATTCTGTTCATCGTCGAGGCCGGCGAAGGCGCCCACCTCGCCGTGGTGGCCCATGATGATGCCGATGTCGGCATCATCGGCCACAACATGAACGAACTGGTCGAGCAGATCGGGGACCATCTGCGCGCCGCTCCGCGGGTGGCCGCGGGCGGCAGCGGCGGCGGGACGAAAGCATGATCCGAGGCCCGCTGGACAAGGAGGGGCCGGACCGGCTGTACACCGTCACCGGCGGCCGCAGCCGGGCCGATGAGAGCCGGTTCGACATGGTCACGCTGATCGTGAGCGAAAGCGACCCCACCCCCGGGATGCAGTCCGAGCACGTCAGGATCCTGCGGATGTGCCGCCGCCCCCTGTCGGTCGTGGAGATCTCCTCGTATCTGGAACTGCCCGTCAGCGTGGTCAAGATCCTGCTGTGCGATCTGCTGGACACCGGCCGGATCACCGCGCGCCATCCGCAGGTGGCCCGCCCCGGCGGTCGGCTGCCCGGGCCCGAAACCCTGAAGAAGGTGCTCGTTGCACTCCAGAATCTCTGAACGCACCGTCAGCACCGCGCTCCCCGGCGGCTCCGGGCACGCCCCGCTGCGGGAGAGCGCGAGCAACGGTCTCAAGATCGTGATCGTCGGCGGGTTCGGCGTCGGCAAGACGACGATGGTGAAGTCCGTCAGCGAGATCCGCCCGCTCAGCACCGAGGAGACGATGACCCAGGCGGGCGTCGGCATCGACGACTCCTCGTTCGTCCGCGACAAGACCACCACCACGGTGGCCTTCGACTTCGGGCGGATCAGCCTGGACGAGCAGATGGTGCTCTATCTGTTCGGCGCCCCGGGCCAGGAGCGGTTCTGGTTCCTGTGGGACCGGCTCTTCTCCGGGACCCTGGGCGCGGTGGTCCTGGTGGACACCAACCGGCTGTCCGACTCCTGGTACGCGCTGGACCGGCTGGAGCACCACGGCACACCGTTCATCGTGGCCCGCAACAACTTCACCGAGCCGCGGCACACGCTGGAGGAGGTGCGGGAGGCGCTCGACCTCCCGCCCGATGTGCCGATGATCGACTGCGACGCCCGCAAGCGCGACTCCAGCAAGGCCGTACTGGTCGCGCTCGCCCGCTACCTCTACTCCCTGTCCACCAACGGCGCCGCCGGGGAGAGCACCGCGTGACCACCCCTGACCCCGCCTCCCCGCCGGAGCCCGTCTTTCCATCGGCCCCGGCGCCGCCCGACGGGGTGGTGCCCGCCGGGTCGGTGCCGCTGGACTATCAGCGGTTCCGGGACGAACCGGTGGAGCTCTACCGGGAGTTGCGCCGGGAGCACGGCCCGGTGGTGCCCATCCTGCTGGACGGGAAGATCCCCGTCTGGATGGTGCTCGGCTATCGCGAAGTGGTCCGGGTGACCACCGACCCCAACCGCTTCGCCCGCGACTCCCGCCGCTGGCACTCCTGGCATCTGGTGCCGCCCGACTGGGAGGTGACGACCTTCGTCGGCTACCGCCCGACCATGCTCTTCAGCGAGGGCGCCGACCACCAGCGGCGGTCCGAGGCCATCTGCGACGGTCTGGCCTCGGTGGACCAGTTCGAACTGCGCGCCCAGTGCGAGCGCGTCGCCGACCAGCTGATCGACACCTTCGCGGGCAGTGGCCGCGCCGATCTGGTGGCCGAGTACGCCAGCCAGATCCCGCTGCGGGTGGTGACCCGGCTGTACGGCCTGGACGACGCCGAATCCGCCGCCCTCCAGGACGATTCGTTCCACCTCACGGGGTCCGAGGCCCCCGTCGCCCTCCAGAAGATGCAGACCCGCATGGAGGCGCTGATCAAGCGCGTCCGGGAGAACCCCGACCAGGTCAACGTCGCCGCCCATCTGGTGTCCCACCCCGCCGGGCTCACCGACGACGAGATCATCAACGATCTGCTCGGCTCCATCTACGCCGTCCAGCAGCCCACCAGCGACCTGATCGGCAACGCCCTCCGGCTCATGCTGACGGACGAGCGGTTCGCCATCACCCTCTCCGGCGGCCGGCGCAGCGTCGGCCAGGCGCTCAACGAGGTGCTGTGGGAGAACACCCCGGTCCCGTTCTGGATCGGCCGCTGGGCCGCCGAGGACACCATGCTCGGCGGACAGCGCATCAGAAAGGGCGACTGCCTGATGCTGGGCCTCGCCGCGGCCAACGCCGACCCCGACGTCCGCCCGGACTTCCACTCCGGCGCGGGCGGCAACCAGGCCCATATGGCCTTCAGCCACGGCAAACACGGCTGCCCCCCGGCCGCCCGCGAAATCGCCGAGGTCATCGCCACCGCCGCCATCGAGGTCCTCCTCGACCGCCTCCCGGACGTCACCCTCTCCGTCCCCCCGGACGACCTCGACTGGCGAGTCACCCTGCTGATGCGCGGCACAGCCGCCCTCCCCGTCCAATTCACCCCGGCCCATCTGCACTGACGGCCCGGCCCCCGGTGGCTGCCGCACCACCGGGGGCAGCGGGGCGGTCGAACATGCCACCCTCGCCGTCCCCACCCCGGACGACCGGTCATTCCTCCGCGTCGCGGACCAGGAGTGCGATCTGTACCCGGTTTTCGACGGCCAGCTTGGCGAACAGGTTGCCGGTGTGTGCCTTGACGGTCGCGATGCTGATGTGCAGCCGCTGGGCGATCTCCGGGTTGCCCAGTCCGTCCGCGATGGCGCGGGCGGTCTGGAGTTCCCGTTCGGTCAGTGCGGACAGCTGTTTCCGCGCGGCCTCGCGGGATGAGCCGCGGGCGTGGGAGGACCGCGGGCTGGTGGCCGCGGCGATCACCCGGGCCGTGGCCGCCGGTGACAGCACGGGGTTGCCGTCCGCGACGGTCCGTACCGCGTCGAGGATGTGCGGCGGTGGGGTGTCCTTGAGTACGAACCCGAGTGCTCCGGCGTGCAGTGCGCCGAGCACCAGATCGTCGGAGTCGAACGTGGTCAGCATGAGCACCCGCGGCGGCGCCGGTCGGGCGAGGAGTTCCCGGGTCGTGCTGAGACCGTCGCGGCCGGGCATCCGCACGTCCATCAGCACGACGTCCGGCCGGTGCTCGTTCACCACGGTGATCGCGGCGTCCCCGTCGGCCGCCTCCGCGACGACGCTCAGGTCCGGTTCGCCGTCGATGACGAGCCGTAGCGCCATGCGCACCAGCTGTTCGTCGTCGACGATGACGATCCGCACCGGGTCCCGACGGGTGTCCACTCATGTTCTCTTTTCGTGCGTGGGGTTCGGCCAGGGTAGTCGTGCGGTGAGGAGGTATCCGCCGTCGGGTGTGGGGTGGTGGTCGAGTCTTCCGCCGGCGAGGTTGATGCGTTCGGTGAGGCCGAGCAGGCCGAATCCCGAGGCCGGTGGCTGTGCGGTTTGTGCCGTGGCCGCGGAGTTGCGGACGCTGACGCCGAGCGTGTCGCCTGCCGCGCCTTCGAGGGCGATGTGTACATGTGCGCCCGGGGCGTGTTTGACGGCGTTGGTCAGCCCTTCCTGGACGATCCGGTAGCAGGTTCGTCCGACGACGTCGGACGGTGTTCCCGTCACGGTGGTGGTGAGCGTGACGTCCAGTCCGGAGGTGCGGGCGTCGTCGACCAGTTCGGGGATGCGGTCGAGGGAGGGCTGTGGTGGTTCCGGGCGGCCCGGGTCGGCTCGGAGCACCCCGAGGACATCCCGTAGTTCCTCCAGGGCTTGGTGCGAGCCGTCGGCGATGCCGCGGACCAGCACGCGGTTCTCCTCGGCTGTGAGGTTGCCGCGGTGGTCCAGCACTCCGGCCTGCATGGCGACCAGGGAGATCCGGTGCGCGAGTACGTCGTGCATCTCGCGGGCGATCCGGTTGCGCTCCAGGGCCCGCGCCTGCGCCGCTCGTGCGGTCTGTTCCCGTTCCGCGCTCTCCGCCCGCTCCCGCAAGGAACGCACCTCGACCCGCCGCGCTCCGACGGCCATGCCCGCGGCCACCGCGATGCCCGCGATCAGCACCGGGAACGAGATCTGGAACCACAACGTGCCGGGCGGGCTCTGGACCGGGTAGAACGAGTCGGCGAACTGCGACGCGGTCACGAAGGCCAGCCCGACGACCCCGATCTCCACCGGACGGCGACGAGTGGAGATCGAGCCCAGCGCCAGGAGCGAGGCGCCGGCGGCGAGTGACGACGCGGTCGAGGCGATGGAGACCGTCATGGCGACGGCGAGCGGGAACCGCCGCCGCCACAGAAGCGCCGTCAGGCAGCCGAGAGCCACCAGCGGATCACCGATGAGGAACCACGAGCCGGTTTCGGCCGACTGCCCCCGCAGCACCACACCGGTGGAGAGCCAGACCGGTATGCCCGCCGCGGCGGCCGCCGTCAGCCGCCAGGTCTGCTGCCACCACCCGAGCCGTGGCGCGACGTCCGTGTTCACCTGGTCATTATCGCGAGACCGTGCGGCCGGCGAGTCGGACCGAGGGCTGATGCGCCCTAGACCAGAGTCGAAGCACCGCCTCGCCCGCGGTCGAGGTCGGTTCCGGCCGCCGGGCCGATGTGCCGGCCGCGCCGCCCCGACAGGCTCGTTCATGTGCCGAGACAACCGGATACGAGACGGAGAAGCGCGATGCGCGAGGGTGGCTTAGCGGCGCTCGAGGCGGTCGGGATGGTGATCACGGCCCTGGCCGGCCAAGCGGTGATCCACGGTCTGCTCGACCAGGACTCCGAGCCGCTGTGGGGCATCTTCAGCGGGGTTCCGGGCGGCCTGGCCGGCCAGCTGGTTCTCCTCGGATTCATCGGGCTCGTCGCCATGGTGTCCGGTGGCTGGGCACACACCCGCCGGGGACCGACCGGACACCGACCGGGTCGGTGATTCCGGGGGAAACCGCGGCCGGGAAACGGCCGGACGCGATCCGGGACGACGCGATCCGGGACGACGTGATCCTGGGCGCGATCCGGGACGACGCGATCCGAACGACGGACTCGCTCCCACCGCACCACCGGAGGAACGCCGGTGGCCTGTTCAACCACGGCACGCGGCAGGCGACCGGGCCCGCCGGGTCCGCCGGGCCCGCCGAACCCGCGCCGTTCCGGCGCCCCCGTGTGCCCCGTGCACCCCTTCAGGAGGACATCAGATGCGCAGAACCCTGTCCCTCGCCCTCACCGCCACCGTGGTCGCCGCGGCCGCGATTCCGGGAGTGTCGGTGGCGGCGACGCCGAAGGTTTCGGTGGCGACGACGCCGGACACCGTGCGGTGGGGCCCGTGCCCGGAGGACGTCACCTCACCCCGTCTCGAGTGCTCGACGCTCGAAGTCCCGCTGGACTACCGGCATCCGGACGGCCGGCAGATCGAGATCGCGATCTCCCGGCTGGCGAGCGAGGACCCGTCGCGGCGCCGCGGTGTGCTGCTGACCGACCCGGGCGGGCCCGGCGGCGCGGGGCTCGACTACCCGGCCGTTCTCGCCGGTTCGGGGCTGCCGCGGAAGGTGCTGGACTCCTACGACGTGATCGGCTTCGACCCGCGGGGCGTCGGTCACAGCACACCGGTGACCTGCGATCTGACGCAGGAGCAGCAGTACCGCGGCAACTTCGCGCCGTACGCGCACACCGCGGCCGACGTCGCGCGGGAGGCGGGGAACGCGCTGACCGTCGCCGAACAGTGCGCCACCTCGCGGACGGCATGGATGCTGCCGCACACCACCACCGCGAACACCGCGCGCGACATGGACCGGATCCGGGCGGCGCTGGGCGAGCCGAAACTCTCGTACCTCGGTCACTCCTACGGCAGCTACCTCGGCGCGGTGTACGCGACGATGTTCCCGGAGCGCGGCGACCGGGTCGTGCTCGACAGCAACTTGGGTCCCGGCGGTTACGACGCCACGGCCATGCGGTTGTTCGCCCGTGGACTGGAGGACCGGTTCCCGGACTTCGCGGCGTTCGCGGCCGCGCGTCCCGAGTACGGGCTGGGCACCACACCGCGGCAGGTGACCGCGAAGTTCTTCGAACTCGCGGAGAGGTTGGAGGCGAAGCCGGTCCAGGGCATCGACGGCAACGCGTTCCGCGGGTTCACGTTCGACCGTCTCTACGCCGATGGGCTCATGCCCCAGCTGGCCGAGTTCTGGCAGGCGCTCGACACGGACCGGCCGGTGCCGTCCATTCCGCCGTTGCCGAACCTCGAGAACCTCATGGCCGCGCGTTTCTATGTGATATGCGGCGATACGCGCTGGCCGGGAACGGTCCGGGAGTATCAGCGCAATGTGGCGGTCGACCGGCTGAAGTATCCGATGCTGGGCGGGTCCACGGCCGGCATCGGACCGTGCGCGTTCTGGCCGACCGAGCGGGTCGAGCCGCCGGTGCGCATCGGTGGCCGGGGCCCGTCGAACGTGCTCATGGTGCAGAACGAGCGCGACCCGGGGACGCCGCTGACCGGCGCCCGGAAGCTGCGGCGGGCGTTCGGAGAGCGGGCCACGATGGTGACGGCCGACCAAGGCGGCCACGGCGTCTATCCGTTCGGCCCCAATACGTGTGCCGAAGACGCGGTGACGACATTCCTGACCACCGGACAGCGCCCGGCACGGGACCTCGCCTGCGCGGCGGAGCCGAGCGAGTAGGAGAAAAGGCAGCGTGCCTGGACCTTCCTTCCCCTCGTGAGGAAGGTCCGGCAAACTCCGCGCCACGTTGCCTTAATGCGCTATCGCGCGCATTAAGTAACGGGTGTCACACTAGCGAGGGGTGTGTACGCCGTGCAATGGGTTACCCGGCGTATGGCGCCCTGATGTCGTGAAGATCTGGTGCTCACGAGGGTGGAGGGGCCGTAGAGTCGGCGCGTCATGACAGAGCGACCACCGCATGGGTCGGCTCGCCCAGGGGGGCGTACGGCCCGGACCCGTGCCGCCGTGTTGGCGGCCGCGTACGAGGAGCTCGACCGCGATTCGATCGCCGCGCTCACCCTTGACCGGCTCGCGCGGCGGTCGGGGGTGCATGTGTCGACCATCCGGCGGCGCTGGCGCACGGTGGAAGGGGTCGTCGTCGATCTGCTGGCCGAGCGGAGCTCGGTGCTGCCCACGCCGGACACCGGGGACTTCCGGCGGGATCTGACGCAACTCACCGAGGCCATCGCGGACTTCAACAACACGCTGCGCAACCGCAATGTGATACAGGGGCTGCTCGCGGCGGCCGCGCATGACGCACGGGTCGAGGAGATCGTCCGTAGCGCGTTCATGCGGCGGACCGAGGAGGTGACCTGGATCGTGCGGCATGCGATCGAACGGGGGGAGATTCCCGGGGACACCGACGCGTGGGAGGTCATCGCCTCGCTGGCGGCGCCGCTCTACTACCGGGTGCTGATTCTGCGCGGGGTCATCGACGAGCGGCTGGTGCACACCACCGTCGAGGCGACGTATCAGGCGGCTCGGTCGGGGGTGTTCGTGCGGAAGGGGTGATGGCGCCCCGCGGCCCACCGGGGGTGATGGCGCCCTGCGGCCCCGGGGGTGATGGCGCCCCGAGCCCGCGCGGGCTCGGGGCGCCATCGGCGTCGCGTCAGGCGGACGCGCCGCGTGCCTTGAGCATGTCGGCCATCAGCTGGATCTCCGACTGCTGGCCCTGGACCATCGTCCGGGCCAGATGCTTCTCGGTCGAGTCCTTGACCAGCTCGACCGCGCCCTTCGCCATGTCGACGCCGCCCTTGTGATGGGCGGTCATCAGCTTCAGGTAGAGCACCTCGGCCGCCTTGCCCTTGGCCTTGCGCAACTCGTCGAGCTGGGTGTTGGTGGCCATGCCCGGCATGAGCGAGCCGTCGTGCGGCTTGTACGCGCCGCCGCCGCCCATGCCCTTCATCGAGCCGTGGTCCATGCCCTCCATGCCGTCCATGCCGTTCGACGACGCGTTCTTCATCCACGTCATCGGCGGGTCCTCGGACGTCTTGTCCAGCCCCCACATGTCCAGCCAGCCCTGGAGCATCCCGGCCTGGGTGGCCTGCGTGCTGGCGATGTCGAACGCCAGCCGCCGCACCTCGTCGTCGGTGGTGCGGTCACGCACGATGAACGACATCTCCACCGCCTGCTGATGGTGGACGGACATGTCGCGGGCGAAACCGGCCTCGGCGGAGGTGTCCTTGGGCGTACCCGTGTCGGTCGTGCCCTCCGAGCGGTCGCTGGTCAGCCACAGCACCGCCACCGTCACCAGCGTCAGCAGGGCCAGGGCGGCGGCGATCCCCGCCACCAGCGGCTGGCGTGACGCGCGGCCGACGGCGGTCGTCCCGTCGCTCACGAAGTCTTCCCGTTGGTGCAGTAGGCGCCGGGCTCGGGGGTCTGCTTGCCCTGGACGAACTTCTTGAAGAAGTCGGCCACCCGCGGGTCGGACGCCTTCTGGACGTCCAGCTGGTTGCCCCACGCGTTGAGGACGATCGGCGAGTCCTGCTCCTGGTAGGGGCTCATCAACGAGTACGGGGTCTTCTTCACCCGCGCCGTGAGGGCGTCGACGTCCTCCTTCGACGCCTTGTCGGTGTACGTCACCCACACCGCGCCGTGCTCCAGCGAGTGCACCGCGTTCTCCTTCGTCAGCGGCTTGGTGTAGACGTCGCCGTTGCAGTTCTGCCAGACCTGGTTGTGGTTGCCGCCGACCGGCGGCGACATCGCGTACTCGACCGTGCCCTGGACATGGGTCCGGCCCAGGTTCTTCCAGGTCTTCATGCCCTTGAACTCGCCGGTCCGCACGACCGACGAGGTGACCTTGGCCTTCTTCTCGTCCTTCTTGTTGCTCGCGTCGACGAGGAAGTAGCCCCCGACGGCCAGTCCGGCGACGATCACCGTGACGGAGGTGATGGTGATGATCCGGTACCGGCGCTCGCGCGCCTTCTCCGCGCGGCGCAACTCCTCTATCTTCGCGCGGCGGTCGGCCGCGGTGCCCTTCGTCTTCGATCCCTTGGAGCCCATGGCTGTCCTCAACCTCGCAGTACTCGCAGTTCGCGCAGTTCGCACGCTGGATGGGTGGAGCGGTGAATCGCGGTTACCGGCGTCGGCCTAGGTCCGAATCACTTGGAGCTGATGGAGGCCGAGGGCGCGGACGGGGTGGTCGGGCGGCGCCCGGACGGAGTCCGGGCCCCGGGTGCCGTCGGGCGGTGGAACCTCGGCGAGGGAGGGCGGGGGTACGGGCGTGGGCACCAGGGCCTGGACCACTCCCCGGGGACCCGCGACACAGTTGTCGCTTCCGGGCCCGGGGCCGGAGGCGTCCGCCGGGCCGTGCCCCGGAGCCGGATGGCTGACCGGCCCCTCGGGCGGCTGCTGGTCCGGCGCGCGGTCCGCCAGCCGGTGCGGGCACCTCGTGGACAGGGTGTTGTGGTCGGCGGCGGGGTGGATGCACGAGGGCGCCACCCATATCGCCGCGGCGAGCAGCAGCACGGCACGCCAGACGGCGGCGGGCACGGTGCCGCGCACCGGGTCCCGCCGTATATGGCCCCTCCGTATGTGGGCCTCTCCTCCGCCCTGCCCTCTGCCCATCGGGCCAGATCGTAACCACTGCGACTGTCGCGATGAATGGGTCCATGGCGGAACGCGGCAAACGCCTGGTGGCGGCGCGGTGGCGCGGCACCGGGCGCACGGGCGTCAGCGGCGTCCGGCATCAGGGGCCCTGGGCGTCGGGGGCGTCCGGCATCAGGGGTCCCGGCGTCGGGGGCCTCCGGCATCAAGGGCCCCGCGCGTCAGGGGCGTCCGGCGTGCCACCCCGCTGCCCGCTCGCGCCCCGGGCGCGTCAGTTGACGGTGAGGCGGTTACGGGAACGGTAGGGCCCCTTGGGCCCCAGGGCGTCCAGGGGGTCGAGGGCGTCCGGGGGGTCCGCGGGGTCCGGGGTCTCCTGGGCGTCCGGGGCGGTGGCGGGCTGCGGCACGCTGGCTCCTCGGCGGGCGCGGCGGGATAAGCGGGATAAGGGCGTGGTGGGAAACGGGCGCGGCGGGACGGGCGCTGGGAAGCGGCGGCGGGAAATGGGCGGCGGGAAACGGATGAACCAGCTCTCATCCCACGATGCGGACGTGTCACTGTCAATTGGCCCAAAGGCTGTGCCGGGCCCCTGGACCGGGCCGGGCGCACCGCGGGGCACGTACCATGCCCGGCCGGAGGTGGTACGGACATGGGTGGCACAGGCGGCGGTCGCGTCCTGGTGACCGATGACGACGCGGCCATACGGCGGTCCCTGGAGCGCGGGCTGCGGCTCAACGGGTTCTCCGTGACCCTCGCGGACGGCGGCCACGCCGCGCTCGCCGCGATGCGCGACGCCGAGCCCGATGTGGTGGTCCTGGACATCTCCATGCCCGACCTGAGCGGTATCGAGGTGTGCCGCGCCCTGCGCGCGGACGGCGACGACGTGCCCGTCCTGATGCTCTCGGCGCTGGACGAGGTGTCCGACCGGGTGGCCGGGTTGCAGGCCGGGGGCGACGACTACCTCGTCAAGCCCTTCGCGCTCCAGGAGTTGGTGCTGCGGCTGCACGCCCTGCTGCGCCGCCGCCCGCCCGCCGCCACCGACCGGGTGCGGGCGGGTGCGCTGGAGATGGTGCCGGAGGCCCGGGAGGCATGGCTGGACGGGACGCCGCTGCGGCTCACCCGGCGCGAGTTCGAGCTGCTGGACGTGTTCGCCCGCAACGCCGGGATCGTGCTCACCCGCGATCAGCTGCTGGATCGCGTCTGGGGCTATGACTTCGACGTGCGGACGGACGCCGTGGACACCTTCGTCAGCTATCTGCGCCGCAAGCTGGAGGCGGGCGGCCGCCCCCGGATGCTGCACACGGTGCGCGGGGTGGGCTTCGTCCTGCGGCCGTCTGGGTCGGCGGGGTCGGCGGGACCGTCGGGGTCGGTGGCGCCGTCTGGGTCGGCGGGACCGTCCGGGGCGCCGGAGCCGTCTGGGTCGGGGGGCCCGTCCGGGTCCGCGGCATGGTCCGGGTCGGCGGGACCGTCCGGGTCGGCGGGACCGTCTGGGTCCGCGGCATGGTCCGGGCCAGCGGGGGCGTCCGGGGCGGCGGGGCCGTCTGGGTCGGTGGCGTCGTCCGGGGCGGCGGGACCGTCCGGGGCGGCGGAACCGTTCGGGTTGGTGGCGCCGCCCGGATCGTCCGGGCCGTCCGGGGCGGCGGGGCCGGCGGAGCCGGGTGGCGGCGCGCCATGAGGCTGGCCACCAGGATCGCGCTCGCCGTGGGCGTCGCGGTGCCCGTCATCGTCCTCGCCTCCGGCTGGCTGCTGCTGCGGCTGGTGGCGGGCGATGCGCACCACGAGCAGGACGCCCAGCTGCGCCGGGGCGCGACGGCCGTGCTCCCGGGCGCGCGGGCGCTGCTGAAGGCCGACGCGGCGGGTCGGGCCCCGGCCGTCGAACAGGCCCGTGAACGGCGGCTGTTCAGCTCCGCGCTGGACATGGGCATCCGGCTGACCGGCCCGGAGGGCACCGTCTCCGCCGGACCCCAGCCGGACCCCTCCGTGGCGCTGCCCAAGCCCGTGGCGAGGCGTCCGGTGACGGTGCGCGCGGACGGCAAGAGCTGGCGGGCGCTGCCGGTACGGGTGTCCGCGCCGGCGGTCGCGGGGCGGCGCCCCGCGGCGCGGGCCACGCTGTGGCTCTTCTCCCCGAACACCACGACCGAGGACCGGCTGGCGCTCGTACGCCGCCGGGTGGTGACCGTGGCGCTGCTCGCCGCCCCCATCGGCGCCGCCGTGGGCTGGGCCGCCGCCGCGCGCACCTCCCGGCCGCTGCGCCGGCTTCAGCGCCGTACGAGCGGGCTGGACCCCCGCACCAGCGCGGCCCGGCTGGACCACACCCGCACCGGCGTCGCCGAGGTCGACGACCTGGCCGGCACCCTGCGCACCGTCCTGGACCGCTACGACCAGCAGGCGGCCCGCACCGCCGAGGCGCTGGAGACCGCGCGCTCGTTCGCGGCGGCCGCCTCCCACGAGCTGCGCACCCCGCTGATGAGCATGCGGACCAACCTCGACATCCTCACCGACCACCCCGGCCTGGCCGCCGAGGACCGCGCCGAGGTGCTGGCCGACCTCGGCGGGGAGCACACGCGGCTGCTGCGGCTGCTGGTGATGCTCAGCGCGCTCGCGCGCGGCGATCTGGTGGAGGCGGACTCCTTCGGACCGGTGGACCTCGCGGAGGTCGTGGAGGCGTCCGCCGCCGGTCTGCGCCACCGCCACCCGGAGGTGGAGGTGCGGGTGAACGCCGCCCCCGGGCCATCGGGCACGCGGGTGCACGGCTGGGAGGAGGGGCTGCGCTCGGTCGTGGACAACCTGCTGACCAACGCCCGGGTGCACGGCACCCGCGACGGCGAACCGGCCCGTATCGAGGTGGCCCTTTGCCCGGGGCCCTCGCCGGACGGCGGCACGGGCGCGGTGCTCACCGTGGACGACCGGGGGCCGGGCATCCCGCCGGAGCGGCGCGACCAGGTCTTCCAGCGGTTCCACCGGCGGCCGGACAGCCCCGGCTCGGGCCTGGGCATGACCCTGATCGCCCAGCAGATCGCGCTGCACCGGGGGACGGTGACGGTACTTGACCGGCCGGACGGGCTGCCGGGCGCCCGTATCGAGATCCGGCTGCCGGCGCTGGTGGCGGGTGGCGCGGACACCGAGGCCACGCTGCCGCTGCTGCGCAGGGACTGGTTCTCGGGGCCGGGGAGGCCGTGGGACTCCGGGGGAGGCGCGGGCCGTTCGGGGCCGGGGGATTCCGATGGGCGTTCCGGCCGCCCCGACCACTCCGGCCGTTCGGACAGTCCGGACCACTCCGGCCGCCTCAGCCACTCCGACCGCCCTGGCCACTCCGACCGTTCCGGCCGCCCCGGCCCACAGAGTTTCCACAAAGAAGGCTCCTAGGCTTCCCCCAGCCCGGGATGGCCCGGCCCCTCCCGGGCCATCCCGCCCCGAGGGAAGGAACAGCACCATGCACCGTGGAAAGAGCGCCATCGTGGCCTGCGCGGCCGCCGCCGCCCTGCTCGGTCCGGTGGGTGTCGCGGCGGCGGATGGCAGCGCCCCGGCCTCGACACCGGCCGCCACCCCGAGCGCGAAGCCGGTCAAGGGAGCGGGGGACGGCTCCCGGGGCCTGTGCAAGCGCGCCAAGAAGATCGACAAGCGTCTGGACCGCGCGTTGAAGCGGCTGAAGGGCCCGGCGACCGTCAAGGGGTCCATGGCCCGGCTGGCGAAGCGGGTCGAGCGGGCGAAGAAGGCGGACCACAGCGAGGTCGAGACCTTCCTCAACCACAAGCTCACGTTCCGCAGGTCCCTGGTGCCGACGCTGGAGCAGCGGCAGAAGGACCTGTCGAAGGTCCAGAAGTGGTGCGCCTCGCGCGGGGAGGGATCCGGTAAGTGAGGCGCGGTCCGTGGGCCGTGGCGGCCATGGCGGTGCTCTGCGCCGAGCTGGCCACCGGCTGTGGCGGCGACAAGGGCGGTTCGGCCGACGCGGACGGCTCATCGGGTACGACGCCCACTCCGTCGGCCACCGCACCGGTCCCCTCCTCCTCCGAGCTGGACGAGCTGAACCGGCTGGTGGACGGCGCCGAGTCGGCGGCGGACAAGGCGGACTCGGACGCGGCGAACGACCATTGACCCGGAGGGTCCCCGGCGCCCGGCCTCGCGCCGGGGACCCCTCCGTCAGACGATCGTGACCGGGGCGATCAGACCGGCGGTGGATCCGGCCGGTACGGGGTTGGCCTCGGTGCTGACCAGATCGCCGCTCTCCATGACACCGGAGCCGCTGACGTCCACATGGACCCGCAGCCCGTAGTTGTCGCCCGGGACCAGCTCACCGGGGACGGTGACGCTGAACGGCACATGGCCTCCCGGGCTCAGCGGCACATCGGTGAGGACCTGCGCCGCCACGATCGACTCGGGGGTATCGGAGCGGGACACGTTGCGCACCTCCACCACCACCCGCGCCGCCCGCCCGGCGGGGGCGTCGGGGGGCAGGGTCACGATGCCGCTGAGGACACTGCTCATTCCGAGATGGTTTCCCCCCGGGCGGAGGTCTTGTTCCGCCATCCGGGTGGGAACGCCGTTCGGGCCGGGTGGAGCGGTGTCGGCCGGGTGGAGCGATGTGGTCAGTTCGCGCAGGGGCGGCCGTTCAGGGTGAAGGAGCCGGGCGGCCGGCTGCCGTCGTTCCAGGTGCCGAGGAAGCCCATGGAGAGGGTGCCGCCCGCCTTGACCCGCTTGTTGTAGTCGGCCGCGGTGGCGGTCACCTTCGCACCGCGCTGGGTGAACTCCCCGTCCCACATCTGCGTCACCCGCTGGGAGCCGCGGAAGCTCCAGGTGACCCGCCAGCCGTCGAGGGATTCGCGGGAGGTGAGGGTGACGGCGGCCTGGAAGCCGTCGGGCCATTGGTTCACGAGCCGGAAGCGGGCCGTGCAGTCGGCGTGTCCGCCGGGCATCCGGCCGGAGGGCGGCCTGCCGCCATGGCCGGAGGCGGAGCCGGAGCCGCCCTTGGAGGGCGAGGGGGACGGGTCGGAGGAGCGGCCGGGCTTCTTCGAGCCCTTGCCGGAATCCTGGCCGGAACCCTTGCCGGGGTCCTTCCCCTCGCTCCCACTCCCGCTCTTCGAGGGGCTCGGGGAGGCGGGGGCGCCGGGGTTGTACGGCGACGGCGATGAGGTGGCCGGGACAAGGCCGCTGGGGGTCGTCTCCGGACCTCTGGACCCGCCGCTGCGGTCGTCGGAGTCCGCGGCGGTTCTGGTCAGCGACGCGACCAGCGCGGCGAGGGCGATGACGGCGATCACCGCCAGAATGACGGCCGTACGGGCTCTTCGTAACCGGCGGCGGGCGGCGCGGCCCCGGACGACCCGGTGCCCTTCGGCGCGGCCCGCACTCGCACCGCCCGCACCCGTCGCACCGCTCGCGTCGGCTCTGCCACCGACACCGACTCTGCGACCCCCGCCGACTCTGCGACCCGCACCGACTCCGCCGCCCGCGCCCGATCTGCCGCCCGCGCCCGATCTGCCTCCCGCATCACCGGCCCGTCTGCTCCGGCGCGCCCCGATCGCGTCCAGGACCCGGTCGCGCAGCCGCTCCCACAGCGGTGCGCGGACCGCGTGCGCGGTGGGCGCGGCGGAACGGGCGCTCGGCACGGTGCCCGGAGCCCGCTCGGCGAGTGTGCGGCGCCGCTTGACGTAGAGGTTCCCGCCCCAGCCGATGACCCCGCCCGCCAGTGCGCCGGGCAGCCCGTCCCCGTCCACATACATGCAGGTGGCGGCGTCCCGGCAGGACCGGCAGCGGGCGAGGTGCTGCCACAGGTCGGCGGGTGAGGGGGAGTCGGGCGCCCGGGTGGCGGCGTCCAGCAGCTTGGCGTAGCTGCGGCACTCCTCGTCGGTGAGGGTCTCCACATGGGCGCGCTGACACCGTTCGCGGAAGGCCGCGCGGACCCGGGCGATCTCCTCGGTGGCGTACTCCGGGTCGTAGCCCAGCTGCCGGGCCACCGCTTCCGTGGACCGCGCCTCCACCTCGACCAGCCACAGCAGCTCCCCGTCCGCCTCCGGCAGATCCCGCAGCGCGCGCAGGGCGAGCGGCTGGTCGCGGGGCGGCGCGGCGAAACGGGCGGCCCGGTCGGAGGCCAGCCAGGTCCGCAGCTCCGGGTTGAGCCGGTCGCCATGGCGGTGGGCCTGCCAGTCGGCGGCGGTCTTCCGTACGGAGGTCAGAAAGAGCGGCAGCCACGGGAGACGCTTGCCGAAGCCCCGGGTACGGCGGTTGCGGGTCTCCCGGATACCCCGCCGGAAAGCCTCGGTGGCCAGCCGCATCCCGTCTTCCGGCGTGGTGGTGCACAGTTCGGCGTAATCGGCGACCGCGTCCCAATAGGCGCCCAGCAGCGCCGTCGCGGAAGCCGCGCCATCGACATCCTCGGCGGGCGCCCCGGCAGGACCGGAGCGCGTCGGGGAGCCGTTCCCAGGAGATTCCCTGGGAGATGAGTGGTCGGGCATGGAGGCATTTCCTCACTCACGAACAGCGGTGCCCCCGCCGGGGGCGACCCTCTCATAAACGGCTGCGGGGTGGTCAGCCAACAGCACAGCTCTGCCTCGGAGTTGGGGATTCCCCTTACGGGGCGCGCCGAGCCTTTCACGCCGGTGACCAGGCTGACAAGAGACGAAGGCCAGTCCCCGTTTGGGATTATGAACCACCTGACAAGCCTTGTGATCGGGCCGGATTGACGTGAATAGTAGTCACGTTCACGGCCCCATGCGACACAAAACCGGGGCCCGAAAAAGGTCCAGACCGCATCGTTCGCCGTGTGAACCCCTGTGCGTTTTCGGAGATTTACGGCGAGGTGATTTGCCGGTCCCTCGGATGTCGCGTCCGGTAGCGCGATCGCCATGGTCAGCCGCATGTCGGGGGGATGCGCGGTGTGATCCGTCACGGCCGTTCGCGGCCCCGATGAGGCGAAAGGGGACGAGGACGTGGACGGCGGTGAAGGGGCTCTTAGTCCTCGTCCTCCTCTGGTGATCGCTGGCAGATGCCAGCCTCCGTGCCCGAATCGTTGGACGGATACCACCTGATCGCGATGTACGCCCTCGCAGCTGCGGCGTTACCATCGGCGAATGCATACGTACCGGATCGGTGAGGCCGCGGCCCTGATGGGGGTCAGCGTCGACACCCTGCGGCGCTGGGTCGACGGCGGACGGCTGGCCGCCGAACGGGACGAGCAGGGGCGCCGGATCATTCCGGGCCCGGCGCTCGCCGCGTTCGCCCGCGAGGTCGCCACCAGCGCGGAGCGCGACCACCCCGGCTCCTCGGCCCGCAATCGCTTCTCGGGCATCGTCACCGAGGTGATCCTGGGCGATGTGTCCGCGCAGGTGGAGATCCAGGCGGGGCCGTTCCGCGTGGTGTCCATGATCAGCCGGGAGTCGGCGGAGGAGCTGAAGCTGGAGCCCGGAGTTCCGGCCGTCGCCGTGATCAAGTCGACCAACGTGGTCGTGGAAACCCCGTGAACACACGCGCCGAGGGCGGCAGTGGCGGCAGAAGCCGCGGAAGCGGCAGTGGCAGTGGCAGAGGCGGCAGAGGCAGAGAGGGAGAGACAGACCCTATGACGACCCGTTCCGTATCCGGACCCCGATCGCGACCCCGAGCCCGTTGGACCCTCCGCGCGGTGGGCGGCTTCGCGCTCGCCGCCGTGGCGCTGACCGCCTGCTCCTCCGGCGACTCGGACGGCGCCGACGACTCCTCCACCAAGTCCTCGTCCGGCTCCTCCTCCAAGAAGCTCTCCGGCACGGTGACCGTGTTCGCGGCGGCCTCGCTCAAGGAGAGCTTCACCTCGCTGGGCAAGTCCTTCGAGAAGGAGCACCCCGGTACCAAGGTCTCCTTCAACTTCGGCGGCAGCGACGCCCTCGCGGCCAGCATCACCTCCGGCGCGCCCGCCGACGTCTTCGCCGCCGCCAGCCCGAAGACCATGAAGACCGTCACCGACGCCAAGGACGCCAAGGGTGCCCCGGCCACCTTCGTCCGCAACCAGCTCGAGATCGCGACTCTCCCCGGCAACCCGAAGAAGATCGCCACGCTGAAGGACCTCACCCGCTCCGGGCTGAAGGTCGCGCTGTGCGCCAAGGAGGTGCCCTGCGGGGCGGCGGCCCAGAAGGCGCTGGACGGGGCCGGGCTGAAGCTCACCCCGGTCTCGTACGAGCAGGACGTCAAGGGCGCCCTGACGAAGGTGCAGTTGAAGGAGGTGGACGCCTCCGTCGTCTACAAGACGGATGTGAAGGCGGCGGGCGGAAAGGTCACGGGTGTGGAGTTCCCCGAGTCGAAGAAGGCGATCAACGACTATCCGATCGCCCTGCTGAAGAACGCCCCCAACGCCGAGGCGGCCACCGCCTTCATCGACCTGGTGAAGTCCGCGCAGGGCCAGAAGGTGCTCGGCCAGGCCGGTTTCCTCAAGCCGTGACGGAGCCGAAGGCGGGGGCGGAGCGGAAGGCCGGGGCGGAGCCGGGGGCGCAGCCGAGGGCGGGGGCGGGGCTGACGGCCGGGGCCGAGCCGACGGAGGTCCTGGGTGGCGGCGGCACCCGGCCACGGCTCGGCACCCCCCGCCTCCGGACGGCCACCCCGCTGCCGCTGCTGCTGCCCGCCCTCGTCGGCCTGGTCTTCCTGGTGCTCCCGCTCCTGGCGCTGCTGGTCCGGGCGCCCTGGCGGAGCCTGCCCGACCAGCTGACCAGTGTCGCGGTGTGGCAGGCGCTGCGGCTTTCGCTGATCACCGCGACCGCCGCCACCGCCGTGGCGCTGGTGCTGGGCGTGCCACTGGCCTGGCTGCTGGCCCGCGCCCGCTTCCCCGGCCGCCGGCTGGTGCGCGCCCTGGTGACCCTGCCGCTGGTGCTGCCGCCGGTGGTGGGCGGTGTGGCGCTGCTGCTCGCGCTGGGCCGTAACGGGATCGTCGGCCGCTGGCTCGACTCGGCGTTCGGCGTCACCCTGCCGTTCACCACGGCGGGGGTGGTGGTCGCGGAGGCGTTCGTGGCGATGCCGTTCCTCGTGATCAGCGTCGAGGGCACGCTGCGGGCGGCCGATCCCCGCTACGAGGAGGCCGCCACCACGCTCGGCGCCTCGCGCTTCACCGCCTTCCGGCGCGTCACCCTGCCGATGGTCGCGCCGGGCGTGGCGGCCGGGGCGGTGCTCGCCTGGGCGCGGGCGCTGGGCGAGTTCGGCGCCACGATCACCTTCGCGGGCAACTTCCCCGGCCGTACGCAGACGATGCCGCTGTCGGTCTATCTCGCGCTCCAGAGCGACCCGGCCGCCGCCATCGCGCTCAGCCTCGTCCTCCTCGCCGTCTCCATCGCGGTCCTGGCCGGACTGCGCGACCGCTGGATGGCCGCCTCATGACCACGGACACTTCCCCCACCGAGGAGGCCGTGCTGCGCACCGATGGCCTCGACGCCCGTCTCCTCGTGGACCGCGGCACCTTCCGCCTCGATCTGCGGCTGTCCGCGGCGCCCGGCGAGGTGCTCGCCCTGCTCGGGCCCAACGGCGCGGGCAAGACCACCGCGCTGCGCGCCCTGGCCGGGCTCACCCCGCTCACCGCCGGGTCGCTGCGGCTGGACGGCCGGACCCTGGAGGAGCCGGAGAGCCGGGTGCGGGTGCCGACCGAGGACCGCCCGGTCGGCGTCGTCTTCCAGGACTATCTGCTCTTCCCGCATCTCACCGCGCTCGACAACGTGGCCTTCGGCCCGCGCTGCCACGGAGCGCCCAAGGCGGAGGCCCGCGCCCAGGCCGCCGAGTGGCTGGAGCGGATGGGCCTGACCGACCGCGCGGGCGCCAAACCCCGCGCCCTGTCCGGCGGTCAGGCCCAGCGGGTCGCCCTGGCCCGCGCCCTGGCCACCCGCCCCCGGTTGCTCCTGCTGGACGAGCCGCTCGCAGCGCTGGACGCCCGCACCCGCCTCGACGTACGCGCCGGACTCCGCCGCCATCTGGCCGACTTCGAGGCGGTGGCCGTCCTGGTCACCCATGACCCGCTGGACGCGATGGTGCTGGCCGACCGGCTCGTCGTGGTCGAGGAGGGCCGTATCGTCCAGGAGGGCGCCCCGGCGGACATCTCCCGCCGCCCCCGCACCGACTACATCGCCAGCCTCGTCGGCCTCAACCTCTACCAGGGCCGCGCCGACGGCCACACGGTACGGCTCGACGGCGGCGCCGCCATCACCACCACCGAGGACCTCACCGGCCCGGTCTTCGTCGCCTTCCCACCCGCCGCGGTCACCCTCCACCGCGACCGCCCCGACTCCAGCGCACGCAACCTGTGGCGGCTGGAGGTCTCCGGCCTGGAGTCCCACGGCGACCAGATCCGCGTCGACCTCACCGGCGAACTCCCCCTCCTGGCCGACCTCACGACGGCGGCGGTGGCCGAACTGTCCCTCCACCCGGGCCGCCAAGTCTGGGCCACCCTCAAGGCCACCCAGACCCACGCCTACCCGGCCTGAGCCGGGCCCCGCTCCGGCCGGAAGGCAATACAGTGCCGCTGCTCGTGTTGTGGGACATCGACCACACGCTCGTGGATACCCGAGGAGTCGGACGGGAGCTCTGGGCCGAAGCGTTCGAGGAGGTCACCGGGCGGTCCATGCGGGAGCAGGCGAAGGTCGACGGGTCGACGGAGCCGGTCATCCTCCGGGAGACGCTGAGACTCCATGGCTTGCGGGACAGCCGTGATCTGTTCGAGCGGTTCGCCCAGGCGCTCGGAGCCGTCCACGTACGGCACGCGGCCGAGCTTCGGGAGCGTGGGCGTGCGCTCCCCGGAGCGCCGCCGTTGCTCGCGGCCCTGGCGGGGCGGGACGGGGTCGCGCAGACCGTGGTGACCGGCAACATCCGGGTCGCCGCAGAGGTGAAGCTGGCCGCGTTCGGCCTCGACCGGTACATCGACCTCTCGATCGGGGCCTTCGGCGAGGACGCGGACGAACGTCCGGAGTTGGTGCGCACCGCTCTGCGGCGTGCTCGGACGCCCTCACAGGACGCTGTCCTCTTCGGGGATACGCCATACGACATCGGGGGCGGCCTGAGCTGCGGCGTCCGCGTCATCGGCGTGGCCACCGGCCGTACCGGCGCGGACGGTCTACGGGCAGCCGGAGCAACGGACGTCGTCGCGGATCTCGCCGATACGGAGAAGGCGCTGAAGCTCCTGACGAAGTGAACGAACCCTCGCCCGGCCCGAAGAGCTATCTGGTGGCGAGCCGTACGAGATCGTGCAGCGAGTCGATCTGCCAGTCGGCGGCGGCCGCCTCAGCGGTCTCCGACCACAGGTGGCCCCAAGGCCCCCGGCGCAGATGCGCGACGCGCAGTCCCGCCGCTTGTGCCGGGCGGATGTCGTTGGCGGGGTGGTCCCCTACGTACACCGTCTTGTCGGGCGGGCTGTTGGCGAGGTCCAGGACGCGGGTGAAGAAGCGGGAGTCGGGCTTGGCCACGCCCCACTCTCCCGAGGTGGCGATCTCGTCAACCGGGAGGTCGAGTTCTCGGAGCAACTGGCCGACGTGCGCGGTCTGGTTGCCCGCGATGACGATGCGGAGGCCCTCTGCGCGCAGAGCCGCGAGGGCTGGACGCACATCCGGGTAGAGATCGGCTTCGCTCAGCCGTTCGCCCGCCCCGGCGGCCTCCATCGCGGCGCGCTCGGCCGCGATGTCGATGTCCGGCCGGATGAGCCGCAGGGCGTCGGCGTTGTCGCGGCCCTGAGCGACGACCGCGCCGACGAGTGCGGAGAGGGTGTGACGGGGGACGTTCAGCCAGTCTGCCCAAGCGGCCCACCCCCGGTCATCCCGGATCAAGGTCTCGCCGACGTCGAAGACCACTGCGCGGAGCATGCGGGCAGCGTAAGACAGGGTGAAACACGTGCCGCGGGCCGTCGGCGAAGTGCGTGTCGGTATCCGTACTCTGCTGACCACCTGACGAGGAGGCGATGGCCCTGATGACGACGATCGCTGTGACCGGGCATATGGATCTCACCGACGCGTCGGTGCCGCTGGTTCGAGGGGAGTTGGACAGGCTCCTGGGCGGCTATGAGCCGGTCGGTCTGGTCGGTGTGTCATGTATCGCGAAGGGCAGTGACAGCTTGTTCGCCGACGCGGTCCTGGCGGTCGGTGGGCGGCTGGTCGTGGTGATTCCCTCGCGGGACTACCGGCGGGCCAAGGTCAAGCCGGAACACGCCGAGACCTTCGACCGCCTGGTGGAGGCCGCGGACGAGGTGCTGGTGATGCCGCACGAGACGGCGAACCGGCAGGCGTACGAGGCGGCGAACGCCGTGCTGCTGGAGCGTGCCGACCGGCTGATGGCGGTGTGGGACGGGCGGCCGCCCTCCGGTAAGGGCGGTGGTACGGCGGATGTGGTGGAGCAGGCGCGTGGGGCGGGCGTGCCTGTGGATGTCGTCTGGCCGGACGGGGTTTCCCGGCGGGCGTGACGATCCACCCGGGCATCCACCCCGGCATCCACCCGGGCCTCGACGTGTGGGCTCCTGAGGCCGGACCTATGCGTATTCGCGCTGGACCGGACCCGGTTGGGGGATGCTGGGGGCATGAGGCAGGGGGAGCCCGGGGAGGGCGAGCGTTTTGCGCGGCGGGCCGCGTGGCGCCGGTACGTCGTCGCGTCCGTGGTGAGCACTGTGGCCGTCGCGGTGGCGGTCACCCATGTGCTGGCGCCGGATCTGAAGATTGACAACGTCACCGTGGCGCTCCTGGTGGTGGCCGTCGTGCCCTGGCTGCGCGATCTGCTCAACAGCATCGAACTGCCGGGCGGGGTCCGCCTGGAGTTCAAGGAGGCGGTCGAACGGCGCATCGAGGCCGCCGAGCGCATCGCCGACGCCGCCCTCGTCGGAAGCGGCGACGACGGGCCGGAGGCCGACGGCGCCACCGTGCTGCGGGACGTGCGCCGGCTGGCCGCCGAGTACCTCGAGGTGCGTGGGTCCATGAGCAGTGGATCCGCCCGTACGCAGCGGATGAACGGCATCTTCGCGCGGCTGGTGCGCGCCACTCAGCGGCTCGCGGACCCCGATCTGGACGGCTGGCTCACTTCCCCGGACGGCGGTCTGCGGCTGGCCGCGTACGCGCGGCTGTACGCGGTGCCGGACGCGGACGCGCTGGCCGCCCTCGCGGACGCCGTCGTCAAGGAGCCGCTCGCGTTCAGCCAGTACTGGGGCATCCACGCGCTCGACAAGGTCGTGGACGCGGTTGGGGCCGAGGACGTGCCGCCGGGGGTCGTCCGGCGCCTGGAGGACTGCCGACCGCGCGGCGGCGACCGGGTGGCCCTGCTGCGGCGCCTGATCGCCAAGCTGCACGGGCTTCGGTAGCGCCGGGCTGTACGGGCTTCGGTGCCGCTGGGTGCTGCGGGCTTCGGTAGCGCCGAGTTCTGCGGGTTTTGGTTGTGCCGGGCTCTGCGGGTTTCGGTGCCGCCGGGCTCTGCGGGCTTCGGTAGCGCCGGGTGCTACGGGCTTTGGTTGTGCCGGGTTCTGCGGGTTTTGGTTGTGCCGAGCTCTGCGGGCTTCGGTGCCGCCGAGCCCCACGGCCTTCGGCAGCGCCAGGCTCTACGGCCTTCCGTAGTGCCGGGCTCCGCGGCCTCCGGTGCCGCCGAACCCCACGGCTTTCGGTAGGCCGCCAGGCGACCCCCGCCGGGGCCGGGCACCTGGGCCTCAGCAGCGAGTCGGGGCCCGGCTTCCGCCCGCACCCCGCACCCCGCTCAGCGTCCTGCGCGGTGGCGGAAGACCTGGCGGTAGGACTGGGGAGAGACCCCGACCGCCCGTCCGAAGTGGTGGCGCAGATTGGCCGCCGAGCCGAAGCCGGTGCGGCGGGCCACGGTCTCCACCGGTTCGTCGGTGGTCTCCAGCAGCTCCTGGGCCAGCCGGATGCGCTCCTGGAGGATCCACTGGAGCGGGGAGACGCCGAGGGTGTCGCGGAAGCGGCGGGTGAAGGTGCGGACGCTCAGATGGGCCACCCGGGCGAGTCGGGGCACCGTCAGCGGTTCGTGGAGACGGTCCCTGGCCCAGCGCAGCACGGGCGCCAGGCCCTCGTCGGGCCCGCGCCGCGCGGCCGTGAGCGGTTTGGCGTACTGGGCCTGTCCGCCCTCCCGGTGGGGCGGGACGACCATCCGGCGGGCCACTTCGTTGGCGACCGCGGAGCCGTGGTCGCGGCGCACCAGCTGGAGGCACAGGTCGATGACGGCACCGGTGCCCGCCGAGGTCCAGATGGTGTCGTCCTCGGTGTAGAGGGCGTGCGGGGCGACCTCGACGTCCGGATGGCGGCGGGCGAAGTCGGCCGAGTGCATCCAGTGCGTGGTGGCCCGGCGATCGGTCAGCAGCCCCGCCGCGGCCAGGACGTACACCCCGCTGCACAGCGAGACGATCCGCCGCCCCGCCGCATGGGCCTTGCGGATGGCCGCCACCAGGGCGGGCGGGGGATCGAGCTGGACGGGGCGGGCGCATGCCGCGATCACCACCGTGTCCGCGTCCACCAGGTCGTCGGGGCCGTACGGCGTGTGGAGCACCATCCCGGCGGCGGTGCGCACCGGGCCGCCGTCCGGGCTGGCCGCGCACACCCGCAGCTCGTACCACGGATCGGCGATGTCGTCGCGGTCGAGGCCGAAGACCTCGAAGGGGACGGCGAGTTCGAAGACGGGGGCGCCGTCGGCCACCGCCATCGCCACGATGTGTCGTCGTCGGGCCATGGCCCGAATTTAGCGGACCCCGGCATTTCCGCCACTGGTCGGGTGTCGTACCGCTCCGGAAGGCTGCCGGTCATGACCGATACCGAAGCGAATCCCGGGGCCGCGGGTGTGTCTGCCGGTGGGTCCGGGCTGCCGGGTGTCTCTGCTGGTGGGTCCGGGCTGCCGGGTCCGTCTGCCGGTGGGTCCGGGCTGCCTGCTGGGCCTTCTGGCGGGCCTGACCTTCCGGTTGCGTCTGCCGGTGGGTCCGGCCCTCCGGTTGCGGCCGCCGACGGGTCCGGCCCTCCGGCCGCCGCTGCCGGTGGGTCCCGCCTGACGGCGGGCGGCCGGCTCACCGCGTCGCAGGGCACCGCGCTGTACGTGGGCGCGGTGCTGGGCACCGGGGTCATCGCCCTGCCCGCGCTCGCCGCCGATGCCGCGGGACCGGCGTCGCTGCTGGCCTGGCTCGCTCTCGTCGTGGTCTCCGTACCGCTCGCCGCCACCTTCGCCGCGCTCGGCGCCCGCCACCCGGACGCCGGGGGTGTGTCCACCTACGCCCGGCTGGCGTTTGGCGGGCGGACCGCCGCGGTGGTCGGCTGGTGCTTCTATCTCGCGGTGCCGCCCGGCGCGGCGGCCGCGGCCCTGTTCGGCGGCGCGTACGTGGCCGCCGCGGTGGGCGGCGGGACCACGACCGCCACGGTCACGGCCGCCGCCCTGATGGCCACCGTCACGGCGGTCAACGCGGTGGGGCTGCGGATGACCGGCCGACTCCAACTCGCCCTCGCCGGGCTGCTCGTCGTCCTGCTGCTGCTCGCCGTCGGGCTGTCCCTGCCGCATGCGCGGATGGACAATCTCCGGCCGTTCGCCCCGCACGGCTGGCCCGCGATCGGCTCGGCCGCGGCCCTGTTGGTGTGGAGCTTCGCGGGCTGGGAGGCGATCACCCACCTGGCGGGCGAATTCCGCCGCCCGGCGCGAGACCTGCCGCGGGCGACCGGCGCCGCCGTGGTCGTCGTGGGACTGCTCTACCTGTCGGTCGCCTTCGCCGTCACCACCGTGCTGGGGAAGGGCGCGGCGGGCGCGGACGCGCCGCTCGGCGAGCTGATGGCCCGGGGGATGGGCGGCAACGCCCGGGTCCTGGCCGCCGTCGCCGCGCTACTGCTCACGCTCGGCACCATGAACGCCTACTACGCGGGCGCCGCCAAGCTGGGCGCCGCGCTCGGCAGGGACGGTGCGCTGCCCGGCTGGCTCGCCCGCGGTGAGGTGGCGGGCGAGGTCCCCCGGCGCAGCCTGGGCGTGGTCTCCGGGCTGGGGTTCGCCGGATTGCTCACGGTGACCGTGGCGGGGGTGGGCCCGCAGCCGCTGGTGCTGCTGACCACCGGGTCGTTCGTCACGGTGTACGCGATCGGCGTGGCGGCGGCGATCCGGCTCCTGCCACGCGGCAGCAAGGGCCGGGCGGCGGCCCTCGCCGCGATCGTCGCGGTGCTGGCCCTGCTGGTCATGTCGGGCCGGTATCTGCTGTGGCCACTGGCGGTGACGGGCGCGGCCCTGCTTTACGTACGCGGTGCGGAACGGCGGCGGGCGGGGCGCCTTGGGGCGGGACGCCGTAACTCCGTTCCGTAGTGAAGACGCCGTAACTCCGTTCCGTAGTGAGGAGTGCCACCGCTACCGGCAGGGGCGACCGGCCCGCGCGTCGCGCTCACTCAGCCGTGATGACCACCTTCCCGAAGTGCCCGCGCCCCGCGAAGTACCGGTACGCGGCGGGCGCCTCCGTGAAGGGGAAGGCGCGGTCGATGGTGGGGCGCAGACGGTGGTGCTCGATGGCGCGGTTCATCTGCTCGAACATCTCGCGGCTGCCCACGAACATCCCCTGGAGCGTGATGCCCTTGCGCAGCACCGCGGACGGGTCGGCCACGCCGTCCTGGGCCAGGACGCCGATGAGGCTGATCCGGCCCCCTACGCGTACGGCGTCCAGCGACTGCGGCAGGGTGCCCGGACCGCCCACCTCCACGACGTGGTCGACGCCGCCGCCGGTCGCCTCGGCCACCAGTCGGCCCCAGTCGGGGGTACGGGCGTAGTTCACGCCGTCCGCGGCGCCCAGGGTGCGCAGTCGTTCCAGTTTGGCGTCGTCGCTGGAGGTGGCGAACACACGGGCCCCGCCGAGCGCGGCGAACCGCAGGGCGAACAGCGACACCCCACCGCTGCCCATGGTCAGCACCGTCTGGCCGGGGGTGAGCCCGCCGCTGACCGCCACCGCGTGCCAGGCGGTCACGGCGGCGCACGGCAACGTCGCGGTTTCGGCGAAGTCCAGGTGGGCGGGGGCGGCGACCAGGGCGTCCTGGTCGAAGAGGACGTACTCGGCGAGCACCCCGTCGGCCGGGCCGCCCAGCGCGCCCGCCGTCTTCCGCGCGGTGGGCGGGCCGGAGATCCAGCCGGGCATGAAGACACCGGCGACCCGGTCCCCCTCCCGCCACCGGGTGACGTCGGAACCGGCGTCCACCACCTCGCCCGCCCCATCGGACACCGGCACCGCGTCCGGCTTCAGGGCGCGCCCGTAGGTGCCCGAGGCGATCATCAGGTCCCGGTAGTTGAGCGACCAGGCCCGCATCCGGACCAGCACCTCGCGCGGGCCGGGGGCGGTCACCTCGCGCTCGTCGAGGCGGAGTGCGTCCACGCCGGTGAGGCGCGGCAGGTGGTAGTAGCGCGTCTTCATCACACCGTTCCTCACACGGTCGACGGGATCGGGACGGCCTGTCCGCTGACCCGCACCCGGGGGTCGCCGGGCGTGACGTCGAGCAGGAGGTCGCTGGGACGGCCCATGTCCTCGCCCTGGCGGATACGGACCCGGGTCGGGCCGTCGACCAGGCCGAGTACCCGCAGATAGCCGCCGAAGGCGGCCGCCGCGGCACCGGTGGCCGGGTCCTCGACGACCCCGCCGACGGGGAACGGGTCGCGGGCGTGGAAGACGAAGCCCTGCGCGGGGCTGTCCGCGAGGCCGTCCCCGGAGTCCTTCGCGGGTCCGCCCGCGGAGGACTCCGGGGTCTCGCGCCACACCAGATGCACCGTGGTCCAGCCGCGCCGCCGCATCACCGCCTCCAGCGCGTCGTAGTCGTAGTCGAGGTCCGCCAGCCGCTCGCGCGTGGCGGCGGCGAGGACGAGGTGGTCGTTGCCCGCGTAGGCGACATGCGGGGGCAGGGCCGGGTCCAGGTCGTCCACGGACCAGCGCAGCGCCGCGAGCGTCGGCCCGATCTCCGTGCCCGGGTCGGCGGGGCGGGACCGCGTGGGCACGCTGGTGAGCGTGGCGCGGGGCGGGCCGTCGCCGTCGGCCGTGGTCTCGACGCGGATCTCGCCCGAGGCGGTGTCGAAGACCAGCTCACCAGGGCCGTCGCGCTCGGCCAGGGCCACGGCTGTGGCGATGGTGGCGTGCCCACAGAAGGCGACTTCGGCGAGTGGGCTGAAGTACCGCAGCCGGTAGCGGCGCGCGGCCTCGTCCCGCTCGGTGATGAACGCGGTCTCCGAGTAGCCGACCCGTGCGGCGACGGCGGTCATGGCGGCGTCGGCCGCGTCGGTCCCCTTGCCGTCCACGAGGGCCGCGGCGTCGAGGACCACACCGGCGGGATTGCCGCCGTCGGGGCGAGAGGTGAAGGCGGAGTAGTGCAGCACTTCGATGCCGGTGGTGCCGGTCGTGCCGGTGGTGCCGGTGGTGCCGGTCGTGCTGGTGGTGCTCGTGGTGCCGGTGGTGTCCGTGGTGGGCGCGGTGGCTGCGGCGTCCGTGGTGGCTGCGGTGGGTGCGGTCATGCCGTCCACGGTTCCACCGGATCGATATCGCGTCCAACGATTCCTTTCGCTGGAGGCGATCGAGAAACCCGATGGACCCTGGTGGCGGGCGGGTCTGCCTATCCTGACCGTCGTGGACACACGACTCCTGAAGACGTTCGCGGCGCTGGCGAGAGCCGGCAGCTTCACCGCGACCGCCGCCGAGCTCCATCTCGCCCAGTCCACCGTCACCGTCCAGATCCGCACCCTGGAGCGAGAACTGGGCACGCGCCTCTTCGACCGGCTGCCCTCAGGCGCCCTGCCGACCAGCGCGGGCCGCCGGCTGCTGACGGAGGCCGAGGAGGTCCTGGACGCCGAGGCCCGGCTGCGGGCGGTCGCGGCGGCCGGAAACGGCGACGGCGCGGACGGCGCGGTGGAGGGCCCCGTAGCCCTCGGCGCGGGTGAATCCCTGTGCGCCTCCCACCTCCCCCGAGTGATCGCTTCCCTGCGCCGCACCCACCCCGGGATAGACGTCCACCTCCACCCCGCGGGCAGCGCGGCGGCCGTCGAGGGGCTGCGTACGGGACGGCTCGACCTCGTACTCCTCCTCGAACAGGACGTGACCGACGCCGATCTCGTCGCCCGCCCCATCGCCCGGGAACCCCTCGTCTACCTCGCCGCCCCCGGCCACCCGATGGCCGGACACGAGGTGGGCTGGGACGAACTGGCCGGGCAGAGCTTCTTCGTCCACGAACAGGGCTGCTCCTACAGCGATCACCTCGTCCGCACCCTGCTCACCCTCCCGGGCCCGCCGCCCCGCCTCACCCGGTTCGGCAGCATCGAGGCCGCCCGCTCCTGTGTCGCGGCGGGCCTCGGCCTGACGCTGCTCCCCCGCGCCACGGTGGAGCGCCAGCTCGCCGACGGCCAGCTCGCGGAGGTACACGGCCCGCCCATCCCGCCGGTTCCCGTCCAGCTCACCCGCCACCGGCGCCGCTGGACCAGTCCGGCGGCACGGGCGGTGGCGGACGAGCTGACGCGGCTGCTCTCGGCGGGCTGACCCGGCTGTTGACGGCGTGCTGACGTGGCGGCTCGCGGCGTGAGCTGTGCGTCAGGCGAACGCCGGAGAACGCCGGACGAACGCCTGACGCGAGCGTCGGACCGGCGTCAGACCAGCGTGACGCCGTCGTGGGCGCGGATCGCCGGTGGGGTGGTGGCGTCGAGGGCGTCCAGGACGCGTATGGCGTACGCCTCGTCGGCGAGGTCGGGGACCTCGGCGCGGGTGGCCCAGCGCCAAGCGCGGGTGCGGGGGCCGGTGACGGGGGTGCCGTCGAGGGCCGTACAGCGGAAGACGAGGGAGACGGTGAGGTCGTTCATGTCCTTGTAGACCCCCGTGAGCGCGGCCGGGAGCGCGATCTTGACGCCCGTCTCCTCGAGGATTTCGCCCTGGAGGGCGTCGAGGGCGGTGCTCTCGGGGTCGAGCGCACCGCCCGGCGGCTCCCAGGTGCTGCCGTCGCGCCGTTTGATCAGCAGCGCTCGGCCGCGTTCGTCCACGATGACTCCGGCGACGCTGACGCGGTGCGGGCGGTCAGTTGTCACGTTTCTCGGCCTTCTCGGCCGGCTCGCTGTCGGCCGAGTCCTTCGAGTCCGCCGAGTCCTTCGACTCTTCCGAGCTCTTGGAGTCCGCCGAGCCCTTGGGGTCTTCGGAGCCCTTGGAGTCCGCCGAGTCCTTCGGGTCTTCTGAGTCCGCCGAGCCCTTGGAGTCTTCCGAGCTCTTCGGCTCGTCCAGCTCCTTCGACTCCTTCGGCTCCTTCGGCTGCTCCGGTTCTTCCGGCTCCTTCGAGTCTTCCGAGTCCGCCGAGTCCTCGAAATACTCGTCGAGCACTACGTCGAGCTCCGCCGTCCACTCCTTGAGGAGCTTTCGGGCCGGTGCCTCGACATCGGCCGTGTACCAACGCCGGTTGGTCGTATAGACCGTGATGCCGAACCGCTTCCCGAACCGCGGGGTGTCGACCTCCACCGCACCGATCTCGTCCCATCCGAACTCGGCCTTCTCGCCGTCGAGTTCGAACGTGACGCCACTGCGCGCAGCGCGGATCACACCGCGCCGGTCGGACACCTCGAAGACGGCCCCACCGTCCTCGTCCGCGCCGTCCTCGCGGTCCTTGTCCTCGCCGTCGGCGTCCGCTTCCCCGTCGGACGCGACGTCACTCGTCGTATCGGCTTCGCTGTCGGCATCGGCATCGGCATCGGCATCGGCTTCGGCGTCGGCGTCGGACTCCGCCTTGGCGTCGACGCCCTCGTCCTCGTCGGGCTCGTCCTCGGCCGTGACTTTCTCCGGCGGCCGCTCTGCTGCCTTGTCCGGGGTGTCCTCCTCCACATCGGCAGGGCGCGGGGACGTCAGGCCGGGGACATACCCCGGATCCGTCCCGGCTGTGTGAATGGGCGGGATGATCGGTCCAGTGCTCTGCTCCACGGCGGGAAGTATTGCGGATAAACCTGTGCCGCCGACAGGCAACCCCGCTCCCAATCGAGCGGACACGGAAAAGCCGCAGGTTACGCGGAGCCGATTTCGGCGCGGGCCGTAGCGGCGGCCCGGCGCCGCGCACCTTTACCGTCCCTTTACTATGGGTGTGGGGACACTTGACCTACTGACGTCTTCCCGGCGCCCTCCCAGCACCGTCCGAGCGATGAAGGAGCACCAGACCCGCAATGGGTGAACCTCCCAGTACCACCCGTGCCACCCCCCACCCGCCCCTCACCGGGGCGCCCCTGACCGGCTCGATCAGCTCGATCAGCTCGATCAGGGAAACGGGCGTGGCACGGTGACCGCGACCCTGCTGCTGCTTCTCGCGCTGGCCCTCACACTCGCCTGCGCGGTCTTCGTGGCCGCCGAGTTCTCCCTCACCACCGTCGAACGCGGCGACCTGGAGCGCGCCGCCGAAGCCGGTGAGCGCGGGGCCGACAGCGCGCTCACGGCGGTGCGCCGGCTGACGTTCCAGCTCTCCGGGGCCCAATTGGGCATCACCGTCACCTCCCTGGTGATCGGCATGCTCGCCGAGCCCTCGCTTGCCGTTCTCCTGGAGAGCCCGCTCACCGCGGCCGGCCTGCCCGAGGGCGCGGCGTCGACGGCCGCGGTGGTGCTGGGCGTGGCCGTGTCCACGGTGGTGCTGATGGTCGCCGGAGAACTGGTGCCCAAGAACTGGGCCATCTCCCGCCCCCTGCACGTGGCCAAGGCGGTCGCCGCCCCGCAGCGCGCCTTCACCGCCGCCTTCGCCCCGCTGATCCACCACCTCAACAACACGGCCAACCGTCTGGTGCGCCGCCTGGGCCTGGAGCCCGCCGAGGAGCTGGCCTCCGCCCGTACCCCGGACGAACTGGTCGCGCTGGCCCGCCACTCGGCCGCCGAGGGCGCGCTGGAGCAGGACGCGGCCGAGCTGTTCGTCCGTACGCTCCACCTGAGCGAGCTGACCGCCGAGAACGTGATGACCCCACGCGTGGACGTCCAGGCGCTGGAGGCCCACGCCACCGCCGCAGACGCCGCCAACCTCACCCTGGCCACCGGGCGTTCCCGCCTCCCCGTCTACCGCGACAGCCTGGACGAGGTGGTCGGCACCGTGCACATCCGCGACGTCCTCGCCCTCGACGCCGCCCGCCGCGCCACCACCCCCGTCACCGACCTGGCCACGCCCCCGCTCCTGGTCCCCGACAGCCTCCCGGTGGACCGGCTGCTGGACCGGCTGCGCGGCGCGCGCACCATGGCCGTCGTCATCGACGAGTACGGGGGCACGGCGGGGGTCGCCACCCTGGAGGACATCGTCGAGGAGGTCGTCGGCGACGTCCGCGACGAACACGACAGCGACGAGGCCCCCGGCCTGGTGCCCCTCGGCCCCGGCGCCTGGGAGGCGGACGGCGGCGTACGGCTGGACGAGCTCACCGGCATCGGCCTGACCGCGCCCGAGGGCCCGTACGAAACCGTCGCGGGCCTGCTGGCCACGGCCCTGAGGCGCATCCCGGCGGCCGGGGACACCTTCGTGACCGATGGCTGGCAGCTCACGGTCCTGAAGGTGGACCACCACCGGGCCGACCGCGTACGGATCACCGAGGTCACCGAGAGCGCGCGGCGTGCCGAGACCCCCGAGACCTCCGAGACCCCGAAGAACTCCGCAACCCCCGAGGCCCCCCGATGACCGTCCTCCAACTCGCCATCGGCGCCCTCACCCTCCTCACCAACGCCTTCTTCGTCGGTGCCGAATTCGCCCTGATCTCCGTGCGCCGCAGCCAGATCGAGCCGCGCGCACAGGCGGGGGAGAAGCGGGCACGCGGTGTGCTGTGGGCGCTGGAGCACCTGTCCGCGCTGATGGCCACGGCCCAGCTCGGCATCACCATCTCCTCCCTCGTCCTGGGCGCGGTCGCCGAACCGGCCATCGCCCATCTGCTGGAGCCGGTCTTCGACGCCGTCCATGTCCCGCACGCCCTGGTGCATCCGATCGCGTTCGTCCTCGCGCTCACGGCGGCCACGTATCTCCACATGCTCATCGGCGAGATGGTCCCCAAGAACATCGCCCTCGCCGCCCCCGAGCGCACCGCGCTCCTCCTCGGCCCGCCGCTGGTGGCACTCACCCGCCTCCTGCGCCCCGTCGTCTTCGGCGTCAACGCCTTCGCCAACGGCGTGCTGCGGCTGCTGAAGGTCGAGCCCAAGGACGAGATCGAGTCGGTCTTCACGGACGCCGAACTGATCCGGCTGGTACGGGACTCCAGCGACGCCGGGCTGCTCGGCACGTCCGGCGGCGACCGGCTGCGCGACGCCCTGGAACTGGGCACGCGGCGAGTCGGCGACATCCTCGTCCCGCTCGACGCGATGGTCACCGTCGACCACCGCGTCACCCCCGCCCGACTGGAGCGCGCGGCGGCCGCATCCGGCTACTCACGCCTCCCGGTCACCGGCCCCGGCGGCGCCATCCTGGGCTACCTCCACATCAAGGACACCCTCGGCATCACCGACCGGGACCGCTCCTTCCCCCGCACCGCCGTGCACACCGTCCCCCGCGTCCACGCCGAAACCCCGCTGGACGACACCCTCGCCACCCTGCGCGCCACCGGCGCCCACCTGGCCGCGGTGACGTCCGACACCGGCACGGTCCTGGGCTTCGTCACGATGACGGACGTCCTGGGAGAACTCGTGGGCGCGGCTCGGACGTAGCGACGTCGAACGAGCAACGCAGCGGGACCTGCGGACAAAACGGACGGACGAGATAGGCGATAGGCGAGACGGGCAAGACGGAAAAGATGGGCAAGACAGAAGAGACGGGGAAGACAGATCAGGCCGATGGCCGGGCCGAGGGCCGGTCCGGACGCATGGAGAACACCGTGTCCCCGGCCATCGCCACGATCGCGTCCTTGACGAGCAGCACCGTCGGCTCCGTGTCCTGCGCCGCGGTCCCGGGGTCCTCCAGTGCGGATGTGCGCCACGCCTCCTTGCCGTCGTCCACGTTCAGCGCCAGCAGACGGCCGAAGCGGTTGGCGAAGTACAGCTTCCCGTACCGCCTGGACAGCACGGGCGCGGACAGGCTCTCCGTCTCCGTCGCACGCTGCCACAGCTCCCGGCCGCTGTCCGCCGCCACCGCGGTGACCATCCCGTTGGGACGGACGAAGTAGACGGTGCCGTGCAGCAGGGTCGGCTTGCCGAGCACCGGGCGCCGCAGCGGGATCCGCTTGAGCTCGCCGGTGCGCGGATCGACCCGCACCATGGCCTTGTACGGGCGCTCGTACCCCGAGTCGTACACCTCCTTCGTGGTCTGCGCCACCACGAACAGCGGCTTGCCCTGGAGCGCGCCGACGGTCAGCGTCTTCTCCGGAAGGGTGGTGAGCGTGCGCCGTGTGCCATCGGAGGGGTCGAGCCGCAGCAGGTCGTACGGGCCCTCGGCGGCCAGGCCATGGGAGTCGGTGGGCGCGCACATGCCGTACGGCGCGCCGCCCAGCACCGTCGGCTCGCAGAACTTCCCCTCCGGCGTGGGCGACTGCCACAGCGGCTCGCCCGACGCCCCGTAGGCGATGAGCTGTCGGCTGTCCGACGACAGCGTCAGCACCCCGCCGCGGAACGGTCGCACCGTCGCGGATTCGCTGATCCGCCTCTCCCACCGCTGCTTCTCGGTGGCGGCGTCCAGGGCCACCACCGACCGCCGTCCGTCCTGCGACTCCCGGTAGCCGTAGACGATTCCGTCCCGTACGCCGATCGGCGGCGCCGCTTGGGGGCGGGAGCCCCAGCGCCACTTGACGCGGCCGCTGGCGGCGTCGACCTTGGCGATCGTGAAGCCGTTTCCACCGCAGTACAGGGTCCGGCCGCTCTCCGAGACACATCCGGGCTCGTTGTAGACGAGGGGCGGTCCCTCGGTCTCGACCCGCAGATCCGTCCGCCACGGCCGCCAGCCCGCGGGGAGCGACGCGGGCGGCTGGGAGTGCGCGGTGGTGGTGGACGGGTCGCCCGACGACTCCCCCCTGTCCGGGGCGAAGACCGCCGCCGCGACGCTCAGCCCGGTGACGCCCAGGGCCACCCCGACGGTGGTGACGACGAGCCGCCGCCGGGCTCCCTGCGCCGGTCGGGTGTCCTCTGTCTCGGGCGGCGGGGAGACGGGAGGACGCCCGGCGCCGGCCGTTGCGGGGCCGTCGACAGTCGTCTCAGGGCCGTGAGCCGTGGTCGCGGGGCCGTGGGCCGCCCCAGGGCCGTGAGCCGTAGCCCCGGGGCCGTGGGCCGTACGTGCGGGGTGCGGCGTGACCGGGCCATGGGCCGTCCCGGGCCCCGGCCCCCCGGCAGACGCCCCCTCAACCCCCGCCGCGTCCCCGCCTTCCCTGACTTCCCCACTTTCGCCGCCTTCGCCGTCCTCCCCGCCTTGGGCGCTCACCCGCTCCGCCGCCGGGAAGTCCGGCAGCGCGCGCAGCACGCGGTGGAGCTCCTCCAACTCCGGCCGGGCCTCCGGCGCCTTGGCCAGACAGCGCTCGGCGATGACCCGCAGCGGTTCAGGCACCCCCTCCAGCGTCGGATGTTCGTACATCACCTGGTAGCCCGACAGGTAAGGGCTGTCGGACTCGAAGGGACTGCTGCCCCGCGCAGCGAACACCAGTAGCGACCCCAGCGAGAACACATCCGACGCGGCCGTCACCCCCCGCGGGCTGCGCAGTTGCTCCGGTGACATGAACGGCGGGGTGCCGAGCACCCGCCCGATGGTGACGGTGAGCGTCTGGCTGTCGACGGCGCGGGAGATGCCGAAGTCGATGACGCGCGGCCCGTCCTCGGCCATCAGGATGTTGGCGGGCTTGAGGTCCCGGTGCACCACCCCGGCCCGGTGGATGTCGCGCAGCGCCTCGACCAGTCCGAGGCCGAGCGTCCGCAACTCCCGCCCGCTCAAGGGGCCGTTCTTCCGTACGACCTCGGAGAGGGTGCTCCCCGGTACGTACAGCGTGGCCATCCACGGCCGGTCGGCCTCCGGATCCGCGTCCACCACGGGGGCGGTGAACGCACCGCTCACCCGCCGCGCCGCCGCGACCTCCTGCCGGAAGCGGGTCCGGAACTCCTCGTCCCGCGCGTACTGCTCATGGACCAGTTTGATCGCGACCTGCCGCCCCGAGGCCGCACGCGCGAGATAAACGACGCCCATGCCGCCCTGCCCGAGCCGGTCGACCAGGGCATAGCCGCCTATGGATTCCGGATCCCCGGTGGCCAGCGGCATCGCCGATCCCCTCTCCCGCGCCTCTCCCGCGCCGTCTCCGCGTCTTGAACGGCCCTACCGGAGACCACATTAGGTCGGTCGCGGGCATCGGTGGACCAAGTGGCCGATGACGTGGCGGAACGGTGACCTCCGGTACGCCCGGCGATGCGTTAGCGCGGCGTTAGCGGAACGGCGTCGGGGCGGCAGCGTTGCGTCAGCGGACCAAGGAAAACTCATAGTCACACCGAGCCGGTGAGCACACCGGCCGGACCGCAGACCCGCAGACCGCGGGCCCGCGGACCGCAGCTCCACACCCCGCGGCCACGCAGACCGCGGACCGCAGACCCACAGGAGGAACCCGCCATGTACGCCACCGCCTTCCGCCGCGGCCGCACCGTCCGTACCATCGCCGCCTCGATCGTGGCCGTCGCCGCCCTGAGCCTGACCGCGGCGTGCGGCGGGGACGGCGACGGGGGTTCCGACAACGCGGGCAAGGCGAACTCGTCGGCCCCGGCGTCTTCGGGCGGACAGGATGCGGGCACCGAGAAGGGCACGGACGCGGCGAACGGTGCGGGCGAGTCGGGTACCGCGGACAAGGGCGACAAGGGCGGCAAGAGCGGCGCCGCGGACGTCAAGGACGCGAAGGCGCAGGCCCAGAAGCCCGGCGCGGCGTCCGACGACGAGCCGATCGGCGACTGCGACATCAACAAGACGGTCCTCTCCGTCCAGAACGTCAAGAACCCCATCAACCACATGCTGCTGAAGGCGACCAACGGGGCCGGTGTGGACTGCAAGCTGGTCGGCTACCCGAGCCTGAAGTTCGGCGCCGACGCGCAGGCCGCCACTCCGGTGAACGAGGACAGCAAGCCGCAGTCCGTCGTCGTGCTCGCCCCGGGCGAGAGCGCCTACGCGGGCATCACCACCTCCGCGGCGGACGGCTCGGGCGACGAGGGCAGCAAGATCGACTCGCTTGAGGTGTTCATCGACGGGAACGAGGACTCCGCCAAGGTCGAACTGCCCGGTGGCTCGGTCTTCGTCGACAGCGCCGCCCGGGTCACGTACTGGCAGACGGACCTCCAGGACGCTCTGTCCTGGTAAGACGCCCTGCTCTGGTAACGCGACGACGCAACGCGACACCGCTGCCACATGCAGATCGCATACACATACATGAACTCTGTCTTGCATACGGGACGCCACCCCTGTGAGGATGAGGCGCGGCGCCGCCCACGCGGCGCACGCTGACGCACACATGGACCGGCACAGGGGTGGGGGACGGATGGACATCGGTTCCGTCGCCCTGCTGGTGTCGGCCGGGGTGGCATCCGGACTCGCCGGTTCGATCGCGGGACTGGCCTCGCTGTTCAGCTATCCGGCGCTGCTCGCGGTGGGGCTGCCGCCGGTGGCCGCCAATGTGACCAACACGGTGGCCCTGTTCTCCAACACCGTCGGCACCGCGGCGGGCTCCCGCACCGAACTCCGCGGCCAGCGCGACCGCCTCCTGCGGCTGTGCGCCATCGCGGCCCTGGGCGGCGCGGTCGGAGCCGCCCTCCTGCTGGGAACGCCGTCCTCCGCCTTCGAGGCCGTCGTACCGTGGCTGATCGCCCTCAGCTCGGTACTGATCCTGGTCCGTGATCCGCTCCGCCGGCTCATGGCCTCCCGCGCACGCTCCGTCGTGCACCACACCGCCCGCCCCAGCCTCCCGCTGGCGTCCGCGGTCCTGCTGGTCGGCCTGTACGGCGGCTACTTCGGCGCGGCCTCGGGCGTGCTGATGCTGGCGGTGCTCTCGCTGTCGGCGACGGAACCCCTCCCGGTCACCAATGCCGTGAAGAACGTCGCCACGGGTGCCGCCAACATCGTGGCCGCCATCGCCTACGTCGCCGTCGCACCCGTGAACTGGGCCGCCGCCGTATCCCTCGGCCTCGGCGCCCTCCTGGGCAGCTCACTCGGCCCTCTGGTCGTCCGCCGTCTGCCGGAAACCCCGCTCCGGATCGCCATCGCGCTCGGCGGCCTCGGCCTGGCGATCTCCCTGTGGCGCTAACCCGCCGTCCCCGACTCCTCCGGGTAGAAGGTGATCAAGGTGGCGGTGCCATCCGGCGCGACGACGCGTACGGCCGCCTCCGGGATGTCCTCCGTGGCCACATCGACCTCGGTGGGATGCGACACCATGTGCCGCAGCACCACCGGATACCGCGGCGACTTCCCGCCCACGGCACCGATCACCGTGTCGTCCTTCGGGTCGTAGGCGAGGGAGGAGAAGGGCAGCCGCTCGGCCTCGTACTGGTGCCCGACCGAGGGCTCCAGCACCTCGATGGTGGCGAGTTCGCCCTGGTGCTCGGCCGTGATCTGATCGAGTGTGGTCCGCCACTCCCCGCGATCGAACGCTGTGGAACCGGCCATCGCCGATCCTCCCTCCGCACTCGTGCCGCTACTGCGCCCCCTCCCACCCACGCTCGCCACCACCACCCCCGCCCGCCACGTCCACCCAGGTCGAACCGCCCCACCCCCGCTTGACCTCCCCGCACAAGCGCGACCGCACAACCGGGCCCCACAACCAGGCCACCCGCGACGGCATTACCCGGGACGGTCGGCATTACCCGGGACGTAATCGCCCCGGACCGCCGCCCCCGGCAGCATGGTGATCGCTCCCCGCAAGGTTTCCGATCGAAGGGATCCCCATGTCCTTGGCCGCACCCTTGACCACCCGCGCGCTGGTGGAGGAACTGCTGCGCCGCATCGGCGAGGGCGACCCCGAGCGCATCGCCGAGCTGTACGCCGAGCGCAGCGACTGGAAACTGGACTGGCCGGAGGCCGAACACGGCCGCCCGGCCACCCCTTGGATTCGCCACCGGTCCACCCGCGAGGACGTAGCCGCCCACTTCCGCGACCTGGCCCATCACCATGTGCCCGAGCAGGCGGCCACCGAGATCGAGCGCATCCTCGTCGACGGCGACGACGCGGTCGTCCTGGGCGAGATCCGCCAGACCGCCCGGGCCACCGGACGCGCCTATCGCGCGCGGTTCGCCCTGCACCTCACGCTCGAAGGCGGCCTGGTCACCCGGCACCACGTCTACGAGGACAGCCTCGCCGTGGCCCAGGCGTTCAGTAAGGACTGATCAGCGCACGAGCAGGGGCTCAACCCGGGATAGAGTGTCCAGGACGTTCGCCTCGGTAATGGCCATCCGCGCCTCGTCCGGCGTCAGCCAGCGCAGCGGCGCGTCCGGATTCTCCGGCCGTACGGCCTCGGGGACATTGGTGGCCAGCACAAAACGCACATCCGCATGCTCATGCGCCGGCTCCCGGCTGTTCTCGGGAACCGGAACGATCACCAGATGCCGCACCTCCGCATCCGGCCACGGAGCCAGATCCGGCAACCCCGTCTCCTCCCGCCCCTCCCGCAAGGCGATGGCAAGCGGGTCGTACTCCCCCGGATCGGCATGCCCGCCCACGAGCAACCACGACTGAAGATGCTGGTGCCATCGAAGCAGAACCCGCCCACTGTCGGGGTGCACAATCAGGGCAGAGCCGGTGATATGAAGCGGACTCTCCCGCTCCCAAGGAGCCCCCGCCTCAACGGCACCACGGACCCGCTCAAGGTCGGAGTGTTCCATGGTGGTCTTCGGCCGGTAGCCCGTAAGGACATGAAGGACTGCGTGCTCGGCTGTGGCCATGCGCGGATCCTAACGACGCGAGGTGCCCGAGGGCGCGAGATTTTCGGGGCGGGGCGGTCACACACAGACAAGCCCCGGGCCGGTGGTGCGGCCCGGGGCTTGGCATCCGCTCACTGTGCAGAGCTGCCTTGCTTATCGCTTACCTTCGTGGGCATGCACACGCCCTCACCGCTTGCTTTCGTGTGCATGGCCACGACCTCGTCGCTTGCCTTCGCGGGCGTGGACACGGCAGATGCCGACGCTGCTCCCAGAAACGTTACTCCTACAGTGATAGCCGCCACAGCGGTTGCGGCCAGAAAAGCACCCTGGATGCGTGACAACGCCAACCTCATTCGCCATTCGGTGTTGCTGTTCAGGCGGTGAGGCTAGCTGATCAGTGCCTTGTTTGTCGAAACTGAGTTCGCCGGGTACACGTTCGATTTAATTGTTCGATCAAGAGGCAAGGAAAACGAACTATCCTTCGGTAGTCAAGTTCGCCGTGCCGCCGCCGAACCCAGCCAAGCGACTGCTAATTCGCTCCGCTTCAGATGCGTCCAACGGGCGCAGTACTGAGAGCGCTCTCTGTAGCAGCTCTCGTGCTTGCGTCACATCGCCCGTCGCCAGCCGGACCTCGGCGAGGAGTGCCTGGGCCCGGGCCTCGTCATCGCGCGCGTTGGCCTTGTGCGCGGTGGCTATGGATGCCTCCAAGTGCCGCCTCGCGGAGTCCAGTCGGCCACCGTTGAGTTCGATCCGTCCCAGGCCACGCAGCGCGCGCGTGATCTCCGGAGTTGCTCCGATATCGCGGGCGATGTCCAGGGCCTTCTGATGGTGGTCGGCGGACGCGTCGGCGGAGCCCTCCTCGAGGTGCGCTTCCCCTAGTCCGTTGTGCGCTGTCGCCTGACTCTTCCTATCGCCCAATAGGCGAAATTCTGTCAATGCCTGCTGGTGCAGGGCGAGTGCGCGGCCGGCTTCTCCGGTTTTGGCAAGGCTCGCGGCCAGGTTGGTGCGCACCGTTGCCTGTGTGTAGGGATTTCCCGCGGACTCCGTCAGGGGGAGTAATTCCTCGAAAGCCTTCCGGGCCTGTATGTGGTCGCCTCTGCGCGAGTACAGGTCGCCTAGGTTATTCAATGTTCTAATGACACCCGACTGGTCACCTGCGGACCGAAAACCGAATAGCGCCGTGCGGAAGTGATCGAGTGCGCGTTCTGGTTCGCCGAGATCGAGCAGGGAGATCGCAATGTTGTTGCGAGATCGGGCTTCATTCCAGACGTTTCCTGTCATCACCCCGATCGCGAGTGCCTTCTGGTGCAGCGTGACCGATGCCTCGTACCCACCCTGATGCCAATGAATGATCCCAAGGCTCCGGTACGCCTCCCATTCCGCCTCCCGGTCCCCCGTCGCCCGTGCGATCTCCAGTGCCCGCTCGCCCGCCTCCACGGCCTGCGCGTAGCGGCCCGTGTTGGCGTGGTTGGAGCTGAGGCAGAGCAGGGCGTGGCACAGGGCCGGTTGGTCGGCGGTGCGGGACCAGTGGTCGGCGGCGTGCTGGAGGATGTCGGCGGCCTCCGGCCAATGGCATTCGGCCTCCAGGAAACCGGCCAGGGCATGGGCGAGCCGGGCCGCGGACTCCGGTGAGCCGTGGGTGCGGGCGTGGCGCTCGGCGGCCAGGAGGTTGCCGCGTTCGGCGGTGAACCAGGCGCGTGCCTCATCGGCGTTCCGCATGCGGGGGAGGGCCGGAAGCTGATCCGTACCGTCCGTGGCGAGCCGGATCCGCCGTGGGTACGCCATGCGGTCGGCGTGTTCCGCGGCCCGCAGAGAGAAGGTGATCAGCCGGGCCAGAGCCTCTTCGCGCTCCCGCTCCTCGTCTTCCGAAAAGGCGAGCATGCGGGCGTAATCGCCCAGGAGGTCGTGATATCGATACCGGTCCGGGACCGGTTCCCGGAGGAGATGGCACTCCAGCAGGGATTCAATCAGCCGTTCCGTTTCCTCGGCCGGAAGATCGAGTAGTACGGCGGCCGATTCGGCCGTGAAGTCAGGCCCCGGATGCAGTCCCAGGCGCCGGAACGTGGTGCGCTGTGCCGTGTCGAGGGCCCGGTAGGAAAGGGAGAAAGCGCGCAAAATCTCCTGGTCGGCATTGCGGATCTCGCCGAGGGGCCCGGGGCTGCGGGCCAGGCGTTCGCCCAGGGTGGTCAGGGTCCAGGAGGGCCGGGAACGGAATCGGTTGGCCACCAATTCGATGGCGAGCGGCAGATGGCCGCATAGGCGCACAATGCGGGTGGTCTCCGTGATGTCCTGGGTCCTTGCCGCACCCGCGAAACTCCGGAAGAGCGTGATCGCGTCATCGGTCGGCAGCACGTCCAGGGCAAGCGGCACCGCATGCGGAAGCCCGGTCAGATGCCGGCGGCTGGTGACGATGGTCAGGGTCGGCGAATTGCCGGGCAGCAGGGGCGCCACCTGGTCGGGGCCCGCCGCGTCGTCCAGCACGATGACGGCTCGGCGGTCGGCGATGGTGGTCCGCCACAGGGCGATCAACTCGTCCAGCCGGACGGGGATCGTATCGGCGGGCGCTCCGAACAGCCGCAGCAACCTGGCGAGGGCCGCGTCCGGGCTCAGCGGTTCCTGGGAGGGCGAGTGGCCGTGCAGGTCCAGGAAGACCTGGCCGGCAGGGAAGCGAGGAGCCAGTGTCCGAGCCGTGTCCACCGCGACCGCGGTCTTCCCGACCCCGGCCATCCCGCTCACCGTTTCCACCGTCAGCACCGCCCCTCCCCCCGGCTCCGCGCCGATGGAGGCCATCAGGGCGTCGAGTTCGGAGCGCCTGCCGATGAGCGGAGGCTGGTACGGGAGGTTCCGGGGCGGAGGCTGGTCGGCGGAACTCCCTCCGGGAGAAGGTTCGGAGGACGCCCCGGCCGCGGCGGTCCGGACGAGCCCGTCCACTGGTTTCCGGTCGAGAACACCCCGGTGGATGCGGTCCAGTTCGGCACCCGGGCGCGAGCCGAATTCCGACATCAGCAGCTGACGGGCCTGCTGATGCACCCGTAAGGCGTCCGTGTATCGGCCGCTGCCGTAGTACGCCAGCATCAACTGGCCTGCCACCGTCTCGTCCTCCGGGCGCTGGCGCACCATGGCCGACAGCTCCCCGATCGAGTCCGCGAAACGGCCGAGCCGGTGGAGAGCCGCGATACGGGAAATGGTCGCGTGGAGACGGCGTTCGGCGAGCGTCGCGCGTACGGTTTCGGCCCAGGTGCCGGGGAGCCCGGCGAGGGCCTCGCCCTGCCAGAGGTCTTCGGCGCGGGCGAGGAGGTCCACGACGCGTTCGTCGTCCCCGCTGGTCGCCGCCGCTCCGGCCAGATCGGTGAGGCGCTGGAAGCGATTCAGGTCGACCGAGTCGGGGTCGGTGTCCAGCACATAGGTGTGGGCCCGGCTGGTGATGCGCGGGGCGCTCGGCCCCGTACCCGCGAGGCGTAGATGCTTACGTACCCGAGAGATGTATGTGTGTGCGTTCTCGCGGGCGCGCGGTAGAGCCTTGCCGTCCCAGAGCCGGTCCATGAGCGCGTTCATGGAGACGGGGCGGCCCACTTCCAGTGCCAGAGCGGCCAGCAGGGTTCGTTCCTTGTCCGAACCGAGCTTCAGTTGCCGACCCTCCAGCCGAAGCTCCACCGGCCCGAGTAAGTGGATGTCCACCAGCGTCCTCCCGCTGGTCTGTCCGTTTTTCAGCGAGCATGGCACGGGGTGGGTGAGGCCGCCATACGTCGTTCGCCGGGCACTGGCCGATTCACGTCATCGGACGTTCCCGGGCGCATCGCCGAAGCCCCGTTGGGGGTAGGACCGGACTGATCAACACAAACGGTGACCGACTGACCGGGGGGCGGATGGATGGGCCAGGCACCCGGGGACGCCCATGAGAACCTGATCGGTGGCCGGGCCCGGATTCACGGTCCCGCGGTACAGGCACGCGATGTGCACGGCGGCATCCATGTGCACACCGGGGCGCCCACCACGGTGCCGCCACCACGGCAGCTCCTGCCGGTCCCCGTCCACTTCACCGGCCGTGGCGCCGATCTGGCGGCGCTGGACGGCCTGTTGACCGGCGGTGGGCGGGACACCACGTCACGCTCGCTGATCGTGGTCAGCGGCCCGGCCGGAATCGGCAAGACGACATTGGTGTGCAGTTGGCTTCAGCCGCTCGCCCCCGAGTTCCCCGACGGACAGCTTTACGCCGACCTGCGGGGGCACTCGGCCGAGGGCCCCGCGAGCCCCGGCGAGATTCTGAGCCAGTTCCTGCGGGCGCTGGGCGCCGGCTCGGTGCCCGCCGATATGGCCGAAAAGGCGTCGCTGTGGCGGTCATGGACCGCTGATGCCCGGATCGCGGTGGTGCTGGACAACGCGTTCACCGCCGCCCAGGTGCGCCCGCTGCTGCACGCGGGTCCCGGCGGCCTCACCGTGGTCACCAGCCGCCGCAGGCTGACCGGTCTCCGCATGGACGGAGCGGCGATGCACCAGTTGGAGGCGCTGGAACCGGCCGCCGGAGCCGAGCTGCTCAGCCGTGCGATCGGCGACGACCGCGTTGCGAACGAGCCGCAGGCGGCTCGCCAGGTCGTCGCGCTGTGCGCCGGACTGCCCCTTGCCGTCTGCCTCGCCTCCGCGCGCCTGGCATCGAGACCACGACAGTCCCTGAAGACTCTGGCCGACGCCCTGACCCGGGACACGGAGCGTCTGGCCGCGCTGCATGTGGAAGGGGAAACCACGGTGAGCAACGCGCTGGACGCCTCCTATGCCGTACTGACCGAGGAGGCCGCCCTCCTGTACCGCAGGCTCGGCCCACTGCCCATGCGGACCTTCGACGCGCGAAGCGCCGCCGCGGCCTGCGCCGCCTCCCTGGAGTGGGCGGAATCCCGGCTGGACGAGCTCGTCGAGGCCAATCTGATGGAGGACATCGGCCCGGGCATCTGCCGCTTCCACGACCTGGTGCGGGTCCACGCCCACGGCCGAGCGGCCGAGGAGGAGAGCGCCACGGCCCGTGCGGAGGCACTGCGGCGGGTCTGCGACTGGTATCTGGAGACGGCCACCGAGGCGGAGAAGCTGATCACACCCGCGCAGCTCACCCTCGACAGGGACGTGGTCCACTCCGCCGGGCCACCCACCCCCTTCACCGACGACCCGGGCGCGCTCGCCTGGCTCGACGCCCACCGGATGAACCTCATGGCGGTGATCCGGGCCGCCGCGGCATCCGAATGGCATGCCATGACCTGGCAGCTCGTGGACGCCATGTGGCCGCTCTTCCTTCGGCTGCGCTACTACGACCTGTGGATCGAGGCCCACGAGATCGGCCTGGCGGCGGCCCGAAGAGACGGCAACGCCGAGGCCGAGCGCCAGATGCTCAACTCCGGTGCCATCGGCCTGAGCGCCGCCGGCCGCGTCGACGACGCGGCCGAGTGGTACGAGCAGTCCCGCCGGGCGGCGCGCGAGGGGGGCGATGTACGGGACGAGGGGCAGGCGCTGCTGGGCCTCGGCGGCTGCCACCGCGAGGCCGGGCGGACGGCGCGTGCCGTGGACTACCTCCACCAGGCCATCGCCTTATGGGAAGCCTGCGGCTACCCACGCGGTGTGGCCCTGGCCAGGATCGTCCTCGGTGAGATCGCACTCGCCGAGGACGACACCGGCCGGGCCGTCGAGTACTTCACGCGGGCGCGCGCCGGTCTGCTGGCCGTCAACGACCCCCATGACGCGGCGCGGGCCCTGGTCTTCCTGGGGCGTGCCCGTGCGCGTGCCGGTGAGCACCAGGTGGGGGTGGCGGCGATGGACGAGGCGCTCTCGGTGTTCACCTCGTCCGGGGCCGCCCACTGGCAGGCCCGTGCCCTCGAAATGCTCGGAGACAGCGCCCGGGAACGCGGAGAAGAAGCGGCGGCACGGACCTTCCGCGCCCGGGCGCTCGCGCTGTTCGAGGTCACCAGCCCCTCCGACGCGCGTCGGCTCAGGGAAGCGCCGGGCGGTACGTGACCCGCGGGTGTGCCTCCAGCATTCCGCTCAGCGGGAGCCCGGCCACCAGCCATGCGTGCAAGCAGGACACGAAGAGCCATTGCTCCGGTGGCACCCGGCACGGCAGGGCCACCACGCCCGGGTCCGTACCGCCGCGCGCCACCCAGCCGCCACCGATCAGCGGTACGGCGGCCAAGCGGCACCCCGGCCCGGCGGGGCCGATCTCCGCCAGCCACCGCACCGCCTCGGCGGCCGGCCGCGGGCGGCTTCCACGCAGGACGTCGGCGCAGTCCAGCCCGCGCGCGTCGGCGCAGGCGTCGGCGTCCACCGTCAGGTGCTCGTCGAGGACGACGGGCGCCCGGCGGGTGCCCGCGAGACCGGTACGGGCCAGCAGCACGCCTCCGCCCGCCACCCGGCCCGTCCAGAGGCACAGGGACGGGGACGGCACCGGCTCCGGCGGAGCCCCCTCCCACCACTCCACGGTGACGAAACATCCGGCCGGGGCCCTCATGCCGATGCCTCCCCACGATCGGACAACCACGTGCGCAGCGTCGGCGGTTCGGGCAGCGGTAGCGCCCGCGGCTCGTGGGCGGGCTGGCCCAACCCCATCAGCCGGTACATCAGCCGCCGCATATTGCGGTGGAAGCGGCCGGGCTCGGAGGTGATGCGCGCGGCGATCGCGGCGTACTCCTCCGGGCGGTATTCGGCCGCGGCGTAGTCGAGTTGCTCGGGGAGGGGATGGGCCGGGGACAGCGCCGGCGCGGTGACGGCGAGCGTGGCGGCCGGAGAGCTCGGATTGATTTCCGGCTCCGGGGACCCGGTCAAGAGGATCGGCACTCCGGTGAGCGTGCCGTAGAGGGTGACCGAGCCATGGTCGCCGACGATGTAGTCGGCGGCGACCAGGACGCTGCGCCAGTCCGCCTCCGGCGGCACCACACTGACCCCCAGCCGGTCGCACCACGCCAGCCACGCCTTGACCTGCCACGGGCCATGGCCCGACCACACGTTGGGGTGGACGAGGACGGCCGTACGGTACCGCCCGGAGGGCAGCTCCCCGACCATGCGCGGCAGCAACATCTCGAAACGGCCGAAGAACGAGTGAGGACCCCACGTGGAGACGGCGAGAACCAGACGCTCCCCCTCGGCGAGCCCCAGGGCACGGCGGTACGCGGCGCGCCGCGGCAGGCTCGCGGTGATCCGGTCGTGCGCGGGATCCCCGACCACATGCGCCAGTTGAAGCGCCTCAGGGCAATGACGGGCCAGCTCCCGCAGATCGGCGTGGTGCGGTACGACCACGGCGGCCGGCGGCTTGCCGCCGGGTAAGAGGTCCCGCCTGCGCAGCCCGGCCACACCCGGGTCCGACGCTCCGGGCAGCCGTTTGAGGTAGTTGGCGCCGTGCGGCAACGTGATCAGGGGCGCTTGCACCTGCTCCACCCCACGCGGCCCCGCCGCCACGGCGAGGTCGAACGTCATACGGGTGGCCTCTGCCCAGGACAGTATGGGGCTTCCCAACCGCTGGAGGAATCGCGGAACTTCGTCCCCGAAGACGTGGGGCGGCGTGGTGAACACCACCTGGAGCCGGAAGTCCGCCTCCAGGAGCGACAGGACATCGAGCAGTCGTTTGGCGTAGGCGGTGGTGTGGACAATGGCCAGTACCTTCTTGCGTTCCACCAGTGTGAGCCACTGGCGGTGCTCGTCCGACGAAGACTCTGCGGTCGTGCTCAACGCCGACATGGCGTCCCCCCGTTGATCTCTCATGCGGATTTCGGACGTGGACCCTCGTGGGTCTCGCGTCGGTCCTCTGCCCGGCCCGGCGGACAGAAGGCTTGCCGACCCCTTGCGGAAAACATGCGGGGCCCGCGCGGCGACGGGCACGGGAGGCGTGGGGGTCGGGCAAGAGAGAAGCCCCAGGCGGTCGGCCTGGGGCTCTGTGGTGGTGACAGGGGTGGGACGCGACGGACGGGGTGAGCGAATGGCTCATCCGCTCACGGTGAGATTCGAATTCCCGCTGCTCTGATATCCCTCGGTCGCGAGGATCATGTAGTACTTGAAGGTGCCCAGGCCCATTCCCGAACGGCCCCATGCGTCGAAGTGATTGCCCGTGGTGATGGTTCCGCCCGTTTTCTTCGACTGCCGGACGCTCCAGTACTGGTTGAACGTCTTGACCCCTTCGACCGAGGGGGCGTTGTACCGCGTGGTCTGGTAGATGTCGTACGTGCCGCCGTCGCTGGTGACCGCGCCCTTGTAGGTCCCCGTGGGCCGGTAGTTGCCCCAGTTGTCGACGATGTAGTACTCGACGAGCGGGTTCGAGGTCCACCCGTAGAGGGCGAGATATCCGTTGCCGGACGGATTGAAGCTGCCCGAGTACTGCACGTTCCTGCGGCCGCCGTTGCTCCAGCCCTTACCGCACACGAAATTCCCGCAGTTGGTCCACGACGTCCGGTAACTGCCGCCTGAGGACAGGGTCATGGAGACCGACCCACCGCCGTCGGTCCAGAACGAATAGTAGAAGCCGTTATCGGTGCCGGTTTGATTCGTGGTGATGGTCGTGTCGGCGCTGGCGGTTCCGATGCCGGGCAGCGTCAGTCCGGATGTGACCAGCGTCAGGGCGCCGGCACGGCCGAGTAAGTTCCTGCGGCTGATCGGGCGTGCGGGGGTTTCGTCCCGATGCATACTTCCTCCTCCTTGGCTGTGGCTGAGGGTCTGTCGGTGCGGACAGTGTTGGACCGGCCTCGTCGGGTGTCAACAGTTTCCGCAAGGATTACGGAAACTTCGCTGTGGTTGGAGAGGTATTGGGGGTGCATAGTTGCTGTTCATGGGCTCTTCTTGTTGATCGAATCCGGAATTGATCGATGGGTTCCCGGGATTGGAGATCCTTTTCGGGGCGCTGTCTTCGGAAGTTTTCGGATCTCTTCCGGATCAATGCGGGCCGCGGCCGGCCATCGACGGCTCCGGCTCCGCCGGGATCGCGCATTCGATTCCTGGCGTACCGGCGTGCGCCCCCGCCGGTGACGGCCGACCCTGGATGGCGGGGGTGGTGAACGTGGCCCGGACTGGAAGGTGAACGTCACGATGAAGACACCTCCGATCGTTTCGCCGCAGGAGTGGGAGACCGCGCGCCAGCAGCTGCTCGAGGAAGAGAAGCGGCTGACCCGCGCCCGTGACGCCCTGGCCGCCAAGCGCAGGCGGATGCCGTGGCTCGCGGTGGAGAAGGAGTACGGGTTCGAGGGGCCCGAGGGGAGGGTGAGTCTGCTCGACCTCTTCGAGGGGCGTCGTCAGCTGATCGTCTACCGCGCCTTCTTCGAGCCCGTCGTCTACGGCTGGCCCGACCACGCCTGCCGCGGCTGCTCCATGGTCGCCGACCACGTGGGCGACCTCGCGCATCTCAACGTCCGCGACACCACCCTCGTCTTCGCCTCCCGCGCACCGCAGCCGGAGATCGAGCGGGTGAAGGCGCGGATGGGCTGGACGATGCCCTGGTACACGATCACCGACGACTTCGACGCCGACTTCGGCGTGGACGAGTGGCACGGCACGAACGCGTTCATCCGCGAAGGCGACCGCGTGTTCCGCACCTACTTCATCAACGCCCGCGGCGACGAGGCGCTGGGCAGCACCTGGAGCTACCTCGACATGACCGCGCTCGGCCGGCAGGAGACATGGGAGGACTCGCCCGAGGGCTACCCGCAGACCCCGCCGTACGAATGGTGGAACTGGCACGACGCGTACGGCGCCACCGAGCCGGCCCCGGAGTGGCTGGCCCAAACCCGCCGCGGCCCCCGCGGCCAGCCCGCCTGACGACTGCGGCCGACCCGCTGGTCGCGCCGCTGACCAGCGCAAACAAGCACTGCCAGGCGACCGGCGCCATATCTGGCTGATCGCAGCCGACGCCCGTATGCGCCAAACTATGGGCCATGGACCACCCCATCCGCCCCGCGACCGCAGCCGACATCGACGCCATAGAGGCCGTCACCGACGCGGCATACCGCCCCTACGTCGCCCGGATCGGTATCCGCCCGGCACCCATGGACGCGGACCACACGACCGACATCGCGGCGGGCCGCGTCTTCGTCACCGGCGACCCGGTCATGGGCGTGCTGGTCCTGGTGCCCGAGCCCGACCACCTCGTCCTGGAGAGCATCGCCGTACACCCGGACGCCCACCGCCAGGGCATGGGCAAACGCCTGCTCGCCTTCGCCGACACCCACGCACGCGCCCTCGGCCTGCCGGAGATCCGGCTCTACACCAACGCCCTGATGTGGGAGAACCAGGAGATCTACCCGCGGTACGGCTACGAGGTGACCGAGCGCCGCCGGGACGGCCAGTACGACCGCGTCCACTACCGGAAGCGCATTCCCGAGGCGACGCCCGACGAGCGGTGAGGGGGCCCGCGCCCGTGCCTCGATCTGCGGCGCCGAGCCTGCGGTGGAGGATCGCCTTGACCTTACCCTCAAGGGCAAGGTTTAGCGTTCTCCGAGGTGAGAGACATGCGGATCGGTGAGCTGGCCCGCCGGGCGGGCGTGACGACCAAAGCGGTGCGCTACTACGAATCGCTGGGGCTGCTGACGCCCGAGCGGCTGGCCAACAGCTATCGGGACTACGACGAGCACGACGTACGGCTCGTACGGGAGATCCGGGCGCTGGCCAGGCTCGGGCTCCCCGTGGAGCGCACCCGGCCGTTCCTCGACTGCCTCGCGGTCGGTCATGAGCACGCCGATGACTGCCCGGCCTCACTGGCCGAGTACCGGGCGGCGATCGACGAGCTCTCCCGGCGCATCGCGGGACTCACCGCGCGCCGGGCGGCACTGATCACGCATCTGCGGCAGGCCGCCCACCGCAACAGCCGTGTCCCAGAGACCGACGAAGGAGAGGCCCCGATGACCGATTTCGTGAACCTTCCGGCCGATCTGCCCGTGCCCGAGGACGACGGTGCGGCCGCCCATCTGCCCGGGACCCCGGCGCCGCCCCTGGCGCTGCACAGCACCGGCGATACGACGGTCCGCCTCGACGCACTTGACGCCCCAGACGCACTCGGCGCACCCGACGGCCCCGCCGCACTCGGCTCGGGCCGGACGGTGATCTACATCTACCCGCTCACCGGCCGCCCGGGCACCGACCTGCCGGAAGGCTGGGACGCGATCCCCGGGGCGCGCGGCTGTACCCCCGAGGCGTGCGGCTTCCGTGACCACTATCAGGAGCTGCTCGCGGCCGGCGCGGTCCGGGTGTTCGGCCTGTCCAGCCAGGAAACCGACTATCAGCGCGAAGTCGTCGAGCGGCTCCGCCTGCCGTTCGAGATGCTCTCCGACCCCACGCGGAGCCTGGCGCGGGCGCTCGGTCTGCCCACGTTCGAGGCGGGCGGGGCGACGCTCTACAAACGGCTGACGTTGATCATCCGCGATGGCGTGATCGAGCACGTCTTCTATCCGATCTTCCCGCCGAGCGAACACGCGGAACAGGTACTGACCTGGCTGCGGGAGAACCCTCTCTAGAGGCCCTGTACCGCGCCTGTACCGCCTGTACCGCCATCCGGCAGATGCCCATGTTCACCGGGCCTGAGCGCCTTTCCGCTCACCCCGCTCACCGAAACCGGCATCGACGAGACGGCTTTCGCCGCTCTGGTCGACCGACTCGCCGCCGCCGGAGTCGACTCGATCGGGGCGTGACCCCGCACCGTGGGGGGCGTCGGGGGCGGTGCGCCTTCCGGGCGTATCGGCCTCGTCGTCCGCTCAGCTCGCGAAGATCGAACGGGCGGTGCTTCCCCAGCCGCCGTCGACGCCGATGACCTGGCCGGTGACATAGCCGCCGGCCGGGGACACGAGGAAGTGGACCAGGCTCGCGACCTCCTCCGCCTCGCCGATCCGGCCCAGCGGAACGGAGGTCAGATACGTCCTGACGATGTCGTCGTTGTCGGTGATGACCGTCGACATATCGGAGCGGGTGACGGCCGGCCGTACCGCGTTCACCCGTACCGCGCGAGGGCCCCACTCCGCGGCCAGGGCCCGGGTGGCGGCTTCGAGCGCACCCTTGGACGCGGCGTAGACCATGTTCTGCGGCGTGCCCCGCTCGGCCAGCGCCGAGGAGACGTTGACGATCGCTCCGCCGCCCCGCTCGGCGATCACCCGTGCGAAACGTCCGGCCAGCAGCAGCGGGGCCCGGACGTTCAGCGCGTGCACGCTGTCGAGGTCCTCGGCGCTCACCGCGTCGCTGGGTCCGCCGGCCGCCGCACCGGCGTTGTTGACCAGGATGTCTGCGCCGCCGAGTCGGTCGACGACCTGGGCGACCAGCCGCTCGGCGGCATCCGGCGCGGCGAGGTCGGCGGGGAGGACCGTCGCCGGGCCTGACAGCTCGGCGGCGTGCCGTTCGAGGACGGCCTTGTCGCGTCCGACCAGAACGACATGGGCGCCGCTCGCGGACAGGGCATGGCTGATGGCCGCCCCGATGCCGCGGCCGCCACCGGTCACGACGGCGATGGCGTCCTTCAGCGGGGCCGTGATCGGCGGGGTTGCGGTCCGCGGGGTGGTGGCCTGCGTGTTGCTCATGACATCTCCGAAGTGGGTTCGATTTTTAGACTTACTACTTTCGTCAGTGTTACATAGTGGGTCTAAAAATCAAACCGACTACACTTGGAGGGGGAAACGGCCAGAAGGAGGGGCAAGGAGCGGCGATGACAGACCTCGACCTCGATACGTTCGCGGCTGACGGGACCCGGATCTGCTCGATCGCCGACGCCCTTGAGCTGATCGGCGACCGCTGGTCACTGCTGGTGGTGCGGGAAATCGGCTTCGAGGTGCATCGCTTCGACCAGATCCGCACCCGGACCGGGGCGCCACGCCAGATGCTGGCCGCACGGCTGCGCAAGCTGGAGGAGGTCGGCGTCGTGGAACGCCGCAAGTACCAGGACCGTCCGGAGCGCTACGAGTACGTGCTGACCGAGGCGGGCCGCGCCCTGTTCCCGGTCCTTGTCGACCTGCGTAAGTGGGGGGAGCGGTTTGCGCCGTCGCACCCGGTCCGCAGGCCGGATGGTGACCTGGCGGGCGGCGCGACGGGTGGTGTCACGGGTGGTGTCACGGACACCCTCGGCTGATCCATCCGCCCTGGTCCACACGTTTCGCGGTGGCTGCGCCGACCGGCTCCCTGACGAGAACTTTACGTAGTGCTTCGGTTACGTTGAGCCAGTGCTGATCGCTGCGGTACCTCGACGACGGGCGCCGGCCTGGCCCTGGTCGATGGTGCTTGCGGTCTTGGTGCACCTGGTGGGCTGCGCCCATGGCCCGTTGCCGTCAGGTGCGGGACGGGTGGATGCCCTGCCGGTGCGGGCGGTGCAGCTGGCGCAGGCGATGCAGACGATGCACGTGGTCCTGCCAGTCCAGACAGTGCGGGCAGTCCAGGCGGTCAGCGGCTCGCGTCCGTCGCCCGGTGCCCCTCAACTGGCCGCCGGCCACGGGGCCTGCGAGCGGCATCACGGTGGGGCGCGGGCGTGTGTGGGGGTGGATGAGCCGGCGGTGGGTCAGATGACGTCGGGCCAGGTCCCGCTGGCGCAGTCCGCCGCGCTGGTGAGTGCGGTGGGTGAGCGGGTGGCGCCGGTGCGCGGTCCGCCGTACGGGGTTGCCGTGGGATCCGGTGCGGGTCGGGCGCGGGCGGTGTTGCAGGTGTGGCGGACCTGACGGGGCCTGCCGCCCGGTTCCTTGGCGGAGGGCACTGCGCGAGGGTTTCTCGTGGAGTGCGCCGCGCGGGGGCCGGTGCGGTCTTCGGCCATGTTCCGTCCGTCACCCGACCCGTACACCGCTCCGGGGCATCGGCTGCTGCCGTGTCCGAGGGCGGTGGGAGAGCCGCCATGATGAACCATCAGGCTTCTGTCATCGATTCCGTTGATTCTGTTCCTTCCTCCCCGGCTCAGTTGCTGGCCGCCGGTGCGCGATCGGCGCCCACCCCCGCGGGGCTGGTGGGCGATACCCCGGTGCTGTGGGTGGGGCAGCCGTTCACCGTTGCCGACCGGGGTTTCTGGGCCAAGCTGGAGGGCCACAACCCCGGTGGGATCAAGGACCGTACCGCGCTGTACATGGTGCGCGCGGCCCGTGCGCGCGGTCAGTTGCTGCCCGGGGCGCGGATCGTGGAGTCCACCTCCGGCACCCTGGGCCTGGGCCTTGCGCTGGCGGGCGTGGCCTTCGGGCATCCGGTGTCGGTGGTCACCGACCCGGGGATGGAGCCCCAGGTCGCCGGGCTGCTGCGGGCCTACGGCGCCGAGGTGCACACCGTGACCGCGCCGCATCCGGTGGGCGGCTGGCAGCAGGCCCGGCGCGAGCGCGTGGCGGAGCTGCTGGCCGCGCATCCGGACGCCTGGTGCCCGGACCAGTACCACAACCCCGACAACGTGGCCGCCTACCGGCCGCTGGCCTACGAACTGGTCGCCCAGTTGGGCCGCGTCGACACCCTGGTCGTCTCGGTGGGCACCGGCGGGCACTCCGCGGGCATCGGCCGGGTGCTGCGCTCCTTCTTCCCGGCCCTGCGGGTGGTGGGGGTGGACACCTGCGCATCGACGATCTTCGGACAGCCGGCCGGCACCCGCCTGATGCGGGGGCTGGGGTCGAGCATCTACCCGGGCAATGTCGCCTACGAACTGTTCGACGAGGTCCACTGGGTTGCCGCCCCCGAGGCGGTGTGGGCCGCGCGCGCCCTGGCGCGCACCCGCTACGCCACCGGCGGGTGGAGCGTGGGCGCGGTCGCCCTCGTCGCCCGGTGGGTCGCGCGGACGTCCCCGGCCGAGCAGCGGATCGTGGCCGTGTTCCCCGACGGCCCCCACCGTTATGTCGGGACCGTGTTCGACGACGACTGGTGCCGAAAGCACCGGCTGCTGGGACATGTACCGGCGGAGGACCCGCAGGAGATCACCCGTTGCACCGAAACGGTTGTCACGCGCTGGACGCGCTGCGAAAGGGTGGAGCGTCCCGCGCCGGGGGCGGGGGACGGTGGCGGTGGCGGGGGCGGTGGCCTGGCGGCGGAGGGCGATGGCCGCGGCTCGGCGGCGGGGGACGGCAACTGTGGCACAGCGTCAGGAGACCGCGACGGTGGCTCGGCGTCGGCAGACGGCAGCCGTGGCACAGCGACGGCGGACGGCAGCCGTGGTACCGCGTCAGGAGACGGCAACTGTGTCTCGGCGTCAGGAGACGGGAGCCGCGGCACAGGGCCGGGAGACGGCAGCCGCGGTACCGCGTCAGGAGACGGCAGCCGCGGCATGGCGGGGGTGGCCCGGTGAAGACCCTGCTCGCGCAGACCCGGTCGTTTCCCGCACCCGTACGGCTGCTGATGGTCAACCAGTTCGCCATCAACCTGGCCTTCTACATGCTCATGCCCTACCTGGCCGCCCACCTGTCGGGTGAGCTGGGCCTGGCCGCATGGACGGTCGGGTTGGTGCTGGGCGTGCGCAACCTCTCCCAGCAGGGCATGTTCCTCATCGGCGGCACGATCGCCGACCGGCTGGGCTACAAGGCACCGATCATGGCCGGGTGCGTACTGCGCACCCTGGGGTTCGCCCTGCTGGGCTGGGTCGACTCGCTGCCCGCGCTGCTCGTGGCGTCCGCGGCGACCGGGTTCGCCGGTGCCCTGTTCAACCCGGCCGTACGCGCCTATCTCGCCGTCGAGGCCGGTGAGCGCCGGGTGGACGCGTTCGCGACGTTCAACGTGTACTACCAGGCAGGGATGCTGCTCGGCCCGCTGGTGGGGCTGGCGCTGCTGGCGGCCGACTTCCGGCTGGTGTGCACGGTGTCGGCGGCGATCTTCGCCGCCCTGAGCGTGATGCAGGCCCGCGCCCTGCCCCGGCGGTACGGCGCGGACGCCGAAGACCGTGCGGAAACCACCGAAGACGGTGCGGGCGCCGACGAAGGCCATAAGGATGGGCGCGCCGCTGCCGGGGTGTGGGCGCAGTGGCGCCAGGTGGCGGCGAACCGCCCGTTCCTGCTGTTCTCGGCGGCGATGATCGGCTCGTACGTGCTGACCTTCCAGGTCTACCTCGCCCTGCCCCTCGCCGCCGACGCGGCGCTGGGCGCGGACGGTACGAAGGCCACCAGCGGCCTGTTCGTCATCTCCGCCGGTGTCGCGGTGGCCGGGCAACTGCGGCTGACCGGCTGGGCCAAGCGCCGCTTCACCTCCCAGCAGGCTCTTGTTGTCGGGCTCTGCGCGATGGGCGCCGCCTTCCTTCCCCTCGCCCTGGCCCCCTCGTCGTCCGCCCCGGCGGTCCTGGGAGCGCTGGTCGCCGCGGTCACGCTGCTGGCCGCCGCCGGGGCGGTGGTCTACCCCTTCGAGATGGACACCGTCGTCGCCCTGTCCGGACAGAAGCTGATCGCGACCCACTACGGCCTCTACAACACCGTCTCCGGCCTGGGCATCACGCTGGGGAACCTGGCGTGCGGGGCGCTGTGGGACTACGCCCACGCCCACGGCGCGGCCTGGCTGGTGTGGCTCACCCTGGCGGCGACCGGCGTCGGCTGCGCCGCGGCCGTCGCCGTACTCGCCCGCGCCGGACGGCTCACCGCACCCGGGCAGACGCCCCAGCCGTCTACGGCCTGAGCCTGCGGTGCCTGCTGTTGCTCTCGGGCCGGGATCGGGATCCCGTCCCGAGAGCAACGTCCACAACAATTCAGGGCTTCCTGAATTCAGGAATCCATGTACTCTCAGAGCGTGCTGACTGTTGCATCCGACATCGAGGTGCTGGCCCGATTCGGCCGCGCGCTCGCCGACCCGATCCGCTGCCGCATCCTGCTCGCCCTGCGCGACGCCCCCGCCTACCCCGCCGACCTCGCCGACGCGCTGGGCATCTCCCGCACCCGGCTGTCGAACCACCTGGCGTGTCTGCGCGACTGCGGCCTCGTCGTCGCGATCCCCGACGGCCGCCGCACCCGCTACGAACTGGCCGACGAACGCCTCGGCCACGCGCTGGACGACCTGCGTACCGCCGTGGTGGCCGTCGAGACCGACCGCACCTGCCCGGCCGCCGAGGAAAAGGGCTGCTGCTGATGGCCGCCGAGACACCGATGGCCGACGGAACTCGCGGAGGCCACGCACCCTGCGGAGACCACACGACTCGCGGAGGCCACGCAACCCCTGGAGGGCACGCAGCCTGCGGAGGCCACACGACCCATGGAGACCACACGACCCGCGGAGACCACTCAGCCCACGGAGGTCACGGAGGCCACGCAACCCACAGACCCTTCGGGCTCTCCCCGGCCCGGCGGGACGCGCTCACTCGCCGGGTAAGGCTCCTGGTCGCCGCGACCATCACGTACAACGTCATCGAGGCGGTCGTCGCCCTCACCGCCGGCACCCTCGCCTCCTCCACCGCCCTGATCGGCTTCGGCCTGGACTCGGTCATCGAGGTCTCCTCGGCCGCCGCGGTCGCCTGGCAGTTCTCGGCGGCCGACCACGCCGTACGCGAGGCCCGGGAGAAGACCACCCTGCGGATCATCGCGGTGTCTTTCTTCGCCCTCGCCGCGTACGTCACCATCGACGCCATCCGCGCGCTGACCGGCACCGGCGAGCCCGAACGTTCCATCCCGGGCATCGTCCTCGCCGCCCTCTCCCTCGCGGTGATGCCGTTCCTGTCCGCCGCCCAGCGCCGTGCCGGACGGGAACTCGGCTCCGCCTCCGCGGTCGCCGACTCCAAGCAGACGCTCCTGTGCACCTACCTGTCCGCCGTGCTCCTGGCCGGGCTGGTCCTCAACGCCACCCTCGGCTGGTCCTGGGCCGACCCCGTGGCCGCCCTGGTCATCGCCACGATCGCCGTGAAAGAGGGCCGCGACGCCTGGCAGGGCAAGGGCTGCTGCGCGGCCCCGGCCACCGCGATTCCCGCCGACCGGCAGGAAAGCGACGCTTGCGGCTGCCGCCCCGGCCGCGACTGCCGCGCCTGACGCGACGGCCGCGCCTGACGCCGTCGAACCGTGCCGCGCCGAGGTCAGGTGTTTCAGTCCCGTGGAAAAAGGGACACGAGGAATGCCGTATACGGGTGAGGTGCCCCATAAAGGCGCACGCACAAGCCCGAAAGGAATCGCATCATGCCTTTCGTCATCGCCAAGGACGGTACCCAGATCTTCTACAAGGACTGGGGCTCGGGCCGGCCGGTCGTCTTCAGCCACGGCTGGCCGCTCACCGCCGACGCCTGGGACCCGCAACTCCAGCTCGTCGCGGACAACGGATACCGCGCGATCGCCCACGACCGTCGCGGCGGCGGCCGCTCGAGCCAGCCGTGGGAGGGCAACGACCTGGACACCTACGCCGACGACCTGGCGCAGCTCATCGAAACGCTCGACCTGCGCGACGTCATCCTGGTCGGGCACTCCACCGGCGGTGGCGAGGTGGCGCGCTACATCGGGCGGTACGGCACCGATCGGGTCGCCAAGGCCGTTCTCCTCAGCGCCATCGCCCCGCTGATGGTGAAGACGGACGCGAATCCGGAAGGACTGCCGATCGAGGTTTTCGACGACATCCGCAAAGGCATCCTGACCGACCGCTCCCAGTTCTACGAGGACCTCAGCGCCAGCTTCTACGGCGCCAACCGCCCCGCGTCGCAGGTCTCCAAGGGCATCCGCGACGCATTCTGGATGTGGTCGATGCAGGTGGGAATCAAGGGCGCGTACGACTGCGTCAAGGCATTCTCGGAAACCGACCTCACGGAAGACCTGCGAGGTTTCGACGTACCCACTCTGATCGTGCACGGCGACGACGACCAGATCGTCCCGATCGTGGCCGCGGGCAACAAGTCATCGGCCATCGTCAAGGACGTCGACTACAAGGTCTACCCGGGCGCCCCCCACGGCCTCGCGATGGTCGCCCCATTCGCGGACAAGTTCAACGCCGACCTGCTGGCATTCGTCCGAGCCTGACCACACGGCGCCCACCCCACGGACGTCCCGCCCCGCGTCCTACGACCGCCCCACCCGAACCTCCCCGTACCTCCCCGTGAGAGGCGGCTGCTGCGTCAGGCTGGTGCGTCCGTGCGCTACACTCGATCTTGTCGAAAGCGCCCGAACTCCGGGCAGTCGGCCGCGCGTTGGTGGTCCAAGGAAAGACGCCCCGCTTCCTGCGGGGAGATGCAGGTGCAAGGCTTGCCCAGCGCTCAAGAGACGAGCCCACTCCGCTTGCGGGGTGGGCTCGCTGAGTTTCCAGGGCCTTGGCGTCTGGGCCATCACAAGGCGTTCCGCGTCCTGCCGGACGATCCACCCCTCTGAAGTCCCACCGCTTACGGCCCGGCCTCAGTTCGCACGCGGTTCGCTCGCGGGACGTTAGCGCGGCGTTTTCGGAACGTCAGTGGCCCCGGGAAAAGTGGTGTCCACACCGCGGGAACGACCAAGGAAAACTCCCGCACTAAACGCAGGGGGAACCCGAGCATGCGTACTTCCCGGATTCGTACCGTCGCCCTGGCCGCCGTCACCGCCGCGCTGGCGCTGGGCCTGACCGCCTGCGGCGGCGCCGACGGCGACTCGAAGGCGGCGGGCGGCGACAACGCCGCCGGTTCCGCGCAGAGCCGGTCCGCTTCCGACGGGGACGGCAAGGGCGGCGCGCAGCAGGCCAACAGCGGCGGTGACACCAAGGAGGGCGCGCGCTCGGCGACCGCCTCGGGCGGGACGGACGAGGTCGCGAACAAGTCCACAGCGGCCGGTGCCCAGCAGTGCCGCGGCGACGAGATGCTGGTCACCGCGGTGCACCGGTTCGCCGGGCAGCAGGGCGACCACCTGCTGGTCACCGCGTCGAACGAGGGCACCAAGCCATGCTGGGTCACCTCCTACCCGGCCGTGAAGCTCGGTGACGCCGACGGCGCCGCACTGCCGCACTCGAAGAAGGACAACCCGGGCGGCGACAAGCACATCACCCTCCAGCCGGGCGGCAAGGTATACAGCGCGGTAAACCTCTTCGACTACGGGTCGGACAACCAGAAGGCGGAGGGGCTCGCCCTCGCGCTGCGCGGCGCGGACGGCCACGAGGGCCCCTACTACTCGGTCGTCATGAAGGGCGAGAAGCCGCAGTTCAGCTGGAACGAGGCCGACGTGCTGAACTGGAGCACCACGAAGCCGTACGACTTCTGACGGGTACGGGCACACCGTAAGGCGGCCCGGAACCCATCGGGCACGGGAGCATGGGGAGAGCCGGACAACAGATAAGGCCCAGGTCGCTGACCTGGGCCTTATGCGTGGGGCGGGTGAGGCTGCTGGAACCCCCGCGGCAGTACGGCCTGCCATGCCACCGCGTCCATCGGCCCCCGCGGACCCCGCTGTAACAGAGCGGGCCTGTCAAACCCCCGGTGGGAACTGTTGGACCGGGACGAGGTGCGGAGCGTGGAATGGTCACCGTCCTCGGCGGTCGACGGACCGCCCCGAGAGGGCTCCCCCTCCCGCATTCTGGAGAGTTCTGCCATGAAGATCACCGTCAACACCGATGTCTGTATCGGTGCGGCCATGTGCACCGGGTTGTCGCCGCAGGTCTTCACGCTCGACGAGGAAGGGATCGTCTCCCTCCTGGAGGCCAACCCCCCGGAGGAGCTGCGTGCCCGGATCGAGCAGGCGGTCGGCTTCTGCCCGGTGGCAGCGATCAAGATCCAGGACTGAGCCGTGGCGCACCGAACTCCGCGGCGCATCACCATCGTCGGGGCCTCGATCGCCGGCCTCCGCGCCGCCGAGTCCCTGCGCCGACGCGGCTATGACGGCGCGCTCACGCTGGTCGGGGAGGAGGCCGTCACGGCCTACCAGCGCCCCGCGTTGTCCAAGAGCTACCTCACCGGCGACCGGCAGGCGTCCGACCTGGTGTTGCCGCGGCAGGACCTCGACGCGGACCTCCGCCTGTCCACCCGTGCCGTTCAACTCGACACCGCCGCACGGCAGGTGTGGCTGCGGGAGGACGACGGCCCCCCGTACCCGCAGCCGTACGACGGCCTGCTGATCGCCTGCGGCACCAGGGCCCGCCGGCTGCCGGGATGCGACCTGGCAGGGGTGCACACCCTGCGCACCGTCGCCGACGCCGACGCGCTCCGCGCCGACCTCCGTACGGGCGCTCCGCGGGTCGCGATCATCGGCGGCGGCTTCATCGGGCAGGAGGTGGCGGCCACGGCCCGCGGTCTCGGCCTGGACACCACCCTTATCGACCCCCTGCCGGTGCCCGGAGCGCGGGCGCTGGGGCTGCGGACCGGGCAGGTCCTGGCCGGCCTGCACACCGACCACGGCACCCGGTTGCGCATGGGGTGCGGCGTCACGGGTGTGGAGGGAGACGGCCGTGTCACCGGGGTGCGGCTGTCGGATGGCGGCCTGGTCCCGGCCGACGTCGTGGTGGTGGGCATCGGCGTCGAGCCCGCGGCCGACTGGCTCACCGGCTCCGGGGTGCTCCTCGACAACGGCGTCCGCTGCCGGGGCAATCTCGCCGCGTACGGCGCTCCCGGGATCGTCGCGGCCGGCGACATCGCCTGCTGGGACCATCCGCGTCTCGGCCGCCCGGTCCGCATCGAGCACTGGGAGAACGCCCTGCGCCAGGCGGACACCGCCGCCGGCACGCTGCTCGACGGCGTATCGGCTCCCGCGTACGACACGACGACGATGTTCTGGTCCAACCTCTACGACTCACGCGTCCAGGTGGTCGGTCACCCCGGCCCGGACGACACCCTGGAGATCGTCGAAGGCGATCCAAAGACCCGGCGGTTCGTCGGGATCTACCGGAACGACACCGGCGGCCCGACCGGAGTGCTGCTGTTCAACATGGCGCACCGGCTGGCCGACTACCGCGGCACGGGCCTCGACGAGGGCCTTCCGTCCTCCCTCGCGTCCTGACCCCGCCCCACACCCCCCACACCCCGCGCACACCCCCCGATCCGACACCACCCGGAGGCTTCGCCATGCCCGGCATCACCCAACGCTCCACCCGCGAGCCCCTGATCAAGTCCCGTTTCCTGTCCCACGGCACCCTCGAAGTGGACAACATCCAGGAATCACGCCGCTTCTACGAGGAAGTCCTCGGCCTCGAGGTCGTCCAGCAGACGCTGATCGGGCTCTTCATCAGGCTCGGCGGGAACCATGTCTACGTCTGCCTCGAGAGCAACCCCGACCGCCCGTCGATGCCGCTGCTGCACCACAACGGCATCGACGTGGCCAGCAAGCGGGAAGTGGACGAGGCGCACCGCGAGATCCTCGAGATCCGCGAGGAGTACAACATCCTGGATGTGACCGAGCCGGTGGACCAGCACGGCGTCTACTCCTTCTACATCCAGGACCGGGACCGGAACTGGTGGGAGATCTGCTACCTGCCGGAGGACGGCTACGCCTACCGGTTCAAGGACGAGCGCCTCGACCTGACCGGGCAGACCGATCTGAGCCGGGCGGAGATCCTGAAGATCGCCCAGCGCCCGATGGAAATCCTCCAGGGCTGACCCGGCCGACCTGAACGACTCACGAGGAGGCTTTCGGTGACCACCTTCGGTTTCGCCACCGTCCTGGACGAGGACGGCGGCGATGGCACGGTCCTCTCCGTCATGGCCGGCGACCGCGTACTGCCGCTGCATGATCTGGTGTCCGAAGAGGAGCGGCCCGCCCCCGTCCCGGACACCTTCGACGCCCTGCTGGACCAGTGGGACGCATGGGTCGACACCGTGCTCCGGGCGCTGCGGACGTACCCTCCGGACGATGCGGGCCGCCCATGGCGGGCCGCATCGGAGGTGACGTTCCTTCCCCCGACCGCATACCGGCCCACCGTCTACTGCGCGGGCGCCAACTACCGCGACCATGTGGCGGAGATGGGGGCGGTTCCGCCCGACCCGGCAACCGCTCGCCCCTTCCACTTCCTGGTGCCGGGGGCGGCGCTGAGCGGGCACCGTGGCGAGAGCCCCCGCCCGCCGGGCATGCGGCGCCTGGACTGGGAGGCGGAGCTGGCCGCTGTGATCGGCAGGCGGGCCGATTCGGTCAGCGTGGAGGAGGCCCTGGACTACGTCGCGGGGTACACCGTCGCCAACGACCTGTCCTGCCGCGACGACGAGGCGTTGAGCGCGCCGCCGTTCGGGATCCACTGGCTCTTGCAGAAAGGCTGGCGAGGTCTGAAGCCGCTGGGCCCGGCGGTGGTCCCGGCGTCGTTGGTGCCGACGCCCCACGACCTCCCCATCCGCCTCTCGGTCAACGGGGAGGTGCGGCAGAACAGCAACACCAACCAGATGATCTTCTCCCTCGCGGAGCAGATCTCGGCGCTGAGCAAGCTCGCCCCGCTCCACCCGGGGGACTTGCTACTGAGCGGTACTCCCGCCGGAACCGCCGCCGCCCACCAGGGCCGCTATCTCGAACCCGGCGACGAGGTCGTCGTCGAGGTCGTCGGGGTGGGCCGCCTGGAGACCCGCGTCACCGGGGGCTGAGGAGGTCTCCGAGCTCGGCACGGTCCGTCTCGGGAAGCCACCAGGGCTGGCTCGGGAGGTCGCGCCAGCCCTGGTCCCGTGCGAGACGGTCGACCTCCTCGATGACCGCGTCGATGTCAGCGGCACGCTTCGGCGCCCTGACCGAACGGTCCGTGTCCCGCCACACCAGCCACATGGGACACAGCGGTATGGGATCGTGCAGCTCGCGTACGAGGAGACCCTCGGGCAGCGGGGCACGCACGGGCGCGAGCGTCGGCATGCCATAGGCGAGCGCCGCCGCATTCGCCGCCGCGCGCCCATGGCCGTGCAGGCGCCGCCCCACGGTGAGACCGAAGTGCTCGACCAGAGCGGTGTTCCAGCCCTCCCAGTCCCTGGCCTCGACGGCGGTGTGCAGAAGGACCGGGAAGTCCCGCAACTGGCCGAGCCGCACGACATCCCCCGCGGCGAGGACATGGTGCTCGGGGAGGACGACCCCCATCGGTTCGAGCCTGACCAGCAGACAGCGGAAGGTCCCCTTCCAGATGGGAGGCACCCCGGTCACCCGGCCGAAGGCAAGATCGATCTCCCCCCGGCTCACATGCTCCAACGAGCCGACCAGCCCCTGCCGCTGGACGACCTCCAGAGTGATCTCCGGAAGACGGGTGCGCACATGCTGCGCGATCAGGCCGGTCGTCAGCCCCTCGGTGATGACGTCCAGCCGGATGGGGCGGCCCGACGCACACACCTCCATGAGCAATGTCGCGGAGGAGTCCAGCAACCTCCGCCCTCCGGCCACGAACACCGCACCGGCGTCGGTCAGTGCCACATGCCGGCGATCACGCACGAAGAGCGCCGTGCCCAGCCGCTGTTCCAGTCGGCTGATCTGCGCGGACAGGGTCTGCTGGGCGATGTGCAGACGGTCCGCGGCATGCCCGAAGTGCAGCTCTTCCGCGAGCACGGTCACATAGCGGACCAGACGGAGATCGATATCCTCGGGTTTGAGGCCGGGGCTCACAAGGGGCCTCCTCGATTGCTATGGGTTGATCGGTCGGGGGAGGCACCTTCGGACCTGCTCTCAAGGGATGCCGGTGCGATATCCCGACATCTCCATCCGTCCAACATACGTTGGCCTCGATCCGATCCTCCAGCCGTCGTCGGGCGGCGCATGAAGTGGCGGATCGATCGGATCGATCGGATCGACGGCGAGACCGTCCTGGGCGGGCACGACGGCGGCTATGCGTTCCAGCTCCCCCGTGACCTGCGACTTCACGATGCACAGTGCTCACCGCACCGTGCCGACGGCGGGCACGGTCCCGCCGTGGGCGAGGGCCGGCGCCGTCTCGCTCCGGCGGCACGCGCCACGGCGATTCCCGTGAGGTCCCGGGCGCCACGTGCTCGGCGGCTTCGCGCCTGCTACTCGCAGGGGCAGGCTGGATGGAGAGAGCCTGTCCATACTCGGTCGCATGGACGAGACAGCGCACGGCAAATCCCTCCTCGGTGAGTTCCTGTCCCGGCGCCGGGCTCAGCTGAAACCGGCGGACGTGGGGTTGCCGGACTACGGCGACCGGCGGCGGGTGCCGGGGCTGCGGCGTGAGGAACTGGCCCAGTTGGCCGGTGTCAGCGTGGCCTACTACATCCGGCTGGAACAGGGGCTGTCGCTCAACGCCTCGCCGCAGGTCCTCGACGCGCTGGCCACGGCTCTGCGGCTGGATGACGCGGAGCGGCGCCACCTGCACACCTTGTCCGGCGATGCCAGGCAGAGCCGCCGCCGGCTCCCCGCCGAGCGTGTCACCGCGGCGGTGCGCCAGCTGATGGATGCCTTCGGGGACTCACCCGTGGTCGTCCTCGGGCGGCGTTCGGACATCCTGGCGTGGAACCGCACCGGGCATGCGTTGTTCGCCGGGCATCTGGCCCCGGACAGCCCGGATCAAGCGGCCACGCGACCCAACACCGCCCGGATGGTATTCCTGGACGCCCACACGCGGGACCTGTACGTGGACTGGCCCAGGAAGGCACGGGACGTGGTGGGCAAGCTGCGGCAGGCGGTCGGCAAGTATCCGGACGACCCGCATCTGGCCTCCCTCGTCGGCGAGCTGACCATGCGCAGCCCGCAGTTCGCCACGCTGTGGGCTCAGCACCGGGTGCGCGCCTGGGGCATGAACGAGTACCGGATGCGCCATCCGACGGTCGGGGAGCTGGACGTGTTGCAGCACTCGCTCCCGGTGCCCCGGGGGGAGGGGATCCGGCTGATGGTGACGACGGCGGCGCCCGGCTCCGCCGCCCAGGCGGCACTGCGATTGCTCACCCAGACCCTCCAGCCCGCCGCGGACATGTCGGCCCCCGCCCGGCCCGCCGCCACCGGTACCCCCGCACAGGTCCTTCCTTCCGTACACCCCTGATCCGGCCGTGTGGCCGTGTGGCCGTGTGGCCGCCTGACCGTCCGGTCGTCCGGTCGTCCGGCCTTGTGGCCGCCTGGCCGTCCGGTCGACGGCCGCCGTAAAGCCACAGTCCGATCGCCCTGCACCGACTGGAACGTCCGGCAGATGGTCGACCATCTGCTGGCGGGACAGCACACGTCCGCCGTCGTGATGGGGGCGCGGCGCCCCCTCCCGGCGCTCGGCCCCGCTCCGGGAGCGCTCAAGAAGGCGTTCCGGACATCGGCCGCCGCCCTGGTGGCCGCCTTCGATGAGCCGGGAGCGCTGGAGCGCACGGTGCGGGCCCCGATCGGTGAGGTGCCCGGCGCCGTGGCGCTGCGTCTACAGACCATCGAGCACCTGGTGCACGGCTGGGATCTGGCCCGGGCCATCGGCCAGAAGGCCCTGTTCGACGAGGCCACGGTCGAGCGGGAGACCGAGTTCGCCCGCGGCCTCACGGTACGGATGCCGTCCGGACCGGGCACTCCGTTCGCGCCGTCCAGGGCCGCTCCGGACGACGCCCCCGCGCTCGACCGGCTGGCCGCGCTGCTCGGACGCGACATCACCGAGTGACCCCCACACAGTTCACCGCGGTACACCCCGGCCCCAACCCTCCCGAGGAACGAGGACAACAATGAAGAAGACGAAGCTGAAGATCGCCATCGCGGGCGCGGCACTCGTCGCCGTCGTGGCCACCGGCACGGCGTTGGCCGCGAACGGTTCCGCTGCCGGATCCGGCTCCACATCCGGCTCCGAGCGGACCCCGACCGAGCATGCCGAGCAGAAGGCGCCCAGCGTCATCAAGGCCGACGGCCCGAACGTGTTCCCGCACTCGCTGGACTTCGACGCGCGGTCGAACACGTTCTTCGCCGGCTCGCTGAAGCACGGCACGGTCTCCGCCGTCCGCCCCGACGGAAAGGTGCGCACCTTCATCGACGACCCGGAACTGGTGTCCGCGCAGGCCGTCCTCGTCGACCGTGAACGGGACCGCATCCTGGTCAGCAATGTGGACTACGGCACTGCCGACCGTTCCAGGAAGGACGCCCCCTTCCGCGTCGCCGGGGTGGGCAGCTACGACCTGAAGAGCGGGAAGCAGGACTGGTGCGTCGATCTGACCGCGCTCACCCTGGACGGCAAGCAGCACCTGATCTCCGATGTGACGGTGGCGCCCGACGGCACCGCGTACGCCGTCGACGAGTTGACCCCCACGGTGTTCCGCATCGACCGCACGGGCCACGCCTCGGTATTCCTGCGGAACAACCTGCTCAAGGGCACGCTCGACATCCCCGACCTCCTGAACGGTGTGGGGATGTCAGCGGTGGAGTGGGTGGAGGGCAACCAGCTGATCATCGCCATGGCCGACGGCTCCCTGGTACGGGTGCCCGTCAAACACCCCGAAAAGGCGCAGGAGGTGAAGCTCTCCGCGCCGCTCGGCTCCCCCACGGCCGGCATGCGGCTCCTGAAGGACGGCTCGATAGCGGCGGTCAGCAGCGGTCTGCTGACCGGCAAGCCGGCCCCGATCCAGCGTGTGGAGCCCCGTGACGGCTGGAAGAAGGCCACGGTGAAGGTCACGGACACCGTCGAGGATCCCGTCACCAGCGACGTGACCGCGGGACCGGACGGGACGACATACGCGCTCAGCGGCGGGCTGGCCGACCTCTTCGCGGGCAAGCCCCACGACGGATTCAGCCTGACCCCGGTCAAGACCGACTGAGCCGACACCCATACCCACCGAACCGGATACCCGCACTGGCCCCGGTGCAAGTCACGACTCGGCGGACGCGGCCGTCGCGATGGCACACCGCGATGGCACACCGCGATCCAGAGCAGTCGCTGCCGCCAGTCGACGAAGGTGCCGCGCATCGCCGCGGCTTCCTCAGGAGCGAGGCCGTAGGCGGCGAACTGCCCGCCGGTGTACCGCTGGACACGGCCGGGCGAGTCGGCGACCATGCGGCGGTCGAACCCTGCGTCGTCCTGCGCGGCGAGATCCATGAGCGGTTCGTGGGGTGCCGACCTTCAACAGCCCCGCGACGCCGATGGCGTCGCGGACCTCGGCCCGGGTGAACAGCCCGCTGGTCCTGCCCGCGGCGACCTCGTCGCGGGCGGTGCAGCACCGGACCGAGACGGGACGGCGAGCGCGTCCAGGCCGACGCGGCACGGCACTATGACGCCACCGACCGCGGCCCGCCGCCCAGCTCGGCGAGCGTCCCCAGCAGTACGTACGGCTTCGCCGCCGCTGCGTACCTTGCTCATGGCGCCAACATGCCTGACGGGGACTGCCGAGAACATCGACAGTACGGATCAGAGCACGGGGAAATGAACGCGACCGCCGGACGCGCGTAACAGCTTTCTGACACGGAACGGGCACGAGGTAAACGCTCACGAAGGCGCCCGTGTCTTCCCTCATTTTGTAGTGTGGCGTCAGCACAGTGCGGATACGAATGTGCACGGGGGGAAGGCATGGTTGGCATCACAGGTAGCCAACTCGGCGGCGTGATCGGGAAGCCGAGGGGCGCGGGTGAATCCGGCGGAGTGAAGTCGGGCCAGAGGACGCGGCACACCGAGAGCGGACTGCTCGCCTTGCTGAGCAACGTGGAGAATGTAACAACCACCAGGGCCAGCGGCCAGGACAAGGGCCGGTGACCTGAACGGTGGACTACGCGACGCTGAAGGGCCTCAAGCCCAGCGAGTTCGAGGGCACGGCTGACGGCTACCAAACGACCAGCGACATGGCTGGCCGGGCAAGGCAGGCGCTGGAGCGCCGGATCGCCGCCCAGATGCGTGAGTCCCTGGAGGGTGAGGCCGCGACGGCGGCGTACAACCAGTTACGGAACCTCTCGGAGAACTTCCACTACGTGGAGGTCGAGTGCGGCCTGGTCAGCACCGCTCTGAACGCTCTGGCTTTCGATCTGCGAGCGGCGAAGAAGAAGCTGGACGCGGCAATCGAGGACGCCCAGGCGGAAAAGCTGACGGTGAACGCGGACGGCTCGGTGAGCTATCCGCCTGGTGGCGACAAGGTCGACGGCAAGACCCCCAAGGGCGGCAAGGTCACCGGCAGCGCCAGGGCACACGAGTCCGGTGCCCCCATAGACCCGGGCAACGACGCCAATGACATCGCTGACGCCCTGGACCGGCAAGCCGGGAACCAGCACCCGAACCCGTACTTCAGCCGGGCGATCGAATACGCCGACCGGATCGCCCAGGCTGTCCAGGAAGCGACCGAGGCCGACGAGCGCTGGGCGCCGAAGCTGCGTAACTTGAAGGCCGACGATGATCTGAACGTCTCTGACAAGGACTGGATCGACACGGACAAGGACACCGTCGGGGTCAGGTCGGGTGCCAAGGACTACCTGGATCACATCAAGCGCCCGCCGGGGGATGGCAGCCCGAAGGAAAACGCCGAATGGTGGAAAGGCCTGTCCCAGGACGAGAAGGACGCCTATATCGCACTTCACTCGAAGGCTGTGGGCGGCATGAACGGGTTGCCCGCCGCCGCCCGCGACGAGGCCAACCGCACTCACCTGGACGTGATGCATGCCAAATACCAGGAGGAGCTGAAGGCTATCCCCGAGGAACCTCTGGTCAAATACAAGACGATTCCCGGCAGCGGAGGTTATCCGGTCCAGGTCTTCACCGACGAATACGCGAAATGGTACTACAAGTACAACGACCGCAGGGACCATCTGAACGCTGCTCTGGATGGCATGGAGGCCATCCAGAAACGTTTTGATGAGACTGGCGGAAAGAAGCACATACCGGAGGCGTATCTACTCGGATTCGACCCGGAGAAGAACGACGGCCGCGTCATCATGGCCACCGGAAACCCGGACACCGCCGATCACACGGCGGTGTATGTGCCGGGCACCAAGACGCACATCGGCAGTATCGGTGGCGATCTCGACCGTGGGGAAAGACTCTGGATGGAGAGCAATAAACTGGATCCCAACTCCAAGGTCTCCACAATCACCTGGTTGGGGTACGATGCCCCGGACGCCATTTCGGACGCACGGCACGACAAATACGCGGCTGCTGCGGCGCCCCATCTCCGTCAGTTCCTCGACGGCAACCGGGCGGCGCATGAGGCGGCGACCGGCGACCATGGCCATACGACCCTCATCGGTCACAGTTACGGCAGCACAGTCATCGGTGATGCCACCAAGTCCCATACCTCCTACGACCCTCATGGCGGTGCCTTGCCCGTTGGCGACATCTTCGCGGCGGGCAGCCCGGGCATGCAGGTGGGGCACGCGTCCGACCTCGGCATCGGGAGCGAACACGTCTGGGCCATGAAGGCCGGCGGTGTTGGGGGAGACGACTGGTGGGTCCGGGAAGGGGGGCGGAAGGTCGGGCTCGGCGGTGACGGGAACATTCCCACCGACCCCGAGTTCGGCGCCCATCTAGTGAAATCAGGTGTCGAGGGTCACGGTGACTACTGGGACGATGAAACCATTGCGCTGCGGAATCAGGCTGCGGTGATCACTGGCAGCTACGACAGGGTTCAATATGATTAAATTGACTTCTGGGAAAGTTTGGTCGGCGCTCTTCGTGATTCCGATCCTCACGTTTATTGCGGGGTGTTCCCAGGTGGGCGATAAAAAGGCTGCGGATAAAGTGGATGTTCGTGATGTCGGCAGTATGGAGAAGAAGACGGAGAAAATGTCCAGCACTATTCTGGACATCATTGGCTTGAGGAAGGCGAAGGTCACCGAGCCGGGTCCGGGCACGCTACCGTGCTCTAAATACGCTGATGACGCGGGAGTGCAGCGCATGCACCATCCCTGGAGCGTCTATGATGTACCTTTCGATGATTTGTCCCGTGGTTTTGAGCGGCTTCGTACGGAGCTTCCCAAACACGACTGGAAGATCATCAAGGACGGGCCCGATGGAAGTCCCGCGAAGACGCCGCAGATCGTCGCGAACTTCTCTCGGGACCACTTCTCCGCAGACATCCGACTGCTCGATCAGCGCAAGCATCCTGACAAAACGTCATTGATCGAGGTGACAGTCGTCTCCGACTGCTTCCGCGACACAGCGCATGAGTCCAGGGAGTCCAGCTGAGGGTGGGCCTTCGGACTGACAGGCGGGACGCTGGCATGAACTGTACGGCGGCCCCGACTGTCAGAACTCGCCTTCCACGATCAGTCCGGCTGTCCTTCTTCAAGATCGCCGAGCAGCAAGAGCGCGGCGCCGTCCACTTCCACATCGTGATCCGCATCGGTGGGACCGGCGGCGACTCCCTGCCTTCCAGCCTGGGCCACGGTCGAGCTGCTGATCGATCACCATGCGTGCCGTTACGTCCAGGGTGTTGCCGAGCCGGTCGTCGGCAGTCGGGCGTACACCTTCACCTTCGGTGGCCAACTCGGGCACGGCCACCCGGAGCGCCGCTTCAACGGCTGGCCACGAGCTGACCGTGAGGTCGCGCTGATCGCATGCAGCCTGGTGCCGTAGTCGCTGATCAGCCGAGCCATGTGACGCGGGTGATTACAACAAGTTCGAGTCGCTCCAGGGCCATGAACATGAAGAAGCCCCGTCCTCCGAAGATGTCCTGTGTCCGCAGACCTCCGCCGTGCGGGTTTCCGCGCCCGACGTCGACCGCGTCGCGGCCCAGAACCATCAGTTGCTCGGCCAAGCGCTCAACCTCAGCCACGACTTCATGTGGCAGGCCGCCTACGACGTGCTCGGCATCGGGGTCGTAGTCCCAGGTCTAGTTGTCGCTCACGCGTAGATCTCGTGGTGTGCCAGCTCTGTGATCTGTCGCATCTCGGCAAGCGCGGAGCGCACGGCCTGGCGGTCGGTGGCCTGTTCCGCTTCGCCTTCCAGTTCGCGCAGGCGTGCGGCGCGGCCCGGGTAGCGCTGGATGGCGACGAACTCGCCCCACCACTGCAAGAAGGTACGCAGCGGAGAGATGGTGCTCTGGGCAGCGGCTTGTTCGACCGCGCGGCCGAGGTGCTCGACGAAAGACGGCAGCTGGGCGGAGAACACCCGACCCGTCTCGATCGCTTTGGCCCGAGTGTGATCGCGTTGCGTCGGATCTCGGCCCGCCGTCGCAGGCTGACGGAGACGCCAGCGGTCCCAGGCAACGAAGAAGCCCCGGGCCGCTGGCCTGGGGCTTTGTGCTGGAGCGGGTGACGGGAATCGAACCCGCGCCCTGAGCTTGGGAATCACCGTTCCGTTAGGACGGTCCTACGGCCGGGACCTGCGGAAATTCTTCTGCGACCGACATTGCGCTGGCATCTGAGTGGCCGCTGTTGACTGCGGCTCTCCGCCCGTTCTGGCATGCACGGCGCGCCTCATGGCAGGAGTGTCAGCGCCGGCACGTGGAGGGGCTTGATGGCATGGAAGTGGCGATGATCCAGGGTGGCGACCCTGGGCGCCTTGAGGCGCTCCGCAAGGGCGACCACCGAGGCATCGGCAACACCAAGAGGGAACCCGCGGTACTGCTGCATGAGTTCGGCCATGCGGGAGAGATCTTCCCGGGCGGTGGGTACTTGGACGAGGTCCTCTGCGGCAACGGCCTCGATGAGGTTGATCTCTGCGTCGGGGCTGACGTACTTGGCGAGCAGGTAGCAGGCTTCGGTGAGCACATGCGGCGTGATCAGTAGCTCACCGTCGTGGGACTCCAGCAGCTCGGCACAGCTCTCGTGGTCGGGGTCGTTCCGGTTCAGCAGGGCGACGATCGGGCCTGTGTCAACGATCAGCATCGGCCTCGCCGAGTTCCTCGCGAGCGATGTCCTTGGCGCGGGCGCCGAGGTCGTCCGACGGTCCGTCGAAGCTTCGCAGGACCCGGAAACGGCTCGGTGGTGGCGTCTTCACCAAGCGCAGGGCGTGCCGACGCAGCTCTTCGACCTGTTCGGGCTCAAGTCGCTCGATGATGTCGTACAGATCGCTGTAGTCACGGGCAGCGCTCATCGCGGCTCTCCTTCTCGGCCGACTCTGCTGCCACGATAGCCCTCGACCACGCAGTCCGCTGAAGGCTTCGCATAGGGCACACAACGGGCACCGGAGGTGTGGAGAGAGTCAGACAACGAAGAAGCCCCGGGCCGCTGGCCTGGGGCTTTGTGCTGGAGCGGGTGACGGGAATCGAACCCGCGCTCTGAGCTTGGGAATCACCGTGCAGATAGAGCCAGTGGACCGCTGGCCTGCATGAAGCCGCTATGCCCTCGCTCGCCACAGTGTCGTCGTGACCCGTGTTGACCATGGCTAACCGCTGCATCTGGTGCGCATCTGGTGCGTTCTCGCGCGGGCCGCTGCTTTGTTGCCTGTACTGCTCCCCGCGAACCTCTGCAACACGATCTTCCAGAGTCCCGTTTCTCAAGATGCCAAGTGCCCCTGCGCAACTGACTTCGGAGCTGGCACAGATAGGCTGCCCGTGGGTCTACGGGACTCTGGGTCAAAAGGACTACGTATCCAGAGGCTTAGACCATTTGCCGAGGGCTGCAGCCTTGCGAAGTGCCTTTTCGACGGCCATATCTGCGCGCCTCCAGAGCCCTTGGGGCAAGACATGGACTCTGTGCGAATAAAGTTGACTGGCGTTCGAATATCCTCGCCAAGTGCCGTCATCGCGACGTTCTCTTGGCTTAACCACCCTAATAAGTCCAAAGGCTTCAAGCGCTTGGTGGGTGTCATAGACCTCACGTGAAAAACCAAAGAGTCCTGCGCGCTCCTGCCAACTAGCCATTACGTACGAAGAGGCCGCACCAAGCTGTCGCCACATCAGATAAGCTGCGATTTCACTCTTTGTAAGTACGTGAGTCCAGCCTTGCAGGAAGAATTCGATAGGGAGCCCAAGAGGAACTTCCCCTTCTTGGGGAACTCGGTACTCTACGCCCCCTGCACCCGAGCTACTTGCGTCTTCCGAGAGGAGGCTGAAATCCGCATAACTGCGCCCCCTCCCCGATTTTCGCATATCCATCAAATCTTCGTCTGCTAGCAGCTTTAGGGCGGACCGGAATTGGCGCAACTTATTTCTTGTGTAGGTAGTTGAGGATTGGGTCGCTATTGCTTTTGGCGTAGTGGGGACCGACATAAGGTCGAGCCAGCTTAGTTCGGATGAACCATCCCTGTTTAGGGGGATAGTATTGTTCCACGTGCGACCCGGCTTCGCTTGGCAATGTGCGACAAATAGTGCAGTCAAATGGAACTGCATCGCTACACCTTGGGATTTCAGAAGTCGAGCCAGTGGTGGCAGCACCTCTCTTACTGGACGCCTGCGCTCATCAACCGGCGTACTGAACCGCACCATCGGAACCCCCCAAGGGTCCGCGTCGAAGGGGTTCTCCGCCATTTCCCTATTGCGAACATAAGTCTCGCGAATGCGGATAGTGCGGGGGCTAAGTCCGGTTGACCACAACTGCTCTGTAGCAGACAGGACATCTAACAGTCCTCTCTCGCGAACGAGAGCTCTGAGCCCGTCAGCCCTCTTACTAGCTTTTTCCTGATTCTGCGTGGTACCGCCCACAGGTCCCGTCCCCCAATCACGCATGACGCCTTGGTCCGACTGCACGTAGATGCGCACGTACGCGCGTTGACAGTCGGATTGAGACGTCATCAGCACCTCCGTGTCAGCCCGCAGATCGTGCCGAGAATGGTTCCGCGTCGAGTCACCGACTCGACGGGAGGGCGGCTACGCCGGCAAGCACCTGCCGCCCTCCACCACATCACCAGCTCCTAGGAGGAACTCTGTCCAACCAGCCTACGCAACGAGGTAATGACCTGGCAGCCTTCGTTGCAACCTTGGTCCTTGGCGTGATGCTCATCTTGAGTGGAGCTGCCACGGCCGAGGACGTGGTCGTCCTCAGCTCGGCACTCGGGGGGCTTTACGCGGTCTGGCGCAGGCCACTGCCACGTCGCCACTGACGCAGCGTGTGCCTGGCTGCCAAGTCCTGGACCGGGCGCCACGGTTGTGTACGGACCGTGAGCTGGGGCCACGAAGAACAGTACGTCGAGACTAGCTAGGTCAGGGGCGCGGGCGGGCCCAGTACCCGCCCGCGCCTGCACGCCCGTGTCACAGCGAGTTGAGGCACTGTGGCGCGCACCTTGGGCAGCATAAGGGGGAGCCACGAGCTGGGAGAAGCGCTACGGTAGTGGCTGTGGGTAAGAGCAGCAGAGGTAACCGGACGCCTAAGTGTCACACGCAGACACGTGAATTAGCTCTGTTACGAGTAAGCAAAGCGGACAAGAACACTCTCACCCTCTATGCAGAGGGAGTGCATCTCACGCATTCAACTGCTCGCTCGATTACCGACCTCCAGCAACAGGCATGTCTTGATCGTATAGAACTTGCCAAGAATTTTCTGATTGCTGGTGATAAATTGATGAAGGCGCGACCTGCTCTCTATCGAAGCGCGGTTAGTCGCTATTACTACGCCATGTATCACGCTGCCCGTGCAGTCGCGTATTTCTATCATGGAGGGGACGATCACGAGTCTCACTCCAAGCTGCCCAAGGCGATACCCGGAGACTTCGCCGATAGCGCCGTATGGCAGAACCAGTTGAAAGATGCACGATCACGTAGAAACGAAGCTGACTACGATCCATATCCCACGGATACGCACAGCTGGCGGCGAGTGGCAAAGGACTTGCAAGTCAAGGCGCCTAGCCTCTTGAGCTTAGCGGATACCTATTTGAAGCAGAAAGGGTGTGGCACGCCGTGACCGGCTCTGGGGCGGATGTCTCGAACTTCATTCGGGAAGAATTCCAGCGACGTGGTGTTCGTGTTCTTGATGTCTCGGTTCGCGCTTACCCTGAAGAGACAAACTATATCGTTCAGGTAGACGAAGCGGAATTTGTGAATGCTGCGGAAATTGGGAATGACCTTGACGATGAGGTTTCCTCTCCCGGTAATCGCGCATTCATCATTGTGAGGAAAGCGCCTAGGGAGCTTGTGGATGCCTCCTCGGTCCCCCTAACAGGTGGTGTCCATGATTCCCGCGCTACGGATCTCCAGCGCCTAATCAGTGCGCGCTCACGAGTCTCGGAAGCTCAGCCAAGCCTGTCATATGTGCGGGATGCGGAGTTCAATCTTGCTTCCGTTACAGCTCCTCGTCATCACCTTATCTTTGGTCGACGCGGAGCGGGAAAATCAGCGCTTCTCGTTGAGGCTAAGCGAAAGCTGACGGACGGCGGTGCAATTTCTTGCTGGGTCAACATGCAGACGTTGCGGAGCGAGAACCCGGATCGTGTATTCCTTTACGTCCTTGAAGAAATTTCAGGGGCAATTGTGACGAAACAGCAGCAGATCAAGCCAGAATCTACTGTTTCTGTGATGGCGGTGGAACTCTACGAAGAGGTCCGTAGGCAGCTGGCCTCAAAGGGGACAGCTGAGGGTGACTCCGTACACAGGCTCGTTCCGATGGCGCAGCGAGCCATGAAGAGGTTTCTCGAAACAAGCGGCGTGGAGATGTTCATCTTTATTGATGACTTTTACTATCTCCCGAGAAATGATCAACCGAGGATCCTTGACATGCTTCATGGTGCTGTGAGGGATTGTAATGCGTGGCTGAAGATCGCGTCTATTCGCCACCTGACGCGCTGGTTTCAGTCCTCCCCACCCCTCGGTCTGCAGACAATGCATGACGCAGATTTGTTGGACCTCGATGTCACGCTACAAGACCCCCAACGGGCAAAGAAGTTCTTGGAGAGTATTCTTGTTCAGTACGGGAAGCATGTCGGTGTAAATTCGCTGACTCGTCTATTCCACTCATCTGCTCTTGACCGCTTGGTCTTGGCTTCTGGTGCTGTGCCGCGAGACTTTCTGATTCTGGCTGGGAGCTCGATCATGAAGGCACAGCGACGTCAGAACGCAAGGCTTGTGGGGGTGCAGGACGTAACCCAAGCTGCGGGAGATGCAGCACAAGTAAAACTGCAAGAGCTCGAAGAGGATATGGCGTCCAACGTCGATACTGCTACGCGAACAATCGCTGGTCTAAATATCCTCCGAAACTTCTGCCTGGAAGAAACGGGATTCACTTATTTCCTGATCGGGTATAGAGATAAGGAAGATAATCCGAATCACTATAACGTGATCACGGAGCTACTGGACGTCCGCATGATCCACTTGATCGACGCGGGAGTCTCGGATGCCCATGCGGCAGGTCAGAGGTCAGAGGTCTATATGCTCGACCTAAGCCAGTTCTCTGGGTCCAGACTTAAACAGGGGATCCAAGTACTGGAATTTTCTGGCGGTAAGATCGTTTCCCGTAAGACAAGGCAACCTGAGACCGCCAAGACGGGTAGTAGTCCTCGACAAGTAATTGCAATTCTGCGCGCAGCTCCCACCTTCGAGCTTGAGCAGATGGAGAACTTGGTTTGACGCTCCGGAAGGTGGAGCGGCTTTGGGCTGGAGCTGGCTTGGGGCGAGAGATCAGGGGCTCGTAAGCATTGCGCGACTCGGGCAGTCTCCTGACCTGCCCGCGATAGCCCGAAGTGAGCCCCTGATCTTGGAGGCTCGCCCCAAGTTGGCTGCCTAAAGACCAAGACCGGGAAGTTAGGGGCTGGCCATGTCTGTTGGGTCGGGCTGTGGTGTGAGAGTGATGGTGGTTGTGGCGGGTGCCTTGCGACCAACGCTGCCTGCTGTCTTGTTGTAGGCGTAGGGCGAGAGGGTGCGTTTCACGCAGCGGGGGCTGACCCGGGAGCGTCTGCGCCGGTCGGTGAGGTTGCGGGGATGCAGCAGGATGGCCAGGGCCGTGGTGACTGAAGTGGTGGGGGCGGGGACGGCGGCGGTGATCACCGTGTGGCGTGCGGTGCGCACGGCGATGGCGAAGGAGAGGCGGTCGGGGTCGAGACCGGCGATGTGGGCAGTGTCGTGGATCGCGGTGCGGGTGAGCTGGAAGACGGTCAGCAGGGCATAGATCTCCTGCTCAACACCTTGGACGGTGTGTGAGCGCAGGACGCGGTCGGGTCCGCGGAGGGTGACTTTCAGTCCGTAGTAGGCGGTCTCGATCTCCCACCGCTGGTGGTAGAGCTCGGCCAGTTCGGCCGCGGGGTGGCGGCCGGGGTCGAGGAGGGTGGTGATGAGCCGGACTGTGCTCGTGTGCTGTCGGCCGTCGGCGGTGGTGACGGTGACCTGGTAGCGGATGACACGCACGGCCATGGCGGTGAGTTCAGGCGGCGGTGTCGGGCGCTTGCGGCGCTGCCAGGCGGCCAGGCGGTCGCCGGAACGACGGTCGAGGATCTGGGAGAGGTGGCTGCCGTCCGATAAGGGCTGGATCACCGGCAGCAGGCGTCCGGACTGGACCCGCCACAGCAGGTCAGCTCCTGTGGAGGCCGCGTCCCGGATGGCTTGGTAGCCGTCGTATCCGCGATCGGCCAGGAGCAGTATCCCCGGACGGAGAGCGGGCAGCAGACGGCGGGCCTGCGGTACTTCCTTGTCGTGCATGGGCCCGAAGACGGCCCCGATCAGCGCGCGTGTGCCGCATTCGACCAGGGCTGTCAGCCGCACCTGGGGATAGCCGGCCGGGTGGCTGGTCGCCTTCGCATGGCGTCCGTAGTGCGCCACGTTCGCCGAACTGTCGGCCACCTCCACACTCGTGCCGTCCCAGGCCACCACCCGCAGTCCATGCCAGAAGACTCCCGGCGTCTCTTTGGTGCCTACCGGTCCGCACACTCGGTTGAACAACAACGCCAACGGCGCGGTTCCCAGACGACGGCGGGCCTGCCGCAGTGCCGCCGCCGACGGGTCAGGCGCCAGATGGCCGGGCATCCCGGCGGTCAGCGCCGCCCACACCCCCCGATAGCCACAGTCACCGAACAAGGTCATGGCCAGTACGAAGTACACGACCACCCGGGCTGGCAGCATCCGCACCCGCTTCTCGAACCGTCCGGTGGCGGCCAGCACCTCATCGACCAGAGCCGGCGGCACCCACCGGGTCAGCACCCCCAACTGACCGGGCTTCCATACCCCGGACCAGCCACGCGACCGCGGCGCGGTGGCACACTGAACAGACAACGGAGCCCCCTCCGACTGCGACTTCGACACTCACAGTCCGACAGGGGCTCCGTTGCCACGTCAACCAAACCCAACGCGCCCTTGACACACCACGCCACCAGCTAACTTCCCGGTCTTGGCCTAAAGCCGTGGAGCCGACCCCCAGCCACGACGTACCTCTTCTCCTCAGCCAAGGTGCCTGCTGCTGGCGCGCGGCTCGGCGGTCGGGCCGGAGCGGGGCGGAGACAGGAGCGGCGGCCCGCGCCGCCGGGCCGCCGCTCCGCGCTTGCGCGGCGCCTTGAACCCGTAGAGAAGGTTATAACTCAGTGGCTGTCGGCCTGGTGTCGGGCGATCTTGTGTGTGGTGGGGCAGGTGAACTGTTCGGCGCATGCCGGGAGGCGTTGGGCTTCGCGGTGGGCGAGGGGTAGGAAGGTGACCGGCCGGAGGATCCATTCGATGTGGGTGTCTTGCTGGGTGAGGGCGAACGTGGCTGCTTTTCCGTTGGTGAGGGTGTCTTCGGCTTCTTTGTAGCCGTAGGTAATCCAGTCCCATGCCTTGTGGGCTGTTTCGCGGTCGAGTGCTGAGGCGATGGTGCGCACGGTGACGCGGATCCATCGGGTGGCCTCGCTGGGGCTGTCGGTTTCGATGGAGGCGAGTAGGACCGAGCGGGGTCCTGTGGCTGGTGAACGGCTCCAGCACTCGCACCAGTAGCCGGGGCGTAGTAGGGGCCTCAGCATGTGGTGGCTCCTGTCTCGGGTGCTACGAGCTGGGCGGTGACGGTGCGGCCGTGCTGGCTGCCGGTGATGTCCAGGCGGCGGGCGAGTGCCATGACGATGGTTAATCCGCGGCCGTGGATCTCGTCTGCGTCGGCCTCCGTAGGGCCGACTTCTTCTGGGTGGCCTCCCTCGTCGGTCACGGAGATCGCGACGGTGCGCGGGGAGAGGGACAGCGTGAGCTGGAAGGTGCCGTAAGCGGTGCCGCTGGCGGTGTGGGTGAGGGCGTTGCTGCCGAGTTCGCTGACGATCAATTCGGCGTCGTCTGCGCAGGGGTGGTTGCTGAGGATGTCGCGGGTCCAGCGGCGGGCGCGGGTGACTTCTTCTCGGGATCCTGGGCACATCAGGCCCCAAACTCGCGGAGTACTCATATACTCGTCCATACAAGTTCCTTCGTGCTGGTAGGGGCTATGGGTCGTGGGTGCGTGCTAGATGAGTCGTACGCCGTCGTGGGCGCGGATGGCCGGCGGGCTGGTGTTGTCGAGCGCGTCCAGAACGCGGATCGCGTATGCCTCGTCGGCGAGCTCGGTGATCTCCTCGCGGGTGGCCCAGCGCAGGGCTCGGGTCTCGGCTCCGGTGGTCGGGGTGCCGTCGATGGCCTCGCAGCGGAAGACCAGGGAGACGATCAGGCCGGTCATGTTCTTGTAGACGCCGGTGAGGGTCGCGGGAAGCGCGATCTTGATGCCGGTCTCTTCGAGGACTTCGCGCTGAAGCGCGTCGGGGATGGTTTCCCCGCGTTCGAGCACGCCGCCGGGTGGTTCCCACTTACCGTTATCGCGTCGCTTGATCAGCAGCGCACGGCCCGCGTCGTCGACGATGACTCCGGCGACGCTCACGGAGTGCGGGCGCTCAGTGCTCACGTTCCTCGGCCCTCTCGGCTGGCTAGGCTCTCCACCGTAGCAATTCCAGTCAGCCGCTCGTCTAGATACCTAAAGGAGTATGTGTACATGCCTTCCCTGACTTCCGTTCTGGGTGTATTGGACCCGACGAGTGACCGGGCGGTGTTCCGGCAGATCGCCGACGCGCTACGCGAGGCGATCGACAAGGGCCGCTTCCGGGAGGGCGACAAGCTGCCCTCGGAGACTGAGCTGGTCGATCACTTCGGTGTCTCACGGATGACCGTCCGCAACTCTCTGTCGCTGCTCCAGCAAGAGGGGCTGGTGCTCTCCGAGCACGGCAAGGGCGTGTTTGTGCGGCCTCGACCGCCTGTGCGGCGGCTGGCGTCGGACCGGTTCGCGCGGCGCCATCGGGATCAGGGGAAGGCGGCCTTCACGGTAGAGGCGGAGGCTGCGGGGAGCCGTCCCGAGGTGGACAACCTGGAGGTGAAGGAGGAACGGCCTTCGGCGGACATCTCGGCCCGGCTCGGGTCGCCTCGTAAGGTGCTGGCCCGGCGGCGCCGGTATCTGCTGGATGGGCGGCCGGTGGAGTTCGCCACCTCGTATCTGCCGCTCGACCTGGCGCGGAACACGCCGATCGCGCAGCCCAACCCCGGCCCCGGTGGCATCTATGCTCGGCTGGAGGAGATGGGGCACCGCCTGGACCACTTCGATGAGGAGATCCGGGCCCGGATGCCCTCGCCCACTGAGGTGCGCACGCTCCAGCTCGCCTCCGGTGTGCCGGTGATCCATCTGGTCCGGACCGCCTACGACAGCGAGGGGCGCGCGGTGGAGGTCTGCGACACCGTGATGGCCGCCGACGCGTACGTCCTTGCCTACCAGCTTCCTGCCAACTGACGCATGGCCGGGGCGTGGTGGCCCCGGGCTGCTTCTTCTGACTCGTACACACGAAGACACGTACTCGTATAGACGAGTGGGCAAGCTGTGTGGCATGGTGGTCCCCGTTCCCGCCCGTTCGGGTTCGAAGACCGCAACTCATCTACACAAGTAGGTGGGTTGGATGCGAGATGAGGAGAAGTAGTTGCGTTCCATTCGAGTTGAGACCTCTGGCGCCACGGTTCTGCTGACTGAGGCGCCGGAGCCGAAGGTGAAGGACCGGCAGTCTGGCGAGATCGCCAAGGATGCGCAGAGCGGCGAGACGCTGATGCGACTCGGCGTCGTTTACATCGACGGCGGGGAGTCCTCGCTGCTTCAGGTCACCGTGCCCGAGAGCGGAGTCACGGAGGGGCTGGCGCTCGGGGCGCCGGTCACGCTGATCGGGCTGATCGCCCGGCCCTGGGAGTCGGTGTTCAACGGGCAGCAGCGGCACGGCATTGCCTTCCGCGCCGAGGCCATCGCCCCGGCCGCCATATCGGTCGGTGCGGGGGTCTGAGCCTGATGGCTGAGGTGATGACGCTGATGGAGGTGGGTGGTCCGGTCGCCGCGACGGTCGGCGGGGCCGCCTACCTCCGGGCCCGGCACCCGGCCGCCTACTGGTCCACCGTCGGGATGCCCATCTCGACGGCACGGCTGTTGGGGTCGTACGGGTCGGTGATGGATGCGTGCGGGCTGACCGTTCCGCCGTCGCGGCTGCGGGCCTGGGCAGTGCAGGCGCTCACGCATCGGGAGGTTCGGCCGGTGCCTCCGCGTCGGGGGCTGATCCGGCCTACGCCGACCGGGCTGCGGGTGCGGCTGCGGCTGGCGCCGGGGCAGGAACCGGCCGATGTGGCTGCCTCGTGTGAGCGGCTGCGGCATGCCTGGGGCGTTCACGGCGCGTATGTGGAGGAGATCAAGCCGGGTGTGGTTGAGCTGCGGCTGATCGGCTTCGATGTGCTCCGGAAGGTGCGGATGCCTCGCAAGACCGGCGGCGGGTTCCTGAAGGTGCCGGTGGCGCTGCGGGAGGACGCGACGCCGTTCGTGCGGGACTACCGGGCGATCCCGCACCAACTGACGCTGGGCGCCACGTTGTCGGGGAAGTCGATGTTCCTACGGCATCTGATAGCCGGGCTCGCCCGGCAACGGGTCGCGCTGGTGGGGATCGACTGCAAGCGGGGTGTCGAGCTGGCGCCGTTCGCTCCACGGCTCTCGGCTCTGGCGATGGATCCTGTGCAGGCGGCGGAGCTGCTGCCTGTGCTTGTTGGGCTGATGGAGGACCGGTACGACCTGATCAAGGCCCGGCAGGGCATCGCCCCCAGCACTCCGGATGAGGAGATCACCTCTGACATCTGGGGGCTGCCGGAGGAGGAGCGGCCGGTGCCGGTGGTGCTGGTGGTGGACGAGGTGGCCGAACTGTTCCTCGTCGCTACGCGGAAGGATGAGGAGCGGCGGGATGAGATGGTCACCCAGCTCATCCGGCTCGCCCAACTGGGCCGCGCGGCAGGCATCTATCTGGAGGTGTGCGGACAGCGGTTCGGCGCCGAGTTGGGCAAGGGGGCGACGATGCTGCGGGCGCAGTTGACCGGGCGGGTCTGCCACCGTGTGAACGATGAAGCCTCCGCCAAGATGGCGCTCGGCGACATCGCCCCCGAAGCGGTCGGCGCGGCCTGCGCCATCGCCCCCGAACGGCCCGGCCTCGCGGTCGCCGGGGACACCTCCGGCGGCTGGTCCCGCATCCGCACCCCCTATCTCTCGCTCGCTGACGCTGCGGCCGTCTGCCGCGACCATGCCCAGCTCGTCCCGGACATGCCCGCGCTGGAGCCATTCCGGCCGGACGTGCCGGCCGTTCCGGTGAGCGCTCCAACCTCGCTGATCAAGCCGCTCCCGGCCGCCGAGTAATCCACCCCGCCTGACGGCTGGCGCGACCGCATCGCGCCGTGTCCCTACCCCCGCCATGCCTGAAACCGAAAGGGAGTCCCTGTGTCCCGTCCCACCATCTCCGAGATCTCCGCGCTCCTGGCCGACCTGGCCAACTTCCGCACACGTGGGAGCGGGAGCCGCGCCGAGCTGATGAACCGCAAAGCAGACCTGTTGGAGCGCATTGCCGCCGCCCGGCCCGATGACGCCGAGGCCGCTGAGGTCGCCGCCGCCGCTCGCGCCCGTGCCGACGAACTCACCGCACAGGACTGACTGGACCGGAAGGAGCTTCTCCCCATGCGCGCTCACCTCGCGCGGGTTGACGCGGTGCTCGTGCAAGCGGTCATCGCTGCCGCGCTGTCTTTCGCCCACCTCCATGACCTGGCCTCGGCGGCCGGACAGGACGGGTGGAAGGCGTGGGCCTATCCGGTTTCTGTTGACCTGCTGCTCGTGGCGGCCTGGCGTCGGCTGCGGTCGGGGGCGTCCAGGGCAGCGGGCTGGTGCTGGTTCGTGATCGCCCTGGCTGCCTCACTCGGGGCGAACGTCGCCACTGCCGGACTGCTCGACCTCGCCGACGTACCGGACTGGCTGCGCATCCTCGTCGCCGGATGGCCCGCTGTCGCCTTCCTCGGCGGCACGCTCCTCGCCCACACCGCACCAACGCCCGAAACTGCGTCGGCTCCGGCCGAACCCGCCGAAGCCGTATCGGTCTCGGCCGAGCCGGAAACCCCGGGACCACCCGCCACCCCGGAGCCTGAGCCGAATCGGACGGCGCCGCATGTTCCTGCCGCGCTCGTCACCCACGCGCGCAAGCTCGCCGACGACCACCGTGCCCGTACTGGATCGCCCATCGACACCGACACCTTGCGCGCCCGCCTCGGCGTCCCGGCGCCGCTGGCCGACGCCATCGCTTCCCATCTGTGAAGGGGTCCTTCATGCTCCGCCGCTTCCGCAACATCATCCGCATCGGCCCGGTGCGCGTCGGCACCGCCAACGACCACCGGGGTCGGGTGAAGCACACCGCCGTATGCACCGCGCCGCGCTGTGACTTCTCCGCCGACTACGACACCCGTGCCGCTGCCGAGCTGGCCGCTCGTACGCACCGCTGCCCTGCCTACTGAGAGGAGAGATCGCCCGTGACCGTCAGCCTGCCCCTGATCCTCGTCCTCGGCGCCGTTGCCTGGATCGCGATCAAGTTCATGGGTGTCCGCCTGTGGGTCGCCGTCGTGATTGCGCTGTTCGGCTTCTGGCTCGCCCATACCGGCATCGCGCCGTCCGTGGAGTCCGGTACGCGCTCCGGTGTCGACTCCGTCAACGGCAAACACGACTAGACGAGTAGCTGAGAGGAGATCGCCGTGTTCCGACCGAAGTACCCCGAAGCCCCCACGCCGCCGATCGTCCACGTGCCCACTGCCGTCCCGGCGGCCCAGCACCCTCACGCCCCGGCCTGCTCCTGCCAGCACACCACCGCGCCCGCTCCGGTCCGCCCGGCCGGGGCCTTGAGCGGGATCAATGCCGGAACGGTCGGTGCCGTGGTCACGGTCGGCATCGTCCTGACGGCCCTGCTCGCCGCCGTAGCTGTCACGGCCGTCTCCGTCGCCGTGGCCGCCGTCGTCATGCGCTCGCTCCTGGCCAGCCAGCGGCGCAGCTGACCCCACGCGAACACGACTGCCGGGGCGGCCTCGATACCGCCAAGCATCCGCCGCCCCGGCAGCCCAACCCCTCCCGACCCAAGAGCCGAAAGAGGAGCCCCATCATCACCCGCACCACCCCGCCACCGCTGCCCGAACTGGGCAGCCTGGCAGCACTGGGCACCATGCCCGCACTGCTCCGCCAACTCTCCGGCCTCGGCGGCTGCACCAACCCCATCCGCCTCGACGGCCACCGCACCGAACACCACCTCGACCGCGACACCGGCGAGATCGGCCGCATTCTTCATCACCTGGACTCCGCCGAGCTGCCCGCCGGGCATCTGCTGGTCCGCTGCAACAACCGTCGCGTGACCCGCTGTGCGGCCTGTGCCGAGACCTACCGCCGCGACACCTTCCACCTGATCACTGCCGGACTACGCGGCGGCAAAGGCACTCCCGAGGAGGTCGCCACGCACCCGCGCGTCTTCGCCACCTTCACCGCGCCCAGCTTCGGGCCCGTCCACAGCCGGCCCACGGGTCCGGCCGGTGTTCGCCGTCCGTGCCGGTGCGGTGTCCACCACGATCAGGAGGACGACGCGCTTGGTACTCCGCTCGATCCGGACCGGTACGACTACGAATCCGCGGTGCTCTGGAACGCTCACGCGGGCCTGCTGTGGCGGCGGTTCTCGATCTACCTGCGGCGGGAGGTCGCCAAGCGGGCCGGGCTCTCACAACGGGCCTTCCGCGCGCACGCCCGGCTGTCCTTCGCCAAGGTCGCTGAGTACCAGAAACGCGGCGCTGTCCACTTCCACGCCGTCATCCGGCTCGACGGCCCGGAAGGCGGTGACACTCCGCCCCCGGCCTGGGCCACCGCCGAGCTGCTGACCGACGCCATCCGCGCTGCCGCAGTCAAGGCGGAGGTGAAAGGGCCGGTGATCGACGGCCGGGCCCACCGCTTCGCCTTCGGCAGGCAACTCGACGTACGGCCCCTCCGGGGCGCGGAATTCAACGGCGGCCAGGAGCTGACCGACCGGGCTGTAGCCGCGTACATCGCCAAGTACGCCACCAAAGGCGCCGAGACCGCGACCGGCGCCCTCGACCGGCCGATACGCCTCATCGCCGAACTCGCCCAACTCGACGTCCCCGAACACACCCGCCGCCTGATCCGCACCGCCTGGGCTCTCGGGGTGCGGAAGGACCTGGAACACCTCCGGCTTCGTGCCTGGGCTCACATGCTCGGCTTCCGGGGCCACTTCTCGACCAAGTCGCGTCGCTACTCCACCACTCTCGGCGCACTCCGCGACGCCCGCGCCGCCTGGCGACGTGCTCAGGCTGCGGCCGCCGACTCCGGCTCGGACGGGACCACGCTGGTCCTCGCCCACTGGGTCTACGCCGGTACCGGCCTCACCCCCGCCGAGGAATGGCTGACCGCCACCATCACCCCTGCTCCCGGAACGGAAGGAGAACCGACCCATGCGTGACCGGTACCTCAGCGTTGCCCAGGTGGCTGAGCTGCTGGGCACCACAGACCGCTTCCCTCGGCGGCTGATCGCCGAGCGGCGCATCAAGTACGTCAAGGTGGGCCGTCACGTACGGATCCCGGAGAGCGTCATTCAGGAGTACATCGACGCGAACACCGTGCGGCCGGTGCAACCTCGGCGGCGTCACCTCCGGAGGGCTGCCTGATGGGGAACAAGAAGGGCAACCGCCGCCGCTTCGGCTCGGTCCGTCAGTACCGGTCGGGACGTTGGACTGCGGGCTACCTGGGACCGGATGGGCAGGAGCACCGTGCGCCCGAGACGTTCGACACCAAGAAGGACGCTGAGGTGTGGCTGTCCCAGGTCGAGGCGGACCTGACGCGCGGTGATTGGCAGGACCCGGACGCGGGTGCCGTCAACTTCGAGGAGTACGCCTTGCGGTGGGTCAAGGAGCGCGGGCTTTCTCCGACCACCGATGAGTTATATCGGCGGCTTCTGCGGCTGCATCTCCTGCCCTCCTTCCGGGCCTGGGACCTGGACGAGATCACCCCGCCTCGCATACGCACCTGGCGTGCCGAGCGCCTGGAGACGGTTGGGGAGACGACCGTGGCCAAGTCGTACCGGCTGCTGAAAGCCATCCTGGAGACGGCCGTTGAGGACGAGCTGATCCGCCGGAATCCCTGCCGGATACGCGGGGCGGGGAAGGAGTCGGCAGGCGAACGTCCCATCGCCACCGTGGAGCAGGTGGATGCGCTCGCCGACGCCATGGGGCCTCGGTGGCGGCTGATGGTCTACATCGCCGCGTACGGCCCTGCTCGTCCTGAAGAGCAGGCGGAGATGCGGCGGCCTGACGTGGATCTCGAAACGGTCGGTGTGTGGGTGCGCCGGGCCGCGCCTGAGCTGACATCCGGCCGGCGGGTCGTGGGCGATACGAAATCCGAGGCAGGGAAGCGGTTCATCGTGCTGCCCGGCTTCATGCGGAAGGATCTGGAGCGGCACGTGAAGTGGTTCGCCGAGAAGGGGCCCAACGGGCTTCTCTTCGTCGGTGAGAAGGGCGCTCCGTTCCGGCGGTCGACGTTCGGGCGGAAGTGGCGGAAGGCTCGGGCCAAGGTTGGTCTCCCGGAGAATTTCCGTTTCTACGATCTTCGTCACACCGGGCACACCCTCTCGACCCAATCCGGCGCGACCCTCAAGGACACGATGGTGCGCGCCGGGCAGTCGTCCACACGGGCCGCGCTCATCTACCAGCACTCGCCCCTGGAGCGACAGAAGAAGGTCGCCGCCGGGATCGATGCCCTGGTGCGTGCCGACCGGCAGAAGGGCGTTGAGCAGGGCGGCGCGAAGCCTTCTGGTGCGGATCTGGTGCAAGACGCTTAGCGCGGTCTAGACAACAGCAGGCAACGAACAAGGCCCAGGTCGCTGACCTGGGCCTTCGCTATGGAGCGGGTGACGGGAATCGAACCCGCGCTCTGAGCTTGGGAAGCTCATGTTCTACCATTAAACTACACCCGCGAGAGGGGCCTGATCTTCGGCCGCCGCTTCGTCGGACGACACTTTACCCCATGGCTGACCCCCGGCGCATTCGTCGTGGGGTCTTCGTGCTGTTCGGGGCGGGATCCAGGTCAAGGCGGGGCCAAGGTGGTGTCGGATCGGGGTGGATTCGCGGGGGACTCGAGGGGGATTCGCGGGGGATTTGGGGTGGATTTTTGGGGTGTGGGTGGGGTGGAAGCGGCTGTTGGGGTGCGGGAGTTGGGCGTACGGTGGGGGTGCGGAGTGCCGCGTGGAGTGGTGTGTGGTTGATCCCCTAATGTGGCTTTTGTCGTCCACGCCGTCCACGTTCTTTGGGGAAGGACTCAATGGAGCGCACCGTCGTCCGTTGTGCTGAAGGGCACGTGTTCAGCACCGCCTCGTTCCCGATGCAGCACCTCACCGTCGACCGCATCGGCCCCGGCCGATTGTTGCGGTGTCCGCGTTGCGCCCGGCTCCGGCACGCCGTGCCGGTGGGCGCCGAGAAGCGGTGAGCGGTAGCCGATGAAGTCGCAGGGTGCGGGCCCGGTCCGGTGGGACCGGGCCTGTGCCGTGGGGGTGGGTCCGATGTGCGTATCCTCTTCGAGTGCTTCTCTCAGACAAGGACATCCGGGCCGAGATCGACGCCGGGCGGGTGCGGATTGATCCGTACGATCCGGCGATGGTGCAGCCGTCGAGTATCGATGTACGGCTGGACCGGTTCTTCCGGGTGTTCGAGAACCACCGCTATCCGCATATCGACCCGGCGGTGGAGCAGCCCGATCTGACGCGGCTCGTGGAGCCCGAGGGCGAGGACGCGTTCATCCTGCACCCCGGGGAGTTCGTGCTGGCCTCGACGTACGAGGTCGTATCGCTGCCGGACGACATCGCCTCGCGGCTCGAGGGGAAGTCGAGTCTGGGGCGGCTGGGGCTGCTGACGCACTCCACGGCGGGGTTCATCGACCCGGGGTTCTCCGGACATGTCACGCTTGAGTTGTCGAACGTCGCGACGTTGCCGATCAAGCTATGGCCTGGGATGAAGATCGGGCAGCTGTGCATGTTCCGGCTGACCTCGCCCGCCGAGCATCCTTACGGTTCCGCCCGTTACGGCTCCCGCTATCAGGGGCAGCGCGGGCCGACGCCCTCGCGGTCGTTCCAGAGCTTCCACCGGACGAAGGTGTGAGCGGTATGGGTGAGCAGCGGGAGAACCTCACGTACGAGCGGTTCGGGATCGCGGTCCGCGAACTGGCGCAGCAGGTTGCCGACGATGGCTACGAGCCCGACATCGTGCTCTCCATAGCCCGCGGCGGGGTCTTCGTGGCCGGCGGGCTGGCGTACGCGCTCGACTGCAAGAACATCCACCTGGTGAACGTGGAGTTCTACACGGGCGTGGGGACCACCCTCGACATGCCCGTGATGCTCGCGCCCGTCCCCAACGTGATCGACTTCTCCGACAAGAAGGTGCTGATCGCCGATGATGTGGCGGACACCGGCAAGACGCTGAAGCTGGTCCGTGACTTCTGCCTCGGCACGGTCGCCGAGGTGCGCAGCGCGGTGATCTACGAGAAGCCGCAGTCGCTGGTCGAGTGCGAGTACGTCTGGCAGCGCACCGATCGGTGGATCAACTTCCCGTGGAGCGTCGAACCGCCCGTCGTGCGGCGGGAGGGGCAGGTGCGGGACGCCTGACGGGCGGTGGCCAGGCACCAGCCTGACGGGCGTGGCCCGGCACCCATGAGGTGTGTGTGAGATGAGGGGCCCGCTGGTGCGGGCCCCTTGGTCATGCGGCCATACGGGCTGCGGTCGTTCGGCCAGGTGGCCTGCGGTTTCCGCTCCGTGGCGCCGTCCTTACAGCGTTCCCAGCTTCACCAGGCTCAGCAGCGCGATCAGCTGGAGCGCCGACGCGCCCAGCGCCTTCTGCCACGGCAGGTCGTGCGACTTGCTCACCATCGTGGTGAAGAGCGCGCCCGCCGCCAGCCAGGTCACCCAGCCCACCACCTTCACCAGCGAGCTGTCACCGCCCAGGAACAGCGCGAACACCAGCCGCGGCGCGTCCGTGATCGACATGATCAGCATCGACAGACCGACGGTCGGCGCCCAGGTGCCGTCGCCGCCCAGCTGGCGGGCGAGGGTGTGGGTGACGGCGCCCAGGATCAGTCCGCTGATCACCATGGCGACGCCCGCGGTGAGCACCCAGGGGATGCTGTTCGACATCGGGGCGTTGAGGACGTCCTTACGGGCGTCATCGAAGCCGAAGACCGCCAGCAGACCGTAGATGAAGGTCACGATCAGCGCCGTGCCCCAGACCGCGTAGTCCCGCATCTGCCAGAAGGTGGCCGACGGGCGCAGCACGATGCCGCTCAGCAGCTGCTTCCAGTGCAGCCGGGGGCCGGCGGGCGGGGCGGTGGAGGAGCCGGCGCGGTATGTGTGCCCGGCGTAGCCGTCGTCGTACGAGCCGGGGGCCTGGCCGTACGGGTCGTACGCGTCGGGCGCCTCGCCGACGCTGAACTGCTGTGTATGGCCCGCGTTGTTGTCCGCGTACCCGCCGCCCTGTCCGTACGGTCTCTGCCCCTGGCCGTAGCCTCCGGGGCCGGGGCCCTGCCCGGGCCCGGGGCCGTAGTGCGGGTCCTGGCCGCCGAAGTACTCCGGCTCTCCCTGTGAGGAGGGCTGCTGCCACTGCGGCTGCTGCTGACCGCCGTACGGGTCGTGCTGTCCGTACGGCTGCTGCTGCGGCCGCTGCTGCTGCCCCTGTTGCGCGGAGTGGGAGTCCCGTCCGCGTCCGATCCTGAATCCAGCCACCATTTGAACGTACCCGGTCGTAGCGGGCCGGGTGTGGGAGCTGTGTGACGTACCAGCCATTGCGGCCGAGCTGTGACATCCCCTAGGGGGTCCCTGATGGGTTTTCCCCCGGTGGTGGCTGGGGGTGGCTGGTGTTCTCGGGTTCCTGGTGCTGGCCGGGTCCCTCAGCCTCTGTGCTTCACTCCTTGTCCGCCGCGAACGGCTTGCTGCTGAAGGCCGTCTTGTCCGCCTTACCGTCCGTGATCCACCACCACTCGGGACGTTCGCCGTACCGCGAGAAGGCCAGACCACGGCCCCACGCCAGCACGACCTCGTCCTTACCGTCATGATCGAAGTCCGCGACGCCGTAGAGCCGGGCCGCGCGCTCGCCCTTACGGACGGCCTTGCCGTCCACGCTGGCGGGTGCCGCGCGGGTCAGCAGGCGGCGGTCGGCGACGCGGGGCGCGGTGGCGTGGGAGCCGCGCCGCAGGGTGAGCAGTTCGACGCCGCCCCGTCCGAGGGAGACGGCCAGCTCGTCGGTGCCGTCGCCGTTGGTGTCGGCGGCGGCCAGCGTGCCCGACATCCCGGGCACCTTGAGGGGGCGCGGAGCGGAACCCGCCGTCCGTGCCGCCCCCTTGAGGTAGACGCTCACCGTCTTGCCGATGTCGGCGCGCTCCGTCTCTCCGCCCGGTTCGTCGTTACGGGTGCCGCTGTCGCCGACCGCGACATCTCGGCGGCCGTCGCCGTCGAAGTCGCCGAAGGCGATCGAGTTGCCCTCGCGCAGCGGGTGGCCCTCGTGGCTGAGGCCGTGGGGGCCGGCGGGGAGGAGGACGGAGCCGGACTGGTCGTTGTCGTTGACCGTGTGCACCACCAGATCGGTGGCGCGGGGGCCGTCAGCGCCGTCAGCGCCTTTGTCGCCGCCATGGTCGTCATCGCCCGCGGTGTCCGCGATGGTGTCCGCGATGAGATCGCCGATCTCGCCGTGGCCGTCCAGCGGACTCGTGTACGGAACGGTCCTGGTGGCCTTGCCCGCCCGGTTGAACGGCCCGTACAGCACCAGCAGCGAGCGGCGGTCCTCGCGGATCAGGGCCAGGTCGTGGTGGCCGTCGCCGTTGAAGTCGCCGACGGTCGGGCGCTGGGCGTCCACACCGTCGTCCGGGCCGGTCAGCTGGACGCGGGCGGCGGAGCGGGTCCGGCCGGGGCCGCCGGGGCCGCCCCAGGAGATGTAGGGGACGGTCCGCACAGTGGCCTGGGTGCGCTCGGTCTCGCTCTCGTCGAGCGCCGCGCCCGCCGTGGTGGTGACGTCGGCGTAGCCGTCGCCGTCGAGGTCGGCCGTGGCCACCTCGGTCGCGCCCGCGACGGTGACGTCCTCGGACGGCAGGCCGAGGTCGCGATGGCGGAGCACGGTGCGGGTGGCGGGATTCAGACCGTGGGACGAGCCGTGGACGAAGGCGATCCGGCTGGGCAGCCCGCCTTTGCGGGACGGGACGGGGATACGCAGATCGGGGTAGCCGTCGCCGTTGACGTCGTCCGGCAGCCGGCTGCCCTTGCCGCGGGGGACGGGGGCGGTCGCGGTGGGGGTGATGACGGATCCGGTGGCGGAGGAGGCGCCGTCGCGCTCGCCTGGTGAGCCGTTGTCGTCGGGGCCGCAGCCGGTGAGCAGCAGGGCCAGGCAGGCCGTACCGGCGGCGACGTAGGTGGCCATGGAGGTGGCCGCTGAGGTCGCCCTGGAGGTCGCCATGGAGCCGGCGGGGGAGGTTGCTACAGATGTGGCGGAGGAGGCGGCAGAGGCGGTGACGGGGGCCGCGGGGGCGGCGGTGGTGGTGGAGCCGGTGGAAGTGCGGGGGAGGGAGCGGCGCCGGGAGCCCGGGACGCGGCCGGGTGGTGCTGTGGGGGGAGGTGCGGGCGTCATCGGCCCACCTCAACCCATCAGGGCGGCTCAGGCCATGGGGCACGGCACTTCGTTACGAGGGTGATGCCTGGTTTCCACCCTTCGCCACTCGATGGTCGTTCCGGATGATGCGGGATGGATCAGTCCGCTTGGCTGTAAAGATGACCTTTGGAGCACAAGGGCCGTCCAGGACATTTACGAATGCCGCGGTGGGCATGATCCTGTAGGGAATTCGCAACGTCGTTGTGAGAAGGGATACTTCACGGCCAGTATCGGTAGTCGTCCGACGCGCAACTTCGACGCGCAACTTCGACGCGGAAAAGCGGGGGCAAGCCATGTGCTTAAGGCACGATGTGCGAGTGATGGGTGAAGCGGCGAGTCCGGTGGAAGAGGGCGCGGGCGGGGTGTAGGCGCGATGTCGGACGGGAGTGCTCGGCCGGCGGCGGGGGATGCCGCTCGCCCGCCGCTGAGCGAGGGTGCTAGAAATAGCGACATGGCCGGACTTTTCGGTCGACCACGGGTTCCGCTGGCTCGCACGATGACCGACTGGCGCCCGCGTGGTCGGCGTGAGGGGCCCCGCTCGGCGTGGGAACGACGCGGGCGGCGCGATCAGCAGGACACGCAGGACCAGCGGAACCAGCAGGACCAGCGGGATCAGCGCGATGACCGTGATCATCGGGATCAACGCGATGAAGGTGGTCAGCCCGATCAGCGCGACCAGCGCGGTCAACCCGATGCGCAGGGCTCGCCGGGCCCCTATGACCACTGGGGTGCCCAGGGCCGGCCGGACACATACGCCCAGCGGGGCCCGCTCCGGCCGCCGCGGCGCACCGGCGGCCGGAGCGGCCATGATTCAGGCCGTGACGGCCGTGACGGTCGTGACGGCCGCGACCCCGGCCGCGGCCGTGACGGCCGTGACGGTCGTGACGGCCGCGACCCCGGCCGCGGTTCCGGTCACGCATCAGGTCCAGGCTTCGGCCGCGGATCGGGTCCTGGCTTCGGCCGCGGATCAGGCCCCGGTTTCGGCCCCGGATCGGGTCCCGGCTTCGGTCCGGGCTCCGGCAATGGCTCCGCCCACGGCCGGAGCCATAGGCTGCGCTCCCGCCTGGGCCGCCCGGTACGCGGCGTGCGCACCGTGGCCGGTCAGGTCTTCGTCCTCCAGGTGGGGGTCGTGCTGCTGCTGGTCGTCGCGGCCGTGGCGGCGCTCGTCCTACAGTCCCGCTACGACAGCGAGCGGGAGGCCAGTAACCGCTCCATGGCGGTCGCCGAGAGCTTCGCGAACGCACCGGGCATGGTGAGCGCGTTGCGCGGCCGCGATCCGAGCGCCGTGCTCCAGCCGCTCGCCGAGCGGGCCCGTAAGGGCTCCGGGGTCGACTTCGTCGTGGCCATGACGCCGCAGGGGATCCGCTACACCCACCCCAACCCCGCCCGCATCGGCAAGCACTTCATGGGCAGCATCCGCGCGGCGGCGGAGGGCCGGACGGTCCAGGAGACCTTCACCGGCACGCTCGGCCTGTCCGTGCGGTCCGTGGTGCCCGTCAAGGACAGCCACGGGAAGGTCGTCGGCCTGGTCGCGGCCGGTATCACGATCAAGAAGGTGAGCGGTGCGGCCGACCAGCAGCTGCCGTTGCTGTTCGGCGCGGCCGCGGCCGCGATGGCGCTCGCCACGGCGGGTACGGCCCTGGTGAGCAGGCGGCTGCGGCGCCAGACGCATGGGCTGGACCCGGCCGAGATGACGCGGATGTACGAGCATCACGACGCGGTGCTGCACTCGGTGCGCGAAGGCGTGCTGATCGTCGGCGGCGACGGCCGGCTGGTGCTCGCCAACGACGAGGCGCGCCGGCTCTTCGAGCTCCCGCCGGACGCCGAGGGCAGGCTGGTGTCCGAGCTCGGCTTCGATCCGCACACCGCCGCGCTGCTGTCGTCCGGGCGCCCCGCCACCGACGAGGTCCATACGGCCGGTGAGCGGCTGCTGTCCGTCAGCCACCGCCCCACCGACCGCGACGGCGGCCCGCCCGGCAGTGTCGCCACCCTGCGCGACACCACGGAGCTGCGCGCGCTGTCCGGCAAGGTCGACCTCGCGCGCAACCGGCTCAAGCTGCTCTACGACGCGGGCGTCTCCATCGGCACCACGCTGGACGTGGTGCGCACCGCCCAGGAGCTGGCGGAGTACGCGGTGGCCCGGTTCGCCGACTACGTCTCGGTGGACCTCGCGGACTCGGTGCTGCGCGGTGAGGAGCCCCCGGACGGGGTGCCGGGCGTCGGCAGCCCGGACACGGTCGGCAGCCCGGAGACGGGCTCGTGGGGCGCCGTGGCCGCCGCCGACGGCGCCCGCACCGTCCTGCGCCGTACGGCACTCAGCGGCATCCGTGACGACGGCCCGCTCTACCCCCTCGGCATGCTGATCGAGTTCGGCCCGGGCGCGCCCCAGGCCCGGGGCTTCCGCACCGGAGCGGTCACGGTCGAGCCGTTCCTCGCGGACTTCGGCGGCTGGCAGGAGCAGGACCCCGAGCTCGCCCGGCGGATCGTCGACTACGGAATCCACTCGATGATCACGATCCCGCTGCGGGCCCGGGGCGTCGTCCTGGGCGTGGCCAGCTTCATGCGCGCGCAGAAGCCGGAGCCCTTCGAGGAGGACGACATCTCCCTCGCCGAGGAGCTGGTCACCCGGGCCGCCGTCAGCATCGACAACGCCCGTCGCTACACCCGCGAGCACACCATGGCGGTGACCCTCCAGCGCAGCCTGCTGCCCCGGATGCTCCCCGAGCAGAACGCGCTGGACGTGGCGTACCGCTATCTGCCGGCGGAGTCGGGGGTGGGCGGCGACTGGTTCGATGTCATTCCGCTGCCGGGGGCGCGGGTGGCGCTGGTGGTGGGCGATGTGGTGGGGCACGGTCTGCACGCGGCGGCGACGATGGGGCGCTTGCGTACGGCGGTGCACAACTTCTCCACGCTCGACCTCCCGCCCGATGAGATCCTCTCCCATCTCGACGATCTGATCGCCCGGATCGACCAGGACGAGGGCCCTGGCGGTCTGGACGGCGACGGCGGTGGCGGCAGTGAGGGGATCACGGGGGCCACCTGCCTGTACGCGATCTACGACCCGGTGACGCGGCGCTGCACGATGGCGCGGGCCGGTCATCCACCGCCCGCGCTGGTCCGTTCGGACGGTTCGGTGGAGTTCCTCGATCTGCCCTCGGGGCCGCCGCTGGGCCTGGGCGGGCTGCCGTTCGAGACGGCGGAGCTCGAGCTCCCCGAGGGCAGCCATCTGGTGCTCTACACGGACGGGCTGATCGAGAAGCGCGACCGGGACATCGACACGGGTCTGGAGATGCTGCGCGCGGCCCTGGCCCACCCCGGCCGGACGCCCGAGGACGCCTGTACGGCGGTGCTGGACGCGCTGCTGCCCGACCGTCCGAGCGATGACATCGCGCTGATCGTGGCCCGTACGAGGGTGCTGGAGCCCGGTCTTATCGCCGACTGGGAGGTGCCCTCCGATCCGGCGCACGTGGCCGAGGTGCGCGCCGCGGTGGCCCGGAAGCTGGCGGAGTGGGATCTGGGCGATGTCGCGTTCACGACCGAGCTCATCCTCAGCGAGCTGATCACCAACGCGATCCGCTACGCGACCGGTCCGATCCGGGTGCGGCTGCTCTGCGACCGCAGCCTGATCTGCGAGGTCTTCGACACCAGCAGTACCTCGCCGCATCTGCGGTACGCGGGGACGACGGACGAGGGCGGCCGGGGGCTCTTCCTGGTCTCGCAGTTCGCCGACCGCTGGGGCACCCGCTACACCTCGGACGGCAAGGTCATCTGGACCGAGCAGGCGCTGCCGCTGTCGAAGAGCGGCAAGCCGCGGACGTAGGGCTCTCATGAGAGCCGTAGGGCCCTCATGAGAGCCGTAAGGGCGCCGCGGCGGCCGTAAGGACGTCAGGAAAGCCAGGAAAGCCAGGGAGCCAGGAAAGCGTGAAGCCCGCCCACGGACCCCGTGGGCGGGCTTCAGCGCATCGGCGAGACGCCTCCGGCGCTATTTGGCCGGGGCCGGTTCCGGCGCCTCCGCGTTCTTGCCGCCGTCCTCCGGTTCGGCCGGGGTCTTCACCGAGTCGAGGAGCAGCTGCGCCACATCCACGACCTGGAGCCCTTCCTTCACCACGCCATCGCCCGCGGCGGAGCCGCTATTGGACGCCTTCTTGCCGTTGACGGAGTCGGTCAGCATCACCAGGCAGAACGGGCAGGCGGTGGAGATGATGTCCGGGTTGAGGGACAGCGCCTCGTCCACGCGCTCGTTGTTGATGCGCTTGCCGATCCGCTCCTCCATCCACATCCGGGCGCCGCCCGCGCCGCAGCAGAAGCCGCGCTCCTTGTGGCGGTGCATCTCCTCGTTCCGCAGCCCCGGCACCTTGGCGATGATCTCGCGCGGCGGGGTGTAGACCTTGTTGTGGCGGCCCAGGTAGCAGGGGTCGTGGTAGGTGATCAGACCCTCGACCGGGGTGACCGGGACCAGCTTGCCCTCGTCGATGAGGTGCTGGAGCAGCTGGGTGTGGTGGATGACCTCGAAGTCGCCGCCCAGCTGCGGGTATTCATTCGCGATGGTGTTGAAGCAGTGCGGGCAGGTGGCGACGATCTTCTTCTTGGACTTCTCGACCACGACGCCCTCGGCACCGTCCTCACCTTCGGCGGACTCACCGAACGCCATGTTCAGCATCTCGACGTTCTGCTGGCCGAGCTGCTGGAAGAGGAACTCATTGCCCAGACGGCGGGCGGAGTCACCGGTGCACGCCTCGTCGCCGCCCATGATCGCGAACTTGACGCCCGCGATGTGCAGCAGCTCGGCGAACGCCTTGGTGGTCTTCTTGGCCCGGTCCTCCAGGGCGCCCGCGCAGCCGACCCAGTACAGGTAGTCGACCTCGGTGAGGTCCTCGATGTCCTTGCCGACGACCGGCACCTCGAAGCCTGTGTCCGCTGCGAGCTCCTTGGTCCATGCCAGCCGCTGCTTCTTGGCCAGACCCCAGGGGTTGCCCTTCTTCTCCAGGTTCTTGAGCATCGTGCCCGCCTCAGACGGGAACGAGGACTCGATCATCACCTGGTAGCGGCGCATGTCCACGATGTGGTCGACGTGCTCGATGTCCACCGGGCACTGCTCGACGCACGCACCGCAGGTGGTGCAGGACCACAGCACATCCGGGTCGATGACGCCATTCTCCTCGAGCGTGCCGATCAGCGGCCGCTCGGCCTCCGCCAGCGCGGCGGCGGGCACCTCGGCGAGCTGCTCCTCGCTCGCCTTCTCCTCGCCCTCCACCGTCTTGCCGCCACCGGCGAGCAGATACGGGGCCTTGGCGTGCGAGTGGTCGCGCAGCGACATGATCAGCAGCTTGGGCGAGAGCGGCTTGCCGGTGTTCCAGGCCGGGCACTGCGACTGGCAGCGGCCGCACTCGGTGCAGGTGGAGAAGTCGAGGATGCCCTTCCAGGAGAAGTGCTCGATCTGCGAGACGCCGAACTGGGCGTCCTCGTCCGGGTCCTCGAAGTCGATCGGCTTGCCCTCGCTGGTCATCGGCTGGAGCGCGCCGAGCGCCACCTCGCCGTCCGCGTTCCGCTTGAACCAGATGTTGGGGAAGGCGAGGAAGCGGTGCCAGGCGATGCTCATGTCGAGGTTGGTGCTGACCGTGATCATCCAGATCATGGTCGTGCCCAGCTTGATCATCGCGAAGAAGTAGGTCAGGTTCTGCACCGTGTCCACGCCGAGCCCGTCGAAGAGCTGGACCAGCGGATACGAGGCGAAGTACGCGGGCTCGTAGTGGTCGACGTGGTGCAGCGCGCCCTCGGTGCCGCGCAGCGCCATGATCGCGAGGCCGATGATGAGGATGACGTACTCGACGAAGTACGCCTGCCAGGCGGTGGAGCCCGCGAACCGGGACTTGCGCCCGGCCCGGCTGGGCAGGTTCAGCAGCCGGATCACCATCAGCGTCAGGATGCCGAGCGTGGTCATCGTGCCGATGAACTCGATGTACAGCTCGTAGGGGAGGAAGCCGCCGAGGATCGGCAGCGTCCAGTCCGCCTGGAAGAGCTGGCCGTAGGCGTTGATGATGGTCGGCGGCAGGGTGAGGAAGCCGATCGCCACGAACCAGTGGGCGACGCCGATGACGCCCCACTTGTTCATGCGCGTATGTGCGAGGAACTCGCGGACCAGGGTCACGCTGCGCTGCCAGGGGTTGTCGGTCCTGGCCCCTGCCGGGACCGGGGCGCCGAGCTTGAAGAAGCGCACGAACTGTGTGACGGCCCGGCCGAGCAGGGCAACGCCGACCGCGGTGAGGACCAGCGACACGATGATCGCGGCGAGTTGCATAAGGGGCTCCTCGAACCTGCGAGAGCTGGATTACTAAGCAGTAACTTAATGTGGCTTGACCGAGATTACCCGCCCGGACGGGCACCCATGTAGTCGACCAGCCGGTGATCTGTGTCGCTCACTTGGCCCCTCCTCCATCTCTTCCTCGCCCCCTTGGGTATAAGCCTCATATAAAAGTTGAGCGGCGTCGACTCAGGTCTGTTGACAGCGGCAAACCGTTGGTGCACGCTTGAGCCTGTTCCACTCAATGCTGTAGCTGGAGGATCCCGAAATGGCACGTGCGGTCGGCATCGACCTGGGTACGACGAACTCCGTCGTCAGTGTTCTCGAAGGCGGTGAGCCCACCGTCATCACCAACGCCGAGGGCGCCAGGACCACGCCGTCCGTTGTGGCGTTCGCCAAGAACGGCGAGGTGCTGGTGGGCGAAGTCGCCAAGCGCCAGGCGGTCACGAACGTGGACCGGACCATCCGGTCGGTCAAGCGCCACATGGGCACCGACTGGAAGATCAACCTCGACGGCAAGGACTTCAACCCCCAGCAGATCAGCGCCTTCATCCTCCAGAAGCTGAAGCGCGACGCCGAGTCGTACCTGGGCGAGAAGGTCGCGGACGCGGTCATCACCGTCCCGGCGTACTTCAACGACGCCGAGCGCCAGGCGACCAAGGAAGCCGGTGAGATCGCGGGCCTCAACGTTCTGCGTATCGTCAACGAGCCTACTGCCGCCGCGCTCGCCTACGGGCTGGAGAAGGACGACCAGACCATTCTGGTCTTCGACCTCGGTGGCGGCACCTTCGACGTCTCGCTGCTGGAGATCGGCGACGGCGTGGTGGAGGTCAAGGCCACCAACGGTGACAACCACCTCGGTGGTGACGACTGGGACCAGCGCGTCGTCGACCACCTGGTCAAGCAGTTCAACAACGGCCACGGCGTCGACCTGTCCAAGGACAAGATGGCTCTTCAGCGCCTCCGTGAGGCGGCTGAGAAGGCGAAGATCGAGCTCTCCAGCTCGTCCGAGACCACCATCAACCTGCCCTACATCACGGCGTCCGCCGAGGGCCCGCTGCACCTGGACGAGAAGCTCACCCGCGCCCAGTTCCAGCAGCTCACCTCCGACCTGCTGGAGCGCTGCAAGACCCCGTTCCACAACGTCATCAAGGACGCGGGCATCTCGCTGTCCGAGATCGACCACGTGGTCCTGGTCGGTGGCTCCACCCGTATGCCCGCCGTCGCCGAGCTCGTCAAGGAGCTGACCGGCGGCAAGGAGGCCAACAAGGGCGTCAACCCGGACGAGGTCGTCGCCATCGGCGCCTCGCTCCAGGCCGGTGTCCTCAAGGGTGAGGTCAAGGACGTCCTGCTGCTCGACGTCACCCCGCTGTCCCTCGGTATCGAGACCAAGGGCGGCATCATGACCAAGCTGATCGAGCGCAACACGACCATTCCGACCAAGCGCTCGGAGATCTTCACCACGGCCGAGGACAACCAGCCGTCCGTGCAGATCCAGGTCTACCAGGGCGAGCGCGAGATCGCGGCGTACAACAAGAAGCTCGGGATGTTCGAGCTGACCGGTCTGCCCCCGGCCCCGCGCGGCGTGCCGCAGATCGAGGTCACCTTCGACATCGACGCCAACGGCATCATGCACGTCGGCGCGAAGGACCTCGGCACCGGCAAGGAGCAGAAGATGACCGTCACCGGCGGCTCCGCGCTGCCGAAGGACGACATCGACCGCATGATGCGCGAGGCCGAGCAGTACGCGGAGGAGGACCACAAGCGCCGCGAGGCCGCCGAGACCCGCAACCAGGCCGAGCAGCTGGTCTACCAGACGGACAAGTTCCTCAAGGACAACGAGGACAAGGTCCCGGGCGAGGTGAAGACCGAGGTCGAGGAGGCCCTCACCGAGCTGAAGGACAAGCTCAAGGGCGAGGACACCGCCGAGATCCGCACCGCGACCGAGAAGGTCGCCGCGGTCAGCCAGAAGCTGGGCCAGGCCATGTACGCCAACACGGCGGACGGCGCGGGCGCGGCCGGTGCCGCCGCCGGTGACGCCGGTGCGGCCGGCCAGGCCAAGGCCGATGACGATGTGGTGGACGCCGAGATCGTCGACGACGACAAGGCCGACAAGGGCCAGGGTGGTGCGGCGTGACGGAGGAGACCCCGGGCTTCGAGGAGCAGCCCGACGTCCCCCCCGAAGCCGCGCAGACCCCCGACGACGCGGCGAAGGGCGCCGGGTCCGCCGACAAGGCGGGCCCGTCGGCCCCGGCCGGGGACATCGAGCAAGTAGCCCTTCAGGCACAGCTGGACCAGGTGCGCACCGCGCTGAATGAGCGGACGGCCGACCTCCAGCGGCTCCAGGCGGAGTACCAGAACTATCGGCGCCGGGTCGAGCGGGACCGGGTGACGGTCAAGGAGATCGCCGTGGCGAGCCTCCTGTCCGAGCTGCTGCCCGTGCTCGACGACATCGGGCGCGCCCGTGACCACGGCGAGCTCGTCGGCGGGTTCAAGTCCGTGGCCGAATCGGTGGAGACGGTGGTGGCCAAGCTGGGCCTCCAGCAGTTCGGCAAGGAGGGCGAGCCCTTCGACCCGCTGGTGCACGAGGCGCTGATGCACTCGTACGCGCCGGACGTCACCGAGACCACGTGCGTGCAGATTCTTCAGCCGGGGTATCGAATCGGCGAGCGAACGATCCGCCCGGCGCGGGTCGCCGTCGCCGAGCCCCAGCCCGGAGCCACCCCCGCCAAGGGTGGCGAAGGCGAGGCCGCCGCCCAGGACGAGGAGAGCGGTGGCCCGGAAGAGGGCTGACGCGACGGTGACCGCGAGAGCAGTGAGAGAGGAGGGACGTCGGGGATGAGCACCAAGGACTTCGTGGAGAAGGACTACTACAAGGTCCTCGGCGTCCCCAAGGACGCCACCGAGGCGGAGATCAAGAAGGCGTACCGGAAGCTCGCCCGCGAGTACCACCCGGACGCCAACAAGGGCGACGCCAAGGCGGAGGAGCGGTTCAAGGAGATCTCCGAGGCCAATGACATCCTCGGGGACCCCAAGCGGCGCAAGGAGTACGACGAGGCCCGCGCCCTCTTCGGCAACGGGGGATTCCGCCCCGGGCCGGGTGGCGCGGGCGGCACCGGCAGCTTCAACTTCGACCTGGGCGACCTCTTCGGTGGCGCGCAGGGCGGCGGTGGGGGTGGCGGTGGCGCCGGCGCCGGCGGTTTCGGCGGCGGGCTCGGGGATGTCTTCGGCGGGCTGTTCGGCGGCCGTGGCGGCGCCACCCGCGCCCAGCCGCGCCGGGGCCAGGACATCGAGTCCGAGGTGACGCTCAGCTTCACCGAGGCCGTCGAGGGGGCCACGGTCCCGCTGCGGATGTCCAGTCAGGCCCCGTGCAAGGCGTGCTCGGGCACCGGCGACCGGGACGGCACCCCGCGGGTCTGCCCGACCTGCGTCGGCACCGGCCAGGTCAGCCGGGGCGGCGGGGGCGGCTTCTCGCTCACCGACCCGTGCGTGGAGTGCCGCGGCCGCGGGCTGATCGCGCAGAACCCGTGCGAGACCTGCAAGGGCAGCGGACGGGCCCGTTCCGCCCGCACCATGCAGGTCCGTATCCCCGCGGGCGTCAGCGATGGCCAGCGGATCCGGCTGCGCGGCAAGGGCGCCCCGGGCGAGACCGGCGGCCCGGCCGGCGATCTGTATGTGGTCGTGCATGTGGACGCGCATCCGGTCTTCGGCCGCAAGGGCGACAACCTGACCGTCACCGTGCCCGTCACCCTTCCCGAGGCGGCGCTCGGCGGCGAGGTCAAGGTCCCGACCCTGGGCGGCCCGCCGGTCACCCTGAAGCTGCCGCCCGGCACGCCCAATGGACGGACCATGCGCGCCCGTGGCAAGGGCGCGGTGCGCAAGGACGGCACCCACGGAGACCTGCTGGTCACCGTCGAGATCACGGTGCCGAAGGACCTGAGCGACTCGGCGCGGGACGCGCTGGAGTCGTATCGCGAGGCGACCGTGGGAGAGGACCCGCGGGCGGAGCTGTTCAAGGCCGCGAAGGGAGCTTGAGATGGACGGCCGCGGTGGAATCGGAGGCAGGGGCGCTGGCCGACCCCGCAACCCGTATGAGCTGACCGAGGATTCGCCGGTGTACGTCATCTCGGTGGCCGCTCAGCTCTCCGGGCTGCACCCACAGACCCTGCGTCAGTACGACCGCCTCGGCCTGGTCTCCCCCGACCGTACCGCCGGCCGCGGCCGGCGGTACTCCGCGCGCGATATCCAGCTGCTCCGCCAGGTCCAGCAGCTGTCCCAGGACGAGGGCATCAACCTCGCCGGGATCAAGCGCATCATCGAACTGGAGAACCAGGTCGCGGCCCTCCAGGCCCGTGTCGCCGAGCTCCAGGCCGCGGTCGAGGGCGCCGCGACGGCCATGCAGCAGCGCGAGGCCCAGGTCCATGCCTCCTACCGTCGCGATCTGGTCCGCTACCAGGACATCCAGCAGAGCAGCGCCCTGGTGGTCTGGCGCCCCAGGCGCCCGGAGTAGCGCCCCCGCGCGCCCCTCCTCGTGGGCCCGGTGACCGTCTTACGGCCGCCGGGCCTTTCGCATGCCCTGAGCCCGCTGAGCCTTGAGCTCGCTGAGCCTTGAGCCCGCTGAGCCCTGAGCCCGCGGAGCCCGCCCTGAGCATTCCTGGGGCACTCCCGTGGCACTCCCGGGCTCTTGAGCGGGCGCGCCGTCGGGGCGGCCCGGGCGCACCATGGAGGTATGGGAGGAGGCATCGCCATGGTGGAAGTCAAGACGATCGAGAAGCCGGATGAGCGGCGTGACTTTCCCGGGGGCCATATCGAGGTCCTGCATCTGACCGGGCTGGATTTCGCCGTGGGCACCTTCGACCCCGGATGGCGCTGGCGCGAGTCGGTGCGGCCGATCGTGGGGACCGATCTGTGCGAGGTCCACCACAGCGGGATCGTGATCCAGGGGCGGATGCGGCTGCGCACGGCCGATGGCGCGGAGGCCGAGGTCGGGCCGGGGGACGTGTTCGTGGTGGCGCCTGGCCATGACGCATGGGTCGTCGGCGATGAGCAGGTCGTGGTGTACGACATGGCCGGGCAGATGGCGAAGACATACGCGAAGTCGAGCGAGGCCGGGGCCTGAGCCGGGGGGCGGGAGCGGCGTCATAGAGCGGTCCAGCCGTCGGCAGGGGACGAGATGACTTCCGGTCGGAGACCACCGCGCGGCCCCCGCCGCGGAGCGTGGCCGCACGGCAGCGCCCGTACCGACCAGCTGCTCCGTACGCTGCTGCGCCGCCGCAAGGAACCGCTGGCCATCGAGGACGTCACCGTAGTCGACAAGCCGGGGATGCGTCGTGCCGTCGCGGCGACGGCGATCGGCAACACCATGGAGTGGTTCGACTTCGGTGTCTACGCCTATGTCGCGGTCACCCTCGGCAGGGTCTTCTTCCCCGCCGACAACCCCGCCACCCAGGTGGTCTCCACGTTCGCGACCTTCGCCGTGGCCTTTCTGGTGCGGCCGCTGGGCGGGCTGGTGTTCGGGCCGCTGGGCGACCGGATCGGGCGGCGGCGGGTGCTGTCCACCACCATGATCCTGATGGCCACCGGCACCTTCGGGGTGGGTCTGCTGCCCGGCTATTCCTCGATCGGCTTCGCCGCCCCGCTGCTGCTCCTGGCCTGCCGGGTGGTGCAGGGCTTCTCGACCGGCGGGGAGTACGCGGGGGCGACCACGTACATCGCCGAGTTCGCGCCCGATCAGCGCCGTGGCTTTCTCGGCAGCTGGCTCGACTTCGGCACCTTCATCGGCTATTCGCTGGGCTCCGGCCTGGTCACCGTGCTCACCGCCGCCATCGGCGAGAACGGGATGGTGGACTGGGGCTGGCGGGTGCCGTTCCTGGTGGCGGGGCCGTTGGGGCTGATCGGTCTGTATATGCGGCTGCGGCTGGAGGAGACCCCGGCGTTCCAGCAGGTGGCCGAGCGGGCGGCCCAGGAGGCCGAGGCGGCGCGGGCCCACGGTGACACCGTGCCGATCGAGGAGGCCCGCCAGTCCGGACGGGGGCGGCTGAAGGAGATCTTCACCCGGCACTGGCAGGCGGTGCTGATCTGCATGGGTCTGGTGCTGATGTACAACGTCACCAACTACATGGTGACGTCGTACCTGCCGACGTTCATGACCTCCACGCTCGGCAAGAACGCCACCACGGCCCAGGTGCTGGTGCTGGGCACCATGCTGTTCGTGGTGCTGGCGATCACGGTGGTGGGGCGCACGTCCGACCGCTGGGGGCGGCGGCCGCTGTTCCTCTTCGGCAGCCTCGGCATGGTGGTGGTGGCCGTTCCGGCGGTGCTGCTGATCCGGGCGGGCGGTGTGCTGATGCCCGCGATCGGCTGTCTGATCCTGGGCGCGATGCTGGTCACCTTCGCGGGGACGAGCGCCGCCACGCTTCCGGCGCTGTTCCCGACCCGGCTGCGCTACGGCGCGCTGTCGATCTCGTACAACCTCTCCGTGTCGCTGTTCGGCGGGACCACGCCGCTGCTGGCCTCCTGGCTGGTGGCCACCACGCACAACACGCTGGTGCCCGCCTACTACCTGATGGTGGCGGGTGTGATCGGGCTGGTCTCCACGCTGTTCCTGCACGAGACGGCGGGGAAGCCGCTGCGCGGTTCCGGGCCCATGGTGGAGACCGAGGAGGAGGCGCGTACGGCGGTGGCCGAGAGCCGTACGGAGGCCGGGCGGCGCGCCCGCGATGTGTGGATCCGGCTGCGCCACCCGTGGGCGGGCGCGGGGCAACGCCGGGAGGAGGACGAGGAGTGACGGGGTCCGCGGCTCGCGCCTTGCTCGGGGCTCTTGCCTTGCCCGCGCTTCATGCCTTGCTCAGGGCTCAAGCCCTGCCCACGCCTCAAGTCTTGCCCCTGGCTCAGCCCTTCCCCCTGGCTCAAGCCTTGCCCATCGCGCGGGTGAGGGCGATCTCGATGAGGACGCGGTCGGGGTTGGGGCGCGGGGTGCGCTCGTAGCGCTCGGCGTAGCGGCGCACCGCGTCCGCGATCAGCTCGGGCTCCTCGCGCACCACCGCGAGCCCCTCCAGCGTGGCCCACCGCCTGCCCGCCAGCTGGCAGACCGCGACCCGCGCACCGGCCTCGCCCGCCGCCCGGACATGGGCGACCTTACGGCTGTGGCGGTTGGCGATGACGCGGGCGAGCCCGGCCTCGGGGTCGTAGGTGACGCCGACCGGGACCACATGCGGGGTGCCGTCCGGGCGCGGGGTGGTCAGGGTGCACACATGGCGTTCGCGCCAGAAATCGAGGTACTCGGGATCGGGGTTGCGGGGATCGCGGGACATGGCACAGAACCTAAGGCCAAGGGAGTGGCGCCAGCGAGGTTGAGTGGAATAGACTCAACTTTACGGAGGTTGGGTAGGGCAGGATGGGAAGATCGGAGCGAGGAGGAGCACAGGGACGTGGATGCCGAGCTGACCAACAAGAGCCGGGCGGCGCTCAGCGCCGCCAATGACCGGGCGGTGTCCTCCGGGCATGCGGACATGACGCCCGCGCATCTGCTGCTCGCCCTCCTGGAGGGCCAGGACAACGAGAACGTGATGGATCTGCTGGCCGCCGTCGAGGCCGACGCGGCCCTCGTGCGCGATGGCGCGGAGCGGCTGCTCGCCGCCCTGCCCAGCGTCCAGGGCTCCACCGTGGCCCCGCCGCAGGCCAGCCGTGAGCTGCTGGCCGTCATCGCGGACGCCACCCAGCGGGCCAGGGAGCTGGGGGACGATTATGTCTCCACCGAGCATCTCCTCATCGGCATCGCCGCCAAGGGCGGCCAGACCGCGGAGCTGCTCGACCGGCAGGGGGCGAGCGCCAAGAAGCTGGCCGCCGCGTTCGAGAAGGTCAGGGGTGGACAGCGGGTGACGACGCCCGATCCGGAAGGCACGTACAAGGCCCTGGAGAAGTTCGGCACGGACTTCACCGCCGCCGCGCGCGAGGGCAAGCTGGACCCGGTCATCGGCCGGGACCAGGAGATCCGCCGGGTGGTGCAGGTGCTCTCCCGGCGTACGAAGAACAACCCGGTGCTGATCGGCGACCCGGGCGTCGGCAAGACCGCCGTCGTCGAAGGGCTCGCCCAGCGGATCGTCAAGGGCGATGTGCCCGAGAGCCTGCGCGACAAGCGGCTGGTCGCCCTCGACCTCGGCGCGATGGTCGCGGGCGCGAAGTACCGCGGTGAGTTCGAGGAGCGGCTGAAGACCGTCCTGGCCGAGATCAAGTCCAGCGACGGCCAGATCATCACCTTCATCGACGAGCTGCACACCGTGGTCGGCGCGGGCGCCGGCGGCGACTCCGCGATGGACGCGGGCAATATGCTCAAGCCGATGCTGGCCCGCGGTGAGCTGCGCATGGTCGGCGCCACCACCCTCGACGAATACCGCGAGCGGATCGAGAAGGACGCCGCGCTCGAGCGCCGCTTCCAGCAGGTGCTGGTCGCCGAGCCGACCGTCGAGGACACCGTCGCCATCCTGCGCGGGCTCAAGGGCCGCTACGAGGCCCATCACAAGGTGCAGATCGCCGATGGCGCGCTGGTGGCCGCCGCCGCACTCTCCGACCGGTACATCACCTCCCGCTTCCTCCCCGACAAGGCCATCGACCTGGTCGACGAGGCGGCCTCCCGGCTCCGGATGGAGATCGACTCCTCGCCCGTCGAGATCGACGAGCTCCAGCGGTCGGTGGACCGGATGCGGATGGAGGAGATGGCCCTCGCCCGGGAGACCGACGTGGCCAGCAAGCAGCGGCTGGAGAAGCTGCGCCGCGACCTCGCCGACAAGGAGGAGGAGCTGCGCGGGCTGACCGCCCGCTGGGAGAAGGAGAAGCAGGGCCTCAACCGCGTCGGTGAGCTCAAGGAGAAGCTGGACGAGCTGCGCGGCCAGGCCGAGCGCGCCCAGCGCGACGGCGACTTCGACACCGCCTCCAAGCTGCTGTACGGGGAGATCCCGGCCGTCGAGCGGGAGCTCGCCGAGGCGTCGGAGGCCGAGGCCGAGGTCCAGCAGGACCGTCCCACGATGGTCAAGGAGGAGGTCGGCCCGGACGACGTGGCCGATGTCGTCGCCTCCTGGACCGGCATCCCCGCGGGCCGGCTGCTGGAGGGCGAGACCCAGAAGCTGCTGCGCATGGAGGACGAGCTGGGCAAGCGGCTGATCGGCCAGACCGAGGCGGTACGGGCCGTCTCGGACGCCGTGCGCAGGACCCGGGCGGGCATCGCCGACCCGGACCGGCCCACCGGTTCGTTCCTCTTCCTCGGCCCTACCGGTGTCGGCAAGACCGAGCTGGCCAAGGCGCTCGCCGACTTCCTCTTCGATGACGAGCGGGCCATGGTCCGCATCGACATGAGCGAGTACGGCGAGAAGCACAGCGTGGCCCGGCTGGTCGGCGCCCCGCCCGGCTATGTCGGCTACGAGGAGGGCGGCCAGCTGACGGAGGCGGTCCGCCGCCGCCCGTACAGCGTGGTGCTGCTGGACGAGGTGGAGAAGGCCCACCCCGAGGTCTTCGACATCCTGCTCCAGGTCCTGGACGACGGGCGGCTCACCGACGGCCAGGGGCGGACGGTGGACTTCCGCAACACCATCCTGGTGCTCACCTCCAATCTGGGCAGCCAGTACCTGATGGACCCGCTGCTCGGCGAGGAGGAGAAGAAGCAAAGCGTCCTGGAGACCGTGCGGGCCTCCTTCAAGCCGGAGTTCCTCAACCGCCTGGACGACCTCGTGGTCTTCTCCGCGCTCAGCGGGCCCGAACTGGCCCGGATCGCCGAGCTCCAGATCGCCCGGCTGGCCCGCCGCCTCGCCGACCGCAGGCTGACCCTCGACGTCACCCCGGCCGCGCTGGAATGGCTCGCCGAGGAGGGCAACGACCCGGCGTACGGGGCGCGCCCGCTGCGCCGGCTGATCCAGACCGCGATCGGCGACCGGCTGGCCAAGGAGATCCTGGCCGGGGAGGTCCGGGACGGCGACAAGGTCCGGGTGGACCGGGTCGGCGACGGCCTGCTGGTGGGTCCCGCGCAGTAGATCCACCTCCTCCTCACCCGGTCCCGTTTCGGCTCCTCACCCCGTCCCGTTCGACCGGATCGGGCAATGTACGGCCGGGGTTGCACGGCGGGGGCGGGTGTGAGGGAGGATGGCGGTATTCCATACGAAGGGAAATCCACGGTGAGCATCGACCCGTCCTCGATTCCGAATTTCGGGGGTCAGCCCGAGCCCGAACCGACGGGTCCGAGCGGCCCCGTGCTGCCCGACCAGGACCTGGTCAAGCAGCTGCTGGAGCAGATGGAGCTGAAGTACGTCGTCGACGAGGAGGGGGACCTCGCCGCGCCGTGGGAGCAGTTCCGCACCTACTTCATGTTCCGCGGGGAGGAGGAGCAGCAGGTCTTCTCCGTCCGCACCTTCTACGACCGGCCGCACGGCATCGATGAGAAGCCGCGGCTGCTCGAGGCGATCGACGACTGGAACCGCCGCACCCTGTGGCCGAAGGTCTATACCCACACCAATGACGACGGCACGGTCCGGTTGATCGGCGAGGCGCAGATGCTGATCGGCACCGGCGTCAGCCTGGAGCATTTCGTGTCCAGCACGGTCAGCTGGGTGCGGGCTTCGATCGAGTTCGACCGGTGGCTGGTCGAGCAGCTCGGTCTGGAAGCCGACATCGAGTCCGACGGCGACGACAAGCCGGACGACGGCGAGGTCTGAGCCACACGGTCGTACCCGCCCGGTCCGCCCGGTCCGCCCGGTCTGCCCGGACGGGTGGTCCTGCCCGGACGGATGGTTCTGGTCGGACCGGGCCAGGGGCCTTCGTCAGACCGGACTGGGGGCGTTGGTCAGCAGATACGCCCCGTAGAGACAGGAGAGCCCGGCCAGGGCGCCGCCCGCCAGGATGGCGGCGCCCGGCCGGGCTTTCGCCATCGCCAGGGCCGCCGGGATCAGCAGCGGAAAGGCCGGCAGCAGAAAGCGCGGCTTGGACGCGAAGTAGTTCGAGCTGGCGAGCGCGACGAACACCAGGGCGAGGGTGTAGACGACCAGCGGCAGCGGCGGCGGGCGCAGCGCGAGGCAGCCGAGGGAGATCAGCGAGGCGCTGATGACGACCAGGGCGATGTAGTGCGGCAGCGGGCCGTTGCCCATGATCAGCGCGCGGGCGGTGTGGAAACCGCTCACCCCGAAGTCGAGATACGTGCCCCAGTTGTCCTGGACGTCCAGATAGCCGCGCCAGGTGCCGCGCCGCACCCCCACCCAGCCCGCGTAGCCGAGCCAGCCGAGCGGTGCCAGCGCCGCGCCCGCCCACACCCGCCAGGACGTATGTCCGCGGTGCCGCCAGATCTCCGCTGCCGCGCATACGCACACCGCCGCCGCGACCGCGAGCCCGTTGGGCCGGGTGGCCCCCGCGCACAGCGCGAGCGCCCCGGCCCACACCCAGCGCCGGGTCAGCAGCGCGTACAGCGACCAGGCCGCCAGCGCCGTCAGCAGCGACTCCGTGTACCCCATGGACTCGATGACCGCATGCGGCAGCAACCCCCACAGCACGACCAGCATCAGGGCCACCCGCCGCCCGTACAGCCGCTCCCCGACCGCGTGGATGCCCCAGGCCGCGAGCCCCGCCGTGGTCCAGGCGATCAGCAGCCCGGCCGTCACCGGGGAGAGCGGGACGACGCCGGTGACGGCCCGGATCAGCCCCGGGTAGAGCGGGAAGAACGCCAGATCGCTGAAGGTCAGGCCGGGGTGGGTGACGGAGGGACGGTCGGTGCCGTAGCCGTGCTGGGCGATGCCCACGTACCAGAGGCCGTCCCAGTAGTGCCCGAGCTGGTTCCGCGGATGCTTCCCGATCCGCCAGGCCCCCACCGCCACGCAGACCACCCCGGCGGCCCGCACCGTCGCGTACACCGCCAGCGCGAGCCACGCCCGCCCCAGCGACGCCCCCAACCGCCCCAGCACCCGCCGCCGCGCGCCCGGCCGCCGGGGCGGCTCCGGGGCCCGTGTGGACGCGGCGGTGTCGGCGGACACGGAAACCTCCGGTGCGGGCACACGATGGACATGCGCCGAGCCCCCGGGAGGGGACGGACCAGGGGGCTCGGCGGACACACCGACCATCCGTCAGCGCGCGGCCGCCCGCGACCTGGGAAGTCCGACCGGGGGATACGGAGGAGGAACCGGAGGCGCCGCGTCAGCCCACGGCGAGGGTCTTCAGACGGGCCACGGCGTCCGTAAGGACCTCCTCGCGCTTGCAGAAGGCGAAGCGCACGAAGGGGGAGCCCTGGTCCTGGTGGTCGTAGAAGACCGCATTCGGGACGGCGACCACTCCGCAGCGCTCGGGGAGGGAGCGGCAGAAGGCGAAGCCGTCGGTTTCGCCGAGGGGCCGGATGTCGGTGGTGATGAAGTACGTGCCCGAGGGGCGGAAGACCTGGAAGCCCGCGCCGGTCAGCCCGTCGGCCAGCAGATCGCGCTTGGCGCGCAGATCCTCGCGAATGCCGTGGAAATAGGCGTCGGGGAGGCGCAGCGCCTCGGCTACCGCGTACTGGAAGGGGCCCGCCGAGACATAGGTGAGGTACTGCTTGGCCGAGCGCACCGCCGTGACCAGCTCGGGAGTGCCGGTCACCCATCCGACCTTCCACCCGGTGAAGGAAAACGTCTTGCCGCCGCTGCTGATGGTGACGGTCCGCTCGCGCATCCCGGGGAAGGAGACGAGCGGGGTGTGCCCGGTGCCGAAGACGAGGTGCTCGTAGACCTCGTCGGTGACCACCAGCAGATCGCGCTCGACGGCGAGCTCGGCGACCGCGGCCAGCTCATCGTGGGTGAGCACGGTGCCGGTGGGGTTGTGCGGGGTGTTGAGCAGGATGAGCCGGGTGCGGTCGGTGACGGCGGCGCGCAGCTCGTCCAGGTCGAGGCGGAAGGTGTCGCCGTCGGGGCGGAGGGTGACGGGAACGCGCACGCCGCCGGCCATCGCGACACAGGCCGCGTACGAGTCGTAGTACGGCTCCAGCGCGATCACCTCGTCGCCCGGCTCCACCAGCGCCAGCAGCGACGCCGCGATGGCCTCGGTGGCGCCCGCGGTGATCAGCACCTCGGTGTCGGGGTCGAAGCCAAGGCCGTACCAGCGCCGCTGGTGCTCGGCGACCGCGGTGCGCAGCTCGGGCACGCCGGGGCCGGGCGGATACTGATTCCCCCGGCCGTCCCGCAGCGCCCGCACGGCCGCCTCACGCACCTCCTCGGGGCCGTCGGTGTCCGGAAAGCCCTGCCCCAGATTGATCGCGCCGGTGCGCACGGCGAGGGCGGACATCTCGGCGAAGATCGTGGTCCCGAAGGCAGCCAGTCGGCGATTGAGCGGCGGTCGTCCCATGCCGCCCATACTCCGCCGAACATCCGGCCTTCCTCAACCCACCCCTGGGTGGGGCGTGCAATGGTCCGGGGTTTTCATCCCCGCGACATGGATCGCGGCGTGCTGATGGCACTCCCGCACCTCATAGGCCGATCAGTCGCACGCGGCCATCGCAGAGCTTGGCCATGTCGTCGGTATCGGAGGTGAGTACGGCGACGGGTGGCGGCTGGCGTAGTGCCGCCTCGGCGACGGTGGCGTCGATCGCGTATTTGTGCCCGTGCAGTCCCGCTGACTTGAGCAGTTCGGCGGCTGCCTTGGCCGCCTGTTCGGTGACGGGTTCGACCTTGACCCGTGAGAGGGCCCAGTGCAGGCGTGGGAGGTTCACTCGCGAATGGCTGACCTCGACGATGGTGTTGGCGCTGACGACGAGATCAGCTCCCGTTTCATGGAACACCTGGAACATCGCGAGGACCTTCCGGTCCTGGGCAACCCAGGCGGACAGCCCCTGGGAGTCCAGGACGACGGTCTCGAGATGTGTGCTCATGCGGCCGTATGGTCGGCGCGGTCGGTGGTGCCGAAGATCTTGGCGCGGGCTTCGGCCAGCTCTTCGTCCGTGAAGGCACCTTGCTCTTCCTGATGGCGCCGTAGATCGTCGCCGAGGAGTTGGTGCCGGATCTGGCGGGCCACCGCTTCAGCCACATAGCCGGACACGTTGTCCGTGAGCTTGCGCAACTCGGCGACCTGCTCGGTGGGCAGGGTGACGGTGATGCGTGTCGTGGCGGACATGAGTCGAGCATACTCCAGTATGCGTCCGGTCGATGTCCGATCGCGGTGACCGGTGCGGGGCACACGCTCGCTGGTTTTCTGCGGGCGTTTTTGGCTGCGGGATACGTGGGTACTCGGCCGGGCCAGAATCCATCGGCTGTGATCGATCGCCGTTGTCGGAGTGGTGAGGCCCCGCGGGAGGCGCGATGGCCAAGCAGAGGACACAGTCGGCCGGGGCCTGGCCGCGGCTTCGGCTGGTGGACTGGGCGGAGGCCCGGGACACGCTGCATATGTGGACCCAGATCGTCGGGAAGATCCGGCTGGACCACGCGCCGCCGATCAATCAGTGGTGGCAGGTGACCTTGTATGTCACCCCGCGAGGGTTGAGTACGTCCACGATCCCGTATCGGACCGGAGCGTTCGATATCGAGTTCGATTTTGTTGACCATCGGCTGGGGATCCGGGTCAGCGATGGAAGCCGGCGGGAGCTGGCGCTGGAGTCGAAATCGGTGGCGCAGTTCTATGCCGAGGTCATGGGGGCGCTGGGGGACCTGGGGATCCAGACGCGGATGTATCCCCGGCCGAACGAGGTGGCACTGGCGATCCCGTTCCCGGAGGACCATCGGCATGCGGCGTATGACCCGTACGCCATACGGCTCTTCTGGGGGCAGTTGCTGAGCGCGCACCGGGTGTTCGGGGATTTCCGTTCCCATTTCGCCGGTAAGGCCAGCCCCGTGCATTTCTTCTGGGGTGCGATGGATCTGGCGGTCACCCGCTTCTCCGGCCGTCCCGCGCCGCCGCATCCCCCTGGCGGTGTGCCCAACCTGCCGGACCGTGTGACGCGGGAGGCGTATTCCGTCGAGCTGTCCAGCTGCGGGTTCTGGCCCGGCGGGGGCGAGGAGGGCGGCTTCTACGCGTACGCCTACCCCGAACCCCCCGGTTTCGCCGACCATCCGGTCCACCCCGCGACGGCCTCGTACCAGCGGGGCGCCGGTGAGTTCGTCCTCCCCTATGAGGCGGTCGCCACCGCACCCGACCCGGACCGGACGCTGACCGAATTCCTGCACAGCACCTATGCGGCGGCCGCCGAACTGGGCGACTGGAACCGCTCGGTGCTGGAAACCGACCCGCATCATTGGGAACACCGTTAGCGGGGAAAGGGCGCGTCAGGGCCAGACGTTGGCCTGTGCCCGGAACGTCTCCGGGTCGGTCTCCACGGGCAGTACGCACACCACATGGCCGCCGGGCACTCGTAGCACCTGGCACTCCTGCCACTGGGATATCCGCTCGGCGCCCAGGGCGAGCAGGCGCGCGGTTTCCGCCTCGACGTCGTCGGTCTCGAAGTCCAGGTGGATACGGGGTGCGTCGTCGACCGCTTGGACGGCGGTGACCAGCCCCGGCAGGGCCTCGTGGAGCGTGGTGAATTGCGGCTGTGGCGCGAACGGCTCGGCGGTGACGCCGAGCGCCGCCGACCAGAAGGCGGTCGCCCGGGCCGCCTCGGCTTCGGGCGCGTCGATCAGAACGGCGTACACACGGCTCCTGTGCATGCACGGCAACTACCCCCATGAGCCGGCGGTCAGTCGAACCTCTGGACTTCCTCAACTTCGCTTTCGACCCGTGTGAGGTCGGGCATGGGACCCGGCAGGTACGAAGCGGTACCTCGCTACGGGGGTTGGAAGGAGAGTGAGGACCATGGGTCCTGTTGTCATCTTGGTCGTGCTGGCGTTCACGTTCGCGGCGCTCGCCGCGCTCGGTGCCGGTCGGTCGAAGGGGTACAGCGGGCGGCGCAAGCGGTCCTGGGGTGCCGGGTCCAGCGGAGCCGCCGGCGGCGGCTGGTGGGCCGGTGGCGACGGCGGTGGTGGCCATCACGGGGGTGGTCACCACGGCGGCGGTGGCTGCGGCGGCGGAAGCGGCTGCGGTGGCGGGGGTGGCTGTGGTGGTGGCGGCGGCGGTGGTGGCGGTGGCTGCGGAGGGGGTGCCTGACCCGCCGCGGTTCCCGCGGCCCTTACGGTCGTCACGCCGTTCTTACGGCTGTTAATCGATGAGCCCGCGCCCGGCGCGCCAACGTGCGCCGGGCGCGGGCTTGTTGAACACTTGACCTAAAGGGCGCCCTAGGGGGTGGAAACCCGGCGAAGATGGGTAAAAACGATGTGGCGCCCAGCATTTCATGATTCCGTATACCACCATCGACCTTACGGCCCCACGTGGGCACGAGCCGGCGTAAGCGCAGGCCCCTGGTCCACTTGGACCACCGCGGGGCGAGCTGGCCCATCTCTTTTCCATTGCGTGCTTGCGGAGCCGATCCATGCTCACGATCCTCAAGACTGCTTACACCGATACCCGCGCCGCTGACCTCGCCTGGGGCCTGGGACGGGAGCCGCTTCCCGCCCTCGCTGTGCTCGATCTTCAACTCCATGACTTCGCCGTTCAGCTGAGGCTGCTGGGAGCCTCGCACCAGGTCCTCCTGGAAGGGGAGGGCAGCCGTTGCTCGGAGACCGTGGCCTGTATGTCCGGCAACAGCACCCCGCTTCCGCTGGGGGTTTCCACGCTTGTCGACGGCCGCGAGTACGAATTCGCGGCGCGCGTCGAGGAGCTGTCGCAAGGGGCCTTCGCCGGGCGGGCGCAGGAGCTGCTCGCGCTGGTGGCCGACCATCCGCACGGGCTGGCCGGTACGTTCCCCGGCAGCCCCAACGCATTCACGGCGCTGCTCGCGCAGTGGCACGAGGGCACGGTGGGGTGGCGGACCTGGCATGCCTACCCCCAGGAGGGGCGGTTGGTCACCACCCGCACCTGTATAGGGGCCCGGGTGCCGGCCGCGCTCCGGCCGCCGGGTGCGGGCGGGCTCGACATGGGCGGACTGCCGAACGGGCTGCCGAACGGACTGCCGAGCGGACCGTCGGGCGGGATGGCGGACGGACCGTCGGGCGGGATGGCGGACGGGACGTCGGGTGGGGTGTCGTCCCAAATGCCGTGCGTCTGACGGGGATCGGAAGTAGCCGGGCGGCATCGATACCGGATGTGTGAACGGCGAAGCGCTCGTGTGGGGGACGAGACGTAAGCGATATGTGACGTAACGTTCCCTTTGTGATCGATTCGCCGATGTCCGCCGTCTCGGATGCGCCGTCGTCGCCGGAGTCCGGCCCTCCGGCTCGGCTGCCCGTGCGGGCGGGGCTCGGCCGCTTTCTCGTTCTCGGCACGGTCTTCGTCTGCGCTGCCTGCGGGCTCGTCTATGAGCTCGAACTCGTCGCGCTGGCCTCGTATTTGGCGGGTGACTCGGTCACCCAGGCGTCCGTGGTGCTCTCCGTGATGGTCTTCGCCATGGGCGTCGGCTCGCTGCTGGCCAAGCGGCTGCGCTGTCGGGCCGCCGTGGGGTTCGGCGCGATCGAGGCCGTCCTCGCGCTCGTCGGCGGCTGCTCGGCGATGGCGCTGTACGCGTGCTTCGCATGGGGCGGTCACTCGCGCCCCGCGCTCGTCGGCTTCTCCTTCGCCATCGGTGTGCTCATCGGGGCCGAGGTGCCGCTGCTGATGACGCTCATCCAGCGGGTGCGCCGGCAGGACGCGGGCGGCGCGGTGGCCGATCTGTTCGCGGCGGACTATGTGGGCGCGCTCGTCGGCGGGCTCGCCTTTCCGTTTCTGCTGCTGCCCGCGTTCGGGCAGCTGACCGGCGCGCTGGTCACCGGCGCGGTCAACGCGGTGGCGGGCGGGGCGCTGGTGCTCTGGCTGTTCCGGCGCGATCTGACCGTACGGGCGCGGTGGACGCTGATCGTCGCCAATGGGCTGGTGCTCGCCGCGCTGGCCGCCGGTGCCCTGCTGACCCCCTCCTTCGAGCGGGCCGCCCGGCAAGCCGTCTACGGACCGGGGGTGCGGGTCGCGCTGCGCACCGGCGAGCAGGAGATCGTGCTCGTGGGCGGTGGGACGAGCGGGCGGCCGCTGTCGCTCTTCCTCAACGGGCGGCTGCGGGTCAGCGGGCGTGACGAGGTCCGCTACCACGAGGGTCTGATCCATCCGGCGATGGCCGCCGGACCGCACCGCCGGGTCCTGGTGCTGGGCGGGGGCGACGGGCTCGCGGCGCGCGAGATCCTGCGGTACGCGGGGGTCCGGTCGGTGACCGTCGTGGAGCGCGACGCGGAGGTGGTGCGGCTGGCCCGGCTGGATCCGGGTCTGTCCGCGCTCAACGGCGGCGCCTACCGCGATCCGCGGGTGCGGGCGGTGACGGCGGACGCCTTCGACTGGCTGCGCCGGCCCATGGCGTACGACGTGGTGGTCTGCGATCTGCCCGCTCCCGAGCTCACCCCGAGCACCAAGTACTACTCCCAGGAGTTCTACGGTCTGGCCGAGCGGGCGCTGGCCCCCGGCGGCCGGCTGGTGGTCCACGCCGGGCCGCTGGAGCCCGATCCGCGGGCGTTCTGGACGGTGGACGCGACGATGCGATCGGTCGGGCTGCGGACCGCGCCCTACGTGATCGATGCGCCCGGCCCCGGCCGTGGCCGCCCGCACGACTGGGGTTTTGTGCTGGCGGCGCGCTCTCCGGTGGGGCTGCGGCTGGCCGCGCACGGCCCGCGGCCCCGCTCGCTGACGGAGGAGGGGCTGCGGGCGGCCCACCGCACGGCCGAGCGGGGCCGGGAGTCGGGGCTGTCCCCTTCGACGTTGATGCATCCGCGCTATGGGGAGTGAGGAGCCCGCGCGGGGCACCTTGAGTTTGTGGCCGGTTGTGGTTTGCGGTCTGTCGTGGTCTGTGGTCGGTTGCGGTTTGTGGTGGGTCATGGTCTGTGGTCGGTCACGTCTGTGGCTCGTCGCGGTTTGTGGGCCGCCTCTCTCCGAGCGGGGAGCCTGGTGGGGGTGAGGGCGCCCTGTGGGGCACCCGCCGCACGGACCCTCCGGGACGCGGGCACGAGCGTGGGCCCGCGTCCGGGCAGGCGCGCGGGTCGGCGCTCGGGCGCCGGTGTCCGCCCGCACGCCGGGGGCGCGCCCTTGGCCCATGCCTGATGGGGGTGCGCGCCGCGGGCCGCGCGGGCCCCGCGGGGGCAAGGCCGCGATGGCCAGGCTGTGGCGGTCGGGCTGTGGCGGCGCGCCGGAAAGTTGACCGGGAACGGGTCTCAGGGAACGTGCGATGGGTACTGTCTTGACCTATGGAGCATGAGGTGTTCGTTCCGTTTCCTGTCGACACCGTCCGGCTGGCGCTCGCGGAGCCCGCCCGCGTCGCTCGTTGCGTTCCCGGGCTCCAGCAGGACGCCGATGAGGCCGCCGGGCCGCTCGCCGGTCGGCTGCGGCTGCGCATCGGCGGGTCCACCATCACCTACCGCGGCTCGCTGCGCATCGTCCCGCGCGCCGACGCGTTCGAGGTCGAGGGCGAAGGCACCGAGGCGCGTGGCAGCGGCTCGGTGAAGCTGGCGCTGACCGTGACGCCGAAGCCCGTCGCGGGCGGTACGGAGCTGATCTGCGCCGGGACGGTCCACAGCGAGGGGCGGCTGGCCGAGTTCGACGAGGAGGCGGCCGCGACGGTGGCCCGCCGCCTGCTGGACCGGTTCGCCTCGGCGCTCGCGGCCGGGCTGGAGGCGTCCCCGATCCCCGCGCCCACCGAGGACGAGGTCCCCAGCGCGCCCACCGACGAGGCCACCGATGCGGACGCGGCCCCGGGCGCCGCCGCGGAGGAGCCCGGACTGCCGACCGAGGCCGAGCTTCCGCTGTCGGCCGACGACATGGACCTCGACGACGTCGGCGACCTCGAGGATCTCGACGAGGCGGACGCCGTCGAGGAGCCCGTCGGCTTCGGCGACCTCGGCGATCTCGATGACCTGGACGAGGAGCCCCCGGCCGAGGCCGCCCACGCCCGCCGCACGATGATCGGCCGGTCCACCGAGGAGGTCGACCACGCCCCGCCGCGCGGCCGCTACGCCCCGGTCCCCGCGCCCGAGACCGTCTCCACCAGCGTCGCACTGCGCTGGGCCGCGCCCGCCGCGGCCGTCGTGCTCGCCTCGGTCGTCGTCGTGGGCCGTCGCGTACTTCGCCGCCGCCGATGAGCGTGTGCGCATAGGGTCGGTAGTTGTGACGACCGAAGAGACAACGGAGACCAGGGGCGTCCGGCTGACCGCCGGGGACGCCGAGCTGACCGTCTCACCCGAGAACGGCTGCCGTATCGGTTCACTGCGCATCGGCGGTACGGAGCTGCTGCGGCAGGGCCCGCGGTTCGGGTCGTTCCCGATGGTGCCGTGGTGCGGCCGTACCGCGCTGGGCCGGTTCCGCAACGGCGGGCGGACCCACCAGCTGCCCGTCAACTCCCCGCCGCACGCGATCCACGGCACCGGCCGGAACGTCGCATGGAGCCCGGCCGGCACCGGGCAGTCCAGCGCGGCGTTCACCTACGACCTCGCCGACCCCTGGCCGTACGAGGGCCGGGTCACCCAGACCTTCGAGCTCTCCCCGGACAGCCTGACCGTCACCATGAGCGTGGAGACCGAGGGCGATTCCTTCCCGGCGCAGGCGGGCTGGCACCCGTGGTTCCTGCGGAACCTGGGCGAGGGCGGCGCCGATGCCGAGATCGCCTTCGACGCCGCATGGCAGGAGGAGCGCGGGGAGGACCATCTCCCCACCGGCCGCCGGATCGCGCCCAGGCCGGGCCCCTGGGACGACTGCTTCGGCATGCCGCAGGGGGTGGACGTGACGCTCACCTGGCCCGGCCGGCTCGAGCTGAAGGTCACCAGCCGGACGGAGTGGGTGGTCGTCTACGACGAGCAGGCGGAGGCGGTGTGCGTCGAACCGCAGTCCGGCCCGCCCAACGGGCTCAACCTCATGCCGCGCCTGGTCACCCCCATCGATCCGCTGGAGATCTCCATGACCTGGAGCTGGCGCGCACTGGCCTGACGAAGGCGGAGCGGCTTGGGGGAGGCGGAGCGGCTTGAGGGGTTACCGGGGCCACCGCATAAGCTCATGCGCATGAGCGATGCGCGTGACGCCCTGCGGCAGCAGATCAAGGACAAGGCCGTGGTCCACGGCAAGGTGACCCTCTCCTCCGGGCGTGAGGCCGACTACTACATCGACCTGCGCCGGATCACCCTGGACGCCGAGGCCGCGCCGCTGGTCGGCCAGGTCATGCTCGACACCACGGCCGATCTGGAGTACGACGCGGTGGGCGGGCTGACGCTGGGCGCCGACCCGGTGGCCACGTCCATGCTGCACGTGGCCGCCGCGCGCGGGCGCCGGCTCGACGCCTTCGTGGTCCGCAAGGCCCAGAAGACGCACGGGATGCAGCGGCGGATCGAGGGCCCGGATATCGCGGGCCGCCGGGTGCTGGTGGTCGAGGACACCTCCACCACCGGCGGTTCGCCGCTGACCGCGGTGGAGGCGGCGCGGGAGGCGGGCGCGGAGGTCGTCGCGGTCGCGACGATCGTCGAGCGCGGCGCCGCGTCGGCGATCGCGGACGCCGGGCTGGCCTATCTCCCGGCGTACTCGCTTGCCGACCTCGGACTGAGCTGAACCTGCCGAGTCGAATCCTGCCGAGCTGATTTCCGCTGAGCTGACTCCCGCTGAGCGGATTCCTGCTGAGCGGATTCCTGCGAGGGTGGGAGAGGCGGGAGGTTTCACGTGAAACCTCCACCCCCGTCCGTGTGGTCTCGGCGTGCGCCGTGTGGAGCAATCGACGGAGTCTGGAATTATGGCCCCGACGATGATGTCGCCCCTAGGTCAGGGCCAAGTACGACTAACCCGCACATACAAGGAGCGGTCAGATGCCCATCGCATCCCCTGAGATCTACAACGAGATGCTCGACCGGGCGAAGGCGGGCAAGTTCGCCTACCCGGCGATCAACGTGACCTCGACGCAGACTCTGCACGCCGCCCTGCGCGGCTTCGCCGAGGCGGAGAGCGACGGCATCGTCCAGATCTCCACCGGTGGTGCCGAGTTCCTGGGTGGCCAGTACAAGAAGGACATGGTCAGCGGTGCCGTCGGTCTCGCCGAGTTCGCGCATGTCGTCGCCGCGAAGTACCCGGTCAACATCGCCCTGCACACCGACCACTGCCCCAAGGACAAGCTGGACGGCTATGTCCGTCCGCTGATCAAGATCTCGCGGGAGCGTGTCGAGAAGGGCCAGAACCCGCTGTTCCAGTCCCATATGTGGGACGGCTCCGCCGAGACGCTCGCCGACAACCTCGACATCGCGCAGGAGCTGCTCGCCGAGGCGGGCAAGGCGAAGATCATCCTCGAGGTCGAGATCACCCCGACCGGTGGCGAGGAGGACGGCGTCACACACGAGATCAACGACAAGCTCTACACGACGGTCGACGACGCCCTGCGCACCGCCGAGGCCCTCGGCCTGGGCGACAAGGGCCGCTACCTGCTGGCCGCCTCCTTCGGCAATGTCCACGGCGTCTACAAGCCGGGCAATGTGGTCCTCCGCCCGGAGCTGCTGCGTGAGCTCCAGGACGGTGTCGCCGCGAAGTACGGCAAGCAGGACCCGTTCTTCTTCGTCTTCCACGGCGGCTCCGGCTCCACGGAGGAGGAGATCCGCATCGCGCTGGAGAACGGCGTGGTGAAGATGAACCTCGACACGGACACCCAGTACGCCTTCACCCGCCCGGTCGCGGACCACATGTTCCGCAACTACGACGGGGTGCTGAAGGTCGACGGCGAGGTCGGCAACAAGAAGACCTACGACCCGCGGAGCTGGGGCAAGCTGGCCGAGACGGGGATGGCCGAGCGGGTCACCGAGGCTTGTTCGCACCTTCGGTCCACGGGGACGAAGCTGAAGTAGTTCTTCCCGGCTCCACCCCTTCCGGTCCCGGCGCTCGCCTTCACGGCGAGTCGCCGGGCCCGTTCGCGGTCACGGAAGCCGGTCACGGAAGCCGGTTGTGGGCGACCGTTCCGCGGAGGGGCCACCTCTCAGCGGTGGCCGCGGGGGCACCTCCCCGGTGGTGGCCGGGGGAGGAACGGTGGGCACAACCGGCCACCGGGCCGCATCCGGCGACGGTCCCGCACAGGGAACGGCGGGCGCCGCACCCATGGGCTGGCCTCACAGGGGCAACGCAGGGGATGATCCAGGTATGGGCGGCTCCACGCCCGGAGCGGGGGACGCTCCGGGAACCGGTCGGCCGGTACCACTGTCCGTGCCGGCCGGGCGGTGGCTTGTGTTCACCACCGTGCTGGGCTCCGCCATGGCCCTCCTCGACAGCACCGTCGTCAATGTCGCCCTGCCGCGCATCGGGCTCGACCTGGGCGCCGATCTCGCCGTCTTGCAGTGGACCGTCAACGCCTACATGCTCACCCTCGCCGGGCTGATCCTGCTCGGCGGGTCGCTCGGGGACCGGTTCGGGCGGCGGCGGGTGTTCGTCACCGGGGTGGTGTGGTTCGCGCTGGCCTCGCTGGCGTGCGGGCTGGCGCCGAACGCCGGGGTGCTGATCGCCGCGCGTGCGTTCCAGGGCATCGGCGGGGCGCTGCTCACCCCCGGGTCGCTGGCGCTGATCCAGTCGGTGATCCACCCCGATGACCGGGCGCGGGCGATCGGGCTGTGGTCCGGCTTCGGCGGGATCGGGGCGGCGATCGGGCCGTTCCTCGGCGGCTGGCTGGTGGACGGGCCCGGCTGGCGCTGGGTGTTCTTCATCAATGTGCCGCTGGCGGCGGTGTGTGTGCCGGTCGCTTTGCGCCACGTACCGGAGACCAGCAATCCGCGGGCGCACGGCCAGTTCGACGTGCTCGGCGCCGTGCTGGGGGCGGCGGCCCTCGGCCTGGTGACCTATGCGCTGATCGCCGCGCCGCAGAAGGGCGCCTCGCCCGCCGTGGTGGTTCCGGCCGTCGCCGGGCTGGTGCTGGGAGCGGTCTTCGTCGCCGTGGAGCGGAGGCTGCGCGAGCCGATGCTGCCGCTCTCCATCTTCTCCTCGCACCAGTTCACCGCCGTCAACGCGGTGACCCTGTGCGTCTACGCGGCCTTCGGCGGCTTCTTCTTCCTCTCGGTGCTCGACCTCCAGGTGGTCGTGGGCTACTCCGCGCTCGTCGCCGGTACCGCGCTGTTGCCCACGACCATGCTGATGCTGCTGCTGTCGGCCCGTTCGGGCGAGCTGGGCAAGCGCATCGGCCCACGGATCCCGCTGACCGTCGGCCCGCTGCTGTGCGCGGCGGGGATGCTGCTGATGACCCGGGCCGGGGTGGGGGCGGTGTACTGGCGGGACATCCTGCCCGCGCTGGTGGTGCTGGGCATGGGCATGGTGGTCGTGGTCGCCCCGCTCACCGCGACCGTCCTGGCCTCGGTGGACGTCGCCCGCGCGGGTCTGGCCAGCGGGGTCAACAACGCGGCGGCCCGCGCGGCGGGCCTGGTCGCGGTGGCGGCGCTGCCGCTGCTCGCGGGGATGGGCCCGGAGGCGTACCGATCGGCGGACGCGTTCGCGGACACCTTCCGGCGGGCGATGCCGATCTGTGCCGGGGTGCTGGTGCTGGGCGCGGTCATCGCGTGGCGCACGGTGAGTTCGAGCGCCCTGGAGCAGGCGGGCCCGGAGCCGGGCGCCGAGGCGGTCGCGGGGCCGGGGGTGGAAGCGGGTGTGCCGGAGGCGGAAGCGGGTGCGGAGCCTCGCGCGGAGCCGGTCGTGGCGCCGGAGGGGGCCGAGGTTGCCGCGCGGCGGGCGGAGCGGCCGCCGTGCCGCCCCGAGTGCACATACCACTGCGGTGTGGGCGCGCCGCCCCTGGACCCGGGCGAGGAACGCCCCCGCACGTGACCCGAGCCGTCTCCGTACGTGACTCGCGCCGTCTCCGCACTTGACCCGCGCCGTCTCCGCACCTGACCCGCGTCCTCTTCGCACCTGGCCCCCGGGCACCCACTTCGTGCCGTACGCGCCTCTCGGATCGACGGCCACATGGCTTGAGCGTGTCGGATGGGGCCCCGGACCAGGCAGACTGGAACCCATGGCCATTCACGAGAACCTGCTCGGGGGACCGCCCCCGACCCATCTGCCCGACGATCCCGAGCCCCGGGAGCTGCTCGCCTCCGGCGCGGCCCCGTCCGAGGTCGCCGCGAAGTACCCGGCCTCCTCGCTCGCCTGGGCGCAGCTCGCCGACGAGGCATTCGAGGCCGGCCGGGTGGTCGAGTCCTACGCGTACGCCCGCACGGGCTACCACCGCGGACTCGATGCCCTGCGCCGCAGCGGCTGGAAGGGCCACGGCCCGGTGCCCTTCGAGCATGAGCCCAACCGTGGCTTCCTGCGCGCCCTGCACGCGCTCGCGCGCGCCGCGCAGGCCATCGGCGAGCAGGAGGAGTACGAGCGCTGCTCGACCTTCCTGCGCGAGAGCTCCCCGACCGCGGCGGACACGCTCTCCTGATCCGCCGCTGGTGATCCGCCTGCTTCTGATCTGCCGCCTCTGAACTGCTCGGCTCCGTTGATTCGGCTCCGTGATTCGGCTCCGCTGGATCGGCTCCGCCGAGGCGTGATGAGGCGCACCGGGCCTGTGGGGCGTCGTATGCCCCACGGGCCCCTTCCGTACTTGCCGATCGCCCGTGCGGCGCGGATGATGCGGTGCGGGGCCCCTTTGGCTGTGGGCCCCGAGGGGACCGGAGCTCCGAGACCGAGAGGAAGGGGCGGACCGCTACCCGGTAGCGAGCAGTACCTCAGGAGATGCGATGTCGCAGCAACCTGTCCCTGAACACGCCGCGCCGAGCGGGGCCGAGGCCGAAGCGCCCCATCTGGATTTCAACGGCACCACCCCGTACGAGGACTACGTCCAGGCGTCCGTGCTCACCCACCTCCAGCACCCACTCTCCGACGACCCCGGCGAGATGGTGTTCCTGGTCACCACCCAGGTCATGGAGCTGTGGTTCACCGTCCTCGTCCATGAGTGGCACACCGCCGCGCAGGCACTGCGCGAGGACGATCTGCCCACCGCGATGGCCGCGCTCCAGCGCTCGGCCTACGAGCTGGAGTCGCTCAACGCCTCCTGGACGCCACTGGCCCATCTCACCCCCGGCCAGTTCAACGCGTACCGCTCCGCGCTGGGCGAGGGCTCCGGCTTCCAGTCGGCGATGTACCGGCGGCTGGAGTTCCTGCTCGGCGAGAAGTCCCCGTCCATGCTCGTCCCGCACCGGGGCGCGCCGCGGGTCCACGCCGAACTGGAGAAGGCGCTGACCGAGCCCAGCCTCTACGACGAGGTGCTGCGCTATCTCGCCCGCCGCGGCCTCGCCGTACCGGCGTCCGTGCTGGACCGCGATCCCGCCCTGCGCTACGAACCGGATCCGGGCGTGGAGCGGGTCTGGGAGGAGATCTACTCCGGTCCGCGCGACGGTGAGCTGATCCGGCTCGGCGAGGCGCTCACCGAGGTCGCCGAGCTGGTGTGGCGCTGGCGCAACGACCATCTGGTGGCGACCCGGCGGGCGATGGGCGCCAAGACGGGGACGGGCGGCTCGGCCGGGGTCGCCTGGCTGGAGAAGCGCGCGGCCAAGACCGTCTTCCCCGAGCTGTGGACGGCGCGCAGCCATGTCTGACGCGACGATCCCCACGGAGTCGGCCGGGGCCGAGCCGACCGGTACCGAAGCCGAGGTGGACGGTGCTCAAGCCGAGTCGGCCGGTGCTGGAGCCGAGGTGACCGGTGCTGGAACCGAGTCGGCCGGTGTTGAGCCGACCGGCACGCGGCCCGCTCCGGCTGAGTCCGCTCCGGCTGAGTCCGCTCCCGCCGGGACGGGTGCGGCCGAGCCCGGTCTGACCGAGGACGAGACCGGTCTGCCCCCGGCCGCCCTCACCGACGAGGCCGCCAGGCTCGACGCGGCCGACCGGCTGCGCGCCAAGCGCGACGCCTTCACCCTCGACGACGTCATCTACCTCGACGGCAACTCACTGGGCGCCCTGCCGCGCGCCGTCCCGCCCCGGCTGGCCGAGGTGGTCGCCCGCGAGTGGGGGCAGCTGCGCATCCGCTCCTGGGAGGAGAGCGGCTGGTGGACCGCGCCCGAGCGGATCGGTGACCGCGTCGGCCGGCTCGTCGGCGCCGCCCCCGGGCAGGTGGTCGTCGGCGACTCGACGAGCGTGAACGTCTTCAAGGCGGTCGTCGCGGCCGTACGGATGGCTCAGGAGCGCGGCGCTCACCGCGATCAGATCCTGGTCGACGAGGCCACCTTCCCCACCGACGGGTATATCGCCGAGTCCGCCGCCCGGATGACCGGCTGCACCCTGCGGCCGGTGGCCGCGGGCGACATCCCCTCCGCTGTCGGCTCCCGGACCGCCGTCGCGCTCGTCAACCACGTGGACTACCGCACCGGCCGCCTCCACGACCTGCCCGGGACCACGGCCGCCGTGCACGCGGCGGGCGCGCTCGTGGTGTGGGACCTGTGCCACAGCGCGGGCGCCCTGCCGGTCGGGCTGGACGCCCACGGCGTGGACCTCGCGGTCGGCTGCACGTACAAGTACCTCAACGGCGGGCCCGGCGCGCCCGCGTATCTGTACGTCGCGCGTGCGCATCAGCCCGGCTTCGACTCCCCGCTGCCCGGCTGGAACTCGCATGCCGACCCCTTCGGCATGGCCTCCGCCTACACCCCGGCCGACGGGGCGGTCCGCGGCCGCGTCGGCACCCCGGACATCCTCTCGATGCTGGCGCTGGAGGCCGCGCTCGAGGTGTGGGACGACGTGACGATCGAGGACGTCAGGGCCAAGAGCCTGGCCCTGACGGACTTCTTCCTCCGCTGCGTCGAGGACTACGCCCCGGCGGGCCGCGTCCGGTCCCTCACGCCCGCCGCACACACCGAGCGCGGCAGCCAGGTGGCGCTGCGGTGCGCGGACGCGGGGGAGGTGATGGCGGAGCTGGTGCGGCGCGGTGTGGTGGGCGACTTCCGCCGCCCCGATGTGCTGCGCTTCGGCTTCACCCCGCTGTACACCGGCTTCGCCGAGGTGGAGCGGGCGGCGCGGGTGCTGGCCGCCGTGCTGAAGGAGGGCTGACCGGTGGGCGGGGCGGCGGCCGAGGAGACGTCGGTCTTCGGGCTCGCCCCCGTGACCCCGGACCGGACCATCGCGTACGGCGAACACCCGGACCAGGTGGTGGACTTCTACTTTCCGCCCCGGGGAATGCCTGGCGACCCGCCCGGGGCGCGGTGGGCCCCCCGTCCCGCTCCGCTGGTCCTCCTCTTCCACGGCGGCGCCTGGCGCGCCCCTTACGACCGCCGCCATGTCTCGCCCTTCGCCGCGTTCCTGGCGGGGCGGGGCCTGATGGTTGCGTCGGTCGAGTACCGCCGGGGTGCGGTGGGCGCGGACGGTGAGGGCTCCCTGGAGCCGTCGCGCCCCGCGCGGGCGGGGCGGTGGCCGGAGACGCTGGACGACATCGCGGCCGCCGTCGACACCGTGCCGGGCCTCGCCCGGGAGCTTGGGCTGCCCGGAGGTCCCGGGGGCCCAGGGGCGGTCGACCCGGACCGCGTGGTGCTCACCGGGCACTCCGCGGGCGGGCACGCCGCGCTGTGGGCCGCGGCCCGGCATCGGCTGCCGTCCGGCACTCCCTGGCATCTGCCCTCCCCCTCCCCGCTCCGCGGTGTCGTCGCCCTCGCCCCCATCGCGGACTTCGCCACGGCCCGTGCGCTGGACGTCTGCTCCGGCGCCGTCGGCGAACTCCTCGGCGACGGCGCCGAACTGACGGCCCGGCTGGCCCTCGCCGACCCCGCCGCGCTGCTGCCCACCGCGATCCCCACCACCATCGTGCAGGGCGGCACCGACATCGACGTACCACCGGCGGTCGCGGACGCCTTCGCGGCGGCCGCGGCCCAGGCCGGGCAGGACGTACGGCTGGTCAGGGCCGAGGGCGGACACTTCCCGCCGATCGACCCCACCACGCCCGTCGCCCACACGGTCGCCGACGAAATCGCCCGCCTGGCCGGGGCGCCCCGGACTGCGTAGTACCGGGCGCCCCCGGCCCCGTAGCATCGACCCACACCCACACCCACACCCACACCCACACCCACAGCCCCGGACCGCCGCCCCCCCCACGTAGTACTTGAGGTGGACTCCGCACAATCCACATTCCCGGGGACGACGGCGCGGGGCGCGCTCTCTACCGTGGTCGGCGTGACTCAGACGATTCCGCGGACCGAACTCCGCACCATCCGCCGGGCGTTGTCCGATCTGCGGAAGGACCTGATCACCGGCGCCTTCGCGCTCCGCCCGCTGCCGCCGCTCGGCGCCACGCATCCGCTGGTGCGCAAGGTGCCCCGGTCGGCCCGGCCGTACGCGCCGTGGCTGCCACAGGCCGCGATCGCGGCCTTCGCCTTCTACCTCATGGCCGTGGCGAACGAAACCGAGGGCGTGGGGACGGCTCTGCTCAGCGGCGCGCCCCTGCTGCTGGCGCTCTACCGGCCGATCGGCGCCTGGTGGCTGTCCTTCGCGGCGAGCGTCTTGTGGGGCATGGTCGCCCCCGAACCGGTCGGAAGCAGCATGTGGCCCTGGCCGGCGACCCTCTTCGCCTCGCATGTCGCGGTGATGGTGATCGTCGCGAGCCAGAACCGCCCGCGGGTGGCCGGGCAGATGCTGCTGCTCACGGCAGCGTTCGGGATCGCCTGCGATTTCAGCGCCGTTGGGGGGCACACGAACGCCTTCCCCATGGTGGTCACCTCCGGCGTCCTCGTGGGCGCCGTCGTCTCCCGGCGCAGTCTGCGCGAGACCAAGCAGCAGGTGGCCGTGCAGCAGTCGGCCACCTACGAGGAGCGCTCGCGCCGCACGCTGCTGGAGGAGCGCGCGACCATCGCCCGTGAGCTGCACGATGTCGTCGCGCACCATATGTCCGTGATCGCCATCCAGGCGGAGGCGGCGCCCTACCGGGTGGCGAACCCGCCCGAGGAGCTGGCCACCAGCTTCGCGACCATCCGCGAGAACGCGGTCGCCGCACTCACCGAACTCCGCCGCGTCCTCGGCGTCGTACGCGCCGACGACCCCGATGCCTACGCCGACGCCGACCCCGAGGCGCCCCAGCCGACCCTCGCCACGCTCGACACGCTCTTCGCGGGGGTCCGGGCGGCGGGGCTGACCGTCGAGCACATCATCACCGGCGCCGTACGCCCGCTGCCCTCCGGTGTGGAGCTGTCCGCCTACCGAATCGCCCAGGAGGCGCTCTCCAACGCGCTGCGCCACGCCCCCGGGAGCACCGCCCGCGTCGAGGTCGCCTATGTCCTCGGCGGTCTGGGCCTGCGGATCGTCAACGGCCCGCCCACCCAGGCCGTACGGCCCTCCCCGGGCATGGGCCACGGGCTGCTCGGGATGCGGGAGCGCGTGGCGATGCTGAACGGGGAGATGACGGCGGGAGCGGTGGAGGAGGACGGCGGCTACGAGGTCGCGGTCTTCATCCCGGTCGCCGCGGCCGCGGAAGAAGCGGAGGCGTCCGGACCGGAGCCATCGGCACCGAAGCGCGGGCCCGCCTCCGAGGCATCCGCACCGAAGCGCGGGCCCGCCTCCGAGCCATCGACCCCGAAGCCGGGGCCCGGACTCAAGAAGGGCCCCGCCCCGGAGGCATCGGGACCGAGGAAGGGCCCCGCCCCGGCGGGGGAGACGATGAAGCCATGACCACCGACGCCCCCACCCCGGCCACACCTCCCGCCCTCCCCACCTCTCCCATCCGCGTGCTGATCGCCGACGATCAGGTGATGGTCCGCGAGGGTTTCTCCGTGCTGCTGAACGCCCAGCCCGATATCGAGGTCGTCGGCGAGGCGGTCGACGGGCGCCAGGCCATCGCCCAGGTCGCCGCCCTGCGCCCCGATGTGGTCCTGATGGACATCCGGATGCCGGAGGTCAACGGCCTCGAGGCCACCCGTGAGATCGTCGCGGCGGACGCGGACGCCAAGGTGCTCGTCCTGACCACCTTCGATCTGGACGAGTACGTCTACCAGGCGCTGCGCTCCGGAGCGAGCGGCTTTCTGCTCAAGGACGCCTCCGCCCGTCAGCTCGGCGATGCGGTACGGATTGTGGCGGCGGGCGAGGCGCTGCTCGCGCCGACCGTCACCAAGCGTCTGATCACCACGTTCTCGCGGATCGGCGAGGCCGCCGGGTTCGGCGTCCCGCTGCCCTCCCCGCAGGGTCGGCTGGCCGAGTTGACCGAGCGGGAGAACGAGGTCCTGGTGCTGGTCGCCCAGGGCTGCTCCAACGCCGAGATCGCCGAGCGGCTGATCGTGGCCGAGTCGACGGTGAAGACGCATGTCAGCCGGATCCTGGTGAAACTGGGGCTGCGCGACCGCACCCAGGCGGCGGTGTTCGCCTACGAGGTGCGTCTGGTGACCCCCGGGGGCTGACCGGGCCGGGCGCGGTACCGTCCGGGGATGAGCAGCAGCGCCGAAGCCCCCGTCTTCGACCCCTGGCGGCCGTCGTTCGTCGCGGACCCGTATCCGGCCTACGCCGAGCTGCGCGAGGGCGGCCGGGCCCACTGGTTCGAGCCCTCCCGCCAGTGGCTGATCCCGCGCCACGCGGATGTCAGCGCCCTGTTGCGGGACCGCCGGCTCGGCCGCACCTATCTCCACCGCTTCAGCCATGAGGAGTTCGGCCGCACCGCGCCGCCGCCCGAGCACGAGCCGTTCCACACCCTCAACGACCACGGCATGCTCGATCTCGAACCGCCGGACCACACCCGGCTGCGCCGCCTCGTCTCCAAGGCGTTCACCCCGAGGACGGTCGAGGCGCTGGTGCCGACGATCCAGCGGCTCGCGGGGGAACTCGTCGACTCCTTCGTGGCCTCGGGCGGCGGCGATCTCATCGCGGCGGTCGCCGAACCGCTGCCGGTCGCCGTCATCGCCGAGATGCTGGGCATTCCGCCGGCCGACCGCCCCGCGCTGCGGCCCTGGTCAGCGGAGATCTGCGGAATGTACGAGCTGAGCCCGAGCGAGGAGACGGCGCGCCGGGCCGTGCGCGCGTCTGTGGAGTTCTCCGCCTATCTGCGCGGGCTGATCGACGAGCGCCGCAAGTCCCCGGGGGACGATCTGATCAGCGGACTCATCGCCGCGTACGACGAGGGCGACCGGCTCACCGAGCAGGAGATGATCTCCACCTGTGTGCTGCTGCTCAACGCGGGCCACGAGGCCACGGTGAACAGCACCGGAAACGGCTGGTGGGCGCTCTTCCGCCACCCCGAGCAGCTCGCCGCGCTCCGCGCCGACCCCGATGCGCTGCTGCCCACCGCCGTGGACGAACTCCTGCGCTTCGACACCCCGCTCCAGCTCTTCGAACGCTGGGTGCTGGAGGACATCGAGGTCGGCGGCACGGTCATTCCGCGCGGCGGCGAGGTCGCGCTGCTCTTCGGCTCGGCCAATCGCGATCCGGCCCGCTTCGACCGCCCCGACGACCTCGATCTCTTCCGGGCCGACAATCCCCATGTCAGCTTCGGCGCCGGGATCCACTACTGCCTGGGCGCCCCGCTGGCCCGTCTGGAGCTCATGGCCTCCTTCGGGGCCCTGCTCCGCAAGGCGCCCGGGATGCGGTTGGTCGGGGAGCCGGAGCGGGGAACGAACTTCGTCATCCGCGGGCTGCGGGAGCTGCTGGTCGAAATCTGAGCGGAGTCGGCGGCGACGGCGACGGCGGAGCCGACGCGGCCAGGACGGCCGGGACGGCCAGGACAGCCGGGACAGCCGGGACAGACGAGCCCCCCGTTGTCCACAGCCTGTGGACAACGGGGGGCGGTTGCCGGGATGTGGTGGGCCGACGGGGGTCAGCCGCCGATGTCGCGGCGGCGCAGACCCACCAGTCCTCCGGCGGCGAGAACGACCGAGAGCAGCAGCAGCCACAGGAACGGCGCGGCCGTGACCTCGTCGCCCGGCAGCTTCGGCAGATGGCTGAAGGGCGAGGTGTCCATGACGGAGTCGGACAGCTCCATCGCCGGGCCCATCCAGCCGATGGCCACCACCCAGCCGACGAAGGCCCAGGCCGCCGCCGAGTACTTCGGCACCACGCCCACGAGGAAGAGCGTCACGCTGGTGAGCACCCACAGCGCCGGGAGCTGGGAGAGGGCGGCGCCCAGGCAGCGGGGGAGCTGCTCGGCCAGATCGCCCGCCGCGATGCCGTAGCCCAGGCCCAGCGCCAGACCGCCGATGGCGAGGATGACCACCGGGCCGAGATAGGCGATGATCAGATGGCTCCCGGCCCAGCGCAGCCGGCTCACCGCGTTGGACAGCAGGGGCTCGGCGCGCTGGTCGGTCTCCTCACCGCGCAGCCGCAGCACGGAGCTTGCGGTGTAGACGGTGAGGATGGTGCCGAGGACGCCGACCATGGCGGCCAGGAACGCGTCGTTCAGCCCCTGGGCGCCGCCCATCCGCTGGATGATGTCGCGGGTCTGTTCGCTGTCGCCGAGGAAGTCATTGGCACCGTCGGAGATGCCGCCGAAGATGGCGCCCGCGAAGACGAAGCCCGCGGCCCAGCCGAGCAGGGCGCCGCGCTGAAGCCGCCAGCCCAGGCCGTAGACCCCGCTCAGGAGCGGGCCTGCGGTCGGTGGGCCGGGGCGGCTGGCGTAGAAGCTGGCGCCCACGTCGCGACGGCCCACGAGGGAGTACGCGAGGGTGATCGAGGCCGCGGCGAGCACGGCGATGAGCAGCAGCGGCCACCAGCGCTCGTCCGCGTACGGCCGGGCGTACTCGGCCCAGCCGAGGGGCGAGAGCCAGACCAGGACATGGCCGGAGCCCTTGCTGCCGTCCTCCGCGGCGTCACCCGCCATGCGCAGCACGAAGGCGACGCCGACCAGGGCGGAGCTCAGGCCCCGGGCCAGCCGTGCGTTCTCCGTGAGCTGGGCGGCGACGGCGGCCAGACCGCCGAAGGCCATACCGGACAGACCGACGGCGAGGCCGAGCGCGAGCGCGCCGGTGCCGCCCTGGCCCGCGAGGCTGCCCGCGATGAGCAGGGTCACCGCGCCGTTGGCGATGCCCACGGCGAGCAGGGCCGAGGTGAGACCGGCGCGGCGGCCGACCATGCCGGAGGAGAGCGCCTCCTGGCGGCCGGTCTCCTCCTCCTCACGGGTGTGCCGGACCACGATGAGCAGGCTCATGATCGCGGCGAACACCGTCAGGAAGGCGCCCACGCGCCAGACGGTGAGCGCGCCGAGCGAGTCGTCGAAGGCGGCGCCGAACAGGGCGCGTGTCGAGCCGTTCCCGTTCATGTCATGGACGAGGTCGGCGCGGCGTTGGGGAGTGTCGTACGCGCTCTTCAGACGGCCGACGGTGCTGCTGGCCGTGAGCCCCAGGCACAGCACCCACACCGGCATCATGATCCGGTCGCGCCGCAGGGCGAGCCGCAGCAGCGTGCCCGTGCCGGCCAGATCGTGGGCCGATCCGCGGGAGCGGGGGGAGACCCGGGCGTCGGCTACGGCGCTCATCGGGCGATCGCCTCGGCTTCCGTGCGCGAGATGTCGTCCTGGTAGTGGCGGAGGAAGAGCTCTTCCAGGGTGGGCGGGGTGGAGATGAGGCTGCGCACGCCCACCTGGGTGAGCTGGCGCAGTACGGCGTCCATCTTGTCGGAGTCGACCTGGAGCTTGACCTGGCGGCCCTGGATGTCCACGTTGTGCACACCGGGGAGGCCGGACAGGCCGTTCGGCTCGCCGGCGAGCTCGGCGGTCACCGACGTACGGGTCAGATGGCGCAGCTCGGTGAGTGTGCCGGACTCCACCCTCCTGCCCTTGCGGATGATGCTCACCCTCCGGCAGAGCGCCTCGACCTCGCTGAGGATGTGGCTGGAGAGCAGCACCGTGCGACCGCGGTCGCGCTCCTCGGCGACGCACTCGCGGAAGACCTCCTCCATGAGCGGATCGAGCCCGGAGGTCGGCTCGTCGAAGATCAGCAGCTCCACTTCGGATGCGAACGCGGCGACCAGGGCGACCTTCTGGCGATTGCCCTTGGAGTAGGTACGGCCCTTCTTGGTGGGGTCGAGCTCGAAACGATCGAGGAGCTCGGCGCGGCGTGCGGTGTCCAGACCGCCACGCAGCCGCCCGTACAGATCGATGACCTCTCCACCGCTCAGGTTGCGCCACAGGGTGACGTCTCCGGGGACGTACGCGATGTGGCGGTGGAGGTCGACGGCGTCGTGCCAGGGGTCCTTGCCCAGCATCTGCACCGCGCCGGAGTCGGCACGGAGCAGCCCGAGGAGGACCCGGATGGTCGTGGACTTCCCGGCGCCGTTGGGCCCGAGGAAGCCATGGACCTCACCTGCCTCGACTTCGAGGTCGAGGCCGTCCAACGCGTGGGTCCGGCCGAAGGACTTGTGCAGGCCGGACACGGAGATTGCCGTTTTCATGATTCCGAAGCTACGCTAGTTTCACAAATTTGTGAAGTTAAGGAACCGTATAAACTTATGATGATGTGACGAAGAGAGGAGATGATGAAGCGGTGAGGGAGACGATCGAACCAGAGGACGCGCCCGGTCACGCGCGGGATGAAATGGCGGTGTCCAGGTTCGTCGAGCGGTTCGCGGCCGATCTGACCGAGGCTGGGATGCAGCGGATGGCCGCGCGGGTCTTCGCGGCGCTTCTCGTCTCCGACGCCGGGGCGCTCACCTCGGCCGAGCTCGCCGAGCGGCTGCGGATCAGCCCGGCCGCGGTGTCTGGCGCGATCCGCTATCTGTCCCAGGTGGACATGGTGGTGCGGGAGCGCGAGCCGGGCTCCCGCCGCGATCGCTACCGGCTCTACAACAACGAGGTCTGGTACGAGACCCTGACCCGCCGCGACCAGATCGTCGCCCGCTGGGAGAGCACCATGCGGGACGGTGCGAAGGTGCTCGGCCCCGCCACCCCGGCGGGGCAGCGGATCACCGAGACCGCCGACTTCTTCGAGTTCGTCCAGCGGGAGCTGCCCAAGATGCTGGAGCGCTGGCGCACCCAGAAGGCGGAGCACCGAGCCGCGGAGGCCCGGGAGGCCGAAGCGGGCTGAGGGCACCCGCCCGGTGCCGCCCGCCTGGGCGCCGTGGCGGCTTCCGCCCGGCGCCCGCGCGAGTGGGGCTCAAGGGCGGTGCGGCAGCATCAGACTCCACGCCTCCGCCAGGACCGTCCAGGTGCGGCTGCGCACCGGGCCCCGGATCAGCGCGTCCGCGTGATAGCGGAAGTCCGGGCCGGAGACGGTGACGGCCCGCGCCCGAGTGCGCAGCGGGCCGTCCGCCGCGTGGGGATGGACCACGACCTCGGCCAGTCCGCCGCCCGGTGCGGCCGTCGATACCGATACCCGCTCCACCGGCCGGTCCAGATCGGTCAGCAGCACCCCGTCCGCCTCGATCCGCAGCCGCTGCGGCGGCGGATGCGGCGGTTTCCGGGCGCCGCCGCCGGACAGCCCGATCACGGGGAGCGAGAGCAGCGTCAGCGCGGTGCGGGCGGTGCGGGCCGCCGGGATCCACCACGGCTGGTGGTCATCGCCCTGTGGACCGTGGCCGGGCGGGCCGCCGTCCTCGTCGCTCTCGCCGTCCTCGGCCCGGTGGTCATGGGCGCGGGGATCGCAGTGGCAGTCCCGGCCTCCCGCCCCGTCGCCGTGCGGCCCGGGGCCGTGCCCATCCGGTCCTGGCGCTCCGCCGCATCCGCCGCCCGGCGTCCCGTGCGCACCGTAGGGAGCGCGTCCGGAGGGGATCCGCAGACCGCCGAGGACCACTCCGCCGCTCTCGTCCACCAGCAGGTCACGTGGGTGCGCGGTGCCGTCGAGGACCGTACGGGCCGCGGCGACCGCGTCCGTCGGCACCCCGAGCGAATGGGCCAGGGCGACCGTGGCGGAGCCGCCGACCGGGACCACCGACAGCGTGGCGTCCGCGAGCTCCCGCCGCCGGTGCAGCAGCTCCACCATGCGCAGCAGGGCGCGGTCGTCGCCCACCAGCACCGGCCGGCGGGCGCCTCGGCGGGCCAGCGCCCGCTCGACCTCCTCCGGGGTGTCCGGCAGGCAGATTTTCGTCTGTGCGCCCGCGCAGAGCACATCCTTCGCGATCCGCACCGACTCCCCGTCCGTGCGGCGGGCGTTGGGGTCGATGACCATGAGCAGCGGGCGCCCCCGGGCGGTGTCCGGCGCAGGGGGCCGGGGATCTGGAGCCGACACCTCGGTCCTTCCTCAGGTAATCTCTCGGTGCAAGAGCCCCTGTCGCTGTTGCGCCAGGGGCTTCGTCTATCCGGGGCACCGGTTCGACGGCTCTTGTGGTGGCGCGCGTCACCATGCACGTTGGACATGCCCCGCCCGGAAGGGGTGTACGCCTGTGCCCGCACTTGTGCTGCTCGGTGCTCAGTGGGGTGACGAGGGCAAGGGAAAGGCCACCGATCTGCTCGGTGGTTCCGTGGATTATGTAGTGCGCTACCAGGGCGGTAACAACGCGGGCCACACCGTGGTGGTCGGCGACCAGAAGTACGCGCTGCACCTCCTCCCGTCCGGAATCCTCTCGCCCGGCTGTACCCCGGTCATCGGCAACGGTGTCGTCGTGGACCCCGCGGTCCTGCTCTCCGAGCTGAGCGGTCTTGCCGAGCGCGGCGTCGACACGTCCAAGTTGCTGATCAGCGGTAACGCCCATCTGATCACGCCGTATCACACGACCCTCGACAAGGTGTCGGAACGATTCCTCGGCAAGCGGAAGATCGGCACCACCGGCCGCGGTATCGGCCCGGCCTACGCGGACAAGATCAATCGCGTGGGCATCCGGGTCCAGGACCTCTTCGACGAGTCGATCCTGCGGCAGAAGGTCGAGGCGGCCCTGGACTCCAAGAACCAGGTGCTGGCCAAGCTCTACAACCGCCGTGCCATCGCCGTCGACCAGGTCGTCGAGGAGCTGCTGGGCTACGCCGACCAGCTGAGCGGCTATGTCGCCGACACCACCCTGGTGCTCAACAACGCCATCGACCAGGGCCAGGTCGTGCTCTTCGAGGGCGGACAGGGCACCCTGCTCGACGTCGACCACGGCACGTACCCCTTCGTCACCTCCTCCAACCCGACCGCGGGCGGCGCCTGCACCGGCACCGGAGTGGGCCCGACGAAGATCAGCCGCGTGATCGGCATCCTGAAGGCGTACACCACCCGCGTCGGCGCGGGCCCGTTCCCCACCGAGCTCCTCGACGAGGACGGCGAGAAGCTGCGCACGATCGGCGGCGAGCGCGGTGTGACCACCGGGCGCGACCGGCGCTGCGGCTGGTTCGACGCGGTCATCGCGCGCTATGCGACCCGGGTCAACGGCCTGACCGACTTCTTCCTCACCAAGCTGGACGTGCTCACCGGCTGGGAGCGGATTCCGGTGTGCGTCGCCTACGAGATCGACGGCAAGCGGGTCGAGGAGCTGCCGTACAGCCAGACCGACTTCCACCACGCCACACCGATCTACGAGACGCTGCCGGGCTGGTCGGAGGACATCACCCAGGCCAAGACCTTCGACGACCTCCCGAAGAACGCGCAGAAGTACGTCCAGGCGCTGGAGGAGATGTCGGGCGCCCCGATCTCGGCGATCGGCGTCGGACCGGGCCGCGACGAGACCATCCAGATCAACTCGTTCCTCTGAACCCTCCACGGGAGCGCGGCCGCCCGCGCCACGGCGGCTGATCCCGCCACGGGAGCGCGGCCCGCGCGCCGGCGTCACTACGCCGCGGGCGGGCCGAACACCCCGGCGGGCTGCTGCGCCTGACCGACGGGCCGCGCGGCCCGCTGCTCCTGCATCTTGGTGATCCGCCGCACCACGGCGATGGCCAGCAGCGCCGTCAGGATGCCGATGGAGTCGTCGACGATGCTGACGATGACGCCGGGCCGCTGTTCGCGGATGTTGTCGCTGATGATCTCGCTGGTCCCGTTCACCGGGAACATCAGGAACATGATCACGAAGAACGTCCACCACCAGTGCAGCACCGCGCGTCCGCGCCGTCCGGGCCCCGGGGGAGTGCTGGAGGTCCAGACGTCGTTGGCGATCTGCTTGGGGAGCCATAGCTGGGCGACCGGGATGAACCAGGCGCCCACGGCGTAGCCGCTGCCGAACCGCTGCCGGCCGGGGTTGAGCACCGTCGAGTTGATGTAGGCGGTGCGGAACCAGACCAGCCACAGCACGACGAGCACGAGCGCGGCGACACCGGTGCCGCTGCCCATCGCCTGGACATCGCTCCGCTTGCTGTAGAGCACATCCTTGCTGACGTCGCCGGCGTCGATGGCGAAGTACGTGTCGAGCAGCGAGATGTTCAGCGCCATGTCGAGGAGGGTCAGCACCAGCCAGATGCCGAACATGCTCATCAGCGCGGTGGCCAGACCCCGGATCGGCCTCAGCCGGGTGCCCGGTGTGGGAAAGCCCAACGGCGCCTGATAGCCGCCCTGCCAGGGCTGCGTGGGCACCTGGTACGCGGGACCCGCGGCGGCGTGCGCATGGGGGGTCGCGTACGCCGATGGCGTGCCGTACGCGGAGGGGCCGGGCGGGGTGTGCGCGGCGGCCTGCGGATGGCCGTACGCCGACGGGCCCTGCTGTGGCGCCACGGCGTCCGGCTGAGCGTTCTCGGCCTCCACCTCCAGCAGTTGGAGGGCGTCCCGCCCCAGCCGGGCGAGCAGCCCGCCCGGCAGCCAGGGCTCGCCGTCATCGGCCACCGGCTGGGTGGCGGCGACCAGGTCGTCCACCGAGGGCCGCTTGGCCGGGTCCTTGTTCAGACACGCGGTGACCAGCCCGCGCGCCCCCTCGGGGAGCCCCACCAGATCGGGCTCCTCCTGGGCTATTCGGTACATCAGGGCGTGGATACCGCTGTCCAGGTTGCCGAAGGGCTGACGTCCGGTGGCGGCGAAGGCGAGCACCGAGCCGAGGCAGAAGACATCGCTCGCGGCCGTGACCGGCTCACCGCGCACCTGCTCGGGCGACATGAAACCGGGCGAGCCGACCACCGCGCCGGTCATCGTCAGATTGCCGCCCGTGGTGGTGCCCACGGGGTCCAGGGCGCGCGCGATGCCGAAGTCGATGACGCGCGGACCGTCGATCGTGACGAGGATGTTGGACGGCTTGAGGTCGCGGTGGATCAGCCCGGCGCCGTGGATGTCGCGCAGCGCGAGGGCCAGTCCGTTCGCCAGGATCCGCAGCGAGCGCTCGGGCAGCGCCCCGAAGTCCTCGGCGACCACGCTGTGCAGGGACGGACCGCCGATATAGCCCGTGGCCACCCACGGCACCTCGGCGTCGGTGTCGGCGTCCAGCACGGGCGCGGTCCACTGCCCGCCGACCCGTCTCGCCGCCTCCACCTCCCGCTTGAAGCGGCCGCGGAAGTCGGCTTGTCGTGCGAGTTCGGCCTGTACGAGCTTCACCGCGACGGTGCGGCCGCGGGCGGAGCGGGCGAGGTAGACCCGGCCCATTCCGCCCTCGCCCAGCTTGCCGAGCAGCCGGTACTCGCCGATCCACCGCGGGTCCTGGGCCCCGAGGTTCTCCATCGCGGTGTGGCTCCTGTCCCTGTGCCGATAGTCCCTCTGCCGATCGGCCGATCAGTCGAGGCGGGTGAACGTCTGTGTCATCGTCTCATCGCTGTAATCGTCCGGGTCGTCATATTCGACACGCAGCTTGTCATGTCCGGATGAGGTGAACGTCAGTGACGTGCCGGGTCCACAGAGATTCTTGGGGGTGCCCCCGGTGAACTTCGAGGGGCTGAGCACGAGCCCCTTCTCCACCGAGGCCAGCACCCGGTCGCCCTCGCAGTGGTACTTCTTGCTGTCCGCGACCTGCTGGGCCACGACGGTGCCGATCGCGCCCTGTTCGATGGTGAGCTTCAACGTGGCGTCGGGCTTCCCGAACGCGTCCTTGGCCAGCCAAGTGCCCACGTACGGAGAGGGGATGGGCTTGCCGCCGGTCTTCGAGGGGCGCAGCGTCGCCTCGTAGGAGCCGTCCGTGGTGCTCCAGGCGAGGGTGCCGTCGTTGCCTATCCGCAGGGTCTGCTCGCCGACCGTGCTGCAACTGTCCTCGGGGATGCTGGTGGCGACCTCCTCGTCCTCGATGAGGAGCAGGCTGTCCGCCGACTTGAGCTTGGCCGAGTCCTGGCAGAACGAGTCCGAGTCGGAGGTCAGCGTCTCGGCGACGAACGCGCCGACCGGCCCCTGGGAGAGGACGACCCGCCGGATCTTGCCGGTGGACGAGCCGCTCTCCTTGATCTCCCCTTCCCAGGCGCCCAGATACTCGGTGGGCACATCGCCCGTCGTCTCCAGCTTGGTCGCGGACGGATCGGGCCCGGCCGAACCACCCCCGGGCGCCTTGGAGTCGGCGGTGCTCGGGCCATTGGGCGGGGTGTGGGTCATCTTGTCGTAGTCGGTCTTGGCCCGGTCGCCCTTGTCGTCGTTCCCGTTGATCACGGCGAGTGCGGTGACCCCCGCGATGAGCAGGGTGGCGACGGCGGCCGAGACGACGATGAGCGTCTTACGGCGCCTCTTGGGCACGGGCGCCCCGCCGGGTCCGCCCGGCGTACCGGGTCCGCTCGGCGCACCGGGTCCGCTCGGACCGGTTGGCCCGCCGAACCCGGCGGAGGGCGAACCGGCGGCGGGACCCGCCCCGAACGAGGTGACGTCGGGCGGCCCGAAGGCGTTCGGCGGCGTCCGCGGCTCGCGGTCGGCGCCGGTGGCCTGCGGCGGCGTGGCTTGTGCCGGGTAGCCGTACGCCCCGGCGGCGTAGGGCCCGGCCGGACCGGGTGAGTTGGGAGCCGCGGCGGCAGCACCGGCCTGCGGCGGGGTGGCGTTGCCGGGCGCGCCGTGGCCGGGCGCGGCGGGCGGTCCGCCGGGTGTCGCGGGTGCCGCGGGTGCCGCGGGTGGGGCCGCGTGCGGTACGCCGTGCCCCGGCGCGGCGCTACCGGGCGCGTGGGGCGCCGCGGCGGATTCACCCATCGCGTCGGCCCGCGCCGCGCCCGCCGGAGGTGTGGCGGCCTGCCCTGCCGCGCCCTGTCCGGGTCCGGGCAACGGCCCTCCGGCCTGCGACCCGCCGGGAGTTCCGGGTGCGGCGGCGTACGGGTTGCCGGAGCCGGGCCGGTCGGCGGCCGCGGCGGGTGCCCCGGCCTGCGGCTGGCCCGGCACTGCGGGCGAGGCGGCGGCCTGCCCGCCGGGCGTTCCGTGCGCGGGGGCGGCCGAAGGCCCGGCAGCTTGCGGCCCACCGGCCTGGCCCGAGGCGCCCTGGCCCGCGCCTGCCTGCGGCCCGGCGGCCTGTCGTGGGTCGTGCGAAGGCGTACCGTCCCATGGCCCGGGGGCCGACCCGCTGGGCCCTGAGGGGGCTTGGCCTTGGGCGCCCTGGTGCGTGCCGACTTGCGGGGCGCCTGGCTCGGGCGCAGTGCTGTGAGGCGTGGCCGCTTGCGGGGGCGGTCCGGCGGTCTGTCGTGGGTCGGCCGACGGTGCGGCTGCCTGTGGTGCGGCGGACGACGGCGCACCGGCCTGGCCCGAGGCGCCCTGGCCCGCGCCTGCCTGCGGCCCGGCGGCCGGGTCCGGGGTGCTCTGGTCTCCGCCCGGCTGCGGTGTGGCGCTGGGCGTCGCGGGTCCGGCAGTCTGTCCTGCGTCGGCGTATGGTCCGGCGGCGTGGCCGCCGCCCTCAGCCTGGCCCGCCGCACCCGCCGCACCCGCCGCACCCGCCGCACCCGCCGCACCCGCCGCACCCGCCGGGCCTGCCGCACCCGCCGCGGGCGGAGTGGACGGTGCCGGGGGCAGTGGCGCGCCCGCCTGGGGCGCCCCCGTGGGGCGCGGCGGGGTGGTCGGTGGCGGGGGCGTCGGGGGCTCCGCCGGAGCCAGGGGGTACGACGTGGCCGACGGCGGCGCGGCGGGCGGCGGCGGTACGGCTGGGCCCGCCGCGGGCGGTACGGCTGGGCCCGCCGCCCCGGCCGCGGGCGGTACGGCGGGGCGCGCGGGCACCCCCGGCCCCGCGGGCGTCTCCACCTCGAGCAGCTGCATCGCATGCCGTCCGAGCTGGGCGACGAGCCCGCCCGGCAGCCACGGCTCGCCGTCGTCATCGGCGCCCGCCGTACGTTCCAGCAGCGCGTCCAGCGAGGGCCGGTCGTCCGGGGCCTTCTTCAGGCAGTCGGTGACCAGCTCGTGCAGCCCTTCCGGCAGCCCCTCCAGGTCCGGTTCCTCCTGGGCGATGCGGTACATCACCGCGTGCACCCCGCTGTCGGCCGTGCCGAAGGGCTGACGGCCGGTGGCCGCGTAGGCGAGCACCGAGCCGAGGCAGAAGACATCGCTGGCCGGGGTGACCCGCTCGCCGCGCACCTGCTCGGGCGACATGAAGCCGGGCGACCCGACGACGGCGCCGCTGCGCGTGAGGATGCCGTCGGTGACGGTCTCCAGCGCCCGCGCGATCCCGAAGTCGATGACCCGCGGACCGTCGATGGTGATCAGGACGTTGGAGGGTTTGAGGTCCCGGTGGACCAGCTCGGCGCCGTGGATGTCGCGGAGCGCCTGCGTGAGCCCGTGGGCCAGGATCCGTACGGTCCGCTCGGGCAGCCGGCCCGATTCGGAGACGATCGCGTGCAGGGAGGGACCGGCGATATAGCCGGTGGCGACCCATGGGGTGGCGGCCTCGGTGTCGGCGTCCAGCACCGGTGCGGTCCACGCGCCCCCGACCCGCTGCGCGGCCCGCACCTCCTGTTTGAACCGCCGCCGGAATTCGGCCTGCTGGGCCAGCTCGGTCTGGACGAGCTTCACCGCCACCGTGCGGCCGCGGGACGAATGGGCCAGGAACACCCGGCCCATGCCACCCGCGCCAAGGCGCCGAACCAGCCGGTAGTCACCGATCCAGCGAGGGTCCTCGGCCCCCAGGTCTTCCATGCGTCGATCGTCCCTTCCCCTGAATCCCCCTGATCAGCCCCCCGGAGAGAATAAGGGCGGCTGAGAGCGAAGTGGACGACGCGGACGATCCGTTATCGGTTCCGTATCCGTCCTGTGTCACTCCCGGGCCGGGGAGCGAAATCCGGACAGCCCGCCTCGGCCACCGGCCACGGTCACGGGGCACCGGACGCCCGGCAGGGTGTCGGCGGGGCGGCGTAAACCCTGACAGCCTGTCGGTGCCGGGCCCGGGGGCGCTGTCCGTACGCTGGTTCCGCCCCGACCCGCGAGCGATCCGAGGTACCGAACGTGTCCGTGCAGCCCAGCTCCGACCCCGCGGCCGGCGCCGCCGTCAAGGCCGCCGACCGTGCGCATGTCTTCCACTCCTGGTCCGCGCAGGGCCTGATCGACCCCCTCGCCATCGCGGGCGCCGAAGGCTCGTACTTCTGGGACTACGACGGCAAGCGCTACCTCGACTTCTCCTGCCAGCTGGTGAACACCAACATCGGCCATCAGCACCCCAAGGTCGTGGCCGCGATCCAGGAGCAGGCCGCGAAGCTGTGCACCATCGCACCGGGCTTCGCCGTGGACGTGCGGTCCGAGGCGGCGCGGCTGGTCGCCGAGCGCACCCCCGGCGACCTCGACAAGATCTTCTTCACCAATGGCGGCGCCGAGGCCGTGGAGAACGCGGTCCGCATGGCGCGGCTGCACACCGGCCGGTCCAAGGTGCTCTCCGCCTACCGCTCGTACCACGGGGCCACCGCCGCCGCGATCAACCTCACCGGCGACCCCCGCCGCTGGCCCTCCGACACCGCCTCGGCGGGTGTGGTGCACTTCTGGGCGCCGTTCCTCTACCGCTCGCCCTTCCACTCCGACAGCGAGGCGCAGGAGTGCGAGCGCGCGCTGCGCCACCTCGAGGACACCATCGCCTTCGAGGGCCCGCGGACCATCGCCGCGATCATCCTGGAGACCATCCCCGGCACCGCCGGGATCATGGTCCCGCCGCCCGGCTATCTGGCCGGGGTCCGGGAGATCTGCGACCGCTACGGCATCGTCTTCATCCTCGACGAGGTCATGGCGGGGTTCGGCCGCACTGGCCACTGGTTCGCGGCCGACCACTTCGGCGTCACCCCGGACCTGCTGACCTTCGCCAAGGGCGTCAACTCCGGCTATGTGCCGCTCGGCGGCGTCGCGATCTCCGCCGAGATCGCCGCGACCTTCGACCAGCGCCCCTACCCGGGCGGTCTCACCTACTCCGGCCACCCGCTGGCCTGCGCCTCGGCCATCGCGACGATCAACGCGATGGCGGAGGAGGGGATCGTGGAGAACGCCGCCGCGATCGGGGAGAACGTGATCGGCCCGGGGCTGCGGGAGATCGCCGAGCGCCACCCCTCGGTCGGTGAGGTGCGCGGCCTCGGCGTCTTCTGGGCGCTCGACCTCGTCAGGGACGAGGAGACCCGCGAACCGCTCGTCCCGTACAACGCGAGCGGAGCGGACAACCAGCCGATGGCCGACTTCGCCGCGGCCTGCAAGCGCGGCGGTCTGTGGCCCTTCGTGAACATGAACCGCACCCATGTCGTGCCGCCGTGCACGGTCACCGAGGCCGAGGCCAAGGAGGGGCTCGCGATCCTGGACGAGGCGCTGGGCGCGGCCGACGCGCATACGGTGTAGCCGCCTCCGCGGCCCGGGGCCCCCGGAAGCCCCGGTCTCACGGGCGCTGCCCGTTTGCCCCTGGCCGCCGCCCGACCACTGCCCGGTGTAGACCACCGACGCACTCTGCGTATTCCGCGCAACGGCCCTCGCATATCGTGATGCGAGGGCCGTCCGCTTTCTTACATCGACGGCCGTGGAAGGAGACGGTCCTCGATGCCCGTGCCAGGCGCCAGCCCGGTCAAGCGGAACACTCTGCGGCAGCAGATCGCCGACGCGCTCTGCGACGAGGTGCTCGCGGGCCGGCTCCCTGCGGGGCGCCAGTTCACCGTCAAGGAGATCGCCCAGCAGTACGGCGTCTCCGCGACCCCCGTACGGGAGGCGCTGCTGGACCTGTGCTCCCAGGGGCTGCTCGATGTCGAGGAGCACCGGGGCTTCAGGGTCCACGAGTTCACCATCGAGGACTTCCGGCATATGGTCGACGCCCGCACGATGGTGGTCGAGGGCGTCTTCCGGCACTACGTCGAGCAGACGCTGAAGGCCATGACCCCGCAGGCGCTGGCCTCGGTGCGGCGGCGGGCCGAGGAGGCCGAACGGGCCGCCCGCTCCGGTGACCTGGACATCCTCATCGGCTACGACCTGCGCTTCTGGCGGGAGATCTGCGGGCTGGTCGGCAATCCGTACGTCCTGGACTTCCTTCAGCGGCTGCGGGTGCAGACCTGGGTCTTCACGGTGCCGTATCTGCGCCGCGTACCCGATCTGCGGGGTCAGCTGTGGACGGGGCACTGCGAACTCACGGCGGCGGTCACCCGCGGGGATCCGCATGACTCGGAGCGGCTCATAGGGGCGTACAACACGCATTTCCGTGCGCTGATCGAGCGGTTGGTGGCAGGGGAGGAGATGCGCGCGCAGGGCCGGGCGCCGGAGGTCAACTCCTCCTGAGCTCCTTCTGATCTCCTCCTGAACTCTTTTCGAACTCCCCCTGGCCCAGGGGCGGTTGCCCCGGGCGGCGAGCGAGCCGGAGCCCGGGGAAGCCGGGGCGCCCACGGGCGAATCGACCCCCCAGGGTTGGCGCCCCGCACTCTTCGCGCGGCGTACGCGGGGCATTACGCTGGGCCGACCATCGACCGTACGGATACGAGAGTGAGATCGCGTGGCATGTGACCTCTGGTTGGTCCCCCTCGTCGATGTGCTGTGCCACAGCCCCGACAACCCCTTCGCCGAAGAGATCGCCGCGTACGACAAGGCACTCAGTGAGGCCGGTCTGCCGCCCGTGCCCGTCTTCAGCTATATGCCGGGACTGTCCGGGGATGTCGCCCCGGTGGCCGGTTTCGACTACGACGCGCTGCACTTTCTCCGCCGTGCCTATCTGCTTCAGCTGTGCGGACTCGCGGTGACGCCGGTGGACGAACTCGGCGGGGACTACGAGCAGTTGCTGGAGATGTTCGAGCCCACGGCCCAGCAGTCGCATCTGGTGTGGCACTACGACCACGCGGGCGCGTATGTCCCCGTCGACTTCCAGGGCCCGCTGTCCAACGATGAACTCCTCGAGGGCGGCGGTCCGTTGGGGTCCAGCCATGGACTGCTGCGCGAGCTGGAGGCGGTCGCGCCGGCGCTCGGCATCGACCCGTCCAACCCCCCGGCCGCCCCCGCGCCCCCGGCCCGCCCCACGAGCCTGGAGGAGCCGGCGGCGTCCGTCCCGTACGAGGACAGCCCCTTCGCGAGAGAGCGCCATGTGTGGCTGGGGCTGCATGCGGCGGCGACGCGAAGCCTGGGGCAGGGCTCGATGATCGTCTTCAGCTGACGGCTGGGCCGGGCCTGTTCCGCAAGGCTGAGGGCTGGGCCGCGGCTGCTCCGCGAGGCTGTCCGGCCGTTGCGGTCGGCGTTTCCGGCGAGCGTTTCCGGTGACCGCGTCCGGTGACGGCGTCCGGCGAGTGGTCCCGGCGAGCGGTCCCCGGGGCTGTCTCCGAGGAGCGCTTCCGACCGGCGTCGTGGCTGTCAGCGAGGCGGCTCCGGCGGACGCTGCCGCGGCATATTGGGCCGGGCCGGGCTCGGCGGCAGCGGAAAGCGGCTCGCGGGGCTCCCGCTGTCCGGGCGGGGGCCCTGGGCCATCAGCGACTGTGTGACCAGCGGCGCCGAACCGGACCCGAAGTCCACCATCCAGCCCGCCGTCTCTGCCCGCACTAGGTCCGAGACGTCTTCGCAGAACCGCCGCAGCACGGCCAGACACCGCTCCACGGCCTCGCTCGCGGTGCCCTCGGTGGGGCCCAGCACCTCCCGTACGCTCTCCGACGCCCAGTCGAACTGCAACGTTTCCAGCCGCCGGTGCACCGCCTGTGCGGTGGCCACGTCCCGCATCCAGCCGGACGTCAGCCCGAAGAACCGGTCGGCGCCGAGGCAGGCGACCGCCAGCAGCAGCGCCAGGGCGCCCCAGCCGGCGCCGCCGTCCAGCGCGCCGTTCAGATCCAGCAGCGGCAGTACGGCCCCCACGACGCCCGCCACGGCGGCCCCCATCCGCAGCACCCGGGCGGCTCGCCGCTTCCACACCCGGTCGGCGAGGTACCAGGCGGCGACCTCCAGCGCGCCCTCCTCGACCCACTGGTACAACTCGTCGAGCCGCTCGGCGGGCTCCCCCCAGTCGCCGTGCGGGAAGGGTCGGCCGAGCAGGTCACCCTGCTTCCTCGCACCCTCCTGCCGAGGGAGCCCCTCGGGCTGCATCTCCGGCTGACTCACCGTGCAACTCCCTCTGCGGCGGCGTTTCTCTGGCGCGCGGCTGATGCGCGACCACCATTCCTACCGCCGAACGGCTGGCCACGAGGACCCGATCACGGGATTTCAGTCCGTAAGGGCTGTCCCATCGGGTATAGAACCACCCACTCCTCACCCAAAAGAGTGCCCCTGGCTCGCGGTGTAGGGGCGCGGAGGGTGGGGGTGGTGGGTGGCTGTGTTGGGGTGTTCGGCTCGGTTGGGTGCGGCTTTCGTCTCGCGCCTTCGGCGCAATTGAGCAGCGGGGCAGGGGGTGGGGGGCGTGGCGCCGTCGCCGGGCGCCGGGTCGGCGGGGGTGGGTGCCGGTGGCGGCTCAGCGGTGTGTGGGGGCGCGGTCCGATCCGGAGTGCGGGCTTCCTGGGTCCCGGGCGGCCTCTCCGGGTACCCCTTCAAAAAACGCTTGATCTGGAGCAACTAATTTGTCAAACGTTTTCGCAGGGGTACCCCCCAACCCCCGCGGTCGGCCCATCCTGCGGTCGGCACCCTGGCGACTTCGGCCCCCGGCACCCGGCCCCCCCCGGCGGCCCTACGCCCTACGCTCCGGCACCCTGGCGGCCCTAGCAGCCCAACACCCAGTCGGCCCCGACGGCCATGCGCCCCGACAGTTCCGGGGGCCTGCCGCCCGGGGCCCGACGGTCCGGCAACGGCCTCAGCCCCCAACCACCGAAGCCGCCACGCCCCCACTCCCACCGGCTCGGCACTCGGCGACGAGGCCCGCGCCCCCCACCCCCGCCCCCATGCTCAAATGCGCCGAAGGCGCGAGACGAAACCCGCACCCGAACACCTCACCTACGGCCCAACGGCGCCGCCTCACCGCTACCTCACCCATCACCCCACGCCGCCGCCCCACGCAAGCACGCGGCGACCGCAACCGCACACAGCGGCAACCCCACCGCACAGCACCCCCCACCCAAGGCAATAGGCTGCACACCGTGAAGGTCCTCGTCATCGGCAGCGGCGCCCGCGAACACGCCCTGTGCCGCGCTCTCTCCCTCGACCCCGACGTCACCGCACTGCACTGTGCCCCCGGCAACGCCGGCATCGCCGACGTGGCCGAGTTGCACGCGGTCGACGCGCTCGACGGCGCCGCCGTCGCCGACCTCGCCGCCTCCCTGGAGGTGGGTCTCGTGGTCGTGGGGCCGGAGGCCCCCCTCGTCGCGGGGGTGGCCGACGCCGTGCGCGAGCGCGGGATCCCGGCCTTCGGGCCGTCCGCCGAGGCGGCGCGGCTCGAGGGCTCCAAGGCGTTCGCCAAGGACGTGATGGCGGCGGCCGGCGTACCCACCGGCCGCGCCTACGTGTGCACCAGCCCCGCCGAGGTGGACGAGGCGCTCGACGCCTTCGGCCCCCCGTACGTCGTCAAGGACGACGGCCTCGCCGCCGGCAAGGGCGTCGTGGTGACCGAGGACCTCGAGGCCGCCCGTGCGCACGCGCTGGCCTGCGGCCGGGTGGTGATCGAGGAGTTCCTGGACGGCCCGGAGGTCTCCCTCTTCGCGATCACCGACGGCGAGACCGTCGTCCCGCTCCAGCCCGCCCAGGACTTCAAGCGCGCCCAGGACGGCGACGAGGGCCCGAACACGGGCGGCATGGGCGCGTACTCCCCGCTGCCCTGGGCCGATCCCGCGCTGGTGGACGAGGTCGTGGCCACGATCTGCCAGCCCACCGTCGACGAGTTGCGCCGCCGTGGCACGCCCTTCTCCGGGCTGCTGTACGCGGGCCTGGCGATCACCTCGCGCGGGGTGCGCGTGATCGAGTTCAACGCCCGCTTCGGCGACCCGGAGACCCAGGTGGTCCTGGCCCGGCTGAAGACCCCGCTGGCCGCCGTGCTGCTCGCCGCCGCCGTCGGCCGCCTCGACGCCGAGCCGCCGCTGCGCTGGAGCGACGGCGCCGCCGTGACCGTGGTCGTCGCCTCGCACAACTACCCGGGCACCCCCCGCACCGGCGACCCGATCACCGGGCTGGACAAGGTGGCCGAGGAGGACGGCCCCAAGGCGTACGTCCTGCACGCGGGCACCAAGCGGGACGAGGCGTCCGGCGAGGTGGTGAGCGCGGGCGGCCGGGTGCTCTCCGTCACCGCGACCGGCTCCGACCTGGAGAAGGCGCGCGACCGGGCCTACCGCGCGGTGGGCCGGATCGGTCTGGAGGGCTCCCACCACCGCTCCGACATCGCCGCGAAGGCGGCGGCGGACACCACCTCGTAAGCGGGAATCCGTGCAGAGGGGGCCGAAGGGGCGAGGACAGACGCTGTAAGAAGTGTCTCAACCGCCCCGAACGGACCCTCACACGCGCCCGCGAACGCCCCCGAAGCCCGCTTCCGCCTGTTCACACGGGGCCGAGCGTCACCATCGCGAAGTTCCCGGTTTTACCCAAGGCCATTCCATTGGGTGAGCGCTTCCGCATCCTGCTGACGCACGCCCGGCCCCCAACTAGTGTGCCGCTCAGGCAAGGTGCGGCAACTGGCCCACCGGCATTGCGGAGTGGGCGCCCGATGCGACAGTGGGTGGGGAGAAAACAACGCCGCCGTCGTCCGCTCTTCAAGCGCCGGTCTTCACAACACCGGCCGGACAGTAGGGGGTGATGAGAACCGTGGCAGGTCCCGAAGCAGGTGCCCTGGAGGCGCGCGCCCGTGCCCTCGCGGTACTGCGCATCCGGAGCACCGCGCTCGCGGTCGCACTGCTCCCGGCCGCCGCCGCCGTCGTGCTGCTGGCCGGAAGCGCCACCGGCAGCATCGGTGGCTCCCAGGACCAGGGCTGGACGGCCCTGCGGTGGGTGGTGACCGGGGGCGCCCTGCTGGTCCTGCTGCTGGCGGCGGCCGTGGCCGCCGTCGTCGTCCGGGCCAGGCCCGCGCTCACCCCGACTGTGCCCATCGCCGAGGAGACGGCGCCCGACCTCTACCGGCTGGTCCGCGATCTGGCCGAGCGCCTGGAGGTGCCCGCGCCATCGGCCATAGCGCTCACCCCCGACTGCGACAGCTGGCTGGAGGACCGTACGCATCCGGCGCACGCCCACCGCCGGGAGCACCGGGACCGCGGCGCCCTCGCGGTCGAGGAGACCCGCCCCGCCCGCTCCGTACGGGGCACCGGAGGAGGGCCCGGCCCCGCCACCGGCGCGGACCGGGACCGGATCCTGGACCGCGCCGAGCGGCGCCCCCCGCAGGCGCCGGTGCTGGTGATCGGCTCGCCGTTCCTGTGGTGGATGCGGGTCGCCGAGCTGCGCGCGCTGCTCGCCCCGGTGGTGGCGGGCACCGGCCCGTCCGTCCATCCCGACATAGCCGCCGCCCGCCGCTTCGTGCGCGGGCTAGACGCCGCCGTGGCCGTCGCGGCCCGCGGCCGCGGGTGCGAGCCGCCGTCCGGCCCCGCGTCCGCGCTCGTGGCGGCGGTGCGCCGCCCCGCGTTCGCCTTCGTCGGCTGGGTCGCCCGGCTGCTGCTGCGCGGCTGCCGGGACCACGCGGCCGCGATGGAGCGCGCGGTCGCCGCGGCCGCCTCCGAGCGGGCCCAGTCGGTCGACTACGGGCTGCGGATCGTCGCCCAGGAGCAGGTGGGCCTCGCCTACGCGGGCTGGGACCGGCTGCTGACCCGGGTCGCGCTGCCCGCCTGGCGGATGGGCCGCTGGCCCTCCCGGCTGGACGCGGGCGTGGTCGCGGCGCTCACCGAGCTCTCCCGCCGCGACCGGCTCGCCGAGGGGTTCACCTCCCGGCTGAGCGAGCGCCCGGCCTGCGACCTCCTGGAGGAGCCAGGGGCGATGGACGAGGCCACCTCGCTGCTCGCCGCCCGGCTCTTCCACGGCGGCCCGCCGGAGCCGGGCCCCGACTGGTCCCCGGTCGACTGGGGCGCGTATCCGGAGGAGGTCGTGGACCGCAAGTGGCGGCAGGAGGCCGCCCGGCTGAACCGGCTCCTGGACGAGCGGGAGGACACCCACGACCGCGTGGGCGCCACCTCCGCACCGTCCTCCGCGAGCGCGCCCGTGCCCCCCACCCTGGCCCGGGTCATCGACCGGCTCACCGCCGACGCGGCCGACTTCCCGGCCGACCCCGCCGACGGCCCCGACGGCTCCGACGGCTCCGACGGCGGCCTTGACGGCGGTGCCCCCCGCCTCGCCGCCCGGCTCAGCGTGGAGGTGGCTCGCGAGGAGGCCGCCGCCACCCGGGCGCACGGCCAGGGGCCCGCCGCGGGGGCGGAGGGGCCCGCGGGCGGCTGCGGCGGCGACCCGTGGATCGACGGCTTCGCGCCCGCGTTCCCGCTCCAGCCGCCCCGCACCGGCCGGGAGCTGCTCGCCGACCATGTCACCGCCATGGTCTGCTGCGCCGCCGTGGACACCGCGGGCGCGACCCCGGGGCTCGACTGGCTCGACGGACCCGCGCTGCTCGTCGGCGGGCGGCGGCGGGCCGATCTGGCCCATCCGGTGCTGAGCCTGGTGGAGGACGGCGACGACGGGCCGCTGCGCGCCTGGCTCGGCGAGGTGGGGGTCCGTCCGGAGAAGCCTGTCCGGCTGGTGTAGGCGCGTTCGGCGCGCGCATCGTGCGCACAGCGCCCCTACACCAACCGGATACCGATCCTATGTCCAGTCTTGTCGCGCGTTCGGTGTCTGTTCCGGCAAATTCGCGACTATCGGTGACGGAGTGGGTGCGTAATGTGATGTGCTTGGACCGGTCGCTGTTACCCGGCCCAGGAGTTCCGGCCCACCGGCCCGGACCGCCAGACCGACCCCGCAGCCCGGCCCACAAGGCCGGATCTCGGCGGTGCGGTGTGCGAGGCAGCGAGGCGAGGCGCCGCCGGGTACGCAGGGAGGGGAGCAGTTGTGGGGACGGACCAGATCCGGCGCTGGGAGTCGGGCGCGCTCGCACACGGGGTGACGGATCCTTTCGGCCAGGGTCCGCTGCCCTGGCTGCGCGACAGTGAGAACTACTTCGACGACACCGGCCGGGTGGTCCCGTGGTACGTGGACGACGTCCATCTCTCCGGGGCCGTCGAACGGGCGGCCGGGCGGTCCGGCGCGAAGGGCCAGACCAGGATCCCCGGCCCCCGCACCGCCGACGATGTCCACCGGCAGATCAAGGGCTTCACCTCCACCTCGGCGGCGGCTCCCGGCGAGGCCATCGACTTCCGGATCACGGTGGACCCGCCCCAGCAGTTCAGTGTGGACATCTACCGCATCGGCTATTACGACGGCGCAGGCGCGCTGAAGACCACCACCAGCCCCCGGCTGTCCGGGATCGTCCAGCCGCCCCCGCTCACCGCCGACCGCACCGTCTCCTGCCACCACTGGTGGCTGTCCTGGCGGCTCCAGATCCCCTCGTACTGGAAGCTGGGCGCGTATGTCGCGGTGCTGACCACCGTGGACGGCTACCGCAGCCACATCCCGTTCACCGTCCGCGACTCCCGCCCCGCCGACCTCCTCCTCGTCCTCCCGGACTTCACCTGGCAGGCGTACAACCTCTACCCCGAGGACGGCCGGACCGGCGCCAGCCTCTACCACGCCTGGGACGAGGGGGGAAAGCTGCTGGGCGAGTCGGAGGCGGCCACCACGGTCTCCTTCGACCGGCCGTACGCGGGCGCGGGGCTGCCCCTCCACGTGGGGCACGCCTATGACTTCATCCGCTGGGCCGAGCGCTACGGCTACGACCTGGCCTACGCCGAGACACGCGATCTGCACGCGGGCAGCGTCGACCCCACCCGCTACCGGGGCCTGGTCTTCCCCGGCCATGACGAGTACTGGTCGGCGCCCATGCGCCGCACCGTGGAGTCCGCCCGTGACAGCGGCACCTCACTGGTCTTCCTCTCCGCCAACACCATGTACTGGCAGGTCGAGCTCGCCCCCGCGCCCTCCGGCCCGGACCGGCTGCTGACCTGCCACAAGCGCCGCGGCCCCGGCCGCTCGGCGCTCTGGCGGGAGACCGCGCCCGAACAGCAGCTGATCGGCATCCAGTACGCGGGCCGGGTGCCCGAGCCCAGCCCGCTGATCGTGCGCAACGCCGGCCACTGGCTGTGGGAGGCCACCGGCGCGGAGGAGGGCGATGAGCTGCCCGGCCTGGTCGCGGGCGAGGCCGACCGCTACTTCCCGCGCACCGCCCTCCCCGAGCACATCCGCCGCATCCTGCTGGCCCACTCCCCGTACCAGGACACGGAGGGGGCCATCCGCCACCAGGAGACGTCGATCTACCGGGCCCCGAGCGGCGCTCTGGTCTTCGCGTCGGGGACGTTCGCATGGTCGCCCGGACTGGATCGTCCGGGCCATACGGATGAGCGGATTCAGCGGGCCACGGCGAATCTGCTGGATCGGATCTGCAAGCGGGGGTGAGCCGGTGCCCGGCGGGTGGGCCTTTCCCCTCCCCGCCCCTTCCCGAACCATGGGCTCCGCCCCTGGACCCCGGGGATCGACGAGTCGGCTGTCGCCGCCATGAACGCCCGTTCCGGCGGGCTGATCGCGGTCGGCACACCGACGCGGCGGATGGCCGGGCGGACACCCGCACGCATCCGGGTCGCCCGGCCGGGGTCTGGGGCGGAGCCTCAGTTTCGGGAAGGGGCGGGGAGGGGAACAGCCCGCCGCAGGCGGCACGGTCGGGCACCACCTACGCCACCGGGGCCAGAGACGGCGGCTTCCGGATGCCGAAGCTATGGCGTAGCGCCGACAAGGCCGCCAGGTAGCCGCACATCCCATGGACCCCCGGCCCCGGCGGCGTCGCCGACGAGCACAGGAAGAGTCCGGGCAGCGGGGTGCGGTACGGATCGAGCCGGGGCACCGGCCGGGCCAGGCTCTGCCAGATCGTCATCGCGCCCGAGCCGATGTCCCCGCCCACATCGTTGGGGTCGTACGCCTCCAGATCCCGCCCGGACATGCCGCGCGCCGCGAGCACCGTGTCGCCGAAGCCGGGGGCGTAGGTCTCGATCCGGGAGCGGATCAGCTCCACCGGGTCGGTGTCGTCGCCGTTCGGCATATGGGCGTAGGCCCACACCGGGCGTCTGCCCGGCCGGGCCCGCCCGGGGTCGGTGACGGCCGGGTCGACCAGCAGGACGAACGGCTCCCGGCTGCGGATCCCGCGCGCCGTCAGGGTCTCCTCCCGGGCCAGCTCGGCGTGGCCACCGCCCAGGTGCACGGTTCCGGCGCGGCCCACGGCGGGGTCGGCCCAGGGGATCGGCTCGCCGACCAGGAAGTCGGCCTTGGCGGCGGCCGGGCCGTAGCGGAACCGCCGCAGCGCCCGGACATAGCGGGCGGGCAGCGCGCTTCCGGCGATGTTCAGCAGCCCCGGGACACCGGTGTCGAGCAGCACCGCACGGGCGCCGCCGGCCAGCTCGCCGAGGTCGTCGATCCGGCGCCCGGTGTGAAAGGTGCCGCCGTGCGCGGTGATGTCGTCCGCCATGGCCTCGGCGATCCGGGCGCTTCCGCCGCGCGGCAGCGGCCAGCCGGGGCCGTGCGCGAGGTGGCCGAGGAGTGCCGCCACCGCGCCCCCCGACAGGCTGGGCAGTGCGCCCACGGAATGCGCGGCGACCCCGGTGAGCAGGGCGGGCGCCGCCTCGCCGGTGAAGCGGGCGGCGCCGAGCCGGGTGCCGTGGACGAGCGTCCGGGTGGCCAGCAGCAGCGGTGCCACCGGATCGCGGGGGAGCGCACGCTGCCCGGAGAGGACGAAGTCGACCACGCCCTCGCTGTGCCGCAGCAGCGGCGCCATCAGCCGCCGCCAGCGCTCCCCGTCCGGGCCGAGCCGGGCGCAGGTGGCCGCCAGATCGCGGTGGGCGAGCGCGGCACGGCCGCCGTCCAGCGGATGGGCGTAGGAGACCTCGGGCGTCAGCAGTTCCACTCCGCGCGCGGCCAGGCCGAACTCGCGGAAGAATCGGGAGACGGGTGCCATGGGGTGGACCGCGGAGCAGATGTCGTGGGCGATGTCCCCGTCGAAGAGCGGCTGGGTGCGCAGCCCGCCGCCGATCGCGTCGGCGGCCTCGTACACCTCCACCCGCAGCCCGGCGCGGGCCAGGGTGACGGCGGCCGCGAGCCCGTTGGGGCCGCTGCCCACGATCGCCGCGTCGGCCATACAGAACACCTCCCCTCCGGGACCCCGGCACCTGTGGTGCGTTGTGCCCCGCCGCACGAGTTCCTCGTACGACGTGTTCGAACCGCGCGGGCCGCGGAACCCGGAGTGCCGAACCCCGCGGCCCACGCCCCGCCGCAGGTCGGCGCCCCTTCGTGCGGCAGAATCGAGGAGGGCTGGGACACATGGACAAAAACACCAGGAGGAAGCGTGTCCGGATTCGTCGAGAAGCCCGAACCGGTCGAGGTTCCGGGCCTTCAGCACCTGCACACCGGCAAGGTGCGCGACCTCTACCAGAACGAGCGCGGTGAGCTCGTCATGGTCGCCAGCGACCGGATCTCCGCCTACGACTGGGTCCTGCCGACCGAGATCCCCGAGAAGGGCAAGATCCTCACCCAGCTCTCCCTCTGGTGGTTCGATCTGCTCGCCGACCTCGTCCCCAACCACGTCCTGTCCACCGACCTGCCCCCCGGCGCCCCCGCCGACTGGGAGGGCCGGACCCTGGTGTGCCGGTCGCTGCGGATGGTCCCGGTCGAATGTGTGGCCCGCGGCTATCTGACCGGCTCCGGCCTGGCCGAGTACCGCGAGACCAGCACGGTGTGCGGAATCGCCCTCCCCGACGGGCTGACGGACGGCTCCGAGCTGCCCACGCCGATCTTCACCCCGGCCACCAAGGCCGAGGTCGGCGAGCACGACGAGAACGTGGCGTACGAGAAGGTGGCCCACCGCATCGGCGCCGAGCCCGCCGCCCAGCTGCGCCAGGCCACCCTCGCCATCTACAACCGCGCCCGGGAGATCGCCCGCGCCCGGGGCATCATCCTCGCCGACACCAAGTTCGAGTTCGGCTACGCGGAGGCGACCCTGGGCGCGGAGGGCGCCGAGCCGGTGCTCGCCGACGAGGTGCTGACCCCGGACTCCTCCCGCTTCTGGCCCGTCGACCAGTGGCGGCCCGGCCGCGCGCAGCCGTCCTTCGACAAGCAGTACGTGCGCGACTGGCTGACCTCCCCGGCCTCCGGCTGGGACCGCACCGGCGAGCAGCCGCCGCCCCCGCTCCCGGCGGAGGTCGTGGAGCGGACGCGGGCGAAGTACGCGGAGGCGTACGAGCTGCTGACCGGCACCAGCTGGCAGTAGCAGGCCGGGAACGACCAAGGGCCCCGGCCGAATGGCCGGGGCCCTTGGGTCCACCGAGCGGACGACGAGGCTCGAACTCGCGACCTCAACCTTGGCAAGGTTGCGCTCTACCAACTGAGCTACGTCCGCATGCGCCGGACTATTCCGGTTCGACGCGCCTCTACTATAACCAAACCCTCGACCGGCGAACTACCACCCCGGTGTCGAGGCAGCTCAGGGCGGCGGTGGAGCCGCTCAGAACCAGCCGTGCTCCCGGGCGATCCGCGCCGCCGCGTGCCGGTTCTCCGCCCCCAGCTTCGCCGCCGCGGCCGACAGATAGTTCCGGACCGTCCCCTGGGAGAGCCGGGCGCGCCGGGCGATCTCCGCGATGGAGGCGCCGTCCGCCGCCAGCTCCAGCAGCTCCGCCTCCCGCGCGGTCAGCGGGGACTCCCCGGCGCTGATCGCGTCGGCGGCCAGACCGGGGTCGACATAGCGGGACCCGCCGTGCACGGTACGGATGATCTCCGCCAGCCGCCGCGCCGATGTGGTCTTCGGCACAAAGCCGCGCACCCCCGCCTCCAGGGCCCGCTTGAGGTGCCCCGGCCGGCCGTGGCTGGTCACGATCATCGACCGGCAGCCGGGCAGCTCCGACCGGAGCGCGGCGGCCACCGACACCCCGTCCGCCTCCGGCATCTGGAGGTCCAGCACCGCCACATCGGGCCGGTGCGCCCGCGCCATCGCCAGCGCCTCGGGTCCGGACGCCGCCTCCGCGACCACCAGCAGATCGTCCTCTAGCGCCAGCAGGGCGGCCACGGCGCCGCGGATCAGATGCTCGTCGTCGGCCAGCAGCACCCGGATCACCGCGGTGTCATTCACACGCCCCTCCCAGCGGGACCTCTCCCGGCGCGCCCCTCCGGGCGAACGCCCTTCCAGCGGGCCCCTCCCGGCAAGAGCCCTCCCGGAGAAGGCCCAGCGGACCACTTTTCCCGGGACCACGGAATCCGGCGCACTGTCACTTTCCCTCGACGGCAGTGCGGTTCGCCCCTGCCCACGGCCGGGCCGCGGATTCCGGAGCCGAAAACGCCTGAGGCGCCGGTCGATTCGACCGGCGCCTCAGAACTGGAGCGGACGACGAGATTCGAACTCGCGACCCTCACCTTGGCAAGGTGATGCTCTACCAACTGAGCCACGTCCGCATGCCTCCGACCGGCTTTCACCGATCGGCGCGTGCATCACTCTACCTGATCCTCTTCGAGAAGATCCCGATAGGCGATGAGAGCGGGTGACAGGGATCGCACACTGCGCCTCCCCCTTGGAAAGGGGGCGCTCTACTACTGAGCTACACCCGCATGGTGTCTTCCTCGGGGTTTCGGCCTTTCGGCCTCGCCCCTCGGCGTGACCCAGACTTTAGCGGAACACCCGGGGTGGTGTGCAACTCGGCTGAACAGGCCACTCAGGCCGACTCGTTGAAGGCTTCGTAGACCTTCTTGGGGATCCGGCCGCGCGGAGGCACCTCCATGCCGTGCGACCGGGCCCAGGCGCGCACCGCGGCCGGGTCCGGGGCGACGGCGGTGTGGCGGTACGTCTTGCCCGAGCGGGCCCGCTTGCGGCCGGCGTCCACGTACGGTGCGAGAGCGTCGCGCAGTTTCGACGCATTGGCAGAGTTGAGGTCGATCTCGTACAACTTGCCGTCGAGTCCGAACGTGACCGTCTCTTCCGCTTCGCCTCCCTCGAGGTCGTCGGAGATCGTGACTACTACGCGCTGCGCCACGGATATCGGTCCTTTCGGGCTGCATCGTTGCGTTGACGTGCAAAGATGTCAGCTGTCCAGTTGTGCGAACAATGCTTTTTCATTTGTACAGCGACTGGCATTGCATTGTGAACCCCAGTAATTCCATCCGCGTGTCACGCCGCGATCGGGACCATGCGTTTTTCCATGACCATTCCCCGTCGGTTGCCGCCGACGATGCTTAAACGTGACCGAACCCTTGCATATCTACTCGCGTAGATTTTGGGCCGGGGTAGGCTTGGGCACCGCCTTACGCACCAGCACCACACCACCGGGAGTGCCAGTGGCACGCGTCGTAGTCGACGTCATGCTCAAGCCGGAGATCCTCGACCCCCAGGGCCAGGCGGTGCAGCGAGCACTGCCGCGCCTCGGTTTCGAGGGCATCACCGACGTCCGTCAGGGCAAGCGCTTTGAACTCGAGGTGGAGGGCCCGGTCGACGACGCCGCCCTCGCCCGTATCCACCAGATCGCCGAGACCTTTCTGGCGAACACCGTGATCGAGGACTTCTCCGTGAAGGTCGAGGCCGGCGAGGGTGCCGGCGCCACCGCCGTGAAGGCGGAGTCGTGACCGCACGCATCGGAGTCATCACCTTCCCCGGCACGCTCGACGACCGCGACACCCAGCGCGCGGTCCGCACCGCCGGGCTCGAGGCCGTACCGCTGTGGCACCGCGACAAGGACCTCAAGCAGGTCGACGCGGTGATCCTGCCGGGCGGCTTCTCCTATGGCGACTATCTGCGGGCCGGCGCGATCTCCCGGTTCTCCCCGGTAATGGAGTCGGTGATCGACCAGGCGAAGGCCGGTATGCCGGTGCTTGGCATCTGCAATGGCTTCCAGGTGCTCACCGAGACCCATCTCCTCCCCGGTGCGATGCTGCGCAACAACCACCTGCACTTCATCTGCCGCGATCAGAAGTTGCGAGTGGAAAATGTGGAGACCGCCTGGACCCGCTCATACGAGCAGGGCCAGGAGATCAACATCCCGCTGAAGAACATCGACGGCCGCTATGTCGCCGACGAGCGCGTCCTGGATGAACTCGAAGCCGAGGGCCGCGTCGTCTTCCGCTATCGGGAGCTCAACCCCAACGGCTCGCTCCGCGACATCGCCGGTATCCGCAATGCGGAAGGCAATGTCGTCGGCCTCATGCCCCACCCCGAGCACGCCGTCGAACCGCTGATCGGCACCGGTCGCACCGACGGCCTCGGATTCTTCACCTCGATCCTCAAGAGGCTGGTCAGCGCATGACCCTGGACACCACCAAGCACGCGGCGCAGACCCCGGACACCGAGCAGCCCTGGGCCGAGCTCGGTCTCAAGCAGGACGAGTACGAGCGCGTCCGCGCCATCCTGGGCCGCCGCCCCACCGGCGCCGAGCTCGCGATGTACTCCGTCATGTGGTCCGAGCACTGCTCGTACAAGTCGAGCAAGGTCCATCTGCGGCAGTTCGGCGAGAAGGCCCCCGAGAACGACGCCCTGCTCGTCGGCATCGGCGAGAACGCGGGCGTGGTCGACGTCGGCCAGGGCTACGCGGTCACCTTCAAGGTCGAGTCGCACAACCACCCCTCGTACGTCGAGCCCTACCAGGGCGCGGCCACCGGCGTCGGCGGCATCGTCCGCGACATCCTCGCCATGGGCGCCCGCCCGGTGGCCGTGATGGACCCGCTGCGCTTCGGCGCCGCCGACCACCCCGACACCAAGCGGGTGCTGCCCGGTGTGGTCGCGGGCATCGGCGGCTACGGCAACTGCCTGGGCCTGCCCAACATCGGCGGCGAGGTCGTCTTCGACCCCTGCTACCAGGGAAACCCACTGGTCAACGCCCTGTGCGTGGGTGTGATGAAGCATGAGGACATTCACCTCGCCAAGGCGTCGGGCGCCGGCAACAAGGTGATCCTCTACGGCGCCCGCACCGGTGGCGACGGCATCGGCGGCGTCTCCGTGCTGGCCTCGGAGACCTTCGACGATTCGAAGCCCACCAAGCGCCCCGCCGTCCAGGTCGGCGACCCCTTCCAGGAGAAGCTGCTCATCGAGTGCACCCTGGAGGTCTTCAAGGAGGACCTGGTCGAGGGCATTCAGGACCTCGGCGGCGCGGGCCTGTCCTGCGCCACCAGCGAGCTCGCCAGCGCCGGCTCCGGCGGTATGCGGGTCGAGCTCGACACCGTGCCGCTGCGCGACTCCTCGCTCTCCCCCGAGGAGATCCTGATGAGCGAGTCGCAGGAGCGCATGTGCGCGATCGTGAAGCCCGAGAAGGTCGACCGCTTCCTGGAGATCTGCGAGAAGTGGGACGTCATCGCCACCGTCATCGGTGAGGTCACCGACGGCGAGCGGCTGGAGATCTACTGGCACGGCGAGCAGATCGTGGACGTCCCGCCGCGCACCGTCGCCCACGAGGGCCCGGTCTACGAGCGCCCCTACGCCCGCCCCGAGTGGCAGGACGCGCTCCAGGCCGACGACGCGGGCAAGCTGCCGCGCCCGGCCACGGCCGAGGAGCTGCGCGAGCAGATCCTGAAGGTGATCGCCTCCCCGAACCAGGCGTCCAAGTCCTGGATCACCGACCAGTACGACCGCTTCGTCCAGGGCAATACGGTCCTCGCCCAGCCCGAGGACTCCGGCATGGTCCGCGTGGACGAGGAGACCGGCCTGGGCGTGGCCGTCGCCACGGACGGCAACGGCCGCTACGCCAAGCTGGACCCGTACGCGGGGGCGCAGCTCGCGCTCGCCGAGTCGTACCGCAATGTGGCCGCGTCCGGCGCCAAGCCGCTGGCCATCTCCAACTGCCTCAACTTCGGCTCGCCGGAGGACCCCGCGGTCATGTGGCAGTTCGCGGAGGCCACCCGCGGGCTCGCGGACGGCTGTCTGACCCTGGGCACCCCGGTCACCGGCGGCAATGTGTCGCTGTACAACCAGACCGGCGAGGTGGCCATCCACCCGACGCCGGTCGTCGCCGTCCTCGGTGTGATCGACGATGTGGCCCGCCGCACTCCGATCGCCTTCGCGGAGGAGGGTCAGCTGCTCTATCTGCTGGGCGACACCGCGGCGGAGCTGGGCGGCTCGGCCTGGTCCCAGGTGATCCACGGCCACCTGGGCGGACTGCCGCCGAAGGTGGACCTGGAGCGGGAGCGGCTGCTCGCCGAGATCCTGATCTCGGCCTCGCGCGACGGCATGGTGGACGCGGCCCACGACCTGTCCGACGGCGGTCTGATCCAGGCGCTCGCCGAGTCGTGTCTGCGCGGTGGCAAGGGCGCCCGGATCGTCGTCCCCGACGGTCTGGACCCGTTCGTCCTGCTGTTCTCCGAGTCCGCGGGCCGGGCGGTCGTCGCCGTACCGCGCAGCGAGGAGGTCCGCTTCAACGACATGTGCGGGGCGCGGGGGCTTCCGGCGGCCCGGATCGGCGTGGTCGACGGTGACGCGATCGAGGTCCAGGGGCAGTTCTCCATCCCGCTGGCCGAGCTGAGCGAGTCGTACGAGGCGACGATCCCGGGCCTGCTGGCCTGAGGACTTCCGGCCATGACGTACGGCCCGCTCCCTGACGGCAGGGAGCGGGCCGTACGGTCCGTTCGGGCCTGGTGCGCGGGGCTCAGGTGCCCCAGAAGGCGTCGAAGGCGTCGATGTCCTCGACACATTCGTCGATGTCGGTGATCTTTCCGCCGACGATGGTGAAGAAATTCCCGGTCTTCATGTCGATGCCGCGGTTGCCGCGCTCCGCGCGCAGGCGGTGGACGGCCATCGCATGCCCGCGCCCGTCGCACATCACCCTCTCCAGATCGACCCGCATCGTGCCGGCCGTCTCCTCGAACATCGTGCGGTACAGGTCCAGACAGGCGTCCCGGCCCTTGTGGTGGCCGGACATCGCGTTGTCACCCGGCACATGGTGGACGGCGTCCGCCGTCATCATTGTCGACACCGTCTCGAGATCGCCCTGTGAGAAGGCCGTGCAGCCGCGGCGCACCAGGGCGCTGTCGGGGTGCTCGCCCATGGCATTTCACACCTTCCATGCCGATTTCCATGCCGATGGAAAACCCTTCCTCCTTCCATCCTGCCCCTGTCCTCGGCCTTCTCTAAGGGGTCCTAAGCTCTTCGCCATGCCGCCCCGTGCCCGTGCCCGCAGCTATGACCCCGCCAAGACCAGGACCGCCGTGATCGCGCAGCTGAGGCAGGTGCGGAAGGCGACCGAGGGGCTGGACGAGACCGCACTGGACGCCCCCAGCCGGCTCGGCGAGTGGACGGTCCGGGAGCTGATCGCGCATCTGGCGATGGCCGTGACGTCCGTGGTCCGCCTGCTGGAGCGGCCGGCGCCGCCCGCGCGGGAGGTCACCACCACCGGCTGGGTCACCGCGGTGGCCGCGCACTCCGGGGCGATCGAGGGGGATACCCGCGCCCTCGCGGCGGGCGCGGACCCGGCTGAACTGCTGGAACGCGCCGAGGCCCGGTTCGTGGAGACGGCCTCCGCTGCGCCCGCCGACCGGCTGCTGGCCACCCGCGTGGGGGCGATGCGGCTCGACGACTACCTCGTCACCCGCTGCGTGGAGCTCGTGGTGCACGCCGACGATCTGACGGCCGCCACCCGCGTCCCGGTCCGGCACGACCGCCAGGCGCTGGCCACCGCGACCCGGGTGCTGGCCGACGCCCTCGCGGCCAAGGCGCCCGGCGGCTCGGTCGAGGTCCGCGTCCCGCCGTTCGCCGTGGTCCAGTGTGTCGAGGGCCCCCGGCACACCCGCGGCACCCCGCCGAATGTGGTCGAAACCGACCCGCTGACCTGGATCCGCCTCGCCACGGGCCGTCTGGTCTGGGCCGAGGCCCTGGAGTCGGCGCGGCTGACCGCGAGCGGCGACCGCGCCGATCTCTCCGCCCATCTGCCGGTGCTCGGCTGACCGCCACGAGATGTGATCCTTGCCTCGGCCATGGATCCGTGCCCCCGGCCGTGGGCAGGTCGGACAAGGGTCCAGGGGGTTCCTCGGCCGCGCGGGGAATGTGACTTACGCCCTCCTGGCGGGTCCCTCGTTCGGCGGCACCGCTGAACTGGCCTAGACTCGATGACGTGCCACGTGGTGACGGACGACTCAGCCACGACCTGCTCCCCGGTGAGAAGGGCCCCCAGGACGCTTGCGGCGTCTTCGGAGTCTGGGCACCGGGGGAAGAGGTCGCCAAACTCACCTATTTCGGGCTGTACGCACTGCAACACCGCGGACAGGAGTCCGCGGGTATCGCGGTGAGCAACGGCTCCCAGATTCTCGTCTTCAAGGACATGGGCCTGGTTTCCCAGGTCTTCGACGAGACCTCCCTCGGCTCCCTCACGGGCCATATCGCGGTCGGTCATGCCCGCTACTCCACCACCGGAGCCTCGGTGTGGGAGAACGCGCAGCCGACCTTCCGGGCCACCGCCCATGGCTCGATCGCGCTCGGCCACAACGGGAACCTGGTCAACACCGCCGAAATGGCGGAGCTGGTCGCGGCCCTGCCCCGCGACGGCGGCCGGGCCACCCAGGTCGCGGCGACCAATGACACCGACCTCGTCACCGCCCTGCTCGCGGGCCAGGTGGACGAGGACGGCAAGCCGCTGACCGTCGAGCAGGCGGCCCCCCTGGTGCTGCCCAAGGTCAAGGGTGCTTTCAGCCTCGTCTTCATGGATGAGCACACGCTCTACGCGGCGCGCGACCCCCAGGGCATCCGCCCGCTGGTCCTCGGCCGCCTCGAGCGCGGCTGGGTGGTGGCCTCCGAGACCGCCGCCCTGGACATCGTGGGCGCGTCCTTCATCCGTGAGATCGAGCCCGGCGAGATGGTCGCCATCGATGAGAACGGGCTGCGCGCCACCACCTTCGCCGAGGCCCGGCCCAAGGGCTGTGTCTTCGAGTACGTGTACCTCGCCCGCCCCGACACCGATATCGCGGGCCGGAACGTGTACCTCTCGCGGGTGGAGATGGGCCGCCGGCTGGCCAAGGAGGCCCCGGCCGATGCCGACCTGGTCATAGCGACACCGGAGTCCGGCACCCCCGCCGCCGTCGGCTACGCCGAGGCCAGCGGCATTCCGTACGGCTCCGGGCTGGTCAAGAACAGCTATGTGGGCCGGACCTTCATCCAGCCCTCGCAGACCATCCGCCAGCTCGGCATCCGGCTCAAGCTGAACCCCCTCAAGGAGGTCATCCGGGGCAAGCGCCTGGTGGTCGTCGACGACTCGATCGTCCGCGGCAACACCCAGCGCGCCCTGGTGCGGATGCTCCGCGAGGCAGGGGCCGCCGAGGTCCACATCCGGATCTCCTCCCCGCCGATCAAGTGGCCGTGCTTCTTCGGTATAGATTTCGCCACCCGCGCCGAGCTGATCGCCAACGGTCTCTCGGTCGAGGAGATCGGCAAGTCGCTGGGCGCCGACTCGCTGGCGTACATCTCCACCGACGGCATGATCGAGGCGACCACGATCGCCAAGCCGAATCTGTGCCGTGCCTGCTTCGACGGTGAGTACCCGATGGAGCTGCCGGATCCGGAGCTGCTGGGCAAGCACCTCCTGGAGACCGAAACACAGGCCCCGAGCAGCGCTGACGCCGACGGTGTGACGACGCTGACCGCTGGTGTCGGCGGCGCCGACGCCCTGCGCCGCCCCTGAGCGCCCGCCTGTCATCCCCCGATACGAAAGATCTCAACGTCATGTCCATGTCCGAGTCCGGGCCCGGGGCCACGTCCACCTACGCCGCCGCGGGCGTCGACATCGAGGCGGGCGACCGCGCGGTCGAGCTGATGAAGGAGTGGGTCAAGAAGGCGAGCAGGCCCGAGGTCGTGGGTGGCCTCGGCGGTTTCGCCGGGCTCTTCGACGCCTCCGCGCTGGCCCGCTACCGGCGTCCGCTGCTCGCCTCCGCCACCGACGGGGTCGGCACCAAGGTGGACATCGCCCGGCGGATGGGCGTGTACGACACCATCGGCCGCGACCTGGTCGGCATGGTCGTGGACGACCTGGTGGTGTGTGGCGCCGAGCCGCTGTTCATGACCGACTACATCTGCGTCGGCAAGGTCTACCCCGAGCGCGTCGCCGCCATCGTCAAGGGCATCGCCGAGGGCTGCACGCTGGCGGGCTGTGCCCTGGTGGGCGGCGAGACCGCCGAGCACCCGGGGCTGCTGGGCGCCGATGACTTCGATGTCGCCGGGGCCGGTACGGGCGTGGTCGAGGCCGATCAGGTGCTGGGCGCGGATCGTATCCGAACGGGTGATGCGGTGATCGCCATGGCATCGTCCGGACTTCACTCGAACGGGTACTCACTCGTCCGCCATGTGCTCTTCGACCGGGCCGGCTGGGCGCTGGACCGCGAGGTGCCGGAGCTCGGCCGGACGCTGGGGGAGGAGCTGCTCGAGCCCACCCGGATCTACTCGCTGGACTGTCTGGCCCTCACCCGCACCACCGAGGTGCACGCCTTCTCGCACATCACCGGCGGCGGGCTCGCCAACAACCTCGCACGGGTCATCCCGGAGGGGCTGCGCGCGGTGGTGGACCGCTCGACCTGGACCCCCGGCGCGATCTTCCAGCTGGTCGGCGAGGCCGGCTCGGTCGAGCGCCTGGAGCTGGAGAAGACCCTCAACATGGGCGTCGGCATGATGGCGGTGGTCCCGGCCGACTCCGTGGATGTGGCGCTCACCACGCTCGCCGACCGGGGCGTCGAAGCCTGGGTCGGCGGTGAGATCACCGAGCGCACGGCCGGGGACACGGAGGCGGTGACGCTGACCGGTGACCATGCGGGCTGAGCCGACCGCACAGCGTGTGCGAGCAGCACAGAAGCCGGTCCGAGGCGGCTGCCCCGGACCGGTGAAGGTGTGCGGCGATGAGCCGAGCGGCTGGAACGGGTGGTTCAGGCCCGGCGACGCTGCGGGGACGGATCGGACTGGTCGTCGTCCTCGTCCTCATCGTCGTTGTACAGATCCGCGTACTGTGCGTACGGGTCGTCGTCCAGCTCATCGTCCTCGAACCGCTCACCATTCGGCGGCTGGTTCGTTGGCGATGCGCCCAGCTCCTCGGCCAGGCGTGAGAGATCCGTCCCACCGCTGTTGTACTTCAGCTGGCGGGCGACCTTCGTCTGCTTGGCCTTGGCCCGGCCGCGCCCCATGGCTCGACCCCCTCAACGACGGGGCTCGACGGCCCCAGAGTCTTGACACGCGTTCACGTTCATAAATCGGAGCGGGCTCTCAGGAGAGAGACCGCGGTCCGTAGGGCTTCAACGGTACCTGCTTCTGTGGCCATACGGTACGTCGCCCACACGACGTGCCACGAGGCAGAACCCGCGAGGAGCCCGTTCCTCGCTGGTCAGCTGCGATTTTAACGTGTCTTGTGCGCCGACCCGCCGACAGGCCGTGAGGGATCTCTCGCCGATGGCCTCCAAGGGGCTCTCACGTCCCCCGTTCGGCGGCCTCGGACAAGGACCCGCACAGCCTGTCCGCGTGGTCTCACAGCGCCTCTCAGACGCTTCCGGCGGCCCTGTGGCGCCGGCGGGCCATGACGGTGGCATCTGCCACGGTCATGGCTCAGGCGTCGTGGCCCTCTGCCATCCGGTGCTCGGCCAGCCGGTCGGCGGCCGCGGCGGGCGGAATGCCATCGGTCCGTGCCCGATCGAATATGGCCAAAGTCGTATCGAAGATCTTGGCCGCCTTCGCCTTGGCCCGATCGAAATCGAAACCGTGCAGTTCATCCGCCACCTGGATGACGCCACCGGCGTTCACCACGTAGTCCGGCGCGTAGAGGATCCCGCGCCCGGCCAGGTCCTTCTCGACGCCCGGGTGGGCCAGCTGGTTGTTGGCCGCGCCGCACACGATCTTCGCGGTCAGGACGGGCACCGTGGCGTCGTCCAGGGCGCCGCCGAGCGCGCAGGGGGCGTAGACGTCCAGGTCGGCGCGGACCAGCGCGTCGGTGTCCCGGACCGCCTGGACGCGGGGGTGGCGGGCCAGCACACGGTCCACCGACTCGCTCCGCACATCCGTGACCACGACCTCGGCGCCGTCCTCCAGCAGATGGTCGACCAGATGGTGGCCGACCTTGCCGACACCGGCGATGCCGACCCGGCGGCCGCGCAGCGTGGGCGCGCCCCAGGACGCCTGGGCGCTCGCCCGCATCCCCTGGAAGACGCCGAACGCGGTCAGCACCGAGGAGTCCCCGGCGCCGCCGTTCTCGGGCGAGCGGCCGGTGGTCCAGGGGCACTCACGGGCGACGACGTCCATGTCGGACACATAGGTGCCCACATCGCAGGCGGTGACGTAGCGGCCGCCCAGAGAGGCCACGAAGCGGCCGTAGGCGAGCAGCAGCTTTTCGGTCTTGATCTCCTCGGGGTCGCCGAGGATCACGGCCTTGCCGCCACCGTGGTCGAGCCCGGCGAGCGCGTTCTTGTACGACATGCCGCGGGCGAGGTTGAGGGCGTCGAGGAGCGCCGCTTCTTCGGGGTGCTCCTCGGAGGCGTAGGGATGGAAGCGGGTGCCGCCGAGGGCCGGGCCCAGGGCGGTCGAGTGGATCGCGATGATCGCCTTCAGGCCGCTCTCCCGGTCCTGGCAGAGCAGCACCTGCTCATGTCCGCCGAGGTCGGACCGGAAGAGCGTCGAAAGCGGTGAGAGAGGGTTCGGCACGCGACTCTCCGTCGGACCGTCGGCACTGACGGTGTGACGTACGTCGGTCACGGTGGTGACTCCCATAGGTCGGAGTAGACGCCCTCCTTGCTGGTGGGGAGGGCCGTGGGCAAGAGGGTAAGCCCTGGGGCCCTGGGGGATCGGCCATGTCCCCGACGAGTCCGGATGCCGGGCATGGGACGATGCCGTCAGGTGGGGGTAAGGGAGCCCCTGGCGGTGGTCTCAGCCTTGAGGGAGCGCGTGTGACCTTGGCGTCTTCGGTGATTGTCCCGTACGCGGCGTATCTCCGGGTCTATGAGCCACTGGCAGCGTTTCCGGAGCCGGAGCGATCGCACTGGGCGCGGTATGCCAAGCGCGACGACCTGCCGGGTGCGCAGGACGAGCTGCGCCGCTCGCTCGCGGACCTCCTGCCCGTCCCTCCGGTGGCGGTTCCGGTGCACGAGAGCGCGGACGCCTTCGTGGCGCTCGTGGACGGCGTCACATGCGTCTGCCCGTGGCGGACCCGGCTGAGGGGCTGGCTGGCCCTGGAGGAGCTGCCGGAGCGCCTTCCCGGGCCGCTTCTGGATGCGGCCCTGCCCCCGGTGGTGCGCCGGCAGGCGGTGGCGGACTTCGAGCGGTGGCTGGAGCGCAACCCCGACGCCCGGCCGTGGATCCGCTCGGCCACCTGGCATGTGCCGGTCCGCTGGTTCGTGCTCTTCGGCGACGAGGAGCGCGAATTCACCAAGGGTGACGAGAGTCTCATCCTCCGCTACCGCACTCCGATGGTCCAGGCCAGGCGCCGGGTGGCGCGTGGCCTTAAGGTGCTCAAGGAGGCTCTCGGCGAGGGGCCGCTGATCGACGGGCTCGTGGACGTCGGCCGGTGGCTCGAGGAGTTCCACCCCCGGTCGCTGGTCGAGCTGGACTACGGCGGTCTGGTGCACACGTTGCCGGCCGGACAGCTGGAGGACGACCACTCGGCCGCGGATGTGGCGGAGGGCCTCGCGGCCCTGCGCGACGGCGACGGGGAGCGGGCGGGGGGCGCGTACGAGCGGCTGACCGACCGCTGGAGCGTGGTCCGCGGGCGGCAGAACGCGAGCTGAGCCCGGCCGGACCGGGCGCCCGGGAGGGCGGTCGAGCGGTTGTCCGGTACAGAGGGGACGTAGGTCCCGATCCGGGCCATTGCCTCAATCGTGACCTAAAGCACTGACTTCGGGCCTTGCGGTAATCGCCCACCCTCGTGTCAAAATAGGACAAGGAGTCCGGGAGGGGCTCCTTCCGCCCAACTATGGGCGGATTCATCGGTATTGCACTCCTTGATGGATCTGGTTACCCCTGATCCTGTTGTGACTGATCGTCACGGCCGTGTGACTGTCCGCTATGGCATGGTCCATCGGCTTCCGTCGAGGTTGGACACCTGAGAGGGCAATTCCATCGGTTTGGCCGACGGGGCTGGACAGATGGTGTAGTTGTAGTGCCGAGGACAAGCCGTTCGTCCTATAACCGACTCGGCCCGCGTCCGCCATTTCGGGCAACGTGGGTCAAGGTGCAGAATTTAGAGGAAAGAACCGTGATGGTTCGGTTCTCCCGAGGAGGCCGCTCATGACCGCTCGCACCCCTGATGCCGAGCCGCTGCTGACCCCGGCTGAGGTTGCCACGATGTTCCGCGTGGACCCGAAGACGGTCACTCGCTGGGCGAAGGCAGGCAAGCTCACGTCGATCCGCACGCTGGGAGGGCATCGGCGCTACCGCGAAGCGGAGGTCCGTGCACTTCTTGCGGGCATCCCCCAGCAGCGCAGCGAGGGCTGAACAACCGCATAACCGGGCGTTTTCGGGCCCCCCAGCCCGGCTTTCGCCCGTATAGCTCCACCACGACGGGTGCCTGCCCCAACAGGCCCGCCACCGCTCGACATGGGTGCGTCGTTGATCGCGCTGGACTCCGCCGGGTCCGGCGCGATCTTTTTATGCCCTGGCAGCGGCCCTTCGGGGCGTGTCGCCAGGGCTCTCAAGTGCCCCTGGAAGGGCAATCGTTCGGGCTCTCCGGCATGGTCCGAGGGGGTTTCGGGGAGGCTCCCGGGGGTCTCTCAGGGGCCTCGCGGGAGGCCCGGACAGAGGGTGCAATTGCATATATTAAATTGACCCATGGTGAGTGGCGTGTAAGTTCCCTCACCCCGGAAACCCATTCGGTGACTCCCGTCACACTCCTCAACTCTTGCCTTATGTCCAGTTGTTGCGATAAGGGGCAACTGCGGTAAGGGGTTACCGAGTTGGCGGTGGCGCGGCCGCCGTCGCTCCCTCATGACCTGCCCTGTCGCCGGCCCCGTCACTCGTCTCGTCGGCCACCGAGGGCTCCATCGCCAGCCGCAGCAGACGATGGCAGACCGGACAGTGCCGGGTGAAGTGGCGGTAGCCGGTGGCGGCCGCCAGATGGGCGCGCAGCAGCGCCCTGGTCTCATGCTTCGCGGACGTCGTCATACGCCGCACCTCCCGCGCACCCCCACGCACACCTTTTAGTTTGGGTACCTCCGGGTGTGGTGCGCCGTCAAGACGCCAAAGGCCCGGATCCATGAACGGATCCGGGCCTTCCGGTTAAGCGGTCCTGACGGGATTTGAACCCGCGGCCTCCACCTTGACAGGGTGGCGAGCACTCCAAACTGCTCCACAGGACCAACACTGACGCCAGTGGCTTCGCCGCCCGGCGCCGCGCGGTGTTGCGCTGCGATGCAGACTCTACAGCAGGTCAGGGGGTGCGGTCGAACTCGCGCCCGGCGGGGCTCCGGCGGCCCGCCGGAGCCCCTGGGACACCCTTACGGCGCCGCCGCGTCGATGGCCTTGACGATGCGCTTGTCGGACACCGGATAGGCCGTGCCGAGGGCGTGCGCGAAGTAGCTGACCCGCAGCTCCTCGATCATCCAGCGGATCTCCAGCGCCTCCTGGGGCACCGGGCGCCCGGGCCGGAACTGCTCCAGCAGCCAGGCGTACTCGTCCCGCATCTCCCGCACCTTCGCCATCCGGGCGCGGTCCCGGTCGGCGTTGCCCGGAAGCTGCTGGAGCCGCCGGTCCACGGCCACCAGATAACGCATGAGGTCCGGCAGCCGCCGTACGCCGTGGGCGGTCACGAAACCCGGTGTGATGAGCTCCGAGAGCTGCTCCCGGATGTCCGTGAGGGACGGCAGCAGCACCGGGCTGCTGGTGGCCTTGAGCCGCCGCTCGCACGACTGCCAGGCGGCCAGCACCTCCTGGACCTTGCGGACCGTGTCCAGCGTGGCGTCCATGATGTCGGTGCGCACGGCGTCGAAGAGCTTGCGGAACGACTCCTCGTCCCAGGCCGGGCCGCCACGGGTCGCGATCAGCCGGTCGGCCGCCGCGGACACGCAGTCGTCGAAGAGCGCCTGCACACTGCCGTGCGGGCTGCTGGAGAGCGCCAGTTTGGCCTGGTTGGAGAGCTTGCCCTGGACGAACTTGGCAGGGTTGGAGGGCAGCTGGAGCAGGATCAGCCGGCGCGTCCCGCGCCACATGGCCTCCCGCTGCTCGGCCTCGGTGTCGAAGAGCCGTACGGCCACCGAAGCGCCCTCGTCGACCAGCGCCGGATACGCCTTGACCGGCTGGCCGCCGCGGCGCGTCTCGAAGGTGCGCGGCAGCGTGCCGACCGTCCACCGGGTCAGCCCGCCGCGCTGTTCGATCCCCACGGCCTCCTTGGAGGACTCGAACGCCTTGGAGATCGCGGCCCGCGTCTTCGGCCGCAGCCGCAGCTTCAGCGCCTCCAGGTCCTTGTCCTCGGCCAGCTTGCGGCGCCGCTCGTCCACCACCCGGAAGGTGATCTTCAGATGGTCGGGGACCTTCGCCAGGTCCCAGTCCTCCGGCTCGATCCGTACGCCCACCATCCGGTGGAGCTCGCGCTCCAGCGCCGCCGTCAGCGGCCCCTGGAGGGGGACAGCGCTTTCCAGGAAGCGCTTGGCGTAGTTGGGCGCCGGGACGTAGTGCCGGCGGACCGGTTTGGGCAGCGAGCGGATCAGCTCGGTGACCAGATCCTCGCGCAGCCCCGGAATCTGCCAGTCGAATCCGTCCGCGGTGACCTGATTCAGCACCTGGAGCGGGATGTGGACGGTCACACCGTCCGCGTCCGCCCCCGGCTCGAACTGGTAGGTCACCCGGAACTTGAGCTTCCCCTGGCGCCAGGAGTCCGGATAGGCGTCCTTGGTGACGTCCTGCGCCCGCTCGTTGATGAGCATCGACTTCTCGAAGTTGAGAAGTTCCGGCTCTTCGCGTCGCTTGTGCTTCCACCAGGAGTCGAAGTGGGCACCGGACACCACATGCTCGGGGATCCGCTGGTCGTAGAAGTCGAAGAGCGTCTCGTCGTCCACGAGGATGTCGCGGCGCCGGGCCCGGTGCTCCAGCTCCTCGACCTCGCCCAGCAGCTTGCGGTTGTCGAGGAAGAACTGGTGGTGGGTGCGCCAGTCGCCCTCCACCAGGGCGTTGCGGATGAACAGATCGCGGCTGGTCTCGGGGTCGATCCGGCCGTAGTTGACCTTCCGCTGGGCGACGATCGGCACCCCGTAGAGCGTGACCCGCTCAAACGCCATCACCGCGGCCTGCTTCTGCTCCCAGTGCGGTTCGCTGTAGGTGCGTTTGACCAGGTGCTGGGCGAGCGGCTCGATCCACTCCGGCTCGATCTTCGCGTTGACCCGCGCCCACAGCCGGGAGGTCTCCACCAGCTCCGCCGACATCACCCAGTGCGGCGGCTTCTTGAACAGCGCCGAGCCGGGGAAGACCGCGAACTTGGCGCTCCGAGCGCCCACGTACTCGTTCTTGGCTGTGTTCTTCCCACCCTCCCGCCCGGCGTTCCGCCCGGCGTCCTTCCCACTGTCCTTCCCGCCCTCCACCCCGGTGCTCCTGAGGCCGATGTGCGACAGCAGCCCGGCCAGCAGCGACTGATGGACGCGATCGGGCGCCGCGTCCTGCTCGGACATATGGATGTCCATGGTCTTGGCGACCGTGCGCAGCTGGCTGTAGATGTCCTGCCATTCGCGTATGCGCAGGTAGTTGAGGTACTCATGGCGGCACATCCGGCGGAAGGCCGAGGAGGACAGCTCCTTCTGCCGCTCCCGGACGTACTTCCACAGATTGAGGAAGGCCAGGAAGTCGCTGGACTCGTCCTTGAAGCGGGCGTGCTGCTGATCCGCCTGCTGCTGCTTGTCCGAGGGGCGCTCGCGCGGGTCCTGGATGGACAGCGCCGCCGCGATCACCATGACCTCACGGACGCAGCCGTTGCGGTCCGCCTCCAGCACCATCCGGGCCAGCCGCGGGTCCACCGGAAGCTGGGCCAGCTTCCGGCCGACCTGGGTGAGCCGCTTGCGCGGGTCCTTCTGCTTGCCGTCCAGGGCGTGCAGCTCCTCCAGGAGCTGGATGCCGTCCTTGATGTTGCGGCGGTCCGGCGGGTCGATGAAGGGGAACTTCTCGATGTCGCCGAGGCCGGCCGCGGTCATCTGGAGGATGACGGAGGCCAGGTTGGTCCGCAGGATCTCGGCGTCGGTGAACTCCGGGCGGGTGAGGAAGTCGTCCTCGGAGTACAGCCGGATGCAGATGCCGTCGCTGGTACGGCCGCAGCGGCCCTTGCGCTGATTGGCGCTGGCCTGCGAGATCGGCTCGATGGGCAGCCGCTGGACCTTGGTGCGATGGCTGTAGCGGGAGATCCGGGCGGTGCCCGGGTCGATCACATAGCGGATACCGGGGACGGTCAGCGAGGTCTCGGCGACGTTCGTCGCCAGCACGATCCGGCGGCCGGTGTGTCTTTGGAAGACCCGGTGCTGCTCGGCGTGCGACAGCCGGGCGTACAGCGGAAGCACCTCGGTGACCGGGAGCTTCTTCTTGTTCAGCGCGTCGGCGGTGTCGCGGATCTCCCGCTCGCCGGAGAGGAAGACCAGGATGTCGCCGGGTCCCTCGGCCTGGAGCTCGTCGACCGCGTCGCAGATCGCGGTGATCTGGTCGCGGTCGCTGTCCTCGCCGCCCTCTTCCAGCAGCGGGCGGTAGCGCACCTCGACCGGATACGTACGCCCGCTGACCTCGACGATCGGCGCGTCGCCGAAATGGCGGGAGAAGCGCTCGGGGTCGATGGTGGCGGAGGTGATCACGACCTTGAGGTCGGGGCGGCGGGGCAGCAGCTGGGCCAGATAGCCGAGCAGGAAGTCGATGTTGAGGCTGCGCTCATGGGCCTCGTCGATGATGATCGTGTCGTACTGGCGCAGCTCGCGGTCGGTCTGGATCTCGGCGAGCAGAATGCCGTCGGTCATCAGCTTGACGTGGGTGTCCTGGCTCACCTGGTCGGTGAAGCGGACCTTCCAGCCGACGGACTCGCCCAGCGGCGACCGCAGCTCCTCGGCGATGCGCTCGGCCACGGTGCGGGCCGCGATACGGCGCGGCTGCGTATGGCCGATAAGGCCCTTGACGCCGCGCCCCAGCTCCATACAGATCTTCGGAATCTGGGTGGTCTTCCCGGAGCCGGTCTCACCCGCGACGATCACCACCTGGTGATCCCGGACGGCCTCGAGGATCGCGTCCCTCTTCTGGCTGACCGGCAGCTCTTCCGGATAGGTGACGGCCGGTACGGCGGCGCGGCGGTCCGCGACCCGCAGCTCGGCACGCGTGATCTCCTCGGCGACCTCGCCGAGCACGGCCGCTCGGGCCTCGGGTTTACGGATCCGGCGCGCACCGTCGAGTCGGCGCCCCAGCCGCTGCTGGTCGCGCAGCATCAGCTCGGGCAGCCGCTCCAGCAGGGCGGGCAGGGCGGGGGCAGGCGTGGTGGACATACGGATCCCAGGATCTCACCTCCGGAAAACGGCTGGCGAACCATTTCCGTCCGCGCCGCGTCGAGCGATATATGCGATATGTATGGGTTCATCGCCTTAGCGTGACCTCATGGCCGATGACCGGGCGCAGCGCCCAGACCCCGAGCGCCGATCACCGCGATCGGTGTGGACGTCCCTCACATCGGCATGGACGTCCATCACATCCGTGTGGATGTCCTTCAAGCGGTCCCCCTACTTCCCCGCCACCGTCATCGTGCTGATCATCTCCGCGGGTGCGGGGCTCTTCGCGGGCTCGTACACCTACGCCTTCGCGAACCCCACCCCCCGGAACATCCCCGCCGCCGTCGTGGTCACCGAGCATGGCGACGCCCCGATGAAGCGGTTCCTCGCCGGGATGGAGCAGGCCCTGAACGCCTCCCTCCGGGTGCACCCCTACCCCAACTATGCGAAGGCCCGCTGGTCCCTGGAGGAGCAGCGGGTCTTCACGGTCCTGGAGAGGCACGGCCGCGGCGTCCAGATGGACGTCGCGAGCGCGGCCGGGGCCACCGTCGCCCAGTTGCTCGGCCAGACCGCCGCCAAGGTCGGCCGGGTCACCGGAGTGCCGGTCACGGTCAGGGACGTGAAACCGCTACAGCCCGGCGATCCGCGCGGCCTCGCGGTCTTCTACATCTCCCTGGCCGCCACGATCATCGGCTTCCTCGGCGCCATCCAGCTCAGCGTGAACGCCTCCACGCTCAACCCGGCCGAGCGGGTCGCCTTCATGGTCGCGTACGCCCTGCTCGGCGCGTTCACGATCGCGGTGATCGTCGACGAGGGGCTGGGCGCGCTGACGCTTCCCTTCCCGGAGTCCTGGGGGATCCTGGCGCTGACGATGTTCACCTCGGGGCTGGTGTTCTCCATGTTCAACGTCCTCTTCGGGCGATGGGCGCTCATCCCCACCTGGGGCCTGCTGGTGTTGCTGGGCAACCCGTCCTCCGGAGGCGCCGTCTCCTGGCCCCTGCTCCCCTCGCTCCTCGGCACCATCGGCCGCTGGCTCCCGCCGGGTGCCTCGGTCAACGCCCAGCACACTGCGATCTACTTCCACGCCCACCAGCACGCCTTTCCCTTCCTGGTGCTGGTGTGCTGGTGCCTGGTGTCCGCGGTGGTCTTCTGGACCTGGCGCCACCGCCACCCGGGCGGACGACCGCCGAGGGCGACGCCGACACGGTGCTGACGGGGAGATATACGAAAAAAGTCCCTCCCCTGATGATCAGGGGAGGGACTCTCTTACAGAGCGCCGAGCAGGCCTTGCACCTACATCCCTCGTTTGGAGACGAGTATCTTTCCTTAGACGACCGACGCATCAACTCCCGCCCTCCGAGGCGGCGTTGCGAGATCAACTATAGCCCATCCGGGGGATCACAGCCGCCACAGCGGGGCGTCGTAGTGCTCCGGCTGAGTCCCGATCAGCAGGGCCCGCAGATCCGCGCGTTGGACTCCGCTCAGCCCGAGGGCCTCGGTGAGCCGGCGGAACGTGGTGTGGCTGACCCCGCGGGCGCGGGCCTCCTCCGCGAAGCGGGCGACCCCGGCGAGTACGGCCCTGGGCCGGAACGGCCCCTCGGGCGCCGCCCCGAGCCGCGCGGCCTTCTCCCGCTCGTAGTCGATCTCCGAGCATCCGCAGATGTCGCGGCAGTGCCGCTCCGCCTCGGCGAGGCCGGTCGTGTCGGCGACGGCCTGGGCGAGCCGGTTCCGGCGGAAGGCGGCGTCGAGATCCGCCTGATGGACCACGGGTGCGTCGTCCGTCAGGGGAATGGTGAGCCCCGCGTCCCGTACCTCGCACAGCCCGCGCACCCCCCGCGCCGTGGCGGTGAGCATCCCGGTGGCCTCCGACGGATGCCACTCCATGACGGGGCCGATGGGTGCGACGTCCTCGGCGGTCAGCGTATGGACCACCGCCGCCAGCCGTTCGCGCAGCACCGCCACCGGAATCTCCCCGTCCAGCCCAGGACCGGCGACCAGCAGCCGAATCTCCGCGTTCACCTGCGCACAGGCGGCGAGTGAGAGCGCGTCCCCGAGCGGACTTCGCAGCGTCGGTTCATCCCCTCGCGCGAGGATGTCGCCGCCCACGTCCAGCAGGTCGATCGATGCCGGGGCCAGGTGCTCGATCAGCTCCTCCAGCTGCCGGACCATGCCCGCCACACCGTGGTGGGGGTCGAGCAGGGCGAAGGTGTGCGGCAGCTCGGCGGCCAGCCGGGGCAGCGTGGACCCGGCCGGCGCCACCGGTCTCGCGTCCTCGGGCACGGCGTACACGCTCGGCGTCAGCGCCCGCAGCCCGGTGAAGTCGGCCGCTCGCCGGGGGCCGGGGACGGGGTCGACGAGCAGCCGGTCCCAGGCGTAGGTCAGGACCACCGCCCGGTCGTCCGCCGTCCCGTCCCCGTACAGGGCCCGGTCGATCACCGTGGCGGCAACGGCGTCCCCGCCACCTCCGCCCGCCACGATCAGCCGCGTCATCCGCCCAGCGTACGGCGCGAACGGCCGATACCGTCGGACGGGAGGCCGCCGTCGGCGCGCGGTGAGCCCTCCGCGAGGAACCGGCTCGCCGGGCCTTCCGCGAGGGACCGGCTCGCCGGGAGGGACGGGCCCGTCAGACGGCCTGGGACTCCACCTCGGCTTCCTCCGGAGCCTCGCGTTCCTCCCGGACGCGCGGGTTGGCCTCGGGAGCGGCCGCCACGGCGATCACGGTGACGATGCCCATACCGATCATGAACAGCGCGCCCGGCCAGGACGCGCCCGCCCAGGCGAGCAGCGCGGTGGCGACGATGGGCGAGAACCCGCCGACGATCATCGACGCGAGCTCATGCCCCAGGGTGAGCCCGCTATAGGCCACCCGGCTGGCGAAGAGCTCGGTGAAGAACGCCGGCTGGGTGCCGATCATCGCCCCGTGGCCGATCACGACGGCCACGAAGAGCGCCACGAAGATCAGCACCGGATCGCGCGAGTCGAACATCGCGCTTCGAACGGGATCAAGACCTGCGGCTCGGGTGTGTTGGGGGATTGTTGGCCGCTGGCTCTCGTGGGGGGAATGCCGACGTTCCGCTCACCGAGACGTGACCCCGAAGAAGCACCTGCCCGCCGGGCAAGAAGGTCATCGGAAGGTCACCCACGTCGGTGGCGTTGCCACCTCGCCGCCGCCGACCGCAGGCGCGCTGTCCAGTCGTCCGGGGAGTCCCCCGCGATTTCAGCCCACAGCGCTGCGTTCGCGTCGACGAAGAGATCCACGGCTGAGGGGGGCGCTGTGGCCCAGGCGGGGACGCCTTGCCCAATCTCTTCGGCTTGGGCTGGGCTGTGCCCGGAGGCGATGAGCCAGATGATCCAGTAGGCGGGGTCGAGCCAGGCGGCTCCTCGGGTGGCCCAGCCCCAGTCGACGAGGCGGGCGCGGCCACCGGTGATGAGGACGTTGTGGTTGTTCCAGTCGGTGTGGAGCAGGGCATCGCCCGCGAACGCTTTCGCGTCGGCCGGGTGGGCGACGTACCTGGACAGGCGCTGTTCCGCTTGGCGGAGATCGAGGTTGGGGCAGGGCATCTCGTCGAGCCTGCGTAGAGCTTGGACGACTTTCGGGATGTCCGGCGAGCCGGGGGAGTAGTCGGCGTGACGGCCGTCGAGTAGTTCGAAGCCGAGGATGTTCCAACCTTCGACGACGAGGTGGAAGAGCACGCGGGGAGCCAAGGGTATGACATACGGGTTGATATCCGCCTCGCGCCGTTGGGTCCAAACCCAACGGTGCTCGCTCTTCAGTCCCTTGAGAAAAACGGTCCCTCCGGTGGTGTGAACGCGTGCCGAAAGAGCGCTGTTCTTGCCGGCGGTAACCGCCTCGGCCTCAAGAACCGTGCCTGTCTCGGCTTCAATCGCGCTACGGACCGAGAGGGGAAGGTCGTCGAAGGCGACGGGGGTCAAGGCCATGGAGGAAAGGCTTTCAGACGGGACGTGCGCAAGGGGCCTTCCGGCGCATGAACACGTCGGAAGGCCCCGCCACGAGTGATCAGTTGTAGGGGTTGTCGTCGCCGCAGCCAGGAGTGGCGGCCCGGGCGAAGGTCTCGACGTCGTCGAGGATCACGATGTCCTCTTTGATGTCAGCATCTCTGGGGCGGTGCGGCGTGATCTCGACCATCACCGTTGTCATGGTTCAGCTTCCTTTCGCGGTGTGTTGGCAGTAGATGTGCAGTGGTGCCTTCGCCTCCTGGTAGACCTTGGCCAGCGGCCTGCATACCCGGCAGGTGCCGGAGAGCCGGCAGCCGGAGCAGCCACCGGTGCGAAGCATCAGGGAATCGGCGACACCGCCCAGGCGGCTGAGGCCCTCGACTCCTTCGGCCAGCAAAGGAATCGCGTTGTCGCGGCCGACCTTGCAGATGGACGCCATGCCGTGTGGGTCGACGTGGAAGAAGGTGTGGCCGGCGTTGCATCCGCGGAATGGTTCACGGTCGGTGAGGTAGTCCGGTGCCTGGGAGGCGAGCGTCTCGGCGCCGCCGTAGATGGTCGGGGACATACGGGTGTACTCCCGGTACGGCAGGCCGCACTGGTCCGCGAAGGCGCGCATCCGGTCGCTCTCGTGGGCGTTGTGCCGGGTAATGATCAGCGCCAGATCGAGCGGCAGCCCGGCCTCATGGGCGGCGTTCAGGCCCTTCATGAACATCCGGTACGCACCCTTGCGGCGGGTGAGCCCGTCGTAAGACTCCTCCGTGGCGCCGTAGAGGCTGAGCGTGATCCGGTTCGGGCGGCGCTCCGTGAGCAAGCTGAGGTTCTTCGGGGTGGCGAGGCGGGAGCCGTTGGTGAGGATCTCGACCATCATGCCCAGCTCGTGCGCCCGCTGGTACGTCTCGGGGAACAGCTTGTCGATCATTGGCTCGCCGCCGGTGAGCTGGAGCCACAGCACGCCGGCGTCGTGGATGATCCGCAGCAGTCGTTCGCGCTCGGACCACTCGAGCCCCGAGAACCGCTTGAGACCTAGGTAGCAATGCTCGCAGTCGTAGTTGCAGCCCAGGTTCAACTCGTACGACGCCCGTCCGTAACCGTACGGCGAGGGGGAGCGGACGAGGACGGTGTCGCGGATGCTGTGGTCGTGGAGATCCACGTGCCAGGCATTCCATGCCACATCCACCAGCCAACCGGGTGATTCAGCACCGGAGGCTACGGCCGTCTCCAACTCCCGGTATGCGGTGGCCGGGAGCCGGGCGGCCTTGGTGCTGCCGGGGCGTACGAGGAGATGATGATCGAGGAACGGCGCGGCGATCAGCTTATGCACGGGTTTCCTCCTCCGGGGTGACCAGGGACAGGCGGGCCCAGACGGTCTTGCCGATGGGGTTGCGGGCGCGGTGTCCCATTTCCTTGGCAAGCGCGGAGACGAGTTGGAGACCTCGACCGTGCTCGTCCTCATCGCTGGTCTCCAAGAGGCGGGGCAACCGACGGCTGAGGGGGTCGGAGACCTCGACCAGGCACGTGGCACCTTCGCCGCTCAAACGGACTTCGAAGCGGTGACCGTGCCTGTGGCCGTGCCGCACGGCATTGGCTGCCAGCTCGCTACAGACCAGGACCGTACGGTCGATGTCTTCTCGTCCGTAGCCCCAGCTCAGCAGGGTTTTGTTGACCAGGCTCCGGACGAGACGGACGCACCTGGGCGTGGAGGTGAACTGCATCGCCCAGCGCTGGGCCATGGTCTGTTGCTGGTTGTCGTTGGTCATCGGGAGCATCGCGTCCCCTCGTCGCGGGTGGTTCCAGAGGGCCAGCTCATCGCAACGGGTGTCACTGAAACAGGTCATGGTGATTACCCAACGTGGGTAAAATCATCAGCGCTTGACCGCCCGGACAGCACACTGCCGTGGGACGAGGGAGAGGGGCACACGTGCCCGCACCGCAGCCTCATCGGGTGTTGCCACCAGCCTTGTTGGCCAGCCCTGAGTGGCAGGACGCATGCAAGAAACGCGACTTCACCCGCATCTTCCAACTGGTCAAGATCAAGGCAGGGATCTACCCCTCGCGTATCGCCACCCTTTGTGGCATGACGCCCAGCAGGGTCGGCGAGATCATGGCTGGACGTCGTGGTCTGGCCCATATCGACGTGCTGGAGAGAGTCGCCGATGGACTGCGCATTCCCGGTGGCATGCTGGGCCTCGCACACCGGCCCTGGGAGATCCCTGGGCCGGCCCCGAAGGGCGAGCGGAGCCTGGTATCCGCGCCACGGCTTGCGCAGGGGGCAACGGATACCGGTCCTGCCTCCGGGAAGACCCTGGACCACCTACTGCCACTGGCCGATTCACAGGTCACCCGCTCCACGCTCACCGCGCTGCGCTCCTCAGTGGAGGACTACTGGCGTCGGGACGATGAGCATGGTGGCGCGCCGCTACGGCCTGCCGTCGTCGGAAACCTCACCTACGTCACACAGGTGATGCGACATGCCGGGGAGGCCCTGAGCCGAGACCTTCGATCCCTCGCCGCGGAGCTGGCCCGGCTAGCGGGCTGGGCGTACTTCGACGCCTGTCAGTACAGCACGGCACGCATCTACTTCAGCCAAGCCCTCGGCCTCTCGCGGGGGCAGGAAGATCGCCTCTTCATGGCCAATGTGCTCTCCTGCATGAGCCTTCAGGCCACCTATGACGGCAATCCAGCGGAGGCCATGGCTCTCGCCTGCAAGGCTCAGGACGTCGCCCGAGCGGTCGGCGACCAGCCTCTGGTGATGTCCATGCTGCATATGCGCGAAGCGTTCGCCCATGCCACTCTTCGCGACGCTTCCGCCTGCCATCAGGCCATCGACCGTTCCCGCGACTCCTTCGAACGCGCACGCGGCCGGACGGACGAAGCGCCCTCCTGGGTGCGCTATTTCGACGAGACCAAGCTCATCATCGACACCGGAATCGCCCTGGCCCGTCTCGGCGAGGCACCGCGAGCCGAACCTCTCATCGCGGAGGGGCTGCGTCGGGAAGCGTCCGCACAGCAGCGCGGACGGGCCCTCCACGCCTTCTGGCTGGCCAGCACCCAGCTCGAGCAGGGCAAGCTCGGCGACGCGTGTCACAGCGCCGAACTCGCACTCGATCTGAGCGCCGTGATCGACTCACCTCGGGTCGCTGGGCATATCCACGAATTCCACCGGCGTCTGGCTCCGTATGCCCGCGAGGCTCCGGTGATCAGGTTCGAGCAGCGGATGCGAGACGTACTTGGCTAGTCGGCGTTCTTGGCCGCTTCGTCCAGCAGCAGATACAGCAGGCCGACCAGACTGCCGCTACTGACGATCTCACGGCGGTCGATCATCCCGCGGATATCCGAGAGGGGGATCCACTCGATCCGGTCCGATTCGTTCAGCTCGGTCGGCGGCCCGGCGTAGACGGCCCCACCAGCGCGGAAGACATGGTGCTCGGAGTCGGTGATCCCGTTCGCGGGCTGTGCGTACACCAGGGGCTTCATCGCCTCGACCCGCCAGCCGGTCTCCTCCTCGACCTCGCGAGCGGCGGCCTCCTCCGGGGTTTCGCCGGGTTCGATGAGGCCCATGGGGAGCTCCCAGCCCCAGGCATCGGTGATGAACCGATGGCGCCACATCATCAGGACGCGCTTGTGGTCATCGACCACGGCGGCAACGGCGAGATGCCGCATGCGCACGACATGGTGTTCCCAGCGGCGGCCGTCGGGCTGCTGTACGTCGACGAGCCACAGGTTGACCCAAGGGTTGCTGTAGATCTGCCGTTCGCCGTGGACGGTCCACCGCATGAGCCCACTCCCCTTCGCCGACGCGATGCCCAGCATGTCACTGCCTGGGCCCGCGCTCTCACGGTGTGTGCCAGAGCACGCGATACATCGCTGCTGGGCTAACGAAGAAGCCCCCTCCGGATGACCTTCCGTTCTAGTGGTCGTCGCAACACCCCGGCTCAAGGGGTTCGATGGACTTCAAGATTCGGCAGAACCGGGGACCTTCCGCTTTTCAGGCCGAGTAAGGCTGCTGCCGGTGCCGGTTTCGCCTGGCTACACGGTCCGCTGACGTCCGCTGCTGCCGTCGCCGTACGCGGCCGTTGGCGTCACGGCTGGCGTCACGCGACCTCTTCGCCCCGAACTCGCGTGTTTCCTCAGGCGACACGGTTCCACGACGTTTGACCCGGATGCGGCACCCGAGGCACCGCTCGTGCTCGTGGATCAGCGAACATGCCAAATGCGCCCGCTCGGACGTGATTTACGGGATCATAAGGTTAGTAGTCATCAGTCTTTAGTGGGGGATCTGTGTACAAAGAGGTCGAGTCTGCCGGAGGTAACTCCTTCTTCCTGGTCGAAGTCACACCCCTGGCGGTCGAGAACTTCGATGAGTCGAAGCTGCTCCGAGGCGCTGGACGGCCGGCTCAACAGACGCTCAGTGGGCTTCGGGACGTGGGCGAGGCGATCGTGCAGACCTGTGAAGACGTATCCGCAGCCATCCATGATCGGTTCCGAGACTCGCAACCAAGCGAGTTGGAGGTCACGTTTGGGGTATCTCTGTCTGGAGAGGCGGGGGTGCCACTAGTGGGAAAGGTTAAGGCTGACTCCACCTTTGAGGTCCGCGCTAGGTGGACGCCGTCAACGTAGGACGATGAATCTAGAGCTAGGGTGGTAAGTCGGACCTCATCGAGTGACGTCTGCGAACCACCAGGGGCATCCCCCCTGGTTGTTGCTGTGCCCTCTTGGTAACCTTCCCGCCATGGGTGCGTCAGCGTGGCAGGGCAAGGCAGGCCTCAGTCCGACTGAGAGGGCACTGCTTGAGTTGATGGATGCTGGTCTCAGGGCGGACACCCAGGCTGTTCGTGAGCAGTGTCGACGTCTCATGCGGCGTCCGCCCGAGGACGCGCAGCATGCTGTGACCCTGCGCGCGGAGCTGAGGGCTCTGCTTACAGCTTCGCAGGGGCAGAATCCGCTCCGAGGAGTCGACGTAGCGCAAGGTGCCAGGGCAGTGGCTCCGGAGGCAATGCACCTTCCGCGAGATCCTGAGACCAACCAAGTGCTGCTGCGTGTGACGGAAACTGCCGCGAGTCACGGTCCCGTCTTGGATGAAGCCACGCGACAACGTGTGGATGCTCTCATTGCGGAACGCCCAGTGCGTGAGGCGTTGGTGGACGTTGGGCTTCAGCCCTCGCGTAGCGTACTCCTTAGCGGACCGCCTGGCGTTGGCAAGACTCTCATCGCATCTCATATCGCCAGCCAGATGAAACAGACGCTATTGGTCGTCGACTTGGCTTCGGTGATGTCCAGCTACCTAGGACGTACTGGGCGAAACCTTCGATCCATCCTTGATTACGCTGCGCAGAATGAATGCGTGCTGTTCATCGATGAATTTGATGCCTTGGCGAAGCGTCGCGAGGATGATTCGGATGTTGGTGAACTCAAGAGGCTGGTCAATGTTCTACTGCTGGAACTTGACCGTTGGCCAGCCGGTAGTTTTCTGATTGCCGCTACGAATCATAAGGAACTATTGGATTCGGCGATCTCTCGGCGCTTTGATGTACTGATAGAGCTCCCTCTTCCGGCAATCGACGAGAGGAAGCTTCTGATCTCATCTCTGCCCACGATTGTTTCCACTGAAGTGTCCGCTGACACATGTGGCCTGGTGGCCCTAGCGACGGACGGCCTTTCGCATTCAGACATCGTGCGGTTGTGCAACGGCATAGCCCGAGAATCGATTGTACGAGACGGTGACCTATCTTCCCTTGAGGAAGGCCTTGTGCGCTTCGCTGTTTCAAAACTACGCGCGCTGGCTGGTGAGGATGCCCAAGTCCGAGAGCATGTGGCGGTGGCGGCCAGCGTGCACCTAGGGCTTTCGAATCGGAAAATCGCGAGCATCCTCGGTGTGAGTCATCCGACTATCAGTAGGGCAATTTTAGCGTTCCAGGAACGTAAACAGTAGTAATTTGCCTGGGGGGGCGGGGAAGTGAATAAAGGGTCTGGCGGGCGCATCCTCGTAGGAGGAGAGCACATGTCGGAGATGATTGACCGGGCGGGTGGAGGCGGAAGCAAGTATCATCCGTACACATTGGCGGATTCGCAAAGAATCCTCGGCCCGCAGGCCCAGATGCTGCGTAACACTGCGCGTGCCCTAGATGAAAAATTACGCGCGAACCATGTGGTTTTTGAAGCAAAGCTCCTGCCGAATTATCTGGCGAATAGCTATTTTCCTGAAAAATTGGTCAAACTGCTTGGGCTCACTGCCCTAGGGTCCCGTCCTGCGACCGGCGATTTGGTGCTGCGTAGTCGAACGGAATTAGATGTTCCGACTAAGTCCCTAATCATTGCTGGTGATAATGATAGCCTTGAGCGTCTGACTCATATTCTCTCAGGGGACACCCTGGATCGCCGAGAAAAGGGGGCCGCAGAAGATCTCAGGAGATTTTCTGATATTCATCTCCCTCGGGTGACTGAGATCGTAAAGGAGTCGGCAGGCGTCGTTTCGGAACCTGCCGAGGAACGTGAGGCATTCGAGGCGGTTCTGCATCCGGACCCTGATCTTCCCGGGATTTCACGACGGCCTCTATCAGGTGAAATTTTTGGGAAATTTGAACGGTACATTCGAAGCCTCGGGGGCGAAGTCGTCAGTGACAGGCGTGACGTAGTAGGTGGACTGACATTTGTGCCAGTCCTTCTTCCATCAGGAAAAGCGAAAGAAGCTGCGGCTTTCAATCCGTTGCGCTCAATACGGAAGATGCCGCGCATCCGTCCCGTGCCAGCCATTCCGCTTCGATCGGCCCCTGGAGTTTCGAAGCCTGCGCCGCCGCCCGCTGAGTCTGACGCTCCTGAGGTTCTCATATTTGATGCCGGCGTTGACGTTAGCAGCGACTTCTTTGCAGGTTCTGTTAGCCAAATAGAACTCACTGAAAAGTCGGCTTTCCCTGGGTGCATAGAACACGGCAGCGCTGTAACGGGCGCTGTTCTGTACGGGAATGTTGAGGCGGGAAGCCGTCTGCAGTCTCCACAGGTGCGTGCCACTCACTTCCGTTGCATTCCCGGGCACGACAGTGACGGGGTCGAGCTTTACTGGCTTCTGGATCAAATTCAAAAGCGAGTGGCGGACAGCGACGCAATGATCGTTAACCTCAGCCTTGGGCCCGAGGTTCCAGTGGATGACGGCGAGCCGCATCGTTGGACGGCTGTGTTGGATGCGTTGGCGTATGAAAAAGACATTCTCTTCGTTGTTGCTGCCGGGAATAATGGGGAGGAGGCTAATAAAGGGGAAAACCGAGTTCAGGTGCCCGCTGATATGGCTAACGGCCTTAGCGTAGGCGCTTGTGACCGCCCGCACCCGGAAATTATGTGGTCAAGGTCGTCGTATAGTGCGATTGGTCCTGGCCGCCCAGGTGCGACGGTTCAGCCGACAGTACTGGCCTATGGTGGGGATGCTGATCGCCCCTTTGCGCGAATGATGGGCGATGGGCGTCTTTCCTACGATTGGGGTACCAGTTATGCTGCGCCGCTTGCAGCGCATGGTCTGGCTAAGCTCAGCACACAGCTAGGAGACCGTTGTAGTGCCTCCGCCCTGCGGGCCTTCGCGATTCATTTTGCGGAGCCACATGCCGATTCAAATAATGTGTTGGAATCGGGGCACGGACGACTTCCGGCGGATTTTTCGAACGCGCTCGCTTGTTCTGACCGGCAGGTGACCGTACTTTATCAAGCCGCAATTGATCGAGATCAAATACTTGGGTTCACTCTGCCAGTTCCTGGAGGAATTGACAGGGGGAAGGTGAAGATGAAATGGACGCTTTCCTATGCTTCGCCTACCGATCCCACAGAGGCTGTGGAGTACACCGAGTCGGGCCTGGAATTTACACTTCGCCCTCACTCGGAGATCTACAGCTTTCGCGATCCTGAAAATCCGAGGCGTACAGTTAAGGTCAACATTCAAGAGGATGAGGATCGCGTGGCAGCCCTTCTCGAAGAGGGTTGGAAAATGAGCCAGCAGCCAAGTACTCGCTCTCAGAAGGTGGGTCCAAAAGCATCGGAATCTAGTCGTCGTCGAGGTGGCAAGTGGGAGACCGTAATGCAGGGGCAGGATTGCCTAAGGGCAAGGAGTCTCCATCTGCCGAGACTTGATATTGAGTTCCTCACGCGTGAAGGAGGGGTGCTGACGAGGGATTCTCCTCCTGTGGACTTTTCCCTAGTTGTGACCGTTGAGTCGCTTTCTGGACTTCCGGTGTATGATCTGGCAAAAGCCGATTTTCCTGTACTTTCAGAGTTGCCAATTCCCGTTCCGATACGGCTTCGGACGTAGGTCGGTGGAGCGGGTTTGGGCGGTGGCCTGCCCGGTCTGGGGTCGGGCATGGTCAGGGGGCCGTACGCTGGTTGGCAACTCGGGCAGGCTTTGGACCTGCCCGCAATTAGCACGAGTGGCCCCCTGGCCTTGCCCGACGCGGGACCCGGACCGGGGAGGTGCCTAAAGCCGTGGAGCCGACCCCCAGCCACGACGTACCTCTTCTCCTCAGCCAAGGTGCTTGCTGCTGGCGCGCGGCCTGGCGGTCGGGCTGGAGCGGGGCGGAGACAGGAGCGGCGGCCCGCGCCGCCGGGCCGCGCGCGCCGCGCTTGCGCGGCGACTTGAACCCGTAGAGAAGGTTGTAACTCAGTAGCTGTTGGCCTGGTGGCGGGCGATCTTGTGTGTGGTGGGGCATGTGAACTGTTCGGCGCATGCTGGAAGGCGTTGGGCTTCGCGGTGGGCGAGGGGTAGGAAGGTGACCGGGCGGAGGATCCATTCGATGTGGGTGTCTTACTGGGTGAGGGCGAACGTGGCTGCTTCCCTGCTCCTGAGGGCGTCTTCGGCTTCCTTGTAGCCGTGGGCGACCCAGTCCCATGCCTCGTGGGCTGTTTCGCGGTCGAGTGCTGTGGCGATGGTTCGCACGGTGACGCGGATCCATCGGGTGGCCTCGCTGGGGCTGTCGGTTTCGATGGAGGCGAGCAGGACCGAGCGGGGTCCTGTGGCTGGTGAACGCGTCCAGCATTCGCACCAGTAGCCGGGTCGTAGCAGGGGCCTCAGCATGTGGTGGCTCCTGCCTGCTCGGGTGCTACGAGTTGGGCGGTGACGGTGCGGCCGTGCTGGCTGCCGGTGATGTCCAGGCGGCGGGCGAGTGCCATGACGATGGTTAATCCGCGGCCGTGGGTGTCGTCTGCGTCGGCCTCCGTAGGGCTGACTTCTTCGGGGTGGCCTCCCTCGTCGGTGACGGAGATCGCGACGGTGCGGGGTGAGAGGGACAGCGTGAGCTGGAAGGTGCCGTAGGGGCTGCCGCTGGCGGTGTGGGTGAGGGCGTTGCTGCCGAGTTCGCTCACGATCAATTCGGCGTCGTCGGCGCGGGGGTGGTTGCTGAGGATGTCGCGGGTCCAGCGGCGGGCTCGGGTGACTTCTTCTCGGGATCCTGGGCACATCATGGTCCAGTCGATTCACGCCGTGCTGCGGAACGCCCTGGAGCACGCCGTCCGCGAGGAGCTGATCATGCGGAACGTCGCGAAGCTCGTGAAGACCCCGGCGCCCTCCTACCGGACCGGCAAGGGGCTCTCACCGGCTCAGGCCAAGCTGGTGCTCAAGGAACTCCGAGATCACCGCCTGCACGCCCTCTACGTCCTGGCACTGCTCCTCGGCATGCGGCGCGGTGCGCTGCTGGGCCTGCGCTGGTCGGCGGTGGACCTGGAGCGCGGCACCCTCACCGTGCTGACCAACCTCCAGCGCGTCGGGGGGAGAGCTGCGGCTCGTCCTGCCCAAGACGCGGTCCTCCGAGCGCACCATCCCCCTCCCGCCCCTCGCCGTCTCCGCCCTCCGCGCCCACCAGGAGCGTCAGGCGCAGGAGCGGGCGGCGGCTGGCATGGCCTGGCAGGAGAACGGGCTGGTCTTCCTGTCCCGGATCGGGACGCTGTACGAGCCGGACAACCTGCGCCGGAGCTGGGACCCGGTGCGGAAGCGGCTCGGCCTGGACCTTCGCTTCCATGATCTCCGCCACACCTGCATCACGCTGCTGCTGAATCTTGGTGTGCCGGTGCACGTCGTCCAGCAGATCGCCGGACACAGCGATCACGGGGTGACCATGCAGGTCTACGCCCACGCCTCGCTCGATGAGCAGCGGAAGGCGCTCGGCCGCCTGGAGGACCGGTTGGCGTAGATCCGGTGATTCGGCGCCGTTGGCGTCAGCCGTAGGCGTCACAGGCAACGAAGAAGCCCCCTCCGGACGGACTGGGAGGGGGCTTTGCCCTGGTGAGGGCTGCGGTGGCTGGGGCCGGGGTCGAACCGGCGACCTTCCGCTTTTCAGGCGGACGCTCGTACCAACTGAGCTACCCAGCCGCAGCGGTCCTGACGGGATTTGAACCCGCGGCCTCCACCTTGACAGGGTGGCGAGCACTCCAAACTGCTCCACAGGACCTTGCGTGTACGAGCACGAGTCTCGCACATGTGGGGTGCGCTCCCAACGGGATTTCCCTCGTGGATTCGCACTCCTCGCGACCTTCGAACCGGGGCCTTGATTTTTCTCCGCCGCGTCGTTGTCGCTGGATCAGCGTATCAGACCTCCGACCGGGTTCTGACCGCTCAGCGGGCGGGGTGGCCCCGGTCGGAGGTGTGCCGGTTTTCGCCGGGGTCAGGGGCGGCCGCCGCGTTCCAGGGGGATCCGTTCGCCCGCCTCGATCGCCACCGGGAGGCGGTTCTCGGTGGGTGGCAGGGGGCAGGTCGCGAGGTCGGTGTAGGCGCAGGGGAGGTTGGTGGCGCGGTTGAAGTCGAGGGTGACCCGGCCGGTGTCGTCGGGGGCGTCGATCTGGACGGAGCGGTTGGCGGCGTACGTGGTCACGCCCGAGGTCGCGTCGGTGAGGAGGACCATCAGGCTGCCGGGCCGCTTGCCGTTGAAGGCGGTGAGCCGGTACGTCTCGCCGGCCACTTCGAACTCGACCTGGCCGGGCGCGTCGTAGACATGCTCCAGTCCCTCCACCGCGGCGCCCACGGTGATCGCGCGCGGCTCGTCGAAGGGGAGGTAGCGGCCGGCGCGGACCCAGCGGGGGTCGGGGGCATAGGCAGGGGTGTGGGTGAAGGCGGTGCGGAGGGGGTTGCCGGGGTGGCGGGGGCGGACGATGTCATGGCCGCCGCGCTTGGCGATCTCGATCACCGCGTCGCCGTACCCCGCGTACACGCTGTCCCGTTCGGCGATGGTCCCGAAGGCGTACCGGCCGTGCACCGCCGTGCCGTCCACCGTCAGCTCCTCGCCGTCGGCCAGCTCGACCACCACCCCCTCCGGGCCGCTGGACCAGGCGCCGGGGGCGTCCTCGAAGCGGGTCGGCTCGGGGCTCAGCCAGCGCAGGCTGGTGATCGCGAGAAAGCCGTGGGGGTCGGCGAGTGCCTGCTCATGTGTGCGGTGCCACCGCTCCCACTCTTCGGCGAAGCTCACCCGGTCGACGTCCTGGACGGTCATCTGCGCTCCCTCGTGTGGGGACTGCGGCGGGTCTGCCGTCCATCTACAACCGCGCCGGGGAGGGAGTCATTCCGCAAATGCGAGGAGGTGGTGCGCGCAAAAAAAGTCACCGGCAGGTGCGTTTTGACCTGCGGTGACTGAGAAAGGTGGTGCCCCCAACGGGATTCGAACCCGTGCTACCGCCTTGAAAGGGCGGCGTCCTGGGCCACTAGACGATGAGGGCCGATGGCCCACCTGGGCGCCTTGCGGCGCTTTCGGGGACGCGAGAAGCATATGGGATGCCGGTGACGTTCGCCAAAACGGTTTACGGAGTGGTGGGTGTCGGCGTGGCCCCCGGGCGGTTCTCGGCCGGCAGATGACGGCTGACCTCGGCCTTCGCGAGGCCCAGACCGCCCAGATCGATCTCGTCCCACGCCTGGAGCCGTCGCGTGTCCCGGTCCAGGTAGAGAACCGACGCCTGCACCGTGTCCGGTGTGCCGTCGTCCACCGCGCGCAGTCCGCTGCCGCCCGTCGACCCCTCCGTCATCAGCCGGGTGCCGCCGGGGAGCACCTCCGTACGGCGGTGGTGCACATGGCCGGTGAGGGCGAGCGGCACGGTGCCGTCGGTCTCCCGGGCGGCGATCGGGTTGTGGGCGAGGGCGATGTCGACCGGGGTGCCGGCGGCCTTGCCGTCCCGGATCGCCTCGGCCAGCAGCCGTCCGGCGCTGTGCTCGGCCGCGTCACCGGCGGCCGCGGCGGAGCGGTCGGGGGTGAACTGCGGATCGCCGATGCCCGCGATCCGCAGCCCGGCGACATTGATCACCTCGCCGTTGTCCACCACATGCGCCCCCTTGCGTTTGGCGAGGTAGCGCTGGGTCGAGGCCGAGTCGTGGTTGCCGCGCACCCAGACATAGGGGGCGCCGAGGTCGGAGACGGGGTCGAGGAAGCCGTTCTCGGCGGAGGTGCCGTGGTCCATCGTGTCGCCCGTGTCGATGATCACGTTGACCTTGTACTGCCGTACCAGCGACTCCACGATGTGCCATGCGGCCGGATTGAGATGGACGTCCGAGATGTGCAGCACCCGCATGGTGGTCGGATCGGGCTGGTACGCGGGGAGTGTCGAGGTCGCCTCGTAGAGCTGGGTGACATTGGTCACCAGCCGGGCCAACTCCCGCTGATAGACGTCGAAGTCGGTCACGATGCTGCGCGCGTTGCCGACCACCGAGGGGGCGCTGGAGAGCAGCCCGGAGTAGCGCGGCTCCAGGACGGACTTCGGGTTCCAGGTCGCGTAGACGGCGCTCCCGGAGGCGGCCAGCAGAGTGAGCGCGAGCCCCCCGGCGGTCAGCGCCCGGCGCGGGCGGCGGTAGACCGCCAGGCCCAGCGCGGTGGCGCCGAAGACGACGGCGACGCAGGAGCGGACCGCGAGGCCGAGGGTGCCGCGGGTGACATCGCTCGCGACCTCGTCCTGGAGCCCGGAGAGCCGCTCGGGATGGTCGACGAGGGCCTGGGACCGTATGGGGTCGAGCCGGTCCACATCCACGTCCAGGCGGAGCGGGGCGTGGTGGCTGTTCAGCTCGAGCGCGCCCAGCGGGGCCACGTTGATCTTGGTGCCGCCGGTGAGGGACGGCCGCAGCGCCATCCGGGTGTCCATGGGACCTACGGAGATATGGACGCTGCCGACCACCAGCAGTCCGATCCAGGCACCGAGGACGGTCACGGCGGCCAGCCCGGAGGCGCGGACGAGGGGCCGGGCGCGCGCGGCGGGGTCGAGCGCCGTGGGATCGAACGCCGGTGGTTTGGGGGAGGGGCGGGGAGAGGGCTTCCGCGAGGGGCGGCGGAAGCGGTGGATGCGGCGATGGGGGAGGACGACCGCGGTACGTGCACGCTGAGCGGTGGCACGGAGCAGCCGGAGCGGTTCGCGGGCCATTGGTCGCGTATGCCCGTCCGCGCGGGGGCGTATGCCTGGGCCAGGTGGGGTGGGGTCGGGGGTGGGGTTGGCCGTGCTGGGCTGTGGTGCGTCTGGTGCCCGGTCTGGTGCCTGGTCTGGTGCCTCGTCGGCGTTCGGCGCGGATACGTTGGCGCGGACCGCTCCCTTCCGGGCCCGGCTGCCCGACAATGGCCTCGTGCTGGAGATGACGCGCGAGGAGTTCGAGGAACTGGTCGCCGAGGCGCTGGACCGGATTCCGCCGGAGCTGACACGGCTCATGGACAACGTCGCCGTGTTCGTGGAGGACGAGCCGCCGGCGGACGATCCCGAGCTGCTCGGGCTGTACGAGGGGACGCCGCTCACCGACCGGGGTGAGTGGTACGCGGGCGTCCTGCCGGACCGGATCACGGTCTACCGGGGTCCGACGCTGCGGATGAGCGAGACGCGGGAGGACGTCGTCCAGGAGACCGAGGTGACCGTGGTCCATGAGATCGCGCACCACTTCGGGATCGACGACGCCCGGCTGCACGCGCTCGGCTACGGCTGATCGGGGCGTTGGGCTGGGGCGCTGGCCAGGGCGCTGGACAGGGTGCTGATCGGTGTTGATCGGGGGTTACGGCCGACTCCGGCGCGCTGCTGATACCCGGCCTTCCGTCGCCGCCGACACCGCCCTCCGGCCGTCCTATCTACGACCGACGCCGGATGCGCGGTCTACGCGAGGGGCCGGGTCCGTGCCATAGGCGTGTCCTGGACGGGGCGGGGCCAGTTGGGCAGGGCGTCACATCCCCGCTGTCTGGAGGTGTCCCGCGCATGCCCGGATCCCCCGTGCCCGGATCCCCCGCTTCTCGCACCGCCGCCCGTTCCCCCCGTTCCCCCCGTACCCCCCTTTCCTCTCGGATCTCCCGGATCTCCCGGCGTGTGCCCCGTGCCGCGGCGCGAGGCGTGGCGGTCGCGGCGCTGGTGGCCGCCGCGATGGCGCTGGGCGGCTGCATGAGCATCTCCGGCGACCCCGAACGGCCGGACAAACACCGCGGCTCCCACCAGAAGGGCGGGGCGGCGGACGCGGACGGCGCCGTGGTGCGGTCGGACGGCCGGGGGCGTGCGTACACGGACTCCGACCGGGACGAGAAGGACGGGAAGGGGAAGAAGGGCGAGAAGGGGAAGAAGGGGGACGGCGAGGAGCGGTCGGCCTCGGCCTCCGCGACCGACCCCGAGGCCGAGCCCTCGGACCCGCCCGGTAAGCACGGGGACCCGCACCATCGCCCGGACCCCTCCGCTCCGCCCCAGCCGGGCGGCGACGCCCCGTCCGACCCGCCGCCCGCGCCCCGGACGTCGAGCCCGCCGCCGAGCGCGCCGGACCCGAAGCCGACCGACGCCCCGCCCCCGAGCGCGCCCGCCTCCCCGTCGGACCAGCCCGCGGGCTAGCCCCCGTACCCATACGGTTCAGGAGGCCCATAGGGCCCGCGGAACCCGGCGGGTCCAGCGGACGGGGCCCAAGGCCCTAGTGCCGCCGTCCAGCGCGGACGGAGTGAATTTGCTCTTGAGGGGTGAGGGTGCGTATGGTGGTAGATCGTTTGATCCCATTTGCCCGGCGCCTCGTAGAAGTGCGCCGCGAGGCGCGTTCCTTGCCATCCCGTGGCTGACCGCATAGAGGCGGTCGATTGCGACACCACACGGAGTTTGGGCGCGTGCCGAGACTCCGGAAGGTTTCGCATTTCGCATGTCCGTTTCCACTGACCACGCCGTCATGCCCGCCCTCGACGAGCCGAGTGAGCCGAGCGAGCCGACTGCCCCGGCCGCCACCGCCGCCCCGGCCGAGCCGAGCGAGCGCAACGAGCAGGCCGCACAGCCCGAGCAGACCGCGCAGGCCGAGCAGCAGCAGGCCGCACAGCACGAGCAGCCCGAGCAGACCGAGCAGCATCAGCAGGCCACGCAGCCCGAGCAGCCCGCGCAGGCCGAGCAGAACGAACAGGCGCAGGCCGCGCCGTCATCCGAGCAGGCCGCCACGGAAACCCCCGAGACCCCTAAGGCGCCCGACATCACATTCGCCGACCTCGGCCTCCCCGAGCAGATCGTCCGCAAGCTGGCGCAGAACGGCGTCACCACGCCGTTCCCGATCCAGGCCGCGACCATCCCCGACGCGCTCGCCGGGCGCGACATCCTCGGCCGTGGCCGCACCGGCTCCGGCAAGACCCTCTCGTTCGGCCTTCCGCTGCTGACCACGCTGGCCGGCGGCCACACCGAGAAGAAGCGCCCCCGCGGGCTCATCCTCACCCCGACCCGCGAGCTCGCGATGCAGGTGAGCGACGCGCTCCAGCCGTACGGCGATGTCCTCGGCCTCAAGCTCAAGGTCGTCTGCGGCGGCACCTCGATGGGTAATCAGATCTACGCGCTGGAGCGCGGTGTCGACATCCTCGTCGCCACTCCGGGCCGACTGCGCGACATCATCGAGCGCGGTGCCGCGTCCCTGGACAAGGTGCAGATCGCGGTCCTCGACGAGGCCGACCAGATGGCCGACATGGGCTTCCTGCCCGAGGTCACCGAGATCCTCGACCTGGTGCCGCAGGGCGGGCAGCGGCTGCTGTTCTCCGCGACGCTCGAGAACGAGATCGACACCCTGGTCAAGCGGTATCTGGTCAAGCCGGTCACCCACGAGGTGGACCCGTCCGCGGGCGCCGTCTCGACCATGACCCACCATGTGCTCGTCGTGAAGCCGAAGGACAAGGCGCCGGTCACCGCCGCCATCGCGGCGCGCAAGGGCCGCACCATCATCTTCGTACGGACCCAGCTGGGCGCCGACCGCGTCGCGGAGCAGCTGTGCGACGCGGGCGTACGCGCCGACGCGCTGCACGGCGGCATGACACAGGGCGCCCGCACCCGCACCCTGGCCGACTTCAAGGACGGGTACGTCAATGTGCTCGTCGCCACGGACGTCGCCGCCCGCGGTATCCACGTCGACGGCATCGACCTGGTGCTGAACGTGGACCCGGCCGGCGACCACAAGGACTATCTGCACCGCTCCGGCCGTACGGCGCGGGCGGGTCAGAGCGGCACCGTCGTCTCGCTGGCCCTGCCGCACCAGCGCCGCCAGATCTTCCGGCTGATGGAGGACGCGGGCGTCGACGCCTCCCGCCACATCGTCGGTGGCGGCGGAGCCTTCGACGAGGACGTGGCCCAGATCACGGGCGCGCGTTCGCTCACCGAGGTGCAGGCGGAGGCGGCCTCGAACGCCGCCAAGCAGGCCGAGCGCGAGGCGCAGGAGCTCACCCGGCAGCTGGAGCGGGCGCAGCGGCGCGCGGTCGAGCTCCGCGAGGAGGCCGACCGGCTGACCGCGCGGGCGGCGCGCGAGCGCGGCGAGACCGTGGCTCCGGCGGAGCCTGCGGCCGCGGCCGGGACCGAGGTGGTGGCCGAGGCCGCCGCCGGTGTGACGCTGCCGGCGCAGCGCACGGCGGAGCCCGAGACCGTGCCCGCGGTGAAGGCCGCGGAGGCCGCCGAGGGCGCGCTGAACGACGAGGGGCCGCGCCGCTCCTCGTACGACCGTCGGGACAACGACCGTGGCGGCCGTCCGTACGAGCGTCGCGACGACCGCGGTTTCAACCGGGACCGCCGTGACGACCGCCGCGATGACCGCCCGTTCAACCGCGACCGTCGGGACAACGACCGGGGTGGCCGGTCCTTCGACCGCCGGGACGGCGACCGCGACCGCGGCTTCAACCGGGACCGGCGCGATGACCGTCGCGACGACCGTGGCTTCAACCGCGACCGCCGGGACGGTGACCGCGACCGCGGTTTCAACCGGGACCGCCGTGACGACCGCCGTGACGATCGCCGCGACGACCGGCCGTTCAACCGCGACCGCAAGGACGACCGTGGTGGCTTCGGCCGGCGGGACGACCGTGGCGGCCGTCCGTATGAGCGCCGTGACGACCGTGGCTTCAACCGCGACCGCCGGGACAACGACCGTGGCGGCCGTTCCTTCGAGCGCCGCGACCACAACCACCGTGGCGGGGACCGCCCGTTCAACCGGGACCGTCGCGACGAGCGTCCCGCCCGCCGTGACGACCACCGGGGCGGCGCCACCGGCGGCCGTCCGTACGAGCGCTCCCACGGCTCGCACGACCGGTCCTTCGACCGCCGCGCCGACAAGCCGCGCTGGAAGCGCAACGGCTGATCCGGCCGTGTGACGAGGGCCGTGCAACACCGCGTTGTTGCACGGCCTTTCGCTCCCGGAGGGTATTGGCTCGGGTGTTGGCCCCCGGCCGAGCTATGCTGCGGGGGTGCGGGTCATTAGCTCAATTGGCAGAGCAGTGGACTTTTAATCCATTGGTTCAGGGTTCGAGCCCCTGATGACCCACAACGGAAACCGCAGGCACCATCGGTGACCTGCGGTTTCCTCGTTTCTGAGGGCCTTGCCGCACCGCCTTCCACGCCCCCGGACCGGTGTCTTCACACCTCCGTCGTACAGAAGATCGAGTCTCACTCGACCGGCGCTTGAGCGGATGCCGAACGGTACTCGACCCCAGAGCCTGAACCTGCTGCGTCTGACCCGCTGCTCGGAAACGCGTAAGGAGACTCCTCGTGCGACTCGCGACAACGATCCGGGGGTTGATCCCCGTCATGGCGCTGGCGGTATCGGCATGGGCGGTCTCCGCTCCGGCGTCCGCCGAGGGAAAGGGGGACGCGGGAGAGAAAGGCGAGAAGGCGGCCCCGGTGCCCTGTGGGGACACAGCGGCGCTGATCGCCGCGGTGAGTGAGGCCAACAGCTCACCCACGGGCGGGTCCGTCGCCCTGACCACGGGGTGTGTGTACACGCTGGGCGCCGCGGCGTTCACCGGTGCCAACGGCGCCGACGGACTGCCGCTCATCACTCGTGACGTGACGATCAGCGGGACCCAAGCGACCATCAGGCGCAGCGCCTCCGCGGCGGATTTCCGGATCGCGGAGGTCGCGCCCGGCGGAAGCCTCACCCTCAACGGCGTGACCTTCTCCGGCGGCCGGGCGACCTCGGGGTCGGGCACCGATGGCGGCGGCATTCTCGACCAGGGCACCCTGAGGCTGATCCAGTCCACGGTCACGGGCAACACCGCGAGCAACGTCGGCGGTGGTATCGAGGTCGCCTCGGGCGGCTCGGCGGTACTTTCGGGTACGGATGTGACCCAGAATTCCGCGGGCGACGGCGGTGGCATTCACATCGGTACGTCGGCCACTCTCAGCGCCTCGGGCGGCAATATTTCCGACAATACCGCGGACAGCTCGGGCGGCGGCGTCAGCAACTTCGGAACGACGCTGCTTGGCGCCGTCTCGGTATTGCGGAACAAGACCAACAACTTCGAGGGCGGCGGCATCGCCACCGCGATCGGAGATTTCACGATCAACGGCAGCCAGGTGGGCGAGAACACCGCGGGGAGTTTCGGTGGCGGTATCGCCAATATGGGCAGCACACTGCGGGTGCAGTCCACCACCGTGTCGGGGAATACCGCCACGTTGAACGGCGGTGGTGTGTTCCAGCACGCGGGCACCACACAAATGATCGGTGACACCGTCACCGGCAATACGGCCAATGGCGGCCAGGGCGGCGGGATCTTCACCGACGGCGGCACGATCACGCTCGCCGCGACCACGGTCTCTGGGAACAACCCGAACCAGTGCGTGCCGGCCCTCGCGGGATGCTGAACCGCGTTGGACCGCGTTTGGACTGCGTTGGATCGCGTTGGATCGCGTTGGATCGCGTTGGATCGCGTTGGGCCGCGTTGGACCGCGCTGAAAGGCGCTGAACCGCGCCACTGAACGATCCGGCTGAACGCCGGGGCGCCCCCGGAGAACGTGATTCCGGGGGCGCCACATGCTCGACCGCGAGGTCGACCGTCAGTGCTTGCAGTCCTTCTTCTTGGCCTTGACCTTGACCTTGTGGTGCGGCTTCGCCTTGGCCTTGTGGTGCTTCTTGGCCTTGTGCGGGTCCTTGGCCTTCGGCTTGGCCTTGTGCGAGTGCTTCTTGGCCTTGTGCTCTTCCTTGGCCTTCTGCTGCTTCTTCGGCGGGTCCTTGTGCACGACGACGACCGGGTCCGGCTCGTCGATGGCGATGTTCGCGCAGTTGGAGCCGATGTTGGTGTCGCCGGTCGGGGCCGCGGCACCGGTGATGAGCGTCGTGCCGGTGGCCGTGTCGCAGTCGTTGGCCTGGATGACCGAGCCGCCCACGTTGCTGGCGAAGTTGACGCAGTCCGAGCCGAGGTCGATGTCGCCGGTGGGGGCGGCGCCGCCGGTGTTGGTGGTGGTGCCGACGGCGGTGTCACAGAGGTTTCGCTGAGCCCCGCTGGACTGCGGGAAGAGGCCATGAGCACTCGCGCTACCGGCCGCGCCGACCACCATTGTGCCCGCGGCCGCCGCGGCCATGAGAGCTGCCTTCTTGCCGATTTGCATTTTTCTGGTGCCTCCATATCGGGTTCTCCGCGAATATTCCGCAGACACTCCATAAACGAGATTTCCACAGAACGGGATCCGGGAGTACCGGAAGCATCACCCATCCGCCACAGTAAAGGTATATTCAGCCGGTGCGGAAGTCGGTGGAGTTCTTTGCGTCAAGTCGTGTGACGTCCGGGAAAACGAAAAAAATGAACGCGGCCCCGGGGAAACGTCCCCAAGGCCGCGTTCAAGTCGAGCGGATTTTTCCGGAGCTCGGTGACGAGTCCCGGGGATTGCGGTGTTTCAGGACCGCTGACGGTTTCCCTGGCCACCACTCTTGCCGCTCTTCGGGTCGGCCGCCTTCTTCTTCCCCTGAGTTCCGTTCTGGGGATCGGAGCCGGCTGTGTTGACGCAGTTGGTCTCGTTGGTGACATCGGAGCCGGGGCCGACGGTGATCGGGCCCAGCACGGAAGTGGTGCGACAGTTGTTGCTCTGCTTCGTCACTTCACCCGACTCGCTGACGTTGACGCAGTTGGTCCCGTTCTTGATTTCGGATCCGGGAGCCAGCGCGACGGTGATCGGGCCGACGATGGAGTGGGTACGGCAGCGGTTCTCCTGCTCCGTCACACCCGACTCGGCGGTGTTGACACAGTCGGTCTGATTGCTGATCTCGGTCGGGCCGGCCGCCACGGTGACTTCGCCGATGACGGAACTGGTCGTGCAGTGATTGCTCTGCTTCCCGCCGCCGGCGCCGGTCGAGCGGCCGGGACCGGGACCGCTGGCGTCGGCTCCGCCCGCACCGCCGATGAGCAGCGCACCCACGGCCGCCACAAGAAGCGCCGATCTTTTGCGCATGTGCATATAGAGCCTCCAATCGGGCTTTCGGCGCGGCGCGCTCATCGCCATCACCGAAAGCCTTTTTCATGGCAGCGGCCCTGGAAGGGAGGCTTCCAGGGCCGCGATTCCCAACGGGGGGATGCCTCATGGTGTTACCGCGGGCGGGAACACCATGAAAGGGTCAGCGACTCAGTGACGGTTGACGTCTTCGTCGTCAACGGCGATGTTCGCGCACTTGGAGCCGATGGTGGTGTCGCCGGTCGGGGCGGCGCCGCCGGTGATGAGCGTGACGCCGGTGGCCGTGTCGCAGTCGTTGGCCTGGACGACCGAGCCGCTGCTGTTGGTGAAGTTGACACATTCCGAACCGATGTTGATGTCGCCGGTGGGGGCGGCGCCGGCGGTGTTGGTGGTGGCACCGGTGGACGTGTCACACTTGTTCAGCTGCACGATGAAGTCATCGTTGTTGTTGGCCAGGGCACCGCCCGCGCCACCGATGACCAGAGCGCCGGCGGCCGCGGTCAGGAGAATCGCCTTCTTGCCGATGTTCACTTAATTCCTCCGTCTGGGTTGCTCCGCGAATTCACGGACGCATGACACAACGAAGCTCATCAGTTAAGGCTTCGGGCCGCCAGTCAGCTTCACCCGTCCGGCATAGTGCGGCTCTTCCGGTGCGTGTTCTCCGAGAATCCCGCTAAGGGGGACCAATGCAAGGACCATTTGGCCCAGCAGACACCGGAATCCCTTTTACGGAATGCGGGGAAGTGGGCGTCGGGGAGGCGGGATGCGGCGGCGAGGCAGCGCGGGATGCGACGGGGATGCGGCTCGGGACGCGGTGCGGAGGTGCGGAGGCGGGGCGGAGGCGGGGCGGAAGCGGGGCGGGCGTGGGGTCGAGGTGGGGTGGCGACGGCGCGGAGGTACGGGAGCGGGCCCGCGGGCGCCCGACGGCCGTACGGCGCCCGCACGGTGGCGGGGTGGTGACGGTCGTCTCGCTTTCAACCATCGGACTTGTTCGACCGGTCGGACGAGTGATACATCCAGGCTCTACGACGCAGGAGTGAGTGAGGCACAGTCACACCGACAGCTTTGCCGAACCGCCAGCGCGGCGCGTGTTCGCGCCGCTACGCTAAGTACGCGAAGTGGTCGCCCGGGGGGCGCGGCGAATCAAAGCCGGGAGGCGGGAGGAGAGACATGGGGCACTCACGAGGGGACGCGACGCCGTCCGAGCTGATGGACGGGCTGCTGGCCCGTGCTCAGAACGGCTTCGATATCAGCGAGTCGGTGCTGGCCCAGGCGCGGAGCGCCCTGATGCACCAGTCCGAGTTGCGGTCCTGCCGACAGTGCAACGAGCGGTGCGGCCAGCTGGGGTACAGCACCTATCGGCATGTCTTCCTGCTCCCCGACGGCAGCAGCCTGCTGCTGTGGGAACTGGAACACAACACGGGCGAGGGCAATCGCCCGCTGTACGAGCTCTACGCGGACGAGGACGCCCTGATGCTGGCCGAGCGCCGCGTCCATGAGCGCCTCGGCGGCGCCCGCTGGGAGGAGCTCGACGGGTTACCGCTCTGGCTCCCGGACCAGCTGCTGCACACGGCCGAGCCCGTGGAGACCTCCCGTGCCTATGTGGCCGACAATTCGGCCGACCATGCCCGCCGCGTCCTGCGCCGCGCGGAGAACTCCGACCGCCCAGGCGAGGAGACCGAGCGGCTGCTGGCGACCGCGTTCGCCCATGACATCGCCCTCGCGCCCAAGCCCCGTCGCCGCTCCGGCGGTCCCGACGCCACCTGGTGCCGCTTCTACGAGCACGCCTTCCTGCTCGCCGGAGGGGACGAGATCGTGCTGTGGGAGCTGGAGCACAACCTCACCCGGGACGGACGGCTGGTGTGCGAGGTGTACCTCGACGAGGTCTCGGCGGAGCTGGCGGCGGACCGCCGCGCCCGCGCGCTCGGCGTCGACCTCTGACGCACCCTTAGCGCGTTCGCCGCGCCCGTAAGGGGGCCATCAAGGCGCGAGGCCCAGGAACGCCTCCGTTACGGCAGCACGTATCCCCATCCCATCCCCAGCATCGCCGGGACCGTTCACGCCGCCCGTCCGCAGCGCCTGTCCACAGCGCCTGTCCGCAGCACACCCGCTTGGCCGACACCGACTCGCCTGGCGGCCCGTCAGCCGGAAGCCTGGTGACGACGGTGACGGCAGCGGCGGCAGTGACGGCAGCGGCAGTAGCGATGGCAGTGGCAGCGGCGACGGCAGTGGCGGCAGCGGCAGTGGCGACAGCGACGGCGGCGGGACGCGGACCAGGGAAGCGAGAGAAGCCGGTGCGGGTGCGTGGGAGCAGGGCTCGTACGGGCGCCCGTACGGAGTCGCGTACGCAATGGCGTACGGCCTGGCCCCGACTGAGCCGCCCGCGCGCCCGCCGCCCGACCCGCCTTCGTACGCTCATCGACACCGCCACCGCGTCCGGTGCCGCTGACGACGCGTCCACCGGGCCCACCGCGGTGCGGTCTCCGATGGCCGATGAGGGCGGCAAGGGGCCGCCGGGTCGCCGGTTGGCCCGGTGGGCCCCGTCACTCCTCATCCTCTGTGGCATCGGCTTCGACCTGGCCGCGCCGCCCGGTTACACCGCCTCGCCCTTCTTCGCCGCCGCCCCCTTGGTCGCCGCGGCGCTCTTACCGTTGCGCCAGACCATCGTCACGGCCGTCGTCGGCATGTTCGCCACCTGTCTGCTGGCGGAGTTGCACGGTGCGGGGGACCCGACCCAGGCGGCCACCGAGATCGGCACGGTCGCGACCGTGACCGTGCTGGCGTTGGTGATCAACCGTGTCGTACGCCGCAGCTACCACCGGCTCGCCTCGGCGCGCGGTGTCGCGGAGGCGGCCCAGCGCGCCGTTCTGCCCGCGCCACCCGCCCGTCTCGCCGGGCTGGAGATCGCCGCGCGTTACGTACCGGCGGAGAAGTACGCGGCGATCGGCGGTGATCTGTACGCGGTCCAGGACACCCCGCACGGTGTACGGCTGACCGTCGGGGACGTACGAGGCAAGGGACTGCAAGCCGTGGAGGTCGTCGCGATCCTCCTCGGCTGCTTCCGGGAGGCGGCGGAGCAGGAGACGACCCTGGAGGCGCTCGTGGGCCGGCTGGAGCGGGCGCTACAGCGCGAGGGCGCCCGGCGGGCCGACCTGGAGGTGTTCGAGGGGTTCACGACGGCAGTGGTGGCCGAGATTCCGCGTGGCGACTCCACCCTGCGGCTGATCAACCGCGGTCATCCGCCACCGCTGCTCCTGGAGGAGGACGGCGCGGTGCGCGCCCTGGAGCCGGAGGTGTCGGCGCTGCCGGTGGGGATGGGGGAGTTGGGCGGCTGGCCGGACCGGGTGATGGAGCTGGGGTTCGAGGAGGGGGAGACGCTGCTGCTGTTCACGGACGGGGTGACGGAGGCCCGGGACCGCGGCGGCGTTTTCTACGACCCGGAGAAGCGGCTGCGCGGCCGCCGCTTCTCCGGTCCGCAGGAGCTGCTGGACGCGTTGGTGGCCGATGTCGAGCACCATACGGGCGGCGGGACACCGGACGACATGGCGCTGCTGGCGGTCCGCCGAACCCGGGCCCGCGGGAACGGACACGAGAACGGATGCGGGAACGGGTACGGGAACGGGTACGGGAACAGGCGTGAGAACGGGCGCGAGAACAGACGTGGCGACCGACGCGAGAACGGACGTGGCAACCGGCGCGACAACGAGCGCGACAACGGCAGCAGGAACGGGCACGACGGCGACCGTACGAGGGACAACGCCCCCGCCCCCCGCCCGTAGCCGACCTGGGCCATACACCGTCCGTAACCGACTGAGACCCCTCCGCATAACAATTGATGCACGATCGCCCGGCCTGCGGTTATGCACCCCCTCACACTGCCCGCCGACTCGCCCCCATCTGTCCGCTCTTGGGCGCTAAGTTCATGCCAAAGGTGCGCGGATTCCTCGGAACAGCTTGGAATCACATCGCGCTCTCTATTAACGTTCGATAACGCAGCGCGGTCGTCACAACCGTCGCAAGGACGGCACCGTGCGCCGTCGCCGAATCCCGTACGCACAGCGGCAGTACCGCACCAACAGCAGCACCAAGGGAACCGGGGAACCAACACCTTGGGGTGAATCGGGTCGAACCTGACCCGTAGGAGACCTTCCTGCTCCGAACCCGTCAGCTAACCCGGTAGGCGAGAGGGAAGGAAAGGAGTGCGCCTCCGTGGCGTCCAACAGGTCTGTCCTGGACGAAGCCCCGTATCGCACACGGGGCGGCGGTTTGGGGACCGCCACCGCCTACGGCCCCGGCTTCGACGCCGGCGGCGGGATGAGTTCCGGGGACGGCCGCTTCGCCCCCGACGATTTCTACGCGGACGAGGGCGCCGCCGAGGGCCCGGGTGCCGGATTCGACTCCGAGACCTGGGAGGAGTGGAACCCCACCGAGGAGTCCATCGCTCCCGTACGCGGCCGGCACCGCGTGGCCAAGCAGCGCGGCGGGACCATGGCGCGCAGCGGCGCCGTCCTCGGGGTCGGTGTGATCGCGGCGGTCGGCGCGGGCGGTATGGCCAGCGCCAAGGACCGTCCCGCACTGCCCATATCCATGCCGGACCTCGGACATGTCGCCGATCAGGTCAAGGCCAGCCTGCCCGCCGCCAAGGACCTGCCCGGCATCGGCTCCTGGGCGTCGGACGACAGCGGCGGCTCGCAGACCGCCGCCGCGCCCCTCTCCCAGGCCGGTCTGACCAACGAGGACGAGCAGCGCGGCACCACCGACGCGGGCGAGGCGCTCCGCGCCCGCATCCTCCAGCAGGCCGAGAACCAGCAGAACGCGGCGGACGAGGACAGCCGCACCGCCGCGGCGCAGGCCGCCGCCAAGGCCGCCGCGGACAAGGCCGCCGACCAGGCCGCGGAGGCGGCCGCGAAGCGGAAGGCCAAGGCCGAGGCCGCCGCCGCGGCGAAGCGGGCCGCCGAGCAGCGGGCGAAGGAGGCGGCCGAGAAGAAGGCCGCGGCCGAGCGCCAGGCCAGACTCGCCGCCGCGTATACCCTCCCCGTCGGCTCGTACACCCTGACCGCCAGCTTCGGCCAGGCGGGCGACATATGGTCGGCCGACCACACCGGCCAGGACTTCGCCGCCCCGACCGGCACCCCGGTCAAGGCGGTGCACGGCGGCACCATCACCCAGGCGGGCTGGGCCGGTTCGTACGGTTACCGCATCGTGCTGACCCTCGACGACGGCACCGAGCTCTGGTTCTGCCACCTGTCCTCGATGGTCGTCACCTCGGGCAAGGTGTCGACGGGCGACGTCATCGCCCGCGTCGGCGCCACCGGCAATGTGACCGGCCCGCACCTCCACCTCGAGGTCCGGCCCGGCGGCGGCTCGCCGATCGACCCGATGCCCTGGCTGCGCCAGCACGGGATGACCCCCTGATACTCCGGCGGCTCTGGCGCTCTCTCCCCCCTTGACGCCAGGGCCGCCGGTTTTTTACGGACCACCGGCGCCGCTCCCCGGGAACTCCCCGGGAACTCCCCGGGAACGGCGGGCCGGAACAACACACGTACGCCGGCGGTTGTAAAAACGTATGGCTGACAACACTGACACCGCTGACATCACAAGGAAGATCGGCGGCCTGTCCGTCTTCCCGCTCTCCCTCGGTGGGAACGTCTTCGGCTGGACCGCGAACGAAGCCGAGTCCTTCAGGGTCCTCGACGCCTACGCGGCGGCCGGCGGCAATTTCATCGACACCGCCGATGTCTACTCCGCCTGGGTACCGGGCAACCAGGGCGGCGAGTCCGAGACCATCCTCGGCAACTGGTTCGCCTCCCGCGGCAACCGCTCCGACATCGTCCTCGCCACCAGGGTGGGCGGTGGCTCCCCGGAGCCGCGCGGCCTGACCTCGTCCGCCATCAAATCGGGCGTGGAGGAATCCCTCCAGCGGCTGCGCACCGACTACATCGATCTCTACTACACCCACTACGACGATCCGTCGGTGCCGGTGGAGGAGATCATCACCACCCTGGACGAACTGGTCAGGGAGGGCAAGGTCCGCGAGATCGCCGCGTCCAACGTGGCCGCGGACCGCCTGGAGGCGCTGCTGACCTTCTCCACCCGGGAGAACCTGGCCCGCTACGTCGCCCTCCAGCCGCACTACAACCTGGTCTCGCGCGACACCTTCGAGGGCGACTTGGCCGATGTCGCCACCCGCCACGGCCTGGCGACCGCCCCGTACTACGCCCTGGCCTCCGGCTTCCTCACCGGCAAATACCGCCCGGGCACGGCGGTCGACAGCCCCCGCTCCACGGGCGCGGCCAAGCACCTGGAGACGGAGCGCGGCCAGAAGGTCCTCGCCGCACTGGACGACGTCGCCGCCAACCACGGCACAGAGCCCGCCACGGTCGCCCTGGCCTGGCTCCTCGCCCGCCCGACGGTCGTGGCCCCCATCGCCAGCGCCCGCACCGTGGACCAGCTCCCACCCCTGCTGGCCTCGGTGAACCTCAAGCTCACCCAGCCGGAACTGGACCTGCTGACGTCGGCGTCGGACTGAGCCGCGACCGGCCGGGCGGGCCGAACGACAGCCAAAAGGCCAATGGACACCGGGCGGGCACCAAGCACAAACGACTGCCCCGCCCGGTTGACGCCTACGCCGGCATCCGCCCTACGACCGATGCCTACGCCGGCATCCGCCCTATGACCGGCCCCTACCGCCGATCGGCAAGGGCCCAGGACGCGAGGGCCACGCCGCCGGCGACGGCGAAAACGGACGGCCAGGCCCCGATCTTCTTGGCGAGCGGGTGGGACCCGGCGAAGGCGGCCACATAGGCCGCACTGAGCGCGGCCGCCGTCCCGTTCCCGGCCTTCTCCCGCCACCCCCGAGCGGCCACCGCCCCCGCAGCCGCGAGAGCAACCCCACCCAAGGGCCGCCTCCTGGTCCACCGAGCCACCCCATACCCCCCAACCAACCCACCCGCAGCCACAACCCCCACCGGCACTCCAGCCATCCCGATACCTCCCACTCCGAAGGATCTCCTCACCCCGACCCTACGCAGCAGGCACCAGGAACGATGGCCGGCCCGTCAGCCTTCCTCCACGAGGCCGGCATTCAAGGCCCGCGTCCAGAGACGGTCCTGCCATTCATTGGCGTCCGGCGCGGGCTTGACGGTGAGGACGGGGTTCGGGCCCGTCTCGATGAGGTGCAGCAGCGTCCAGGCGACGCCATGGCAATCGTCCGGCCCAAAGCACTCGGCCAAAGCCCTGGCCTCCTGGGCCGTGACCGGTCTGGAGATTGCGTCAAGCTGCTCGACGCGCCTGTCGATCTCTTCTCCACTCGCCCCCACATCGGGAAGCGGCCCATCGGCAACGAATGCCAGCACCTCGGTTCTCATCCCCGAATGGTTGTCCGCAGTCACTACCCCAAGCAAGGCGCCTGGCAGAGCAGACAGGCCGACGCACGGACAACACACTCAGGCCCGACGACGGCGACCCTCAGCCCAACTGCCCATCCCGCACAGCCATCACGAAGTTCGCCCACGCGCGGTGCGAGACCCCGATCACAGGCCCTCCTGGATCCTTGGAGTCCCGCACAGCGGACGATCCCGGCCGGAAAGCGACCTCGACGCATTCGGTGTTGCCGGCACCGCTGTAGGAGGACTTGAACCAGACGCTGTCTCTCTTGGATATGAAGGATTCGCGCATCAGATCTCCTCGCGGACGCGTTCGATGAGGGCGGAGGACGAGGCCATGTCCAGCGCCTGAGCGCGAAGGTAGTCGAACGCGACCCGATAGCGCTCCAGTTCCTCGTCCTTCTCCATGAAGAGCGAGCCGACGTGGATGTCGACGTACACGACGTCCAGCGAGGGCTCGGCACCCCCGAGGATCACGAAGCTCCCCATGGCCGCTGAGTGCGCGCCCTTGGCGAACGGCAGCATCTGAAGCGTGATGTCAGGAGACTCATTGGCGCGCAGTAGGTGATCCAGCTGCTCCCGCATCACTTCACGCGAACCGACCACGCGCCGGATCACGGACTCGTCGAGGATGGCCCACAGATGCGGTGGCTTCGGACGGCTCAGGATCTCCTGCCGCTTCATCCGAAGGTCGACCAGCCGCTCGATCTCTTCCGCGGACAGGCGCATCTCCGAGGCATGCTGCACCGCTTCCGTATAGCCGCGAACCTGCAGAAGCCCCGGCACATACAGACAGGCGAAGTGATCCTCTCGAACCGCCTCGTCCTCCAACGTGAAGAGCAGGTTCATGCTCTCCGGCAGGGAATCCGCGAAGGAGGTCCACCACCCCTCACGCTTCGCGTCCTTGGCGAGGCCGACCACGGCCTTCCGCTCCGGTTCACTCGCTTCGTACTCACGGCACAGCGCGTCCACGATGGGCCACTTCACGGGCCCTTCCTGTGTCTCGTACCGGCTGACAGTCGCCTTCGAGACCCCGACGAGCCGACCTGCCTCCTCCAGCGTCATTCCCTTACGGGCCCGGAACTTGCGCATCATGACGCCGAGCTGTCGTCGACGAGTAGTTGCCCGCGCTGGCATGACGGCTACCTCTCCCCTCAAGCTGGCTATGACGGGGCCAGCGGCAACAAGGCTATGGGCGGAAGAAGTTGCCCCACCACCGGATTCACCCTTCCGAGAATCTGTGAGAAGTTACATGGAGAGACTTCTCGGTGTCATACTCGAATCAGCGAGACTACGCAGCGCGGTCGTATGGACACGGCTGGGCGCAGCGCTGACGTAACGCCCAAGGAGTGTGGCCATGCACCGCTACTCAGTCACCGACCCCCAACCACGTCGCTGCATCCTTCCTTTCACTGCTGAAGCGCCCCAATTGGCCGGCCTCCGCCAAGCGGTGAACGCTGAGCTTGCCGCCTGGGGCATGTCGGCGCTTGCCGAAGAGGCGCGGCTGATTGCCACGGAGCTGGCTTCGAACGTCATCAAGCACGTCGGCGAGGGCACTGCGGCCACCCTCGTTCTCGACGCCGACACGGACCAGCTACGTGTAGAACTGCACGACAGCAGTCACAAGGAACCTCAGAGCCTCCACCCGACATCCGAAGACGAGTCCGGCCGTGGCTTGCAACTCCTCGCCGACATCTCGGTCTCCTGGGGCGCCACGCGTACGGCAGTCGGCAAAGCGGTCTGGTGCGAACTTCCTCTGACTCCGGAAAAGTCCTGCCACCGTGTCCAACGCGCGACGACTGTCATGGAGGCGTATGGCCGTGCGGTCGGCGGCCCGGCCGCACGACTCACCCGCCGCCCGGTTCTGGAAGAGTCGGCAACCAGTCTGATCCTGGACCTCCTGCACTGGCTCACCGCCCACGGCCTCGACCCCGACGACATCCTCGACCGCGCCCAGACCCACTTCGAAGCAACGGCCGTTTGACCCGGCTGCGCCGGCGCCTCACCGTGCGGCGGCACGGAGCATCGCGCCGGCATCTTCAGGCAAGCCGTACGCGTGAAGTTCGAGGGCGGCACGGATGACCTGTCCTTCTGGCTGATCCCGGCCGTACATCTGGATCAGTTCATCTGCAAGCTGGTCGTGTTGTTGGTGGCGCAGTATGGCGAGAGAAGCCGCGCTCTCGAAGGGAGTCAGAGCCTCTGCGGACACGCGCAGCATGGCCACCGCCGCTTCATAGTCCTGCTGGGCGTCAATCCGCGCCGCCATGCCGACGATCTGGTTCGCGGCGACCACGTCGTAGGCCCTCTGCTGCCGGTCCCCCTGCGGGGAGGGGACCGGCAGCGGTGCCGGTTGCTTGCGTGCTGCAATCAGCCTCGCCTCCAAGCCGGCTCTGATCCGGTGCAGTCGCCGCAGCTCCCTCCGTAGTTTGTTGTTGCTGCGCTTGAACCTGTTGCAGTGTTTGCAGAGGGTCGGCTCTGCGGAGGCGTGAGCGCTGAGTACTGCATGTTGGGTGATGCTCAAGGCATCCTCGCCGCCCGCTTGCTCAGCCGCGGCTTCGTACAGCAGCTCCACAAAGGAGCGTGGCGGTAGGCGGCGCCCATTCATATAACGGGAAAGCTCGCTCCGGTCCTTCCGGTATCCCCGGGATGCGAGATGCCGCACGGATGCCTCCAGCGTGGTCATGCCCATGTGCTCGTACAGGACGCACAGGACCTCGGCAAGCCTGCGTCGGCCCGGGGGTAAATCCTTGCTGATCTTGGAGCCAACTCGTCTCGCTGTCACCCGCATCACTGTCCTTACTCCGCTGCCGGTCTCTCCAACAATTGTGCAGCAAGGGATTTTTGACTCGTTTGCGCGCAACACCAATTTGCTCTGGACGCTTCCTGACCAGTGATGCTGGAGTGGTGCGACCGCCAAAGATCCGGAGGCGGAACGCCGTGGACGGACATGTCGTTGATGTCGTGTACATGGCGTTATCTGGCGTAGTGCACGGCTGAACGGGAGACGCGAAATGGCAATGCTGCCGTCGTGGCAGGACGAAAAGTTCGGGAGCATGATCCGGGCCGCTCTGTGGCTGGAGTCCGTGGTGGAGGAAGGCAACATCTTCACGAAGGCCCAGCTGCGCACCGCTTTTCCGGACGTCGCTCAGATCGACCGGCGGCTGCGGGATCTCCGCGACCGTGGTTGGCGTATCGATACGAGTCGTGATGACCCCGCGCTGAAACAGCAAGAGCAGAGGTACGTCAGCAAGGGGGCCGAGGTCTGGATCCCGGGGCAGGGGAAGGTCGCCAAGCATAAGAGCAGCCTCACCCCAGCCCAGCGCACCAAGGTGTGGCAGGACGACAACTTTCTTTGCCGTACCTGTGGTATCGGGATGGGGGAGTCCTACGGCGACGGGAGCATCGAACTGTCGAAGCTGAACGTCGCGCGTCGTGAGGTGGTGATGCCGGACGGGACGGTTGACGTCCAGCTGGTGACCCAGTGCAAGCGGTGCGGCGCCGGGGATGTTGAGCGTCAGGCCAACCTCGGTGAAGTGCTCGGCACGATCGAGACCTTGACTCCGATGGAGCGGAAGGTTCTCGCGGGCTGGATAGAGGCCGATCGCCGGACACTTAGCCCGCTTGAGAAGCTGTGGGGAAACTACCGGACGCTGCCGACCGAGTCTCGCGCCGTTGTCAGGCATGCCTTGGCCGACGAGAACAACTGAGTAACAACTGAGAAGGGGGAGGCCATGACCAAGGGAATCGCTCCGCCGCGAGCGGCGCAGTTCAGCGAACTGATCAAGAAAAGGCTAGAGGAAGTTAAGGCGACTGGAGGTACCCGGGAGACGGTCACCGTTGAGTGGAATGACCAGCCCTTGCATGTCGAGGTCATTGATCTTCCGCTCGCAGACCTGCTCTTCAACCCGAGTACACACCGCATCCGCGCGCAGCGCAGCCATGACCCTGGACGCAACGAGATCCTGGAAAAAGATCCCTACAGTAGCGAAGGCCAGAGGTATCTGGATTTCCTGCTTAAGGCCGAGCCGGCGGATCCTAACCGCCGGGACCCCGAATTTGACAAACTGAAGGAAAGTCTGGGCCAGTTTGGCCAGAATGAGCCGGGACTGGTCACTCACGACGGGGTCCTCGTGAACGGCAATACCCGGGCTGCTGCGCTCCGGGAGATCGGTGCTCAGTCCATGCGGGTAGGGATCCTGCCTGAGTCGTTCACGTCGGCTGACGTTAACGCAGTCGAACTCTCGCTTCAGCTGCGTGAAGATCACAAACGTGGCTACTCGTACATCAACCGGCTTCTCGCGATGGAAGAGCAGGCTGCGCTGGGCCGTACGCCGGAGGCGATCGCCAAGGTGTTCCGGATCAAGACGCCCAGGTACCACCAGGAACGCTGGATCCTCAGCGCCATCCGGGACATGATTGAGCGCAGCCGTAGTGGTGGGGGCGTGGCCCTGCGCCTCGTGGACTTCGAGGACGACCAGGAGAAGCTGAAGGAACTTCACCGCGCCTACGAAAAGCTGTCCGCTGTTGACCCTGACCAGGCTGAGGCATTCAAAGAACTCCGGATGGCCGCCATCACCCTTGGCTTCGCCAAGACCGACGTACGCCATATCGAGGACAACTTCCACGAAAAATATCTGGAGAAGACGCTGCCGCCCAGTCTGAACACCGGCTCCGCGGGTGAGGAAACTGTGACTGTGCCCGGGCTCGGTGTCTCGGTGCCGGGCGCCTCGTCAGCGGGCTCTGCGGCCCGGGCGTTGAATGACCAGATTCTGCGTGCGAAGGCTCGGACGCTCAGCACCAGCTCTGCCGTGTCAGACGGGGAGAAGCACAGTGCACAGAGTCTCTTCGATGACGCCAAGACGGCCTTCGACGCGGCGATCGACGCGGCCGGCCGGGATGCTCGTGTGCGGAAGCGCAAACAATTGGCACCGGCCCGTCTGGCTGATGCCTGCGCAGATATTGATCAGTGTGTGGTGGATCTTGTACAGGCCCGTGCCTCACGTTCCTTGGACGAGGAAGCCTTCGACGAGGCGGTCCTGAAGCTCCGAGACAGCCTCCGCAAGCTCGCCCAGCAGGCCGGCCGCGGCACACTGAGTCCCGGAGACGGTGTCTCCTGGCTCATCGAGGCCGTGGCTGTGGAGGGCTCCTGATGGTGGCGGCCGCAGCCGAAACCTCACTGCACCTTGGCTTTGACGAGACGCGTACGAAGGTTGTTCTGAGGACCACAGAGAAATACCGGGATGACCTTGTCCAGCTGGCTGCCCGTTTCCGTACGGGCGGCCAGCTCGGCTCGCTAACCGCGTTGGTTGAGCTAGACGATCTGCTGGGCAAGCTCAGCATGATAAGTGGCTGGCCAGATCCGGCGGGCGTGACGTGGGCACCCGAGCTGCGAGCTTTGGTGGTCGCGGTCCTGCAGGATGCGGAAACGGTCAGGAAGCGCCTCGACACCCCTGACCACTCCGGCGAGGTAGCGTCCCGGGATGTTCCCGGGCTTCTCGGTAAGGACTGGGAGGCTGAGCTGGGGGAGTTTCAGCAGCGGGACATCGCGAAGCTGCTGTCACTCCAGCACGGGGCGAACTTCAGCGTCCCCGGCGCCGGCAAGACCCGTGTGGCGCTTGCCGTGTACGCCGCGCAAAAGGCACAAGGTAAGGTCAGCAGGCTCCTGGTGGTCTGCCCCAAGTCCGCTTATGAGTCCTGGCAGTACGAGACCGCCGTTTGCTTCCGGCATCCGCTCCGCACGCATGTCCTTGACCGATCCCTCGACCAGTGGGCCGAGGTGCTGATTGTCAACTACGAACGGCTGGACCGCTCGCTCTCGACCTTGGCGGGGTGGCTCAAGTCTGCCCCAGCGATGATCATTCTTGACGAAGCGCACCGGATGAAGCTCGGCGTGCGGGGGACGTATGGAGCCGCGTGCATGGCCCTGGGCCCCCTCGCGCGACGGCGGCTGATCCTCACGGGCACCCCAGCGCCCAACGGCTCGAAGGATCTAGAGAGTCTGCTCGGCTTTGTATGGCCGGGACATGGTCAGCGTTCCGTGTCGAGGGCGGTGGCTGGCGGAGATCTGGCATACGCCAGCACCGTGCTGCGACCGCTCTTTACGAGGACAACCAAGCATGAACTTGGCCTGCCGCCGATGCAGTTGCGGATGAGGTACGTGGACATGCCTAACCTGCATAGTGAGATCTACAGTTCGTTGGTTGGAGGCATCAGCTCGGCGGGCGCCCGAGAAGATCTCAGCTCGCTAGGGAAGACCGCGTTGCGGCTGCTGATGGCAGCGACAAGCCCGGCCCTGCTCTTGGAGGGCGCTAGTCGTTATGAGCCTCTGGCGTACCAGCTACCGCCTCTGGAGGTACCGGAGGGCGATTCCCTGTACAAGCTCATGCAGAACCTCCCTGACTATGAGCTTTCGCCTAAGTACAAGGAGACCGTGGCGATCGTCGCGGAGAACGCCGAGCGTGGCCGGAAGACTTTGGTCTGGACGACATTCGTCCGGAGCCTCACCACATTGGCGCAACTCCTGGAGAAGTACAGCCCTGCGATTGTCTACGGCGGGACTCCCGACCGTGACGAACAGCTCCGTCGCTTCCGTGAGGATCCGGGGTGTCAGGTGCTGATCTCCAATCCGGCGACGCTGGGCGAGGGCATCAGTCTTCACCATGTGTGTCACGACGCCGTATACGTGGACCGTGACTTCATCGCAGGACGGTTCCTACAGAGCCTTGACCGCATCCACCGCCTCGGTCTTGCTCCTGGCACTGACACCAGGGTCACTGTGCTCGCGGTGCGGAACACGATTGACGAGGTGGTCGAGGCACGGCTCACTCTGAAGTTGGAGTTCATGGGCAAGATCCTTGATGATCCATCGGTGCAGCAACTCTCTGACCTCCAGGAGGAGCCTTCGGTTGCGGCAGGGCTGGCGCCCAGCGACATGGAGGCTCTGATCCGTCATATCGGTAGAAACGGAACCGTTCAGCGGTAGACGGATGCTGTGGGCCGTCTGATCCGTTAGCGTCTACGCTGTCCCCTGGTAACGTAGCAATCTTGCGTGTCTTAGCCAGGAGGACCGTTCATGGGCGCCAGCCCCCCACGCAGTCCGCAGGACAGCCCGCCTCTCACTTCAGTCGAAATCTGTGCGGGAGCTGGTGGCCAGGCCGTTGGGCTGCACAAGGCTGGCTTCGAGCATCGGGCTCTCGTCGAGTGGGATTCGCATGCGGTGGAGACCCTCAAGGCCAACGTGAAGAACTGGCCTTGGTGGAACTCAGGAAGAGCTGAGGAGCTCACGTCTCAGGACGTCAACGATTTCCTCAAATCTGACCAGCGTAAGGGTCTCGAACTTGGGGAAGAGGGCCTTTCTCTCCTTGCTGGCGGTGTTCCGTGCCCCCCATTTTCGCTAGCTGGGAAGCGCCTTGGTGAAGACGATGAGCGTGATCTTTTCCCGGCAATGCTTGAAATCGTCAAGGAGCTTCGCCCGAAAGCGGTAATGATTGAAAATGTGCGTGGAATTCTGGAGCCTCCGCATGTTTTCATTGACTATCGCAGGCGAATTTTGGCTGAGTTGGGAAGTCTGGGATATCTCGTTCCCGAGGTTGATCCGGATTGGCCTGTTGAGCGGCAAGAAAAGGTCATGAGTTCCGTCTGGCGACTTCTTGAAGCTCGTGACTTTGGTGTTCCTCAACTGCGGCCTCGGGCCATCCTGGTGGTAATTCATGAAGACGTCCCAGATGGTGGAGATTTTGTCTGGCCGAAGAGGGTGAAAGGTGATGTTGCCTCGGTCAGGAAAATTCTCCATGACAGTATGCTTCGGCGGTGTAGAGAATTCTGGAACAAGAATGACCAAGGCAAGCGTGCGCGGGGTAAGCAGCGTACGGGGCGCCAGGTTTTCAACACTTGGCTGGAGTTGGCTGAGAAGGCCGAGGCGAATTCCACTCAGGGCATCGCACCCACGCTCGTGGGAGGGTCCAGGAAACATGGCGGCGCGGATCTGGGGCCCACCAGGGCTAAGCGAGCGTGGGCAGCCATGGGTGTTGATGCCACAGGAGTGGCCAATGACAGTGAGGACTGTGATCCGGAGCGTGACTTGTTCCGCCCTGCGGGCCCGATGCTGACTGTCCAGCAAGCTGCGATGCTTCAGGGTTTCCCAGAAGACTGGCAGTTCCAGGGAGGGAAGACCGCGCGGTATAGGCAGGTCGGGAATGCTTTCCCGCCGCCGGTCGCGGAAGCTGTAGGTCGTGCTATTGCAGCTGTATTGCGCCCAGAGGAGCGTGAATCATTGCTCGAAGACTATGTGATGGGAAACGTAGAAGATTCCGCTGAGCAAGACACAGTTTCTTACCAGGTGGAGGCATTCCCCATGTCAGCCCTTACCGCTACCGCCCGTCGCCCGGCGGGCGATGACTGTAGCGGCGATCTTGTCGGCGCACATGTCTGATGGCTCATGTTCCCAGAACCTGAGTACGCTCCACCCGGCTCCGGTAAGGGCGTTGTCAGTCTCTCGATCACGTGCGATGTTGCGCGCCACTTTGTCTGACCAGTATCCGGGATTGGTCTTCGGAGAAACGTAGTGTTCCGGGCAGCCGTGCCAGTAGCATCCGTCGATGAATACGGCGACCCGTACTGGTCGAAAGACGATGTCGGCTGTCCGACGCAGGTCGGCTAGCGGCCGGGCAGCCACGCGGTATCTAAACCCCTGAGCGTGGAGCAGTTGGCGAATTACACGCTCAGGCTTGGTATCCCTTGCCTTGATCGCCTGCATGTTCCGGCGCCGCGCCGCTGAGGAGGCCCACGAACCCGGCGGCGGCACCCATTGCTCAGAGTCAGACATGAAACCAGCTTCGCATATGTATGGCGTGCAGGGCTGTGCCTCTCCCTACCGAGACGGTAGGGAGAGGCACAGCTATGTGTGGGGACTCAGCGCAGGGCGCTGAGCTTTTGCCAGGAGGGGTAGGGGAGGTTCCAGTCGCCGAAGCCGTTGCCGGGGGAGACCGTGGCGCGGGTGGAGCCGGTGATGTGGACGATGTCGCCTTGGGTGGCGCGGTTGTAGAACCACTTGCCGTCGGCGAGGGACATGCCGACGCAGCCGTGGCTCATGTTGGTCTGGCCGAAGTAGCCGCGGCCCTCGTTCCAGGGGGCGGCGTGAGCGTAGGTGCCCGAGGTGGTGAGGTGGACGGCCCAGGGGACGTCTTTGTCGTAGGGGTCGGCTATGCCGACTGACTCGCTGGTCATGTTGACCATGGGGGCCTTGTCGAGGACGACCATGGTGCCGTTCCAGGTGGGGTAGGCGGGCTGGCCGGCGGATATGGGGATGGTCTTCTGCTTCTGGCCGTCCTCGTAGACCGTCATCGTGTGGTTCTTGATGTCGACCTTGGAGATCCGGGGCGTGCCGATGGTGAAGGTCGTCGAGACATCGCGGCGGAGGTAGCGGGAGTCGCCGGTGTTCACGCCGCTGAGGTGGGCTTGGAGGGTGACCTTGGTGCCCTTGTGCCAGTAGGTCTTGGGGCGCCAGTCGACGCGCTCGATGCCGGTGAGGGGGTCTTTGGTCCAGCCCCAGGAGCCTTCGGTTTTCGGGCTGGTGGAGATGGTGAGGTGACGTTCCACCGCTGCCTTGTTCCGCACCGGGTGGTCGAAGGCCAGGGATACCGGCTGGCCAACGCCGACGGTGGAGCCCTTGGACGGGGTGACGGTGACGCCGTTGATCTGCTGGGCGGTGCGGGTGCGGGTGCGGAAGGCGGAGTGCTGGACGGCGGACTTGCCGGCGGCGTTGGTGGCCGTGGCCTCGACGGTGTAGGTCGTGCCCGGGGTCATGGTGCGGGTGGAGTGCCAGCTGCTCTTGGAGTGGGAGAGGGCGCCGGTGACCGTGACGGCCTGGGATCCGGCGCCGTCGGGGACCACGCGGACCTTGGTGAGGGTGCCGTGGGAGGCGGTCACCTCGACCGTGGCGTCGGGGGCTATGGCCGCCGTGTCGCTGCCCGGGGTGATGGTGATCCGGGCGGGCTTGGCGTCGGCCGGGTCCACCGAGGCGGTTTTCGAGGCCGACTGGCAGCCGACGAGCAGGGCGACGGCGATGGCGGGCACCGCGAGGGTGCGCAGGGAACGGATGGAGTACACAGAGGACCTCTTGCGGGAGTCGTGAGGGGCGGTGGGAGGGCATGAGTGGGTCAGCAACGCCTCTTCGCCTCCTCGGGGTTGCTCCGGTACGGGCCTGGCGAGGCGGTGGCGGTGGGATCCAGGCGCCAGAGGGAGACCGATACGCTCGGGCTTCAGGCCGCGCAGGGCATGGATCAGCGCCACCCGGTCCGGGGCGAGGTCGGGGAGATCGGGGGGCGGGCCATGGCGGAAGTGGGCCCGCATGCGGTTACGGGCGCGGCGCGAGGAGCTGACGGCGAGGCGCAGGGCGACGGTACGGACCCAGGGCGACGGTACGGACCCAGGGCGTGGGATCGCCCTCGGCGGTCAGACGGTCCCAGCGCTGCCACGCCCGGGCGTACGCCTCCTGCACAGCGTCCTCGGCCTCGGCCAGGTCGCCCGTCGCCGCATAGACCGCGGCCACGAGTCGCTTCGCCGTAGCCGTATCGAACTGGTCGAAATCGGATGGTGTGAATGAAGGTGATGGTTCTGACATGAATCTCCCGCGCCCCCGTGCTCCCCGCTTCTATGTAGGAACACGTCCGAAAGGGGCGGGAGGTTACAGATGACTTTCGGGGGCGCCGGTGCCGTACGGCACGGGGGAGGTGCGGGGCGCCGACGGGGCCGCGGGCGGCTGCGGGGTCCGCGGTGGCTGGGCGCTGTGCGGGGGAGGGGTGCCCCACGGGGCGTACGTCGGCTGGGCCCCGTACTGGGTCTGAGTGTCGTACTGGACCTGGGCCTGGGCTTGGGCTTGGCTGCCGTACCCCGGCCCGGCGTATCCGTAGCCGCCGTGCCCGCCGGCCCCGTATCCGTGCCCGTGTGTGCCCCCCTGACCGTGCGCGCTCCCGTACCCGTACCCGTCGCCGCCTGTGTGCCCGCTGCCGTAGGCGAGCCCCTGTCCGCCTCCACCGCCGCCGTATCCGTATCCGCCGCCGTACGGCCCCGCGGGCCAGAACGGTGCGGGCAGCGTGCCCGGGGCCGGCACGGGTACGCGGCGGGGCCGGGGGAGCGGCACCGACAGCGCGGCGTGGGCCAGGGCGGGCTGGGCGGTCTCCCGCCGCTCCCACAGACGGTCCAGCAGCTCCTTCTCACGCGTCGTGAAGTCCGGCCCCGCCGTACCCCGGTGGGCACGCCGCCGCAGCAGCGCCAGTGAGGTCGCGAAGGCGGTGTACTCGCCGACCGCACGGGCCGCCGCCGCGCCGTGGGTGCGGCGGGCGAGGTCGCGGGCGATACCGCGGGCGCGCATCGAGGACAGCGCGATGGGCTCGGGCGGGGTGAGCCAGCCGGCGGCCTGGTAGGTGGTGAGCTGCTCCCGTATGGCGCGCAGTTCCTTGGCACGGGACCAGAGCGTCAGCCAGGTCAGCAGCCCGAACACGGGGACCATGAACAGGGCGTAGACGATGAGGAAGCCGTAGCCGCCGAGGGACGCCGAGCCGTTCCAGACGCCGTGCAGGACCATCGCGGTCAGCAGCATCGCGATCGGTATGAGGACGCGGCGGGCGCGCTGGTGCCGCGCCGTCGCGGCGGCTATGCCGAAGCCCACACCCGTCATCGCGGTGAAGAGGGGGTGCGCGAAGGGGGACATCACGGCGCGGATGAAGAACGTCGCGGCCGTGGTCGACCGGATGCCGGAGTAGCCGAGCGTCTCGTCGCTGACGAAGGCCGAGCCGAGGTAGAGGATGTTTTCGGTGAAGGCGAAACCGGTGGCGGTGATTCCGGCGACGACGACCCCGTCGACCAGCCCGTTGAAGTCGCGGCGGCGGAAGAGGAAGAGCAGTAGGACGGCGGCTGCCTTGGCGCTCTCCTCCACGAACGGCGCGATGAAGGTGGCGCCCCAGGTGTCGGCGTCGGCCTGGCCGGTGGGGGATGAGGAGTCCACGGTCGTCATGAGCCACTCGGTGGCGAAGCCGTTCGCGATCAGCGCGACCAGGGTCGCGGCGCACGCACCCCAGGCGAAGGCGAACAAGAGGTTTCGCCAGGGTTTGGGGTCCACGCGGTCCAGCCACCGGAAGACCGCGATGATCAACGGTACGGGGAGGACGGCGAGGCCGAGCCCCACCAGGAAGCCCTTGGTGCCCGTCTGCTCGCGCACCAGCGCCAGGATGATCAGGCCGGAGAGCGAGAGCAGACCGGTGAGCGCGGTGGCCCGGAGCGCCCTGTTGTGCCACAGGCGGGCGAGACGGCCGTCCGGGCCCCACAGGCCCTGACGAGGCGGCTGCGGCCAGCCCACCGGTGCGGCCCCGGCCTCGAACCACGGGTGCCGGCCACCGTAAGGAGCTCCGTACGGGGGGCCGTAAGGCGTGCCGTACGGAGTCTCGTGCGGCGCGGCGTGCGGTGCCACGTGGCCCGCCTCGTACGGCCCGTCGTGCGGTGTGTCCTGCCTCGCCTCGTACGGCCCGTCGTGCGGTGCGTCCAGCCTCGGCTCGTACGGTGCGCCTTGCGGTGGTGCGTCCTGCCTCGCCTCGTGAGGTACGCCATGCGCCGCCTCGTTCGGCGCTCCGTGCGGCGTGGCGTGCGGAGCGCCGTGCGGCGGCGTGGCCGATGGTGGTTCTGGCGGCTCTTGCGGGGGCGGGGACTGATGCACTCAACCGACCCTAACGAAAGGGGGAAGGGGGGACTCAGGGGTTATGCCCATCCCCTTGGGGTCGTTATGTGTCGTTGCGGCGGAAGACCAGGTCATGGACGAGATGTCCCTTGTCCAGCCCCTGGCTCTCGAATTTGGTGAGCGGCCGGAAGCCCGGACGGGGGGTGTAGCCGCCGTCGGCCTGGGTGTTCTCGAAGGCCGGGCTCGCCGAGAGGACCTCCAGCATCTGCTCCGCGTACGGCTCCCAGTCGGTCGCGCAGTGCAGCAGCGCACCGGGCTTCATCCGGGTGGCGGCGAGCTCGATGAACTCGGGTTGGATGAGGCGGCGCTTGTGGTGCCGCTTCTTGGGCCAGGGGTCGGGGAAGAAGACCCGCAGCCCGGAGAGCGAGGCGGGGGCCAGCATCTCCCGGAGCAGGATGATCGCGTCGCCGTTGGCGACCCGGATGTTGTCCAGGCCGTTCCGCTCCGCGAGCGCGAGCAGATTGCCCTGGCCGGGGGTGTGGACGTCGGCGGCGAGGATGCCCGTGCCGGGGTCGGCGGCGGCCATCTGCGCGGTGGCCTCACCCATGCCGAAGCCGATCTCCAGGACGACGGGAAGGTCCGGGCGCGGGCCCGCCTCAGTGGCGAATATCTCACCCAGGTCGATACGGCTCAGCCCGTCGATGTCCAGGCCCCACTGCGGCCACAGGCGGCGCAGCGCCTCGCCCTGGCCCGGGGTCACCCGGCCTCGGCGGGGGCGGAAGGAGCGGATGCGGCGCTCATGGTGCGAGCCCGCCGGATCGGCCACGGGGCCGCCGGGGAACATCGGCTCGCCGCGGTCACGGGGGGCGGCCAGAGCGCGCTTCGCGTGGGAATCGGGGGCGGTGGGATTCTCGGACACAGTGCTTCGATTCTACGGGCGGAGGCGGGGAGGACGGCGGGGCCGATACGGCGGCTGGGGGGCCGGGGGGCTGGGGCGCCGGGGGCGGGCCCGCCCCGTTGGGCGGTGCGCGGCCGGTTAAGCGGTGCCCGGCTGGTTGGGGCAGTGGGACGGGCAGCCGGACGTACGGACAGTGAGGCCCGGACGTACGGGCAGCCGGACGTACGGACAGTGAGGCCCGGACGTACGGGCAGCCAGGCCCGGACGTACGGACAGTAGGGCCGGGACGACGGGCCGTCGGGCCCGGACGTACGAGCAGCCGAGCCCGGACGTAAGACCAGCCCGATCAACGGGCAACCGGGCCGTGGGCCGCCAGGCGGTGCCGCCCCAGCCCTGCCGTACCCTCTTACCGCGCCCCCCGCACCCTGCCCGCCCCCAGCGTCTCCAGCACTCGGCGGGCGACCTCCCGGCCGATCGGCAGCGAGGCCGTGGCCGCGGGCGACGGGGCGTTGAGCACATGGACGATCCGGGGCGACTGCGAGATCAGGAAGTCGTCCACCAGCGTGCCGTCCGGCAGCACCGCCTGGGCGCGCACGCCCGCCGGGGCCGCTATCAGGTCGTCGGCCGTCACATCGGGTAGCAGGCGGCGCACGGCGTCGGTGAAGGCGCGCTTGGACAGGGAACGCCGCAGCTCACCCGCTCCGTACCGCCAGTGGCGGCGGGCGATCCGCCAGGAGCCCGGATACGCCAGCGTGCCGGCCAGCTCCTGCGGGCGCACCGTATGCCAGGCGTACCCCTCGCGGGCGAGGGCCGGCACCGCGTTGGGCCCGATGTGGACGCCGCCGTCGATGCCGCGGGTCAGATGGACGCCGAGGAACGGGAACGCCGGGTCGGGCACCGGGTACACCAGACCGTTCACCAGCGAGGCGCGGGAGGGCACCAGCTCGTAGTACTCACCGCGGAAGGGCACGATCCGCATGCCCGGGTCGTCGCCCGCCAGCCGGGCGACGCGGTCGCAGTGCAGCCCCGCGCAGTTGACCAGGGCCCGTGCGCGCAGGACGGTGCCGTCCGCCGTACGCACCGCGACCGCGGAGGGGCGCCGGCCGATGGTGCGCACCCGCGCCCCGTACCGCACCGAGGCGCCCGCGTCCTGGGCCAGCCGGGCCAGCCGGGCCGCAACCGCGCCGAAGTCGCAGACGCCCGTGGTGCCGACATGGATCGCGGCGAGGCCGCGCACCCATGGTTCGTACTCCGCGATCTGGGCGGGGCCCAGCTCGCGCACCGGGATGCCGTTCTCCCTGCCGCGCTGGACGAGGCCGTGGAGCCTCGGCAGCTCGGAGCGCTCCGTGGCCACGATGAGCTTGCCGGTGACCTCGTGCGGAATGCCGTGCTCGGCGCAGAACTTCACCATCTCCGCGGCGCCACGCGCCGCGAACCGCGCCTTGAGCGACCCCGGCCGGTAGTAGATACCGCTGTGGATCACGCCGCTGTTCCGCCCGGTCTGGTGGCGCGCCGGGCCCGCCTCCTTCTCGAGCACGGTCACGCGGGTGCCGGGCGCGGTGCGCGTGATCGCATACGCCGTCGACATGCCGACGATCCCGCCCCCGATCACCAGCACATCGCAGTCCAACGCCGTCACGCCATGTCACCTCCCCACGCGCCACACCGTTCAGTCGCCCGACCGTCGATCCCTATCATGACCTGCGCCGCTGACAGCGGCCCGAAACCCCTGCGAGGACTAGGGTCCGGGCTAGGCCCACCGGCCACGCCACCGGCCACGCCACTGGTCACACTGGTCACACTGGTCACGTCGGTCACACCGGGCACAGGGATCGATTCACACCGAGCCGATCATTCCGACTCCGGGCGACTCGCGTCTGAAGCGCTCGCTCCGGGCGGCGCTCGCCTCCGTGCTCATTCCGGACCGCTCCCGCCTCACCACTCGCCCTGGCCGCTCACGCCTGGGCCACCAGCAGCGGCCGGGCCTGCTCGCGCAGCTCGGCGACGCGCGGCTCGTCGCGGTACGCCTCGAGGCGCCGCATCAGGTCGCGTACGTACTCCGTGGTGCGCGCGGACGAGATCCGGTTGGCGACCTCCACGGCACGGGCGCCCGCCGCACAGGCCGCGTCCAGATTGCCGGACTCCAGTTCGGCGACGGCGGACACCACGAGCCGAAGCCCGTGCGACCGTACGAACTCCTCCGTCGGCCGGGCCAGCGCCTGCTCGGTGAAGCGCCGCACCTGGCGCGGCAGCCGGAGATCGCGATAGCACTCGGCGGCGTCGGCCGCGAACCGCTCATGGCTGTAGAAGTCGAGCCAGGACGGATCGGCGTCGCCCGCCCGCGAGCGCTCCAGCCAGCCCTCGGCGGACTTCAGGGCCGCGCCGCAGGCCGGGCCGTCCCCGGACTTGGCCTGGGCGCGCGCCTCCACGAGCCGGAAGAAGCTCATGGTGCGGGCGGTGGCCAGGCCGCGGTTGCGCTCCAGGGCGGCCTGGGCGAGGTCCACGCCCTCGTCGGCGAACCCCCGATAGGTGGCCTGGAGGCTCATCGACGCCAGCACATAGCCGCCCAGGGGGACGTCGGCGGCGGCGCGGGCGAGGCGCAGCGCCTGGATGTAGTACCGCTGCGCGGCCTCCTGTTGGCCGGTGTCGAAGGCCATCCATCCGGCGAGCCGGGTCAGTTCGGCGGTGGCGCCGAAGAGGGAGCGGCCGACCTCGTCGCTGTACGAGCCGAGCAGCAGGGGGGCCGCGTCCACCCGGAGGCATTCGGGAACCATGGACGAACGCCAGTCGCCGCCGCCGTACTTGGAGTCCCAGCGGCGCGCGTCCTCGGCGGCCTCGCGCAGCTTGGTGACATCACTGTGGCCGACGCGCAGCGGCTGTATGGCGTCCGCCGCCCCGCCGGCGGCGCTCGCGGCGGTGGCGCCGTCCTCGGCGTCCTTGGGCTCGCGGGCCACCGAACTGTCGGCGGGGGATATGAGCCAGCGCGAGGCCGGGGTGGCGTACGCGCTTACTGAGAAAGATCCGGCCAGGCTCTGCCAGATGCCCACCCCACCGCGCCGACCCGCGAGATCCAGCCGGTAGAGCTCGGTGGCGGAGCGGACGGCCTGGCCGATGTCGCGCGGGAAGGCAAGACCGACCTCGGGGGCCGGATCGGCATCGGCCAGGCCGATCTCATGCAGGGGGACGGGCCGCCCGAGTTTGCTGCCGATCGCAGCCGCAATCAGGTGTGGCGCGGCGCCTTGGGGGACCATGCCCTTGGACACCCAGCGCGCGACGGACGTCTTGTCGTAGCGAAGCGTCAGGCCACGCTGGGCGCCGAGGTCGTTGACTCTGCGCGCGAGCCCGGCATTGCTGATCCCAGCGAGGGCGAGAACGGTGCCGAGCTTTTCGTTCGGCCCGCGTGGCTCCCTGGACATGCGCACCCCTCGACAGCACCGACGGCCGCCCCTGCATAAGCGCGGGGCATTCGTAAACCCAGCGTAGTTCGCCGCATCCCGACCGTTAAGAGGTGGTGTCCCGGATGGCGAGATTCTTGTACGAACGGGCGTGCGGGGCGTGACGTGTGCTCCCGGTGTGTGTGGCTGTGCGCCCGTGTGTGCGCTCTGTCTCAGTCGCGGCGCGGACGTTTCGATGGATCCTGCGTGGGTCGGCCCGCTGTACTGGATCCAGTGGGCTGGGGGACGCCGCCGCCTCATTCCCCGCGGGCGGCGGAACGGTCCGGGAGGCGAATGCCGCCTCCCGGACTGTCGTGTCGGGAGGCGCGAGAGGCGGAAGTTGAGTACATACAGGGCGTCGGCAGGGCCATCGAGAGCGCCACGGCAACTTGGCTGAATATCGCCCCTCACGGCCGGGCTCCCGCGTCGGGCCGGGGAGGGGGAGGCCCGACGCGGGAAGCCCTTCTCGACGCGGATTCCGTACAGAACGCGCACGGAGCCCGTCCGGAGCGGTGCGCCGCGTAGCACACGCCGCGGATGTCGTCGTATGCGGCGGGCGCCACGACACGGAGCGCTTTGGCGCGTAAGTCCCCTGCCTGGTCCGCAGGTTGGCGACTTTCTGTGCGCCCCTTCGTGCGCCTCTTGTGCGCCGCTCCGCACACTCATCGATGCCCTTGCGCTCTTGTGCGCCCCAGTCGTGGCAGCATGGGCCACGGCGGAACGGTGGGTCGTTACCGGCGGTGGTTCCCTCATGAGCTCCTTACGGATGCCTTTTTGAGCGGTGCCAACCCCTGGGATCAACTCTGCGATTCCTGCGGTCATCTGTGGTCACAGGACATCCAGGAGATCCATGTTGTTGTCCGGTTCGATGCCGAAACCGTCAACATGCTGTGCATGATGGCACCTACTTCTTGGTTGCCCTGGATGCCCACAGCCTGTGGAGGCGGCGATGCGGTGGTTGGTGGGGTGGAGCAGTACCGCATCCGGCCCGGTCCCCCCGGAAGGCCGTGCGATCCAGCCGGTCGGTGCCCAACTCCTGTGGTCCGACCCCGATCCGCTATGGGCGGTCGGCGACTGGCGGGCCGATGAGGTACGCGTCGTCCAGGCCGACCCCTTCACCCGCCTCGCCGTCTTCGGCTGCTGCGGCGCCTCCGACGAGGAGCTGCGGGTGGGCCTGTTCGCCGCCCGCGGCGGCGCCCTGCGCCATCTGACCGCCTGGCCCGGCAGCTACACCGCCGTCGCCCAGGTCGGCCGCCGCGTCACCATCGTCGGCGACCTCGCGGGCGCCCGGCCCGTCTTCCACACCGACTGGGCCGGCGGCACCGCCTACGCCACGGCCGCGCTCCCGCTCGCCGACCTCATCGAGGCCCAACTCGACGTCGCCCACCTCGGCGCGCTGCTCGCCTGCCCCGACTCCCCGGAGGCCATGGGCGACAGCACGCCCTATATGGGCGTCAGACGCGTCCCCCCGGGCCATGCGCTGATCCTGCGCGACGGCGCCCGGGACATCACCGGCTACGAGCCCACCGCGTCCCTCGCCGTCGCCGCGCCCCCGCTCGACCAGGACACGGCCGTCGACGCGGTCCGGGACGCCCTCGTGGAGGCCGTACGGGCCCGGCTCACCGCCCCGCGCCACGCCCCCGAGACCGACGACCTCGACCCCGGCCCGGTGCCCGGCATGGGGCCCGCCGAACGGCGGGCGGCCCGCGGCGCCCCGGCCCCCGGCATCGGCGCCGACCTGTCCGGAGGCAGCGCCTCCGCCACCCTCGCACTGCTCGCCGCCGGTCTCCCCGGGATGCCCGGCACCCTCTTCGGGCACGGCACCGAGGCGGGCGAGCGGCTCCTGGCCGTCACCTTCAACGACCTCGCCACGGCGGGCGGCGCCCGCACCCGCGAGGCCGAACTCGAACGGGCCGGCGCCATCGCCGCCAACCCGCGGCTGCACCATGTGGTCGTGGCCGCGGGCGAGGAGGCCCTGCCGTACGCGGGCCTCGACATCGGCGCCCTTACCGACGAGCCCGGCCCCTCCCTCGTCATCGCGGAACGCCACCGGCGCCGACTCGCCGCGGGCAGCGCGGACCACTTCATCGGGCACGGCGCCCGCCAAGTGCTCGACGCCCACCCCGCGCGCCTCGCGGACCTGCTGCTCGACCGCCGCAGACGCCACCTGCTGCGCCCCGCCACCGCGCTCGCGAAGGCCGACGGCCCCTCCGCGCAGTCCTTCTTCGTGCCGTTCACGGTCTACCGGGCCGCACGACGGCTGGCCCGCACCTCCTACCGCGACGGCGTCCAGGAGGCCGCGGCGCGCCTCCTGGAGCGCCGCTTCACCGACGACCAGACGGTACGCGGCCCCGGCGCCGTATCCGCCTCCCTCGCCGCCCTGACGTGGTGCCGCCCCGGGCCCGCCGCCCGCTGGCTCACCGGCGAGACGCTCGCCGAGGTGTCCGTCCGGCTGGATGAGGCGGCCCTGCGCCCCGTACTGCTGCGCCGCCCCGGGGAGCGCCGCGCCGACGCCGCCCTCGCCCGCTACGCGGCGGACCACCGCGTCTTCGAGCAGGCCGCCGAGATCCGCAGCCAGCGTCTGCACGCACCCTTCCTCGACAACCAGGTCGTACGGGCCTGCCGGGCGCTCCCCGAAGCGCTTCGGGTGCAACCGGGGGCGCGCGCCGCCGTGCTGCGGACGGTCCTCGCCGGAGCGGGCATCCGGGAGCTTCCCCCCGGCTGGGGAGCCACCTCCCACGCCGCCCACACGGCCGCCGTACGGACCGGCATGCGCACCTGGACCGGCGAGCTGATGAACCTCTTCGACGCGCCGCTGCTGGCCGACGCGGGCCTGATCGAGGCCCGTGTCGTCCGTAAGGCGCTCCGCGCAGCAGCACAGGGGGAGCGGCTGCCCCTGGACGGCCTGGCCGAACTCGTCTCCACCGAAGTCTGGCTGCGGCGCCTGCTGGCCCGCCGCGGCACCTGCTGGACGGGCACGGCGGCGCCGCGGCAGCGGGCGGTGGCGGGCGGAGTGGTGCCGCGGCCGAGCCTGTGACGGCTGCCGCACCGGGGCGACACGAAGCCGCCCCGTGACACATCGCCCCAGGCGCCCCGCCGGGGATGGCCGCCGCCGATCAGGGAGCCGGGCGCTCACCGCGGACGAAGCCGACGTCCTTACGGCGGACGAAGATGTCCTTACGGCGGATGCAGACATCCTTACGGCGGACGAAAACGAAAGGCGATCTCCGCCCCCGTGCCGGACCATCTCCCCGGCGGCAATCGGCGACCAAGGAGAATGGCCCCTGTGCGGTATCTGATCCTCGGCACCACCGAAGCACGCGACGACCACGGCGCCCCGCTCCCCCTCGGCGGCCCCCGGATCCGCGCGCTGCTGGCCGCGCTCGCCGTAAGATCCGCACGCTCCGCCCCCGCCCCCGTCGACGTCCTGATCGACGAGGTGTGGGCCGCCGATCCTCCGCATGACGCGCCCGCCGCGCTCCAGGCGCTCGTCGGCCGGCTGCGCCGGGCCATCGGCAGGGACGCCGTCATCTCCTCACCCGGCGGCTACCGCCTCGCGACCGCCGCCCCGCAGGACGACGTCGACCTGCTGCTCTTCGAGCGGCTGACGAACGAGGGCATACGCGCCCTGGACGCCGACGACCCCGGGACGGCCGCCGCCACCCTCCGTAAGGCGCTCGCCCTGTGGCGCGGCCCGGCCCTCGCCGACCTGCCCGACCGGGAGACGGCCGCCGCCCGCCCCGAGGCGCTCCGGCTGACCGCCCTGCACCGCCGGATCGACGCCGACCTCGCGCTCGACCGCCCCACGGACGTCATACCGGAGCTGCGCGAACTCGTCGCGGACCATCCGCTCGACGAAACGTTCCACGCCCAGCTGATCCGCGCGCTGCGGGCGGCCGGTCACTCCGCCGACGCCCTCGCCGCGTACGAGGACGTCCGCCGGACCCTCGCCGACCGCCTCGGCACCGGCCCGGGGGCGGAGCTGAAGGAGCTCCACAGACAGCTGCTGACAACGGACGCCGGGCCTGCCGTCCGAGAGCCGCACGCCGCGCGCGGCGGCGCGTATACGGCGGAGGCCGGGGCGTCCAGGGCCGACGGCCATGGGGGGAGCGGCGGGACCGAGGCCGACAGCGGGGTCAGGGGGGCGTTCGACGGCCGGGACGGCTACGAAGCCAGGGGCGGGAGAGGAACCGGCGGCGGGGCCGGAAGCCGGGCCGCCGGCCGGGAGGCGGGTTCGCACACCGCAGGTTCACGCGGCGTCGGCTCACGTGGCGTCGGTATGGGCTCGCGCACCGCCCGCTCGGGCTCGTGCATCGCCGTGCCGCCTCTGCCGCACGGCAACCTCAGAGCCCGCCTCACCAGCTTCGTAGGCCGCCAGAAGGAGATCGGCGACATCCTCCGGGACCTGGACGGCGCCAGGCTGGTCACCCTCACCGGCCCCGGCGGCTCCGGCAAGACCCGGCTCTCCGAGGAGGCCGCCGCGACCGTGACGGACGGCTACCCGGACGGCGTCTGGATCGCCGAACTCGCCCCGCTCGACCAGCCCTCAGCCGTCCCAGGCGCCGTCCTGAGCGCGGTCGGCCGCCGCGAGACCACGCTGCTCGCCACCGGGCTCGAGAGCCGCGCCACGGGGGCGGACGGCGGCGATCCGACCAGCAGGCTCGTCGAGTACTGCGCCGACCGCAGGCTGCTGCTCCTGCTCGACAACTGCGAGCACGTCATCGACGCCGCGGCCCGGCTCACCGAGACCCTGCTCGCGCACTGCCCGGGGGTGACCGTGCTCGCCACCAGCCGGGAGCCGCTAGGGGTGCCCGGCGAGACCATAAGACCGGTGGAGCCGCTTCCGCCCGCCCCCGCACACCAACTGTTCGCCGAGCGCGCCGCCACCGTACGGCCCGGCTTCGACCCGGCGGCGGACCCGGACACGGCGGCCGCGGTCGCGGAGATCTGCCGCCGCCTGGACGGTCTGCCGCTGGCGATCGAGCTGGCCGCGGCCCGGCTGCGGCTGCTGACCCCACGCCAGATCGCGGCCCGGCTTGACGACCGCTTCCGCCTGCTGACCAGCGGCAGCAGAACCGCGCTGCCCCGCCAGCAGACCCTGCGGGCCGTCGTCGAGTGGTCCTGGGACCTGCTCGACGAGCGCGAGCGCACCGTGCTGCGCCGCGCCTCGGTCTTCGCGGGCGGGTGGACCCTGTCCGGGGCGGAGGCGGTGTGCGCGGACGGTCGGCCCGGTAAGAGCGCCCTTACGGACGGCACGGCCGCGGAAGACCTCATAGAAGACCTCATAGCGGCCGAGGAAGGCGTCACGGACGGCATAGCGGCCGGCTTCGACGTTCGTGACGCCCTTACGGACGCGACGGCGGGCATTCCGGAACCGGGCGACACGGTCGCGTACGACCACACACGCTCTCCCGCGCGCTCTCGTACGCGCCCCCACGTCCGGATCGCGCCCGCCGAGGTGCTGGAGCTGCTCGGGGCGCTGGTCGACAAGTCGCTTCTGATCGTCGACCACCCGTCGCACGGTTCGGCGACGGAGTCCGCCGGTCCGGCAGGCGGGGAGCCCCGCTACCGGATGCTGGAGACGATCCACGAGTACGTCGGCGAGCGCGCCACCGAGAACCCTGCGGCCCGCGCCGACCACAAGGCCACGGTCGCCCGTCACACCGCCCACTTCCGGGACTTCCTCCGCACCGCCGAGCCCCGTCTGCGCTCCGCCGAACAACTGCCCTGGCTGCGCCTCGTCGAGACCGACCTCGACAACGTCCGGGCAGCGCTGCACCGCTCCCTGACGATCGCGGACGAGGACTCGGTCTTCGCGCTCATCAGCGCCCTGGCCTGGTTCTGGTGGCTGCGCAACTACCGGGACGAGGGCGCCGCCTGGGTCGGCCGTGCCCTGGCCCTCGAGGACCGCCCCGACGGCGACCGCCCCGACGGCGGGACGGACGGCGAGGCGGACCGGGCGCCGGACGGGAGCGATCCCCTCGACCAGTTCCCGCGCATCCCGGCCCGGGCTCCGGACGGCGAGGACGGCGTCGACCGGGAGGCCACCCGGTACTGGCAGTTCATGGACCTGCGACTGCTGCTCTTCTTCCTGCTCGCGGAGCAGGGCACCGGTCCGGATCTGCGCGACCCCGAGATCCGGGACGCCGCCAGACGCATGCGCGACGCCTACGCGAGCCATCCAGGGTCCCGCACCGCGTGCTTCCCCGGTCTGCTGTGGCCGTTCACGGCCTTCGTCATCGAGGGCTTCACCGGTGAGCTGCTGCCGCTCATGGACCAGACCGTGGCCGGCTGCCGGAGGCACGGCGACGACTGGGCGCTCGGCGTCACGCTGATGTACCGCACCCAGCTCGCCATCGACATGCCGGGCGGCGTCGAAACCATCGACGACGACCTGGCCGAGCTGCGCGAGCTGGCCGCTCGCGTCGGCGACCGCTGGATGCTCGCCCAGGCGGAGGGCGCGCGCGGCGAGGTCGCCACTTTTCGCGGCCGGTACGCGGAGGCGAGGGCCGCCTATGAGAAGGCACGGCGGCTCGCGCAGGAGCTCGGCGCCCACACCGAGGTGCCGTTCCTCTTCACCCGTCTGGCCGATCTCGCCCTCAACGAGAAGGACATGGAGGGGGCGCTGGAGCTGGTGGAGCGCTCGGAGGAGGAGTCGGAGCGCTGCGGCACCCAGGATGTGCGGGCCTTCAACCACATCGTGCGCAGCGAGGCCGAGCTGCTGCGCGGTGATCTGGCGCGGGCGCGGACGTACTGCGACGCCGCCCGGCACCGTGCGCGTGGCACCGCACCGCCGCAGTTCTGGGTGGTGGCCAATGGTCTGGACGCGCGCATCACCGGCCTGGAGGGCGATCTGGTCGGCGGACTGCGCAAGCTGCGGAACACTCTGCGCGAGGGCCTGGAGATGAACTCCATGGAGCTGCTGCTGGCCCATCAGGCGGAGTCGGCGGCGGAGCTCCTGGCCGGATCGGGACGCGGACAGGAGCGGCTCGCCGCGCGGCTGCTGGGCGCCGCGGACGGCTGGCGCGGTCGGCTGCCCCGCTCACCGCTGGTGGCCGGGGACGTCGATTCGACCGTGGCGCGCGCGAGCGAGGTGCTGGGCCAGGACGCGGTGGAGCAGCTGCGTACCGAGAACTCAGCCCTCACCCCCGAGCAGGCCATCCGCCTGCTCGACGAGGCGCTGACCTCGCTCGATGCCCCTCTCGACGCCACCGGTGCGGCGGACGACCCCGACGTCTCCGATACCACCGACGCCTTGGACGCCTCCGAAGCGCGAACCGAAATCGCCGGCCAAGCTCAAACGGTCGGCCGAACCGAAACGGTCGGCCGAACCGAAACGGTCGGCCGAACCGAAACCGCCGACCGAACCCAAACGGTCGGCCAGGCCCAAGCGGCCGACCGGACCGAAACCGCCGACCGGGGCGCCACACCGCCGCCCGCCCGCTGACGCGGACATAAGCGGAGGCGCAACGCCCCGGCCGACAGTCATGTGTCCTCACTCATACGGAGGAGACGACACGCGGCCCCGGAAACCGATGCACGAACCGCGGAGCCCATGACCCGCTCCAGGAACGACGGCATCACCCCAAGGGGCGCGACCGCAGCCCGTCCAGCAGGATGTCCAGCAGCCGGGCGGATGCCGCTGCCTGCTGTGCCGCGTCCGGCAGCGAGGGCGCCGCCGTGGCGATCACCAGCAGCACATCGGCCACCGTCACATCCGGGCGCAGCTCGCCCGCGGCCCGTGCCCGCTCCACCAGCTGCCCGACGACCTCGAGCAGCGCCGCGGCGCCCGCGTCGTCCGGCTCGTCCTCGGGTGCGGGCGTCCGCTCGACCAGCCGCAGCTCAGGCTGAGCCGGTCCGGCTAACGCCGCCTGCCGCTGCTGCGGCAGCCGGATCTCGGCCTCGACCTCGACCCCGACCCGGAGCACCTGCGGCGGCAGCAGCCGGCCCGCGCCGGACGCCACCGAGGTGCGCAGGAACCGGGCCAGCGCGGACCATGGCTCGTTCTCCTGACCCAGCGCCGCCCGTGCCTGATCGGTCAGCCTTGCCGTCTCCTCCTCGGCTATGCGGCGCACCAGCACGTCCTTGCTGGGGAACCGCCGATAGACGGTGCCCACCCCGACCCGCGCCCGGCGTGCCACGTCCTCCATCGGAGCCCCGTATCCCAGCTCACCGAAGACCTCGCGCGCCGCCCGCAGGACGTGCTCCAGATTGCGCTGCGCGTCCACGCGCAGCGGTGTGTTCCGTCCGCCGTTTCCGTCCGACGATGCGACGGCTGCGGACCATGACGAACCCTGAAGGTGCATAAGTGATCCCCCGGTAATGATGTCTCCCCCCGGAGACTCCCCGCCCAGACTGTCGAGGCAGTCACAACCCCGACGAAGTACGAACATAGTTGAGCCCAGGTCAAGAAAGAAGAGGGTAGCTCGGGACAGAACGCCCCCCGATCAGAGCAGAGGACCGCCTTTATCGGACTCTCCGCCCGTCCGTCACCCCTCATCTCGGGGCTGACCTGCGGACATTTCGTACGTGTAACCGATTCCGTACCGGGGGCCGGGCCAAAACGTCCGGTCACACAATTCGCCGGGCCTGTGGACAAACCGCGGTCGCACGTGCCTCATGGGAGGGTGAAGGAACCCGCGCGCATTCTCGTTGTCGGTGGTGGCTACGTCGGGATGTACGCCGCGCTGAGCCTCCAGCGGAAGCTGAAGCGAGAACTGAGGCAAGGCGGCGTGCAGATCATCGTGGTCGACCCCGAGCCGTATATGACCTACCAGCCCTTCCTGCCGGAGGCGGCGGCCGGATCGATCTCCCCGCGCCATGTCGTCGTGCCGTTGCGGCGGGTCCTGCCCGACTGCACGGTCGTCATCGGCGAGGCCACCGCGATCCACCACGGCAAACGCACCGCCACCGTGAGAACCCTCGCCACGGAGGAGGAAGGCACCGGCACGGTCGACATCCACTACGACGAGCTGGTGCTGGCTCCCGGCTCCGTGTCGCGCGCCCTCCCGGTCCCCGGCCTCGCCGAATTCGGCATCGGCTTCAAGACCGTCGAAGAGGCCATCGGCCTGCGCAACCACGTCCTCGAACAGCTCGACATCGCCTCCTCGACCCGGGACCCCGACGTCCGCGACGCGGCGCTGACCTTCGTCTTCGTCGGCGGCGGATACGCGGGCGTCGAGGCGCTCGGCGAACTGGAGGACATGGCCAGGTACGCCGTCCGCTACTACCACAACATCTCCCCCGAGGATCTGAAGTGGATTCTCGTCGAGGCCACCAACCGAATCCTTCCGGAGGTCGGCGAGGAGATGGGCAAGTACGCCGTCCGGGAGTTGCGCGGCCGCAATATCGACGTCCGGCTGGAGACCCGGCTGGACTCCTGCGCCGACCGGGTCGCCGCACTGAGTGACGGCTCGCGCTTCCCCACCCGCACGCTCGTGTGGACCGCGGGCGTCAAACCGCACCCGATCCTCGCCTCCTCCGATCTGCCGCTGAACGAGCGCGGCCGGCTCAAATGCACCGCGGCGCTCCAAGTGGACGGCGTGGAGCACGCCTGGTCGGCCGGGGACGCCGCGTCGGTCCCCGATCTGACGGCCGACCGGCCCGGTGCGGAGTGCGCCCCCAACGCACAGCACGCCGTGCGCCAGTCCAAGGTCCTCGCCGAGAACGTGGTCGCCTCGCTCGCCGGCCGGCCGCTCACGGACTACGCGCACAAGTACGCCGGCTCCGTGGCTTCCCTGGGGCTCCACAGAGGCGTCGCACACATTTACGGGCGCAAGTTGAAGGGCTACCCGGCCTGGCTGATGCACCGCGTCTACCACCTCAGCCGGGTGCCGACGTTCAACCGTAAGGCGCGCGTGCTGGCCGAGTGGACCCTGTCCGGGCTGTTCAAACGGGAGATCGTCTCGCTGGGGTCGCTGGAGAACCCGCGCGCCGAGTTCAAACTGGCCGCGGACACCGGCCGCCATCCCGAGGCCAGTTGACCCGATCGGGGCGGAGCCGGGAACTCCCCTCCCACGATCGGCGTCTCACGGATGTCAGTCCGGTCGGCCACACTGGTCGTGTGACCATGGGTGGGCTCGTATCTGCAAAGAGTGACAATCGCGAGGATTCGGAAGTTTGCTGCATTCCCCTGGGGGCCGTCCCCCGTACCCGCACCCATCTCCCCGATCCCGCTCCGGCGCGCCGCTCAGCCACCACCCGACGAGGTAATCCGCAGTGAACTTCACGCGCTGGAGCGCCCGGCTCCCCCGAACCCAGCGACGCACCGCCGCCCGGGCAGACCGCGGTGCGCGGCGGCCCAAGCCCCCGGCCGCCGCGGGCGGCGGCTCCGTCCCGGCGGCCCGGGGCGAGCACGCCGACCCCTCGGGCCGTGGCGAGCCGCCCGCCGCCGCCCCTTCCGACGCCGCGCCGCCCGCCGCAGTGCCGACCCTTGACGGGCTGTCCGTCCATGACCTCCTCAGCCAGGTGCCGGCGCTGGTCGCGGTGGTCTACGGCCCCGAGCACCGCATTGCCTACCTCAACGACACCTATGTCGAGCTCTTCGGCTCCCGGGCCCCCGGCACACCCGCCCGCCAGGCCCTGCCCGAGCTGAGAGAGCTGGGGCTGCTGCCGCTGATGGACCAGGTCCTGCGCAGCGGCAAGCCTCGTACGGTCAAGTCCCGGCGCGTGCCCGCGGGCGGCCCCGCGACCCCGCCCGGGCCGCGGCGGGAGGGCACGGCACCCGGCCCCGGCCGGTCCCGCCACGGCTACTACACCTTCACCTGCTCCCCGATCGAGATGGCCGCGCCGAGGGCCGTCGCCCCGGCTGAGCCGGCGGGGGAGCGGGCCGTGGACGGCTCGCCGGTGGACGGAGCGATCCGGGAAGCCGCCCTCCGTAAGGTCGTCACGACCGAGGCGGTCGCCATGGAGACCGTCGCCACGGAGGCCGTCGCCCCCGGCACCACCACCGGCACGGTCGCCGCCGAGCCGGTCCGCGGCGTGCTCGTCTTCGGCGCCGACGTCACCGACCAGGTCGAGTCGGCGGAGCGGCTGCGCGCCAGCGAGCGCCTCCAGCGCGAGGCCGCCGTCACCCTCCAGCGCAGCCTGCTCCCGCAGGGGCTGGAGCAGCCCGACGATCTGCGGGTCGCCGCCACCTATCAGCCCGGCGGTACGGAGGCGGCGGTGGGCGGCGACTGGTACGACGTCATCACCCTGGGCGCCGGCCGCACCGCCCTGGTCATCGGCGACGTCATGGGCCGCGGGGTGCGGGCCGCCGCCGTCATGGGCCAACTGCGCACCGCCGTCCGCGCCTACGCCAGGCTCGACCTCCCGCCGCACGAGGTCCTCCAGCTCCTCGACGGCCTGGCATCCGAGATCGATCCCCACCAGATCGCCACCTGCGTCTACGCCGTCCACGACCCCAATGAGAACCGCCTCGTCTACGCCTCCGCGGGCCATCTGCCGATCCTGGTCCGCGACCCGGACGGCACCGTGCGCCGCGCCTCCGAGCCCACCGGCCCTCCGCTCGGCACCGGCGGCTGGCTGCACACCACCGGCTCGGTCCAGCTCGGCCCCGGCGCCAGCGCGGTCCTCTACACCGACGGCCTGGTGGAGCGGCGGGACAAGGACATCTACGACGGTGTGGCCGCGCTCGAGCGCGTCTTCGCGGGCGCGACCGGCTCGCCCCAGGTGATGTGCGACCGCCTCATCAGGGCCCTGGGCATCACCGCGGAGCACGACGACGATGTGGCGGTGCTCGTCCTCCAGCACCCCGCCCGTACGGGGCATGACGCGGAGCTCTTCCACAACGCCGCGCTGGAGCTCCTCGGCGGGGTGGAAGCCGCGCCGCGCGCCCGGGCCTTCGCCTCGGGGGTCCTCGCCAGCTGGCGTTTCCCCATGGAGCTGCGCGATCTGGGCGTGCTCGCCGCCAGCGAGCTGGTCGCCAACTCCCTTCAGCACGGCACGCCGCCCATGCGGCTGCGGCTGCGCCGCACCGACCGCCGCCTGATCATCGAGGTGACGGACGGCGATGAGCATCTGCCGCGCCGCCGCCGGGCCGAACCGGTGGACGAGGCCGGACGCGGCATCTCGATCGTCGCGACCATCGCCTCGTCCTGGGGCTCACGCCGCACACCGGGCGGCGGTAAGGCGGTGTGGTGCGAGTTCGCCCTGCCGGCGGACTAGCGAGCGCTACGAAGGGGTCCAGGAGCACGGGGCCGAGGGGGACAGGACGCCCCCGACCAGCACATCGCCCTGGCGCGGCGGGGCCGACTGGCTCCTGACCGCACCAGGGCGATGGCGGAATAGCGGGATGGCGGAATGCCCGACCGCCTCAGGCCGCGGTGATCACCTCGTCGGACGAGGCGGCCCGGGGTGCGGGCACCGAGGCACCGGCGATCGCCCGTAGGGGATTGTCCTGCTGGGGCGTGAGCCGCTTGCCGAGCCTCAGCGCGAGCGCGGTGATGGCGAGCGAGCAGATGATCAGCGCCACGATGTACGCCCCGTACAGCCCGGCGCCCGCCATCAGCCCGCCGACCGCCGGGCCCACCGCCAGGGCCAGCTGCTTCACCAGGGCAAACGCCGAGTTGTACTGGCCGAGGGCCGACGCCGGCGCGAGATCGGCGACCAGCGGGGCGACGGTCGGCGACAGCATGGCCTCACCGAGCCCGAAGAGCGCATACGCCGAGATGATCGCGGTGATGCCGACGGCCTGGCCCCCGGGCACCAGCCCGGCGGCCCCGGCGGCGAACCACGCGACCGTCCAGACCAGCCCGACCAGCGCGATCACCCGGCTGCGCCGCCGCCGCTCGACCAGCTTGAGCACAACGAACTGCGCCAGCACGATCGCCGCCGTGTTCGCGGCAAGGGCGACGCCCAGCATTGAGGGCGATATCCGCGCGACATCCACGGCGAACGCCGACAGCCCGGACTCGAACTGGCCGTAGCAGGCGAAGAACATCGTGAAGCCCAGCACGCACAGCTGCACCATGGCGCGGTTGCCGAGCAGGGCACGCCAGCCACCGGCACCACCGAGCTGCCCATCGGCGGACGGCACCGGATCGTCGAACACCGGCGTCCGCTCCAGCCTTACGGTCGCCACGGCCGTGGCGAGCGCCAGGAACATCACCGCGTCGATCGCGAAGAGCCGCACAAAGCTCGACGCGGCGGAGGTGTCCACCAGCAGTCCGCCGAGCAGCCCACCGACACCGAGGCCCAGATTGCCGAGGAAGAACTGGGTGGCGAAGGCCCGCGACCGGGTGACCGGCGTCGAGCACCAGACGATCAGCGTGGCCAGCGCGGGCTGTACGGCCGCTATACCCGCGCCCAGCACTCCGGCCGCGGCGATGACCAGCGGCTCGCTCGCCGCCAGCCCGAGCCCCATCGATCCGACGGCGGCGGCGATCGCGCCCGCGACGGCAACGGACAGCGGCCTTCGCCGGTCGATCAGCCGACCGATGAAGGGCAGCACGGCAAGCGCGGCCACGGCGAACGTCGCGAGCACCACGCCCGCGGTATTCGCGCCGAGATCCCGCACCCGCGCCACATAGACGAAGAGAAACGGGACCGTGAAGCCGTTGCCGAACGCGCTCAGCGCGTTGCCCAGCTGGATACGGCGCAGCGCTGCGCCCATCGCGGTGGTCACACTCACCTACCTAGGTCGAGGAGGGTCATGGGGACAGCAGGTCTGACCTGCGTGTCAGCCCGGAGGATCGACGTCTGAAGACTTCGAAGCTAAACTTCAATGATTAAGAGTACAGAAAGAAGGACTTAAGCGCCAATGAGTTTCGTGCCATACTCTCCACATGGCGGAGACCCCCGAGCCGGACGACCTGCTGAGCCTCGAAGACCAGATCGCGGCCTATCAGCGCGAGTTCCAGGGCCTGGACCCTCAGGTGGAGCAGGTGGTCAGCGCGCTCAGCCGGCTCACCCGACGTATGAACGTCGCCTACGGCCGTCAGTCGGCCACGCTGGGGATCAGCAACGCCGAGTGGGAGGTCCTCAAGGCGCTCGTCCTGTCCGGGGCTCCCTACCGACTGGGCCCCGGAGACCTGGCCAAGCGGCTGGGTCTGACCCCCGCCGCCATGACCCACCGCATCGACCGGATGGTCAATGAGGGTCTGGTCACCCGTGAGCGTGATGCCGACAACCGGGTCCGCGTCATCGTCGAGCTGACCTCCGACGGCCGGGAGAAGTGGATGGAGGCGATGCGCCAAGCCACGGTCTTCGAGGCGGACCTTCTCCAGGACCTCTCCAGCGAGGAGCGTGGAGCCCTCGGCGAGATGCTCAGCCGTGTATTGCGCCGGGTGGAGGAAGACCAGCCCGACGCCGAGGGACGGCTGACCGACCTCGGTTGAGGCATTTGGCCGAAGCGAGGTTGACACCGCCCCGGGCCATCCGTAACGTACTCCGAGCTGCCACAGAGCTGTAATGGTTCACTGGTCAGCACTTGAGCCGCACCGGCGGCAAACCACTACTGCACGGCCCCTCATCGGGATGGATTTCGGCATGCCGGAATTCGGACCGGGGAACTCGATTATGAGCATCCGGGGGAATCCGCTAAAGTGGTGGACACGCCGGAAGGCGCGAAAGACCCCGCTCCAGCAGGGGGCCGGATACGGAATTCGGATCGGAAACGGACCGGAAATCGGATCTGGTAAGGTTGGAAACACCGAAGGGAAGCGCCCGGAGAGACCGGTGAAACGGTTTCGAAGGAAGCGTCCGTTCCTTGAGAACTCAACAGCGTGCCAAAAGTCAACGCCAGATATGTTGATACCCCGTCCATCGGTTTGGACGAGGTTCCTTTGAAGAAGAATACACAGCGAGGACGCTGTGAACCATCGGGTTATTCCTCTGGTGGTTCCGCTCTCGTGATGTGTTGCCGGGATATCCCGGAGGCATTCACGGAGAGTTTGATCCTGGCTCAGGACGAACGCTGGCGGCGTGCTTAACACATGCAAGTCGAACGATGAACCGGTTTCGGCCGGGGATTAGTGGCGAACGGGTGAGTAACACGTGGGCAATCTGCCCTGCACTCTGGGACAAGCCCTGGAAACGGGGTCTAATACCGGATA
>NZ_JBEZNG010000006.1:0-469852 GCF_040653035.1 Streptomyces malaysiensis subsp. malaysiensis
GCCCCTCATCGACCAGCCGTCGTCCGGCTCCGAACAGGAGCGGGGCGCCCCGATCACCGGTACCTGGATGGTCGCGGCCCTGATGATCTGGGCCGCGACCGCCGCCCCGCAGGCCCTCCAGCCGTCCGTCGTCCCCCTCACGGCCCCGACCCTGCCGTTGTGGCCGGCGGCGGGAGTCCTGCTGGGCCTCCTCCCGTCCCTCGCGGCCCCGGCCCCGCTTTCGCCTCCGGCACCGACCCACGAACCACCTCCGCCGAACGAGCTCCCCGCCGCTCCGGCCCGGGCAGTGCGCAACCAACGCCGCCCGGAGCAACCGGCCCCCGACCCACACCCACGGCCCGGCAACACGACGACGAAACCGCACCCCGACCGGCAACCGGCCACGTCCCGCGAACCGCTTCCGGCGGACGAAGCCCCCGCCGGACCGCTCCAGGTGCGGAACCGGCGCCGCCCGGAGCCAAGCACCCCGCCCGCCGCCGAACCACACCCGCAGCCCAACAGCACAACGACGGAACCACACCCGAACACAGCCACCAACGCGCACCGGGGTCCGGCCCCCGGCGCCCGCCCGGACACGGACGCCGCCCACAGCACCCGCCCCGCCACCGCGCCCCACCCGCAGCCCGGCGACACGACGACGAAACCGCACCCCGACCCGCAGCCGACCACGTCCCGCAAACCGCTTCCGGCGGACGAAGCCCCCGCCCGACCCGCCCGAGGGCGGGGCGGGCTGTGCGGCCCGGGCTCCGGTGCGTCATCCGACTCGCGTCCGGCGGATGCCCCCGACAACCACCCCACCGCACACACCTCGCCCGGTGGCGAGCGCGGGAGCGCGCGAGCCGAGGCGGGGCCCGAGGAGGCCACGCAGTGATCCGGTTCGAGCAGGTGTCGGTCCACTACGACGGGGCGGCGCGCCCCGCCCTGGCAGGGGTGGACCTGACCGTTCCCGAGGGGGAGCTGTGTCTGCTGGTCGGGCCGTCCGGGGTCGGCAAGTCGACACTCCTGGGCGCCGTCTCCGGTCTCGTACCGCATTTCACCGGCGGCACCCTGCGCGGCCGCGTCACCGTCGCGGGCCGGGACACCCGTACCCACAAGCCGCGTGAACTGGCCGACGTCGTCGGCACCGTGGGCCAGGATCCGCTCGCGCACTTCGTCACCGACACCGTCGAGGACGAGCTGGCCTACGGCATGGAGTCCCTCGGCATCGCCCCGGACACCATGCGCCGCCGGGTCGAGGAGACGCTTGACCTGCTGGGCCTCGCCGAGCTGCGGGACCGCCCCATCGCCACGCTCTCGGGCGGGCAGCGGCAGCGCGTGGCGATCGGTTCGGTGCTCACCACCCACCCCCGCGTCCTGGTCCTGGACGAGCCGACCTCCGCGCTCGACCCGGCCGCGGCCGAGGAGGTGCTGGCGGTCCTCCAGCGGCTGGTGCACGACCTGGGCACCACCGTGCTGATGGCCGAGCACCGCCTGGAGCGGGTGGCGCAGTACGCGGACCAGATGATCCTGCTGCCCTCCCCCGGCGCCGCCCCGCTGACCGGCGCACCGGCCGAGCTGCTGCCGGTGTCGCCCGTCCAGCCGCCCGTGGTGGCGCTGAGCGGGCTGGCGGGGTGGCCGTCGCCGGTGCCGTTGTCAATACGGGACGCACGCCGTAAGGCGGGCACGCTGCGGGAACGGCTCGCGCGGCTCGCCCCGCGGCCGGTGGCCGATCCGCCGCCGGGCGAGCCGGTGGCCGAGGTCGCGCGGCTTTCGGTCCGCCACGGCCGAGTGGAAGCCCTGCGCGGGGTGGAGCTGTCGGTGCGGCCGGGCGAGACGGTGGCGCTGATGGGACGCAACGGGGCGGGCAAGTCCACACTGCTGGCGAGCCTGGTCGGACTGCACGAACCGGCCTCCGGGTCGGTACGGGTCGGCCCGAGCCGGGTCGTACCGCACCGCACCCGCCCCGCCGAACTGCTGCGCCAGGTGGGCCTCGTGCCTCAGGAGCCGCGCGATCTGCTCTACGCGGACACGGTCGCCGCCGAATGCGCGGCGGCCGACCAGGACGCGGGCGCGGCGCCCGGTACCTGCCGTGAGCTGGTCGGCCGACTGCTGCCGGAAGTGGCGGAGGTGGCGGACACCTCGCATCCGCGCGATCTGTCGGAGGGACAGCGGCTGGCGCTGGCCCTGTCCGTCATCCTCACCGCGCGCCCGCCGCTGCTGCTGCTCGACGAGCCGACGCGCGGGCTCGACTACGCGGCGAAGGCGCGCCTGGTGGAGGTGGTGCGTGGGCTGGCGGCGGACGGCCATGCGATCGTGCTGGCCACCCACGATGTGGAGCTGGCGGCCGAGATCGCCCATCGTGTCGTCATCCTGGCCGAGGGCGAGGTGGTCGCGGACGGGCCCACGGCCGAGGTGGTGGTGTCCTCCCCCGCCTTCGCCCCACAGGTGGCCAAGGTCCTGGCGCCACTGCCATGGCTGACCGTGCCGCAAGTACGCGAGGCGCTGGAGGGAGCCCCGTGACCGGGCGCCCCCTGAGCAACGAGCCACGCCGAACGGAGAACGAGCCGCGCCGAACGCAAAGCGAGCCACACCGGGCCGAGGGCGAGCCGCACCAGGCACAGACCGAACCACCCCAGACACAAGGCGCACCACCCCGGACACAACGCAAACCGACCTCAACGGCGCCCGGCGGCCGTGGCCGCATCCGTGCTGTGCGTCTCGGCCCGCGCTCGGTGGCGGCGCTCGCGCTCGTATCCGCCGTCGGTGCCGTCGCCTTCGGCTGGCCGCTCTTCGCACCGGGCGACTCCGGGATCACCACCCACGCCGCCGACGCCCCCTGGCTGTTCGCCGCGCTGCTTCCGCTGCTGCTGGCCGTGGTCGTGGCGACCATCGCGGACACCGGTCTGGACGCCAAGGCCGTCGCGATGCTCGGGGTGCTGGCGGCGGCGGGGGCGGCCCTGCGGCCGCTGGGCGCGGGGACGGCCGGGATCGAGCCGATGTTCTTTCTGATGGTGCTGTCGGGGCGGGTGCTGGGCCCCGGTTTCGGCTTTGTCCTCGGCGCCGTGTCGATGTTCGCGTCCGCACTGCTCACCGGCGGGGTGGGGCCGTGGATGCCGTTCCAGATGCTGGCCATGGGCTGGGTGGCGATGGGCGCGGGGCTGCTGCCGGGCGCCGCCCGGCTGCGCGGCCGGGCGGAGACGCTGCTGCTCGCCGGGTACGGGGCGGTGGCGTCCGTGGCCTACGGAACGGTCATGAACCTCCAGGGCTGGACCCTGATGCAGGGCATGGCCTCGGGGATCTCCTACGTCCCGGGCGATCCGCTCGACGAGAACCTCGCCCGCTTCGTGGCGTACTGCCTGGCCACCTCGCTGGGCTGGGACCTGCCACGCGCCGTGGTCACGATGGTCCTCACGCTCACACTCGGCGGCGCCATCCTCAAGGCCCTGCGCCGCGCCACCCGCCGCGCGGCCTTCGAGGCCCCGATCGCCTTCGAAGCCCCGGTCGCGTTCGAGGACCCGGCCCTCGAAGCCAAAGTCGCCTTCGAGGACCCCATCACTTTCGAGACCCCGGTCACATTCAAAGCTCCGGCCGCCGCCCAGGACCCGGCCCCGTTCCGCCAAGCCGACGGCGGTAGTTCGGCCTGAGCCCCTGAACGCCCACCGCCCACCGCCCACCGGACCGGACACCATAAGAGTCTCCTGGCCACCGCCCCCCAACCAGAGAAACCACCCCACCCGCACCGCTCAGATAACATGATCGGCCTCACGACGAGCGCCCCCATCGCCCGCCTTTCACCGGAAAGCCTCGCTATCCGGTGCAAAAAGTGACCCACATATCCAACACCAAGCAAATCGGCCAAACAATTGATACCCATATCATCGCGGGTGATTTCGCGAATAAAGCACAGAACAAGGTTCACCGCATGGCGTCAACCACGGGCGATGCTGTGGGCCACGGCGGGTGTGGCGACCCTTGGATTCCTCATCGCGCTGGAGATCGCGTCCCGTCGCTATGGTCTGCCGGGGCCGATCACCAACCAGGCGCGCGAGGTGATATTTCCCCCCAAATCGGGCTTCCTCCTCTACGCCGGTATGGCGTTGATGATGGTGGTGCTCACCTGGCGGGAACGTTTCATCGCATTCGGTGTCGCGGTCGGCATCGACATCGCGTTCGTACTGACACGGTGGGCGGCCGACGTAAAGGTGACCGACGGCCACCCCTTCGGCAACGGTGCGCTGTGGGTGCTTCTGGGCTATGCGGTCATCGCCGTCACCCGCCGCACCGGCCGGGAGCGCGCCCTGCTGCTGAAGGGCGTCGGGCTGGCCCTGTTGCTGGTGGCCGGTCGCAAGACGGGTGATACCTGGCTGCTCATCACGTCCAAGACCCGCCCGGCGGTGCTCGACCAGTACGTGGCGACCGCCGATCACGCACTGGGCAATCCATCGTGGGTGGTGGGCCGTCTCGTCAGGGCCACCGGCCCGATCGGCGCCCATGTTCTCGACTACGTCTACATACAGCTCGCGGTGGCCGCGGTCGTCGTCGCGCTCTACCAGCTGCGCAACGTGGCGGCCGAGCGCCGCTTCCCGGCCCACCATCTGGTGCGCACCTTCCTGGCGATCGGCCTCCTCGGCCCGGCCATCTACATGATCTTCCCCGTGGTCGGACCGGTCTTCGCCTACGGCGCCGACGGCGGGCACTGGGCGGTGGCCAACGTATGGCCGGAGACGGCGCCGGCGCTCATTGCCCCGCATCCGATGCCGTTCGACGAGATCACCCCGCGCAACTGCATGCCCAGTCTGCACACGGCATGGGCCACCACGATCTTCCTTCACTCCCGCAGAGGCCCCCGAATTCTGCGCTTCGCGGGCACGTTCTGGCTGATCGCCACGCTCGGCGCGACGCTGGGATTCGGTTACCACTACGGCGTGGATCTCATCGCCGGTGTGGTGTTCGCGCTCACGGTCGAGGCGGCGCTGCGCTCGTTCGCGCACGGCTGGGACCGGGCGGGAATCCAATTGGTCGCACATGGCGCGACGGTCTTCGCCGCGCTTCTGGTGGCTTATCGCTATCTGCCGAGGGAGATGGCCGCATACCCGTGGCTGTTCGGACCGCTTCTCCTGCTGGCGATGGCCTCGGTGATCCACGGCTATGTACGGACCACCAGACTGTGGGAACCGAAGGCCGCACCGGCGCCGCGGCCGGAACCTCAGCCCGAACTGGTCTGAATGATCCAGACCCTAGAGCCGCTGAATGATCGTGCCCGTGGCCAGCGCACCGCCCGCGCACATGGTGATCAGCGCGAATTCCTTGTCCGCGCGCTCCAGTTCATGCAGCGCGGTGGTGATCAGGCGTGCCCCCGTGGCCCCCACGGGGTGCCCCAGCGCGATCGCGCCGCCGTTGACGTTCACCTTCGCCAGGTCCTGCTCGAAGACCCGCGCCCAGGACAGCACCACCGAGGCGAACGCCTCGTTGATCTCGATCAGATCGATGTCCTTCAGCGTCATCCCGGCCTTGCCCAGCACCGCCTTCGTGGCGTCGATCGGCCCGTCCAGATGGAAGTGCGGATCGGTGCCGACGAGGGCCTGGGCCACGATCCGGGCGCGGGGGCGGAGCTTGAGGGCGCGGGCCATCCGCTTGGAGGCCCAGAGCACCGCACACGCGCCGTCGGAGATCTGGGAGGAGTTGCCCGCGGTGTGCACGGCGGTCGGCATGATGGGCTTGAGCCCGGCCAGCCCCTCCATGGTGGTGTCGCGCAGCCCCTCGTCCCGGTCGACGGCCCGCCACATGCCCTCTCCGGCGGTCTGCTCCTCCTCCGTCGTGGGCACCTGCACCGCGAAGGTCTCGCGCTTGAACCGCTCCTCCGCCCAGGCCCGCGCCGCCCGCTCCTGGGAGATCAGCCCGAGGGCGTCCACGTTCTCCCGGGTCAGGCCGCGGTTGCGGGCGATCCGCTCGGCCGCCTGGAACTGATTGGGCAGATCCACGTTCCACTCCTCGGGGAACGGTTTGCCCGGTCCGTGTTTGGAGCCGCTGCCCAGCGGCACCCGCGACATGGCCTCGACCCCGCAGCCGATGCCGATGTCGATGACACCGGTGGCGACCATGTTGGCCACCATGTGGTTGGCCTGCTGCGAGGAGCCGCACTGACAGTCCACCGTCGTCGCCGCCGTCTCGTAGGGCAGCCCCATGGTCAGCCAGGCGGTGCGCGCGGGGTTCATCGACTGCTCCCCGGCGTGGGTGACCGTGCCGCCGACGATCTGCTCGACGCAGTCCGGCTGGATGCCCGTACGGGCGAGGAGTTCGCGGTAGGTCTCGCCGAGCAGATAGGCGGGGTGGAGGTTGGCGAGCGCGCCTCCGCGCTTGCCGATGGGGGTGCGTACGGCTTCGACGATGACGGGTTCCGCGGCCATGGGTGTCTCGTCCTCTCATCGCATCCGCGGGGCTCCCGGCAGCGCCCGCGCCAGAACTAGTACGCGTTCTAGTTCTTCGACTCAGTCTGCTGAGGCCCGCCCCAAGGGCGCAAGGGTTGTGCAGGGGTTGAGCGGACCTGGGGCTCCACCATTCCCCCGAAACAATGGCCGCGATTTCTCTTGCTACTTGTAGAACCCGTTACTACCTTGCGGACACTTCTGATAGGCCGTCAGATATCTGGAGTGGCCGATGACCTGTCCAGCGCTCCCCGAAGGCTTTGACCTCACCGACCCCGACCTCCACCAGCATCGGGTGCCACTCCCGGAGCTCGCCCGGCTGCGGCAGACCGCCCCCGTGTGCTGGATCCCCCAGCCACACGGCATCGCCGGGTTCGACGACGACGGCTACTGGGCCATTACCCGCCATGCCGACGTCAAGGAGGTCTCCACCCGGCCGGACATCTTCTCCTCCCACGCCAACACCGCGATCATCCGCTTCAACGAGCACATCCAGCGCGATCAGATCGACGTCCAGAAGCTGATCATGCTCAATATGGATCCGCCCGAGCACACCCGGGTCCGCCAGATCGTCCAGCGCGGTTTCACCCCGCGTGCCATCCGCGCCCTCGAGGACGCCCTGCGCGACCGCGCCACCCGTATCGTGGCCGGGGCCAGGGAGAGCGGCAGCGGGGACTTCGTCACCGATGTCGCCTGCGAACTGCCGCTGCAAGCGATCGCCGAGCTGATCGGCATCCCCCAGCAGGACCGGACCAAGATCTTCGACTGGTCCAACAAGATGGTCGCCTACGACGATCCGGAGCTGGCCATCACCGAGGAGATCGGCGCCGAGTCGGCCATGGAGCTGATCTCGTACTCCATGAACCTCGCCGCCGACCGCAAGGCGTGCCCCGCCAAGGACATCGTCAGCCGGCTGGTGGCCGCCGAGGACGAGGGCAATCTGGGCTCCGACGAGTTCGGCTTCTTCGTGCTGCTGCTCGCCGTCGCCGGCAACGAGACCACGCGCAACGCCATCAGCCACGGGATGCACGCCTTCCTCACCCACCCCGACCAGTGGGAGCTGTTCAAGGCCGAGCGCCCCGCCACCGCCGCCGACGAGATCGTGCGCTGGGCCACCCCCGTGATGTCGTTCCAGCGCACCGCCACCCAGGACACCGAGCTGGGCGGTCAGCGCATCGAGGCGGGCCAACGGGTCGGCGTCTTCTACTCCTCCGCCAACAACGACCCCGAGGTCTTCGACCGCCCGGAGGTCTTCGACATCGCCCGCGACCCCAACCCCCATCTCGGCTTCGGCGGTGGCGGACCGCACTTCTGCCTCGGCAAGAGCCTGGCGGAGCTGGAGATCCGGCTGATCTTCGAGGCCATCGCGGACACCCTCCCGGACATCCGGCTCACGGGTGAGCCCCGGCGGCTGCGCTCGGCCTGGCTGAACGGGATCAAGGAGCTGAGGGTGACCTACACGTAGCCTGTTCGTGCCGCGCCAGGAGTCCCACAACCCCCCGGGCGCGGGCACACTGACCGCCATGAGCGAGATGAACGGCCCGCACGGCGCGGCGGGCGATCGGCGAAGACTCTTCGACTTCATAGCCCTCACCGCCCGCCTCCGTGAGATCGAGCGCGCCAACAACGCCACCGCGGAACGCAAGGAGAGCGTCGCGGAGCACTCCTGGCACCTGGCGATGGTGAGCTGGATACTGCACGCCGAGTTCGAACGCGAGGCCGGGCAGCGCCTGGACCTCACCAAGATGCTCAAGCTGTGCCTGATGCACGACCTCGTCGAGATGGACGCGGTGGAGCGGGGCGCCGCGGGCGGTGAGCCCCCGCGCTTCGCCTCGCTCCCCGCGCCGCTGGGCGCCGAACTGCTCGCGCTGTGGCGGGAGTACGAGGAGGGCCGTACGCCCGAGGCGTGTCTGGTGCGCGGGGTGGACCGGCTCAATCCCACCCTGATGCGCTGTCTGACCGGCCAGGGCTGGGGCGACATGGCCACCGACAGCCACGCTCCCGTGGACGCCGAGGCGCTCGACGGGCTGCATCTGCCACGGGTCGCCGTGAGCGAGACGCTGCGCGCGCTGTACGAGGAGATCAGGAACGCCTCGGTGGAGGGCGGGCTGCTGCCGCCCTGAGCCGCGCCGCCCCGCCCCGGGAACCCCGCGGTCCCGAACCGTCCGGACCCTATGAGCCGTCCGGACCGAGAGGGCTGTCCGAACGCCGCTACTTGAACGGGACGTTCACACACGCCACCCGGGCGCCGGCCTGCCCGGCCTTACCCGATGTGGTGCCCGTGGCATGCTTGTGGATCACCACGGAATGGGCCTCCCCGGACCGGAAGTTCCACTTCACCCAGGACTTGGCCCAGCCCTTGCCGTTGCTCTTGGTGGTGACGTCGAGCCACACCTCATTGTGCGGGTTGGCGTACTTCGGGTTGGTCGAGGGCTGCTTGGGGTCCGGCTTGTTCTGGTAGTGCGGCCCCGACGAGTCGGGCTTGGTGCCACACGGCTTCGTATGGACATGGATCCCGAAGTGGTGATCGGCCGCGAGGCCACGCACGCTGATGAACACGAACGTGCCCTTGTGCATCTTGTACTGGCCGTGGCCCTGCGCGCCCTCGCGGTTCTTCATGCCCTTGCCACCCACCCGCGCCTCCGCGATGAACACGCTCGCGGACGTCGGCACCAGCGACTTGTCGTACGTCACCGCTCCGGCGCTCTTCGCCTGCGCGGCCGGCTGGAACCTGTCGTGGACGAAGACGAAGGGGTGTGGCGGCGCGGCGACCGCGGGTGTCGCAATGGCCATCGAGGCACCCATCGCCACCGCCGCGGTTACTGCCTTCACCAGGGACATCGTTGATCCCTCCTCAGTCGGGGTCCCCGCTCCCCGTCTCGATTCCCAGATCCCCCCGTTTTAACGCGCTTGTCCGACTTCGCGCCCCCTTCTCACCACGCTAGACCCGCTGGTCATGCCGCTCAACGCGAGCGTCACCCCCCTTTGGGGGCTCATCCGCGGCGGACTGGGCCCCCTCCCCGGACCGGGCCTGCTCGGCCGGCTCGGCGTCGTCATGCCCTCCACCGCGCTGCCGCACCAGCCCCGGTACCAGTTCCCGGGCCCGGGCGACCGCGGTGCCCATCGCCGCCGACAGCGGTGGCGCCTCCTCTTGCGGGCGCCTGCCCACGCCGAGCAGCAGATACTGAAGCCCGAACCCGGCCGAGACGATGGCCGCGCCGCCGATCGCGTCCAGCACATAGTGGTTCGCGGTGCCCACGATGACCGCCGTCGTCAGCAGCGGATACAGGATGCCGAGCACCTTCGCCCAGACGTACGGCGCCACGATCGCGATGACCACCCCGCACCACAGCGACCACCCCACGTGCAGCGACGGCATGGCCGCGTACTGGTTGGACAGCTTGGTGAGCGCGCCGAAGTCCGGGTTGTTCAGGTCCTGCGGGCCGTGCGCGGTGTCCACGTACCCGAGCCCCATCAGCCGCGGCGGGGCCAGCGGGTAGAGCCAGAAGCCGACCAGGGCGAGCAGTGTGGCGAAGGCCAGCGGGGTGCGGGCCCAGCGGTACGTCGCCGGGCGGCGCAGATACAGCCAGCCCAGCAGGGACAGCGGAATCAGGAAGTGGAAGGTGCTGTAGTACCAGTTCATGAAGAGCTTGAGCCACTCGGTGTCCGCCACGATGGCGTTGAACCAGTGCTCGATGTCGATATGCAGCCAGCCCTCGAGGGTGAGCACCTGGTCTCCATGCCCCTCGGCCACACTGCGCTCGTCCGGGGCGTGGCCGCGGATCCAGGAGTAGGCGAAGTAGCCGACGCGGATCAGCATCAGCTCGAGCATCAGGTTCGGGCGGGACAGCGGCCGCTTGAGCAGGCGCAGCAACGGCACCCAGGCGAAGCGGCTCCTGGCCGGCTCGGCGATCGGCGTCGGCTCGGGTTCGTCCCAGCGCGGCGAGGTGCGGGAGAGGAACGGCACCACACAGGCGGCGGCGAGCGCGGCGAGCAGCGGCGCATTGTAGCCGATATGGCCCAGGATCTCGATGTCGGGCAGCAGCGCGGTGCGGTTGAGCGACATCGCCAGCACCACCAGCACCGGCCACACCAGCCGGTCGGAGCCGCGCCGCCCCACCCGGCCGACCACGGCCAGCAGGATCCACAGCTGCTGGTGCTGCCAGGAGGTGGGCGAGACCGCGAGCGCCACGCTGCCGGTGATGGCGGCGGCGAGCAGCAGCTGTCCGTCCTGGGCGTAGTGCACCGCGCGCCGCAGGCCGATCACCGCGACCGCGACCGCGAGCACGGCCAGCAGCGCCAGCTCCATCGGGCCCTCGAGACCGATGCGCAGCAGCAGCCCGTGCAGCGACTGGTTGGCCAGGCTGTCGGCGGGAGCGCCGAGCCCGGCGCCACCGATGTGGTGCACCCAGTACGTCCATGAGTCGTGCGGCATGGCCGCGCAGGCGAGCGCGGTGCACGTGGCGAACGTGGCGCCCGCGAGCGCCGCGGCCCGGCGCCGTCCGATCAGCCACAGCACGACGGCGAACAGCAGCAGCGCGGGCTGGAGCGCCGCGGCCACCCCGATGAGTACCCCGGCCTGCCGACCGGAGGTTCTGGGCAGCACGGTGAGGACGACCAGCAGCACCGGGATGATGCTGGTCTGGCCGAGGGTGAAGGTGTTGCGCACCGGAAGCGACAGCACCAGCAGGCTGATGGCCAGCGGGGCGGCGATCAGCGAGGTGCGGCGGGAGACCGGACCGGGCAGCGCGCGGGCCACCACCAGTCCGAGGATCACGACGAGCAGCAGGGTGCCGAAGGTCCAGGCGACCCCGAGGCTCTGCTCGGCGGCCCGGGTCAGCGGCTTGAGGACGAGCCCGGAGAACGGGGTGCCGGTGAAGGAGTCCCCGTCGTACAGCGACCCGCTGACGTGCAGCACACCGTGCTCACCGATCCAGGTCTCCAGATCGGTCAGCCGCTCCTCGGGCGGCAGCCGCAGCACCGCCGCCGCCTGACGGACCGCCAGCAGGCCCGCCAGGAGCCACAGGGCCGCGAGCCCCATTCTGGTCCGTGACGTCCGCACCCCGACGGCGCCGGGGCCCGACCCCGTATCCGGGGTTCTCCCCAGTCCGCTCCGCTCCACGTTCGCCACGCCCTGCCGCTCCCCCACTCGCCCTCTTCATCTGTCCCGGATTCTGGAGACCCTACTGAGCCCACTACTCAGACGCGGAACACCCCCTCTTCACCTGACCGTCGTCCCGGGTTGTCCGAAAGATGTCAGGCTTTGGCAGGGTGCTTGCGCTCCGCACGAGTCCGTATGGTCCGGCCCAATTTCATCAGGGCTGGGGGGTGCGCCGCGAATCGGGACTCGCCGCGCGCTGAAATGTTCCCGGCGTCACTCCGAAGCACCGCACGAACCACCGGTGGAAGTGGCTCTGATCGGCGAACCCCGCCTGGGCCGCGGCCTCGGCCGCGCTATGGCCCGCCACCAGCAGTCCGCGCGCCCGGCGCAGCCGAAGCTGCCGCTGGAAGTCGCTCGGCGCCATCCCGTACGCGGCGTGGAACGCCCGGTAGAGCGCGAAGCGGCTGCATCCGGCGGCCTCCGCGAGCCGCGCCGCCGGGATCTCCTGTGCGTACGCCTCCTCCAGCAGCGTCCTGGCCCGCCGCGCCGCCCGCGCCTGCCCACCGCCCCCGCCCGGAAGCTCCCGGGTCCGCAGCGCCCCGGTGGCCCCGCGCCGCACCATCGCCCCGACGGCCGCGGTCAGCCGCTCGTCCCGCACCAGCGGACCGGCGCCGTCGACCAGGGCGGTGTGCAGCCGCAGCAGGGCGCGGACCAGTACGGGGTCGGAGACCACGGGCTGTTCGAACAGCGGCAGCGCCGCCCGGCCGTCCGCACCACCGTCCGTGCCACCGGCCACATCGGCGAGAACGTTCCTCACCACATCGGGACTTATGTGGACGATCCGGTACTTGTAGCCGAGTTCGGCGGCCGCCTCCCCGTCATGCGGATCGTCGGGGTTGAAGACCATCACCATCCCCGCCCCGCTGGTACGCAGCGCGCCCCGGCACCGGAAGCGCTGGGCGCCGATCTCGGTGACGGCGAAGGAGTAGGCGTCATGGCTGTGGGGATGGAAACGATGGCTGAAAAAGTGCGCGTGCATGGCCTCCACGGGCCGGTCGGGATCGCGCCAGTACCGGGCCCAGTCCGCCCGCCGCCCCCGCTCCTCTTCTCCGACCGTACGCACGCCTCCATTGTGCCGGTGCGCGGCGCATCGCCTGTGCCGTGGCCCCGCGCATCGCTTGCGCGATGGCGCCGTGCGTCACCTGTGCCGTGACGCCGTGCATCACCTGTGCCGTGGCGCCGTGCGTCGCCCGTACCGATGGGCCGCGGCGGATCGCCCCGCACCAGCGTTCAAGACCGCGGCCCGGGAGAGCGACGAGAGTGGCGGCATGCGCTTCGACACCAAGATCGCCGTCATCGTCCGTACCGACCTCGCCGACTGGCAGAAGCTGAATGTGACCGCCTTCCTCTCCAGCGGCGTGGCGCACGCCACGGACGAGATCGTCGGCAAGCCGTACGAGGACGCCACCGGCAATGCCTACCTTCCGATGTTCCGCGAGCCCGTCCTCGTCTACGCCGCCGACGCCCCCGCCCTCAGCCGAACCCACGCCCGCGGCCTCTCCCGCGGCCTGCCGATGGCCCTCTACACGCACGAGCTCTTCGGCACCAACAACGAGGACGACAACCGCGCCGCGGTCCGGGCCGTCGAGGCCGACGCGCTGGACCTGGTGGGCCTCGCGGTCTATGGGCCGCGCAACCAGGTGGACAAGGTGACCAGGGGCTTGAGGCTGCACGGCTGAGTCACGCTACGCGGGTCCTGGACGCGCCGACCGCACGCGCCAGGCGCCGGGCGTGACGCCTTCCCGGTTCGAAAAGGCGCGGCTCAACGCGCTGCCGGTGTCGTAGCCGACCCTGACCGCGATCTCCTGGACGCTCAGCGGTGTCTCCCTGAGCAGGAGCTTCACCCGATACATGCGCCATGACGTGAGGTAGCCGAGCGGGGTGTCCCCGGTCTTCTCCTTGAACAGGGCGGCGAACGCCGAGCGTGACATCCCGGCCTTACGGGCGAGTTCGTCCACCGTCCACGGATGGGCCAGATCCGCGTGCAACTCCCGCATGGCCACCGCCAGCCGTGGATCCCGCAGCGCGGCGATCCAGCCGACGGTACCGCTGCCGACATCCGTACAGCAGGTCCGTAGCGCCTGGACGAAGAGCACATCGGACAGACGGCTCATGATGAAACCGCCGCCGAGCGCGCCCGCCGCGCTCTCCCGTGCGATGAGGTCGAACGTGCCGCGCAGGAGTTGACCGGACGTGTTGTCCAGATTCAGCCGGAACACCGGGGGCAGCAGCGCGAACAGCGGTTCCGCCGCCACGGAATCGAAGGCGAACCGGCTGGAGACGATCCGGGTCAGCTCCCCGTCGCCCCCGACCCGCGCCGCGTTGCCGGGGGCTTGGGAGATCAGGCCATCGCAGTCGACCACCTCGCCGCCCGTCTCGTCCTGAAGCGTGAATCCCACCCCCGCACGGACCAGGAAGCAGTCGTTCGCCTCCAGCCGCTGCGGCCCGGGGAGCGTGTCCGCGACGAGCCGGCACGAGCCACTGGAGATCAGGACCAGCCGGGCGAGGTGCCGGGGAGGGAACGAGATTCCCCATGGCGCACGGGCGTCCACCCGCACATACCGGGCGTCCTCGATCCTCATCGTGGCGAGGAGGTCATCGATCGGATCCATCTCCACTCCCCTGGACTCCCCTGGACGATCTGCGCCAAACAGTGGACGCCAAGATACATATCGTCCAGCCCGGCGCGCCTATCGTGGAGGCGAGATACGAACGAAGGGCAGCAAATGCGAACTTTCCAGGTGAGAACGGGCGGCGGCCTGATCACCTCGGCGGAGCGCCCGGTGCCGAGCCCGTCGGCGGGCGAAGTACTCGTACGGGTGAAAGCCAGCTCCCTCAACGCACGCGATCTGCTGATCGTCACCGGCAGGTACTCCGTCGACGTACCGCCGGGGCGCATCCCGCTCTCCGACGGCGCGGGCGTCGTGGAGGCCGTCGGGGACGGGGTCTCGCGGTTCCGAGTGGGAGATCGTGTCGCGGGCACCTTCCATCCCACATGGCTGTACGGCCCGTTCCCCGAGTGGGGGCAGCTGCGCGGCACCCATCGCGACGGCTGGCTCACCGAATACATCGCCCTCGACGAACAGAGCGCGGTCGCCGTACCGGACCATCTGACCTTCGAGGAAGCCGCCACGCTGCCCTGCGCCGCGCTCACCGCGTGGTCGGCCGTGAGCGGAGTCGGCCCGGGGGACGCGCTACTGGTCCAGGGCTCGGGCGGGGTATCGGTCTTCGCCCTACAGCTCGCCCGCCTGGCCGGCGCCCGCGTCCTGGCCACGACATCCAGCGACGCCAAGGCCCGGCGCCTCAGCGCCCTCGGCGCATCCGATGTCGTCGACTACACCAGCACACCCGAGTGGGGCGCGCGGGTACGCGCACTCACCGACGGCGGTGCCGACCGCGTCGTGGAGATCGGCGGCGCCGGAACGCTCTCCCAGTCCATCGACGCCGTCGCCCACGGCGGCCAGATCGCCCTCGTCGGCAATCTCGCGGCAGGCGACGGCATGGATGTGAACCGGTTCTTCCGCCGCGCCGCGACCCTCAGATCGATCAGCGTCGGCAGCCGCGGCGACTTCGAACGCATGAACAAGGTCATCGCCCAGAACCGGCTCCGGCCCGTCATCGACCGCGTCTTCCCCTTCGACCAGGCGCCGGAGGCGTTCGCCCACTTCGAAAAGGGACCCCGCTTCGGCAAGGTCGTCATCAGCCACTGACCGACGTCTTCACGCGTCTTTGACCATCGGATGTAGCAGACTGCGCCCAGAGAGTCGAGCTCAGGGCGCCGACCAGGCGCCCGCCGCGTGAGAGGTGTCCTGTGCCCAGCGTCGTAAAGATCAATGTCCTGACCGTGCCGGAGGAACAGCGCGAGGTGCTGGAAAAGCGCTTCGCGTCCCGCGCCGGGGCCGTGGAGAACTCCGACGGCTTCGAGTGGTTCGAGCTGCTGCGCCCGGTCGAGGGGACCGACCAGTACCTCGTCTACACGCGCTGGCGCAGCGAGGAGGACTTCCAGGCGTGGATGGAGGGCCCCATGAAGGCCGCCCACCAGCGCGGCGGCGAAGACGCGCCCCAGCAGAAGCCCGCCGCCTCCGGCTCCACCCTGTGGTCCTTCGAGGTGGTCCAGCAGGCCGCCCCCAAACAAGGCTGAGCCGAGTCCCCGCGCGCCCCTCGCCGGCCCCCTGCCCTTGGCACGGGGGCCGGCGATTTCGTACCGCCCGTCAGAACGACTGGCGGCCGGTCACTCGCGCCGGTACACATCGGACGCACTGGCATGGCGGCCACACCGACGTCTCCAGCGGCCTCAGGGGCTCGGTGGACTTGACCACGCGTGTCGGCCCGTAGGTCTTCCCGCTGTCCCCGTGACACACGCATGGTCATCATCGCGCGGCCCGTCACCGGGCCGCCCCACCGTGAAACGGGCCCTCGTGGTGCCGCTGGAGTTCGACGAGACAGATGGTCGCCCACTTTTGATCCCCGTTGCGCCTTGCTTCGGCTTGCTGCCGTAACAGCGCCCCGCACACATCGCAGTCGCCGTCGGGCGGCATGTTCGCGGGTGGGGTGGCTGGGCTAGTGTCCGACACGTTGTCGCTCCTGTTAGCGATGGCCATGCCCCCGGGCCGGTCGCACGGTCGCGGGGGTCCTCACGTACGTAAAGACAACCGCGAATGTGCGGTCGCGGGTGGTGACCACGTGGTGACTGCGAGGTGACAGCCGTACCCTGGTCACCATGGACAGCGGGGAGTTCAGCCAGAGAGTCCGCGACTTGCTTCGCGACCGGGACATGAGCGTCCGGGCGGTTGCCCGCCACCTGAACTACGACCACGCCTATCTGTCCCGCGTGCTCTCCGGGAAGCAGCGGCCATCGACGCAACTCGTCGCGGGATTGGACCAGTTGCTCAGGGCAAACGGGAAACTCGCCGAAATCGCGGCACGAGTGACGCCCCCAACGGTTTCGTCGGAAGTTGCTGAATCACCGGCCATCACTGATCGGATACTCAGACTCAACGAGGCACGTGGAGCCGACTTCGCACACGCCATCCGGGAGACCTCCCATCGGCTGGTCGTCCTGGACAACGAACTCAGCGGAGTATCCATCGCAGAGCCCGCAGGCCGTGCGTTCAAGGTCGTGCATCGGCGGCTCGGAGCCGGAGACTACGAGCCGCGGTATGAGCGCGACATTCAATCGGCCGCCGCGGAACTCGCCGAAGTCGCCGGCTGGGCTCTTTTCGACGCGGAAATACACGGCGCCGCCCGGCGCTTCAACCACGAGGCGCTGTTCCTCGCCAACCTCTCGGGGGACCGCTCCATGGCACTGCTGACGCTGCAAAACATGGCGATGCACAGTGAATGGTGCGGACGGAACCAGGAGGCGCTGTCCATCGCCCGGTCGGTTCTCAACCGTAGACGGCTGTCCCCGCGTGTCGAGGCTATGTTCCGCATCCGTGAAGCGAAGGGACTGGTCGGCACGGGACGTACGTCGGATGCCATCGAGTCGCTTCAACGTGCCCGGTCGCTCATCGAGGACCGTAACGATGTCGGCGAACCGGACTGGTCATGGTGGGTGACCCACAGGGAAATTGACGGCCACTGGGGTCACACTCTTCAGATCTCAGGTGACGTACAGAAAGCCATCGAGCGGCTACTGCAATCCGCACAGCCAGGGAGTGGCGTCGCGACCGGCTACGCCGGTATGTCATCCGCACGGCTCGCACAATGCCTACTGGATGTCAATGCCTGGCGCGACGCGGAAGACGTCGTCAGGTCCCTGGTCACCGCCGCACCCGGAATCTCCTCGGAACGGACCCTCCGCCTCATCGGTCACGTCGCCAAGCAGCACGAAAAACTGACCGGCGCGCCGCCAAGCCTTACGGACACTCTTGAGCACCTGGCGGAAAAGCTCGACGAGGACCCATTCACGCTGTGATGTGGGAACGGCACACCGCGAACCGTCATGGAGGCCCCGCCCTGTCCGGATCTCGTCGGTCGCGGTCAAGGCCCCCGTGCCCCGGAACGGTCGGTTCACGTAGTGTCGTGGCGTGTACGGGAGTGTCAGCGAGAAACCGGCGCCCGCCCGTGGCAACGGGCAGCGCATCCTGGTCGTCGACGATGAATCGAGAATCGCCGAACTGCTCTCGACCACCCTGGAGCTGGCCGGTTACCGGGTCGGCACCGCGGCCACCGGCGGGGAGGCGCTCGACCGGGTCGGGCGGGACCGGCCCGACCTGGTGATCCTCGATGTGATGCTGCCCGATCTGGACGGCTTCACGGTGTGCCGGCGCCTGGTCGCGGCCGACGAGAACCATCCGCCCGTGCTCTTCCTCACCGCCCGCGACTCGCTGGACTCGCTGGTCACCGGCCTCGGCATCGGTGGGAACGACTACGTCACCAAGCCGTTCCGGATCGCCGAGGTGCTGGCCCGGGTGCAGGCCCTGCTGCGCACCCGGAACCAGCGGCGCGAGGAGCCGTCGCCGAGCTACGCGGATCTGGTGCTGGACGATACGACCCGTCAGGCGCTGCGCGGGCGGCGGGCGCTGGAGCTGACCCCGGCCGAGTTCAGGCTGCTGCGCTATCTGCTGGTCAACGCGGGGCAGGTGCTGTCCAAGGAGCAGATCGGCGAGCATCTGTGGGTCGCGGACCACGGGCGGTACGGGGACAACGCCATCGAGAAGCTGGTCTCCCGCCTCCGTCACAAGGTCGACGAGACCGGGCCCGCCCTGATCCACACCCGCCGTGGCTTCGGCTACTGGCTCGGCCGCCTCGCCTCCGCGTGAACGAGGGCCATAGGGGCGAAGGCCACGAGGACGGCCAGGCCCGCGGCGAGGACGCCTACGAGCGCCAGCAGCGGCTCGAGGTCCTGCTGCACGAGCTGCGCACCTCCCTGACCACCATCCGCGGCTGGGCCGAACTCCCGCTGCAAGGGCTCAGCGACGACCCCGAGCTGATGGTGCGCGCCCTGCGCCGTATCCAGGACGAGGCCGACCATATGCACCAGGCGGTGCAGCAGGTGTTTCCGCCGACGGATTCCTCCTGGGTACGGCCGCTGGACCCGGAGCCGGTGGATCTGCGGGACGTGGCCGACGAGGCGGTGGCGGATCTGGGGCTGCTCGATCCCGAACGTCCCATCGCCCGCGAGAACTGCGGCCGGGCGACCGTCGTCGCCGACAACCGCATGCTGCGGCACGCCGTCCGCAATCTGCTGGGCAACGCGCTGCGGCACACCCCCGCCGGGTCCCCGGTGACCGTGGCGGTGCGCGGTCCGGTGGCCGGGGCCGGTGGCCGGCCGTGTGTGGAGCTGTCGGTCAGCGACCAGGGGCCGGGCATGAGCCCGCGCGATATCGCCCGGCTCACCTCCCCCCGCGCCGAGGACGGCCGGGTCGAGGACGGCCGGGTCGAGCTGGGCGGCGGCCTCGGCCTCACCATCGTGCGGCGGGTGGTGGAGCGGCACGGCGGCGAGGTGAGCGTGCGCAGCGCACCGGACCGCGGCACGACGGTCACTGTGGCCTTCCCCACAGTCGGCACGGTCAGCGATTCGTCAGGTAACTGACCGGGGGGTGTCAGGTCGAGCGGGTTCGCTGGTCATCACGTCCCCGTAACGCGAAAGTTCCCGTTCCCCTGACGCGAAGGTTCAGGCTCCGCTCCCGTCGGAACCCCACCCGAGGAGAGACATGACCGAGACGCTGGCAGAGACCACGACCGAAGCGGAAGAGCCGCTTCCGGAGTTTCCGATGCCGCGGGCGGCCGGCTGCCCCTTCGACCCGCCCCCGACCACCCGGGCGCTGCACACCGAACGGCCGGTCACGCGTGTACGGCTGTGGGACGGCAGCGCCCCGTGGCTGGTGACCCGGTACGCCGACCAGCGCGCCCTGCTCGGCGACCCGCGGGTCAGCTCCGAGGCCACGCTGCCCGGGTTTCCGCACGCGAGCGCCGGCTTCCGCGAGAACGCCGGGCGGCGGCGGTCCTTCATCACCATGGACGACCCCGAGCACGCCCGGATCCGCCGGATGGTCACCGGACCGTTCGCGATCAAGCGGATCGAGGCGCTGCGGCCCGAGATCCAGAAGATCACCGACGATCTGATCGACGCCATGCTGGCCGGGCCGACCCCGGTGGACCTGGTGCGCGCGCTCGCGCTGCCGCTGCCGTCGCTGGTGATCTGCAAGCTGCTCGGGGTGCCGTACGAGGACCACGACTTCTTCCAGCGGAACAGCTCGCTCCTGATCAACCGGCACTCCTCGGTCGAGGACGTGGTCGGCGCCAACGAGGCGCTGACCGACTATCTGGAGGGGCTGGTCGTCGCCAAACTCGCCGACCCCGCCGACGACATGCTCTCCGAGCTGGCCGGGCGGGTCAGGGCCGGTGAGCTGACCCAGCGCGATGCCGCCAACATGGGCGTACTGCTGCTGGTCGCCGGTCATGAGACCACCGCCAACATGATCGCCCTTGGCACCGTCGCCCTGCTGGAGAACCCTGACCAGCTCGCCGTCCTGCGGGAGACCGATGACCCGAAGGCGATCGCCAGGGCCGTCGAGGAACTGCTGCGCTATCTCACCATCGTGCACAACGGCAGGCGCCGGGTCGCGCTGGAGGACATCGAGATCGGCGGCGAGACCATCCGCGCCGGGGACGGGATCATCGTCTACACCGGCACCGGCAACTGGGACGCCGAGGTCTTCCCCGAGCCCGAGCGGCTGGACATCGGCCGCGACGCCCGCCGCCACATAGCGTTCGGCTTCGGCATCCACCAGTGCCTGGGCCAGCCGCTCGCCCGGGTGGAGCTCCAGGTGGTCTACGGCACGCTCTACCGCCGTATCCCCACCCTGCGGCTGGCGACCGGGATCGACCAACTACCGTTCAAAGAAGACGGTTTGGTCTACGGCGTCTACGAGCTGCCGGTCACCTGGACGTCATGAGCGGCGCGGGCGGCGGTGTAGGCAGCGGCGAGGACAAGGGAGTCACCATGCGTGTGGAAGTCGATGTTCCCAAGTGTGTGGCGTCGGGGCAGTGCGTGATGATCGCGCCCGATGTGTTCGACCAGCGGGAGGAGGACGGCATCGTGGTGCTGCTTGACGAGCGGCCCCCGTCCGAACTCCACGCCGATGTGCGGGAGTCCGCGGTGGTCTGCCCGGCGGCGGCGATACGGGTGGTCGAGAATTGACGTCCTCCCCCTCCTGAAGGAGGGGGATTCCTGACTCAGGCTCCCTCCGGGAGCAGCGCTCCCGGAGGTCTTACGCCCTCAACACCAGCCGGGATGAGACCAGCCCGGACCAGCATCACACGTGCGGAGTTCTTGTCCCTTGGGGACATGACTCCGCACGCGGTGCAGGTGTAGGTACGTTCCGAAAGAGGAAGTGCGTGCTTGGTTCTCGCTCCGCACGACGCGCAGTCCATCGTGGTGTGCGCGGGGTACACGAGGCGGACGTCCCGCCCGTGCTTGCGACCCATCTCGATCAGGGTCGTCTTGGTGGTGCTTATCGCCGCGTCGGCCGCTTTGCGGGCCATAGTGGTTCTGGCGAGGAACTTCGGCCGGAAGTCCTCCACGGCGATGGCGTCGTGGTCGCGGACAACCTTCTTCGCCCACTTGCGTGCGGTGTCCTGCCGCCGGCGGGCGACCTTCTTGTGCATCTTCGCGGCCTGCCGCCGCGCCTCGCGGTAGCCCCTGGACGCGGCCTGCCCACGAGCGGGCTTCCGGCGGCCCATCATCCGCTGATAGCGGGCCAGGCGCTGTGCCGCGGTCTTCCCGTGCTGGACGTGCGGAAGGTCGTGGTCGTCAGACGTGGTGGTGGCGGTCTCCTTGACGCCCCAGTCCACGCCGATCACTCGACCGGTGGCGGGGAGCGGCCGCGTCTCGGCGGCGACGACGAACGAGGCGTACCAGTGCCCGAGGCTGTCCCGGTACACCCGTACCGAGGACGGCGCAGATGGCAACTCCCGCGACCACACCACCGTCACAACGATGCCGCCCGCCAAGTGCAGACGACCGTCCTTCAGCCGGAAGCCCCGGGTGGTGTAGTTCAGGGTCGGCAACGCCTCCCGCTTCTTCTTCGGCCGGGGCATGCCTGCACGCTGCCAGACCGGCAGTCGCTTCTCGATGTCCTTGAGTGCCTTGGAGCGGGCCTTGGCGAAGTCCCGGATGGTCTGCTGCTGCGGCACCGAGGCGCCCTCGCAAAGCCACGGCGTCTTGGCGCGGGCTTCGGTCAGCATCTTGTCCAGTTGCGCCGGACCGCAGGTCTGCTTCTCGGGGTGCTGCCGGTTGTGTACGTGTACCTGGCGGGACTTGGCCACGCACTCGTTCCACACCCACCGACACCGGTCCCACTCGGCCCGCAGCGCCGTGCGAGCGGTCGACGACATGCGAAGCCGATAGGTGTACCGGACATGCCCGGCATCTCCCGAACCCTTCCGCAGTGTCGCCATGACACCATTTTACCACTACGCTCGGTTTCATGGACCATGAAGTACGCATCACGCTCCGCCTACCCGCCGACCTTCACGCGTGGCTGGTCGCCGAGGCCAAGCGCGCCCGCAGGTCCCTCAACTCCGAGATCCTGCACCGGCTTGAGGCCGGGCGCGGCGACATCTCGGCAGACAACGAATCGCCCTGACAGCGATTCCACTTTCCTTGCCCTGCTCCGCAGGGGTCCCATTCCTTCCCGGCTCGAAGGCCGGGGCATCCTCGGAGGTACCCGGTGAAACAGCTTGTGGTGGTCGGCGCCTCCGCCGCCGGTCTGGCGGCGGTGGAGACGCTGCGCCGGGAGGGCTACGAGGGCACGCTCACGCTCATCGGCGATGAGCCGTACCACCCGTACGACCGGCCACCGCTGTCCAAGCAGATCCTCGGCGGCCAGTGGGAACCCGACCGGGTGCCGCTGCGCTCGGCCGCCGATCTGGACGCGCTCGGCCTCGATCTGCGCCTCGGCGTCACCGCGACCGGCCTCGACCTCGCGGGCCGTACGGTGGCGCTGGCCGATGGGGCGCGGGTGCCGTACGACGGCCTGGTCATCGCCACCGGCGTCCGCCCGCGTCGGCTGCCCGGCGACGGCGCGGAGCGCGCGCATGTGCTGCGCACCCTGGACGACGCCCTGGCCCTGCGGGACCGGCTGGGCCCGGGGCGGCGGCTGGTGGTGGTCGGCGCCGGGTTCCTCGGCGCCGAGGCGGCCGCCGTCGCGAGCGGACTCGGTACGGAGGTGACGCTGCTGGAGCCCGCGCCCGTGCCGCTGGCCCCGGCGGTCGGCGAACGGGTCGGCCGGATGCTCACCCGCGCCCACCACGACCACGGCGTCGATCTGCGCACCGGGGTCATGGTGGCCGAGGTGGCCGACGGCGGGGTGCGGCTGTCGGACGGCACGCTGGTCGAGGCCGACGAGGTGCTGGTCGCGATCGGCTCGGTGCCCAACACGGGCTGGCTGGAGGGCAGTGGCCTGACCCTGGGCGACGGCCTGGAGTGCGACGAGTACAGCGCCGCCGCGCCGGATGTGTACGGCGCGGGGGATGTGGCCCGCTGGCACAATCCGCTGTTCGGCACGGCGATGCGGATCGAGCACCGGACCAACGCCACCGAGCAGGGCATGGCCGTGGCCCGCAACCTCCTCAGCCCGGAGGCGCGGAAGCCGTTCGCGCCGGTGCCGTACTTCTGGTCGGACCAGTACGACTTCCGGATCCAGGCGCATGGCTGGCTGCGCGGCCATGAGGAGGTCGCGGTCGTGGAGGGCGCGCTGGAGGAGCGGAAGTTCCTGGCCGCCTACCGCTCGGGGGACCGGGTGGCCGGTGTGCTGGCCGTCGGGATGCCGCCGAAGGCGGTGCGCACATGGCGGCAGGCCGTCGCGACGCGGGCCGCGTGGCGGGACGCGGTGGGGGAGCTGGTGCGGGAGGGGGCGTAGGCCCGGGACGGTCACGGTGAATCGGGGGCTGGGCGGTACGGCCGCCGTGCGCTGTGGCTTGGGCGGTACGACCGCGTAAGCCGTTGGCTGGGCGGAACGGCCGCCGTATAAGCCGTGGCCTACCGTGGGCCGGTGTGGTTCGCCGTCGGAAAATTGGCGGGCGGGGCGCGCCGGGCCTTGCTACCGTGATCGGCATGAAGCGCGCTGGCACTGCCATGACGACGACGCCGGAGAGTGTCCCGGCGCGCTGACCGATGTTCTGATCCGAAGCCCCGGGGCGAGTGCCCCGGGGCTTCGCCGTGCGGTCACTCGCCCGATGTCCATCGGCGTACCCGCGACGTCCGCCGCGATGCGCACCGACGTCCAACGAGGAGACCGCGATGCCCGACCACCGCAAGCTCGGCCGTGAACTGGGCCTGTTCGACACCGACCCGCTGATCGGCGCGGGCCTGCCGTACTGGCTGCCCGACGGCGCGACCGTACGGCACACCCTGGAGGAGTACATCCGCGACGCCGAGCGGCGGGCGGGCTACCGGCATGTGTACTCGCCGGTGCTCGGCAAGCGGGAGCTGTACGAGCTGTCGGGGCACTGGTCGCACTACAGCGACGACATGTTTCCCCCGATGGAGCTGGGCACCGAGCCGGGCGCGGAGCAGGTCGTGCTGCGTCCGAGCCTGTGTCCCCACCATGCGGTCATCTACCGCTCCCGCGCCCACAGCTACCGCGAACTGCCGCTGCGGATGGCCGAGTTGGGCGGGATGTACCGCTCGGAGCTGTCGGGGGTGCTCGGCGGGCTGACCCGGGTCCGGGCCATCCAGCTGAACGACGCCCATATCTTCTGCACCCTGGACCAGGTCGCCGACGAGGCGGGCGCGGCCCTGGAGCTGATCCGCCGGGCCTATGAGGCGCTCGGCATCGTCCCGGCCCGCTATCGGCTCTCCCTCCCGGGGCCCGGTGGCAAGTACGTCGCCGCGCCCGGGATGTGGCGCCGGTCGACCGCCCTGCTGACCGACGTCCTGGACCGCTCCGGCCTGCCGTACGAGGCCGAGGAGGGCGAGGCGGCGTTCTACGGCCCCAAGATCGATGTGCAGGTGGCGGACGGCGCCGGCCGGGAGTCCACCCTGTCCACCGTCCAGGTCGACTTCCACCAGCCCGAGCGGTTCGATCTGCACTACGTCGGCCCGGACGGCGCCCGGCACCGTCCGGTCATGGTCCACCGCAGCATCATCGGCAGTGTGGAGCGGGCCGTGGCCCATCTCATCGAGGAGCACGGCGGGGCGTTCCCCGCCTGGCTGGCCCCCACCCAGCTGGTGGTCCTGCCGATCTCCGAGGCGGAGCTGGAGCAGGCCGAGGAGGTGGTGCGGCGCTGCGCGGGGCTCGGGCTGCGCGCGGAGCTCTCCGGACCCGAGCGCGGCAGCCTGGGCGCCCGGATCCGCGAGTACCGCCTCGTCCCGTACCAGGCCGTCATCGGCGCCAGGGAGGCGGGCGAGGGCCAGGTGGCCCTGCGGCTGCGGGACGGCCGCAGGCTGGACCCGCAGCCGGCCGGGGAGGCGCTGGCGCGGATCGGCGCGCTGGTGGGGGCGCACGGCACCGAGCTGTGGGACGCGGCGTAGCGGCGCGGGGGGGGTGCCCGATGGATCGCGCCGCCTGCGGCGGGCTGTTCCCCTCCCCGCCCCTTCCCACAACTGGGGCTCCGCCCCAGGCCCCGGGTTCCGGGGGAGCCTCTGCCACGCGGCGGAGCCGCATATCGCCGCTTCGGCGTCACCCGTCCCCCAGCCCCTCCGGCGATTGAGGAGCGGGGCCCGGGGCGGAGCCCCGGTTTCGGGGAGGGGCGGGGTGGGGAACAAGCAGCCGCCCACACACCCCCGTACGGCCGTCAGATGCTGATGAGGCGCTCCAGCACATTGCGGTAGCCCCGCATCGCCAGGCGCAGCTCTTCCGTCTCCGAGACGGCCGCGTCGTTCTCGTGCCAGGCGGCTCGGAGCGTGGCACGGCGTTCGGCCAGGAGGTCGGTGAGCCGGGTGACCACCTCCGTGAGCAGGGTGTCGGCCTCCTCGACGGCGCCGCGTGGGGAGTCCACGAAGCCGCTGACCGAATACCGCAGCCGCTGGACCAGCTTGTCGTGCACATCTTTCGGCAGCACCGGAAAGCTGGGGCCGCTCGGGGTGCTCGACGGCTGGGCGGGGGCGGCGGGTGCGATGGGTGCGGCGGGTGCGGTGGGTGCGGTGGGTTCGATGGGGTCCGTCGGGTCCGTCGGGGCCGTCACCACGCGCCGCCCTTCCTGGTGTGGCCGAACCGCGTCCCGGTCCCGGCGCCGCCCCCGGGCAGCCACCGCTGGAGCCGGTTACCGCTGTGCCGTTCGCCGTGGTGGTGCTGCCGTGCGGTCTCGGGGCGGGTCGTGGCGTGGTGCGGGGGCCTGACCAGGTCCTCGAAGAACGGCCGGGCGTGCACCACGGCCTCGCGCAGCTCCTCGGTGTCGGCGCGGCCCTCGCGGGCGCGCGCGGCCGAGTCGTGGATCTGCCGGTAGCCCTGGATGTGGTCGGCGTGGTGTACGGACAGCGCCGCGATCTGCTCCTCGTAGCGGTTCGATGGATAGCCTCGGTCGTGGGCGAGGCGGGCCAGCAGCCGATCGGCGCCGGTCACCGAGCGTTCCGGGGATTCGATGAACAGCTCCTGTATACCGGCCCACTCGGCCACGTACCGCTCGCGCAGCTCACCGGGCAGGGGCTGGGTCCGCAGCTCGCCGTAGAGCCGCAGCCGTTCCTCGAGCTCACGCTGCGCCGCCTTGGTGTCGCCCGCGTGCTGGGCGACGTTCAGTTCGTACTCGGGTCCGAAGCGGCGGCGCAGAGCGCGTTCCCTGCGGCCTGCGCCCGCACGGACGACGCGGACGATGAGTGCGGCCGCGAGGACGACCGCGACGACAACCACGATGCTGATCGCACCAGTTGACATGGGCTGCTTCTGCCTTCCCGCTGGCTTTCCCCCTCCGCGTTCGGGGGCTCCTTTATCCGGGTAGCCCGGTCTTCGGCCCTCAAACTGCGGTGCGGCGCGGGGGTGGTGGGTGCCAGGATGCCGACCATGACGAGTACGCCCTTTGCCCAAGCCGGTTCGAGCGGCGACGCGTATCCCCCGTATCCCCCGTATCCCGCGTCCCCCGCGTGGACGGTGGCCGCGCGGCCCGTCGACGATCCCGTCTCGGCCGTGCTGCTGCGTGAGTACCTCGTCGATGTCGCCGACCGCTACTACCAGCTCCACGAGGGCCGGGACTCGACGCGGGAGGAGATCGAGCAGGCGCACGCGGAGATGCCCAGCGACGATCTCGCCCCGCCGGGTGGGGTGTTCCTGCTGGCGCACCACGACGGCGAACTCGCCGGTTGTGCGGGGCTGCGGCTGCTGGACGCGCATACGGCGGAGCTGAAGCGGGTGTTCGTACGGCCCGCCAAGCGGGGGCTGGGCGGGGGCGCCGCCCTGCTCGCGGCCGTCGAGGCGGCGGCGGGCGCGCTGGGCGCCGGGCGGATCGTGCTCGATACCCGGCGCGATCTGGTCGAGGCGCGTGCGTTGTACGCGCGGCATGGGTATCGGGAGGTTCCGGCCTTTACGGAGGGGCCGTATGCCGAGGTGTGGATGGGCAAGGAGTTGGGCTGAGGCGAGGGGGCGTCGGGCGTTGAGGTGCTGTGTTCGGCTGGGTGCGGCCTTCGTCTCGCGCCTCCGGCGCAATTGAGCAGAGGCCCGGGGGCAGCGGCACCGGTCCGCCGCCGGGCGACGGGCCCGTGGGACGGGACGCTGTGCGTCGGAGTGCCGTGTTCGGCTGGGTGCGGCCTTCGTCTCGCGCCTCCGGCGCAATTGAGCAGAGGCCCGGGGCGACGGCACCGGTCCGCCGCCGAGCGGCGGGCGCGTGGGACGGGACGCTGTGCGCCGGAGTGCCGTGTTCGGCTGGGTGCGGCCTTCGTCTCGCGCCTCCGGCGCAATTGAGCAGGGGCCCGGGGGCAGCGGCATCCGTTCGTCGCCGGGCGGCGGGCCCGTGGGGCGGGACGCTGTGCGCCGGAGTGCCGTGTTCGGCTGGGTGCGGCCTTCGTCTCGCGCCTCCGGCGCAATTGAGCATGGGCCCGGGGGCGACGGCACCGGTCCGCCGCCGGGCGGCGGGCCCGTGGGCTGACGGACCGGTGGTCGGTGGGTCGATCCGCCGCCGAGCGGCGGGCCCGTGGGCTGACGGACCGGTGGTCGGTGGGTCGATCCGCCGCCAGGCGGCGGGCCCGTGGGCCCGGGGGTCCGGGTACCCCTTCGTAAAAATGCTTGATGTGGCGCAACTACCTCATCAAGGGTCTACGGCCCGAAGGGCCCTACGTTCGCGGTGGGGGTGGGCGGCGGTGGTCGGGGCGGGGGCTGCCCTCTCTGGGTTGTTCCGCGTCGGAGCCGCACAGTTCGTGTGTCAGCTCGTTCACCAGCTTGGTCAGGTCGGTGGGGCGGTCGGGTGACCACCAGTCGCCCAGGAGTTCCGCGAGGGACGCCTCACGGGCCCGGTAGAGCCGGGTCGCGGCGTCGCGGCCGTCGTCGGTGAGGATCAGTTCCAGCCCGTAGCGGCGGCCCAGGCCGCGCTCCTCGATCTGCCGGGCCGCCTCGGTGATCTCCCTCAGCGGTACGGACGAGCGCGCGGCGAGCAGGGCGGGTTCGACCGAGCCGTAGTGGTGGATGCGCAGGAGCATCCAGCTCGCGGCCGGTCTGATGTCGAGGTCGGCGCGCCGGGTGATGTCCACGTAGATCTTCCGGCGGCCCTCCCGGCTGCCGAGCAGGGACAGCGCCCGCGCGCATTCGTCGCGCGAGGTGCGTTGGACGGGGTTGCTGGCCAGTATCTCGCTGCCGTCCGGCGCGGTGACGCTGCCGCGCAGCGGCTCCTCCCGGAGGTACCAGGCGAGGAGGAAGGCGACCAGCACGACCGGCACCGCGTACAGGAAGACATCGGTGATGGAGACGGAGAACGCGTGCCGCACCGCCGCTTGGTCCGCCGGGGGCAGCCGGCCGAGGGTCCGGGGGTCGGAGGTGAGGGAGCCGGGCGTGATGCCGGCCGGCAGACGCCGTCCGGCGAGGGCGGTGGCGATCTGCGGGCCGAGGTTGTTGGCGAAGATCGTGCCGAAGACGGAGACGCCGAACGAGGCGCCGATCGAGCGGAAGAAGGTCGCGCCGGAGGTGGCGACGCCCAGGTCCTGATAGCGGACGGAGTTCTGCACGATCAGCACCAGCACCTGGATGACCAGGCCGAGACCGCAGCCGAAGACGAAGAAGTACGCGCTCATCTCCACCAGCCCGCTGGACTCCCGCAGCTGGTGCAGGAGCAGCAGGCCGACGGCGGTGACCGCGGTGCCCAGGACCGGGAAGACCTTGTACCGGCCGGTGCGGCTGACCAGATGGCCGGAGACGGTGGAGGCGAGCAGGGTGCCGAAGACCAGCGGCAGCAGATGGAGGCCGGACATGGTCGGCGAGACGCCCTGCACGATCTGGAGGAAGGTCGGCAGATAGGTCATGCTGCCGAACATCGCGAACCCGACTATGAAGCCGATGACCGCGCAGATCGTGAAGGTGCGGCTGCGGAAGAGCGCGAGCGGCAGCACCGGCTCGGCCGCGCGGGTCTCCACCCGTACGAAGGCCGCCAGCAGCAGCAGGCCGACCACCGCGAGCCCGACGATCTGCCAGGAGCCCCAGCCGAAGGTGACTCCGCCGAGGGAGGTCATCAGCACCAGGGCGGCGGCGACCACGGCGATCAGGAAGGTGCCGAAGTAGTCGATGGTGTGCGCGGCGCGGCGCACCGGGATGTGCAGCACGGAGGCGACGACGAGGAGGGCGACGATGCCGATGGGCAGATTGACGTAGAAGACCCAGCGCCAGCTGAGATGGTCCACGAACACCCCGCCCAGCAGCGGCCCCAGCACACTGGCGGCGCTGAAGACGGCGCCGAAGAGGCCCTGGTAGCGGCCGCGCTCACGGGGCGGGACGATATCGCCGACGATGGCCATCGACAGCACGATGAGGCCGCCGCCGCCCAGCCCCTGCACCGCGCGGAAGGCGATGAGTTCCGCCATGTTCCTGGACAGCCCGCACAGCGCGGAGCCGATCAGGAAGAGGACGATCGCGGTCTGGAAGAGCTTCTTACGGCCGTACTGGTCGCCGAGCTTGCCCCACAGCGGGGTGGCGGCGGTCGAGGCGAGGAGATACGCGGTGACGACCCAGGACAGATGCTCCAGACCGCCGAGGTCGCTGACGATCGTGGGCAGCGCGGTGGAGACGATCGTCTGATCGAGCGCGGCGAGCAGCATGCCGAGCAGCAGCGCGCCGATGGCCACCAGGACCGAGCGCCGCGGCCGGCCCTCTTCTGGGCCGCGGGTCACGGCGCCGGGGGCTCCGGGGGGCGGAGCCGGGCTGCCGGCGTCCCGCGCCATGGCTGTTCCTCCTCGATCCTCCGTCCCCTCCTCATCCTCACCCCATCCTCACCTTTATGCCCTGTTACGGCCCGCCGGGCCGGTCCGCACGGCGGGCGAACACCTGCGCGGAAGGGGATCGCCTGCGCATAATCGCAGCGACTCCAGGGAGGGAAAGTTCCGTGACGGCAGAGTCCTGCCCGCACTGCTTCGCACCGGCGCGCGCCAATGGCCGCCCCGGTTGTACGTGCGCCGAACGCGCCGCCGCGTCCGTCGCGACGGCAGGCGAGACCGATGACCAGACCCATACGCAACCCATCGCGACGCTCTCGGAGGAGCGCCCGGACGGACCGGATCCACGTGATCTGCGGCTGTTCGAGGAGGCCGAGAGGGCGGAGCGGGAGAAGGCGGAGAAGGGGGGCACCGAGGAGACGCGGATGATCGACCGCGTCGAGGAGAGACCCCGCGGGGATGAGGACCAGGGCGGGGACGAGGTCGAGGACGGGGACGAGGCGGCGGCCGGCGACGCCGACGGGCACGGCCCCGGCCACGCCCGTCACCGCAAGAGCAAGCGCAAGGTCGTGGCGACCGTGCTGGCGGGGGCTGCGGCCGTGGCCGTGGCCGGTTCGCTGGCGATCGGCACCGGGCTGCTCGGCGGTGACCAGAAGGACGACGGCGGCAGCGGTGCGAGCGAGCACACGCTGGCCGACAGCACCGTCAGCCCTCCGGCCGAGGAGGAGCTTCCGGCCGAGGAGGCGGGCGCGCCGTCCGGCACCCCCTCGGCGAGTGCGACGCCCCACCCCTCCGTGTCCGGCTCGGCGCGGGCGAGCGCGAGCCCGCGCGAGGGCGGCCCCCCGGCCACCGCCCGCTCCTCGGCGTCGGCCTCCGCGACCAGCGAGGCGACCAAGCCCGGACCGAGCGCGTCCGGCGGCCCGACCGCCGACCCGTCCGAATCGTCCGAGCCGCCCGGCCCGCCGGTGCTGCGCGAGGGCGACAGCGGGCCCGAGGTGGCCGAACTCCAGAAGCGGCTGACCCAGCTGCTGCTCTATATCGGCGTGGCGGACGGGGAGTACGACGCGGGGCTGCGGAGGGTGGTCTCCAGCTACCAGAACCAGCACGACATCACGGACGATCCGGACGGCGTCTACGGCGAGAACACCCGCCGCGACCTCGAATCCAGAACCGACGAGCCGTAGAGGGGCCCCGCCCCCACTGGCGCAGATGGGCCACGCTTTGTATCGTGAAGGAACAAAGTGGTTCCGCCCGCTCTCCCTGACCGGCGGGCGGAGCCGCTTGTCTCCTCGCTCATCCCGCGCCCGCGACCAGGAGTCTCGATGTCCCTCACCGCCCGCGCACTCCTCCTCGACATGGACGGCACCCTCGTCAACTCCGACGCCGTGGTCGAGCGCTACTGGCGGCGGTGGGCGGCCGAGCAGGGGCTGGACGCGGAGCGCGTACTCGCGATCGCCCACGGGCGGCAGGCCCACGCGACGATCGCGGCGCTGCTCCCCGACCGGCCGGTCGAGCGGAACCTGGCCGACAACCAGCGGATGCTGGAGGCGGAGACCACCGACCTCGACGGCGTCGTGCCGGTGCCCGGCGCGCCCGCGTTCATGGCCTCGCTGACCGGTCTGCCCCACGCCCTGGTGACCTCCGCCGACGAGGCACTCGCCCGCGCCCGCATGGGCGCCGCCGGGCTGCGGCTGCCGGAAATCCGGGTCACCGCGGAACACGTCGGCGCGAGCAAGCCGGACCCGGAGGGCTTCCTCAAGGGCGCGGCCGAACTGGGCTTCGCCCCCGCCGACTGCATCGCCTTCGAGGACTCGCAAGCCGGCATCGCGGCGGGCCGGGCAGCCGGAATGCGCGTGATCGGCGTGGGCCCACGCGCCGCGACACACGCCCCCGACGTACACGTCCAGGACCTGGAGCAGGTACACGTCGAGGCACTCCCGGACGGCACGCTACGAGTCCACGTCCAGGACTGACCCTCGCGCCGACGGGGGCGCCGCCCCGGACACCGGAAACGCCCCGGACGCACGGCCGTACGGACGCCCCGGGCGCGCGGTCGCCCCGGGCGCACGGACACCGGGGCTCGCGGTCGCGCAACGCCCGGACACCCGAGCCCCGCCCGCCGGACACCCCGGACCCCAGGTGTGCGGAAGCCCGGCCTTCGAACGCCGCCCGGAAGCCCTTGCGCCGGACCCCCGGGCACACGACCCGCAGATGACCCGGGACACCCGGGCCCACGGAAACCCGCCCGCCGAGACGCTCCCAGGCGCCCCGGACGGCCACGCGCCCGGATAGCCAGACGGCGCGAACTCCACCGGAAGCTCGAACGCCCGCGCGCCCCGTGATGCCCGGGGCACGCGGGCGTGTAGCCGCCGTACGGGCACCCGGGGCACCCGTCCGCGGAAACCTGTCCGTGGGGACTCCCCGCGCGCCCCGGACAGCCGCGCGTGCGGATGCCCAGGCGCGAGGGAACCCCACCGGGCGCCCGAACGCCCGGTCAGCCCGGCGCCCGGGGGGGGCGCGTAGACGCCCCACGTCCCCGGATGCGTGGAAACCCCGCCCGGCGTGCGGGGCGCTGGGGTGTCCGGACACCCCAGCGCCCCGGACAGCCCCGACAACCAAGCCATTCGTGGGCGCTCAGGCCACGATGGCCTCGTACAGGCTGAAGGCGCCCAGGGCCAGCATCACCAGGGCCGCGATCTTGGTGATCAGTCGCAGGGGGACGTATCGCATCAGGGTGCGGCCGCCCAGGATGCCCAGTCCGGCGACCGCCCACAGGGCCAGCACGGCGCCCACGCCCACGGACAGCGGGTCGTCGTAGCGGGCGGCGAGGTTCGCGGTCATGATCTGGGTCAGATCGCCGAACTCGGCCACCAGGATCAGCATGAAGCCCGCCCCGGAGACCTTCCAGAAGCTCTGGTCGGCGGGCTTGCGGACCTCCTCCTCGCCGTCGTCCTTCTTGAGGAGCAGCACCGCCGCTCCCCCGAGGAAGAGCGCCCCCACGATCGCCTCCAGCAGCCGGTGCGGCAGCAGGGTGAGCACACTGCCCGCCGCGATCGCGAGCCCGACGTGGATGGCGAAGGCGGCGGCCACGCCGACGAAGACGTACGACGCGCGGTAGCGGGTGCCGAGCATCAGCCCGGCCAGGGCGGTCTTGTCGGGCAGCTCGGCGAGGAAGACGACGCCGAAGACCACGGCGGCGACGGTGATACTGAACACGGAATGGATACCTCGTAGATCGGGCCGCACCAAGGGCCCCGGGGAGGGATCGCTTCGGCACGGCAGCGTCGGACACTGCGGCCGAAGGTCTCGCTGGCGCACGGCCTCCGCGTCGCGCGGTGGTTCCGTACGCTCCGGGCGCCGGCCCGCACCTCGAGGGGCGGGCAGTATGTCGACGGTCCGGCGAGGAGCTACTCCCCTTCTGCTGCCGACAAGGATACGGGAACCCTCCGGCGCGGCAGCCCCCGGTCCACCGGAACCGGCCCGCCACCGCCGGGAAGTGTGACCAGTCCCACAGTCCGGGCGGGGCTCAGGGCAGGATCGCCGGGCCGGGGGCCGTAGACCGCCCGCCCGGTGGCCCGGGGCGCGCTGCCGCCGGGGCCCGGTAGCGACTCCACCCCGCCGCCCGGAGCGCCCTCACCACCCACGCGCCCGGCCCGCGGAAGCCCGTGGGCCGGGCGTACGCGCGCCGGGCGGGAGCGCGGCGAGCCCCACCCCGGGCGTGGCGTCGACCGGCAGCAACGCCACGGCCGTCGAGCGCGGGCGCGGGGGGACGCGCGCCCAGCTCACGGCGCTGGCGCCCGCGCCGGATCGCAAACGTGGCCCCAACCGCCCTTTGAACCCCTTGCGTTGACATGACCGCGTCGTCACCCTGTTACCTGGCGCCCACCCCACGGCAACCCGGCGTCGCCACCATGGCCGGGCACCAGCGGCCAACGACCCCCCACCCTCAAGGGAGTTCGCATGTCAGACATGCAGTGTCATCCCACTCGCCGTCGCGTCTACGCGCGTCGCGCCTCCGTCTTCGGCGGGTTCGTCGCCCTGCTGGGCACGCTCGTCCTGAGCGGGCCCACCGCCCAGGCGTCTCCGCCCGCCCCGCCCAGCGCCGCCACCGCCCGGACCCAGCTGGCCTCGCTGACCGTCAAGGCCGAAGGCTCGTCGGACGGTTACAGCCGCGACAAGTTCCCGCACTGGATCACCCAGAGCGGCTCCTGCAACACCCGCGAGGAAGTCCTCAAGCGGGACGGCAAGAACGTCCAGACCGACTCCAGCTGCGCGGCCACCAGCGGCACCTGGTACTCCGAGTACGACGGCGCGACCTGGTCCGCCTCCTCCGACGTGGACATCGACCACGTCGTGCCGCTCTCCGAGGCGTGGAAGTCCGGTGCGAACAGCTGGACCACCGCCCAGCGCCAGGCGTTCGCCAACGACCTGACCCACTCCCAGCTGATAGCCGTGACGGACAACGTCAACCAGTCCAAGGGCGACCAGGACCCCGCCGAGTGGCTGCCGCCCCGGAGCGCCTACCACTGCATGTACGCCCGTATGTGGGTCTCGGTGAAGTACACCTACAAGCTCACCCTCGACTCGTCCGAGAAGTCCGCGCTCAGCGGCATCCTCAACGGCTGCTGAGACCGCACACCGAACCGCACACCAACGGCGCACCGCACGGCGCACCGCACGGCGCACCGCACGGCGCACCGAACGGCACGCCCAACGGCACACCGCCCGGTGGAACCGCCGCACCTCCTCCGTCGTTCCGTACCGTACGCATGACGTGCACATCGAAGAACGACGGAGGAGGTCCGGATGGCCGGGCTGCGCCTGGGACCACTGCTGCGCCATGTCGACTGGGAGACCGGCACCGGCGCGACCGTCTGGGTCGAGGCCGACCGGCCCTGTGAGGCCGAGGTGCGGTGCGCCGACGGCGCCGGCGGCACCGCCCGCACCTGGCGGATCGCGGGCCATCACTACGCGCTGATCCCGGTCGCCGGGCTGCGGCCCGGCGGGGAGACCGCGTACCGGGTGCTGCTGGACGGCGAGCAGGTCTGGCCGCTGCCCGGCTCCCCCTTCCCGGACAGCACCATCCGCACCCCCGCCCCGGGTACGGACTCCCCCGGCCCCGCGCCCGTGCGCGTGGCCTTCGGCTCCTGCCGCTGGGCCGCGCCGCCCTCCGACGCCTCGCACGACCCGGTGGGGCCCGACGCGCTCGACACCCTCGCGCAGGCGCTGGCCCGCGCCCCGGAGCTGCCGCGCCCCGATGTGCTGGTGCTGCTGGGCGACCAGGTGTACGCGGACGAGACCTCCGCCGAGACCCGTGCCTGGCTGGCCGAGCGCCGCGATCTGAGCGAGCCGCCGGGCGAGCAGGTCGCGGACTACGAGGAGTACACCCGCCTCTATTACGAGTCCTGGCTGGACCCCGAGGTGCGCTGGCTGCTCTCCACCGTCCCCAGCTGCATGATCTTCGACGACCACGATGTCATCGACGACTGGAACACCAGCGAGGCGTGGCAGCGCCGGATGCGCGCGACCCCGTGGTGGCGGGAGCGGATACTGAGCGGGCTGATGTCCTACTGGGTCCATCAGCACCTGGGCAACCTCTCCCCCGCCGAACTGGCCGCCGACCCGCTCTACGCGGAGGTGCGCGCGGCGGAGGACGGCACCGAGGCGCTGCGGGAGTTCGCCGCCCGCGCCGACGCCGATCCGGCGTACACCCGCTGGAGCTACCGCCGCGACTTCGGCCGCACCCGGCTGCTGATGGTCGACACCCGCGCGGCGCGGGTGCTGGAGGAGGGCCGGCGGGCGATGCTCACCGACAAGGAGCTCATCTGGGTGCGGGAGCAGGCCATGGACGGGCTGGGCGGCGCGTCCGGCTTCCCCGGTCCGGGTCCGGAAGGGCCCGGGGCCACCGGCCCGGAAGGGCCCGGGGTCCGCGGTCCGGAGGAGCCCGGGGTCCGCGGCGGCTATGACCATCTGCTGCTCGGCACCTCGCTGCCCTGGCTGCTGCCGCATTTCGTCCACGACGTGGAGGCGTGGAACGCCTCGGTGTGCGGCGGCAGACGCGGTGGGCGCTGGGCGCGGATCGGCGAGGACCTGCGGCAGCGTGGCGACTTGGAGCACTGGGCCGCGTTCCCCGAGTCGTTCGACGCGCTCACCGACACCATCGCCGCGGTGGGCGGCGCACCGGGGGCACCGGCCACGATCAATGTGCTCTCCGGCGATGTGCACCACGCCTATGTGGCCACCCCGGACTGGTCGCGGTGGCCGTCCCGGCCGCCCCGCAGCCAGGTGCGGCAGTTGACCTGCTCCCCGGTCCACAACAGCATCTACGCCTCGATCCGGCTCGGCTTCCGCTTCGGCTGGAGCGCGGCGGGCCGCGCCCTGGGCCGGGTCTTCAAGCGCCATGGGCGGGTGCCCCACTCCCACTTGAGCTGGCACAAGACGGGCGGGCCCTGGTTCGGCAACCAGCTGATGACGCTGACCCTCCAGGGCCGCAGCGCCCATCTGCGGCTGGACCAGGCGCAGTCGGACCCGGCGGGCGGCGAGGCCCGGCTGGTGGCGGCTCTGGAGACGGACTGGGCGGGGTAGTCGGCCCCTTTGGGTGCCATTCCATGGCATATGCCACGTGATACAGGCCACAACGGAGCGCTACGTTCCGGAGACCGGCTCGAATCGTGTCGAGCGAACGGCATGATGGGCGCGCATCCTTGCCTACACGCGTCACATCTGCCCCGGGAGACACAACCTTGGCCGGAGATCTCCACGCGATAGCCGTCGTCGGCGCCGGGCCGCGCGGCACCAGCGTGCTGGAGCGCCTGTGCGCCTCGGCCCCGGAACTGGCGTCCGGCACCCCGCTGACCGTCCATATGGTGGATCCCTCCCCGCCCGGCGCGGGACGGGTCTGGCGCACCGCCCAGCCGGACGAGCTGCTGATGAACACCGTGGCCTCGCAGGTGACCCTGTTCACCGACGCGAGCGTCGAATGCGGCGGACCGGTGCGGACCGGGCCGAGCCTGTACGAATGGGTCACGGCGCGCGGTCTGGCGCCCGGTCTCGGTCCGGACGACTACCCCAGCCGCGCGCTCTACGGCCGCTATCTGGAGTGGGTGTTCGGCGAGGTGGTGCGGGGCGCGCCGGACACCGTGACGGTCCGCACACACCGGGCCCGCGCCGTACGGCTGGAGGAGCGGGCCGACGGCGAGCAGGTGCTGACACTGGACGACGGAAGCCGTCTGACGGGGCTGCGCGCGGTCGTCCTGGCGCAGGGCCATCTGCCGGCGGCCGCCGACCCCACGGAGCGGCGGTACGCGGCCCACGCGGAGCGGCACGGGCTGCGCTACTACCCGCCCGCCAACCCCGCCGATATCGACTTGTCGCCCATCGCCCCGGGCGAACCGGTGCTGTTGCGCGGTCTCGGCCTCAACTTCTTCGACCATATGGCGCTGTTGACGGCGGGCCGGGGCGGCACCTTCGCACCGAACGGCCAGGGCGGTCTGGTCTACCGGCCCTCGGGCCGCGAGCCGCGGCTGTACGCGGGGTCGCGGCGCGGCATCCCGTACCACGCACGGGGCGACAACGCGAAGGGGCCGTGCGGCCGGCACACCCCGCTGCTGCTGACCCCCGATGTGCTCGACCACTTCCGCAAGCGCGCGGACTCCGGCGATCCGCCGGACTTCCTCACCGAGATCTGGCCGCTGGTGGCCAAGGAGGCCGAGACGGTCTACTACGAGGCGCTGCTGGCCCTCCGCGCGCCCGACACCCGCGCCCCGGCCGTCCCAGAAGCCCCCGAAGCCCCCGGGTCCGGCTCCGGCACCCCCGTCTCGTTCACCCCAGCACGCTTCAGGGGTCACTTTTTGGCCACCGGCCACGGCAGCCCCGAAGAGGCCGCCGTGCTCTCGGAGTACGGCATTCCGGAAGCCGAGCGCTGGTCCTGGGACGCGGTGGCCCAGCCGCTGCGCGGACGCCGGTTCACGGGGCGTGACGACTTCCGGCGCTGGCTGCTGGCCTACGCCCGCCAGGACGTGGCGCACGCCCGGCTGGGCAACGTCGAAGGCCCGGTCAAGGCGGCCCTCGACGTTCTGCGTGACGTCCGCAACGAGGTGCGGCTGATCGTCGACCACGGCGGGCTGACGGGGGCGTCCCGCCGTGCGCATCTGGACCGCTGGTACACCCCGCTCAACGCCTTTCTCTCGATCGGCCCGCCGCGCCGCCGGATCGAGGAGATGGCCGCGCTGATCGAGGCGGGCGTCCTGGACGTCCTCGGTCCACGGCTTGAAGTGACCTTGGAAAGTCCAGACCAAGGGGCCGCCATGGCTGGATTCGCCGCGCGGTCGGCCGAGGTGCCGGGTGCACCGGTGGCGGCCACGACCCTGATCGAGGCGCGGCTGCCGGAGCCCGATGTGCGCCGGACCGCCGATGAGTTGCTGAACCATCTGCTGGAGACCGGGCAGTGCCGTCCGCATCGGGTGGAGGGCTATGAGACCGGCGGCCTCGACGTCACCACCGCCCCCTACCGGCTGGTGGACGCCCACGGCCGCCCGCATCCGCGGCGGTTCGCCATCGGGGTGCCGACCGAGGGGGTCCACTGGGTGACCGCCGCGGGTGCGCGGCCGGGCGTGAACTCGGTCACCCTCTGCGACACGGACGCGGTGGCACGGGCGGCGCTCCGCGTGGTGACCACCGGGGAACCCCGTCAGGAAGGTGCCCCGATGTGCGCCGTGGGGCTCTGAGGAGCGGCTTCCAGGGCAGGACAAAAGGCATTTCGGGGCCTTCACATTGGCAGGAACTTGAACTTGCAACAAAAGGTGAGGCGTACCTAACCTGGCGGTTCCGCTGTACTCCGTCCCCGGAGCAAGGAGCTCCCCACTCATGTCTTCTTCCACCCCCCGCAACCTCGGCGAGGCGCTCGACAACGCCAAGCCGTACGTCCTGTCCCTCTTCCGCATCGTGGTCGGACTGCTGTTCTTCTGCCACGGCGCCTCATCGCTGCTCGGCTGGTTCGGCGGCATCATGGGCACCGGCAAGACCATCGACGCCGGCACCTGGCCGAGCTGGTACGCGGCCGTGATCCAGCTCATCGGCGGCGCGCTGGTGATGCTCGGCCTCGGCAGCCGCAGCGCGGCCTTCATCTCCTCGGGCTCGATGGCCTACGCGTACTTCCATGAGCACCAGCCCGAGAAGCTGTGGCCCATCCAGAACGGCGGCGAACCCGCCGCGATGTTCTGCTGGACCCTGCTGCTGCTCGTCTTCACCGGCCCCGGCCCCTGGGCGCTGGACCGAATATTCGGCTCGGGCCCGGCTCGCGAGAGCGAGGCGGCGCCCGAAGCGCGGCGCGAGCCGTCCATCGTCCGATAGATGCTGGTTCGCCGTATTCGGTATTCGGATCCGGCGTCACATCACCCATCGCGCCATGCGGGGCCGAACGCCCCGCATGGCGTGATTCGAACAACATCATCACAACCCTTACCGTTATCCTCTTCAGTCACAGGCGTACGCTGTATGGCTGTTACAGGCTGACGCCTGCCGCTTCCCGGCGACATGCGCAGCGGGGGGACCGGGATCGGGAGTCGAACGTTGTTGGAACATTTGGGGTCGCTGACCAACACCCCATGGATTTACGCGGTGATCGGGGCATCCGTCCTGCTCGATGTCTTTCTGCCCGTTCTGCCCAGCGGAGTTCTGGTCATCACCGCCGCCACCGCGGCCGCCGGCACCACCGTTGACGCCGTCGGCGTGGTGCGCCAGGCGGGCGCGGCCGACTTCCCCGCCATGTTCGGGCTGATGCTGTGCGCCGCGACCGCCTCCGTCCTCGGCGACATGGTCGCCTACCGGCTGGCCTGGCGCGGCAGCGACCGGCTCGACCGCGCCATCGCCCGTTCCCGCAGACTCACCTCGGCCCAGGAGAAGTTGGGCACCGCGCTGGTGCGCGGCGGCGGTCCGCTCGTGGTGATAGCCCGCTTCGCGCCCGCGGGCCGCTCGGTCGTCAGCCTGAGCGCGGGCGCGGCCCATCGGAGGGTGAAGGAATTCCTGCCGTGGTCGGCGGTGGCCGGGCTCGCCTGGGCGGCGTACAGCGTGGCCCTCGGTTATGTCGGCGGCCAGTGGCTCGGCGCCACCTGGCTGGGCACCGCGGTCTCGGTGCTGGCGCTGTTCGCGGCGGGCGCCGGTGCGGCGTATGTGATGAAGCGCCCGGCCGAGGGCGGGTCCGGCCCGCTCCCCGCGGCCCCCGCCGGGCCGCCCATGCCCCCGGCCCACCAGGCACGATAGAACCGTGTCGGCGACCGATTACGGATCGGCCCGCGATACCGGCTACGGTCCCTGCATGCGTACCCCCTCCGTGCCGGTTCCGGCATGCTGACCCGCGCGGCCGGGATGGCCGCGGCCTTCGTCGCGGGCCTCGCGCTGGTCGTCGCCGCGGTTCTGGTCGTACGGCATCTCACCGAGCCCTCGGAACCGGAGCTGCCGGTGGTCCCCGACACTCGGCGCCCCGTGCTGGAGGCGGCGGTCCGCGGCGCCTGCTCCCCGCTGAGCGTGCCGCTGCTGGCCGCCCAGATCGACGCGGAGAGCGGCTGGCGGCCGGACGCGGACTCCGGGCACGCCCAGGGCATTTCGCAGTTCTCCCCGGTCACCTGGAAGGAGTGGGGCAAGGACGGCAACGGCGACGGCAAGGCCGATGTCTGGGAGCCCCGCGACGCCATCCCCTCACAGGCCCGCTACATGTGCCATCTCTACGACGTGGTCAAGGCGGTCCCGGGCAGCGGGACCAGACTCGGCTCGACCCGGCTCGCGCTCGCCGCGTACAACGCGGGGCCGAACGCGGTGCTCCGGGCGCGCGGCATCCCCAAGATCCTCGAGACCCAGGAATATGTCGACAAGATCTTGACGGATCTGCTGCCCAAGTACGAGGAGAGCGAGGAGAGGTACCAGCGGAGCGAGGCGAAGCACCGGCGCACCGACCCCGCCTCCGCCGCCCCGTCCGCCCCATCCTCACCCTCGCCCTCCACCGATCCGTCAGCGACCGCCTCCGGCGTCTCACCGTCGGCTACGCGTCAGCCGTGATGAAGTCCTCCACGGCCCGCACCAGTTCCTGTGGTGTCTCATCGGCCGGGTAGTGTCCGGCGTACTCCAGCTCCACCAGCTCGGCGTTGACGTACCAGCGCAGCCAGGTCTGCCGCATCACCTCGGCCGTGAGCGCCGGGTCATGGGCGCCGACCACGATCCGCACCGGCACCTGGGCGCCGGCTATGTCCTCGTGGAAGTCCTCCAGCGCCCAGGAGTCCAGCCATGCGCGGAGCGCCTTGGGGTCGCTGTGCTCCAGTGAGTGGCGCACCATCAGATCCAGCCAGGCGGCCGGGTGGCGGCCGCCGGTGGTGCGGTCGATGATCGCCCGGCGGTTCTCCGGGCGGTCGGGGGCGTCCGCGAACAGCTGCCACTGCTCGCCCTCCATCGGCACCCCGCTGGCCGGCACCGGCGCGACCCCGACCAGCCGGCGGACCCGGTGCGGCGCGGCCGCCACCACGCGCTGCACAACGGCCCCGCCCATCGAGTGGCCGATGAGCGAGAACCGCTCCCAGCCGAGGTGATCGGCGAGCGCGAGGAGGTCGCCCCCGGCCTCGCCGGTGGTGTACGAGCCGGGGATGTCGCGCGCCTCGCCGTAGCCGCGCAGATCGGGCAGTACATAGGTGAATCCGCGCCGGTCGACATGCGGCAGCATCGCGGCGTACGCGGCCCGGTCCGAGAACCAGCCATGCACCGCCATCACCCGGTGCGGCCCGTCGCCGACGGTTTCATACGGTGGAACGAGGGGTGGAACGATCGGTCCCATGGCACCTCCGATCCCAGTCGAATACGGGCGCGCGGCGCGTGCCCGTGGGGGTCAACGGTGACGTCTCCCGCAGAGGTGGGCAAGCCCGGTGCGCATATGCGTGCCCGCGATACGCCCCGGGAAGGGGCCTTATCGCGGGCACGGGGTCGTCCGTTGGGCGGGGGTCCCAGAGGGAGTTCACGAGGTTCGCCACATTGTTGCCGGAATTGGACGGCCGCCCTTGTTGTTGACGACGCGGCTGATGGTGCCGGTGCCGCCGTGCGACACGGTGACCATGTGGTGGAAGCGGACGCCGGTAGCAGTGCTGACCAGCCCCCACGCCTCATGGCTGGTGACGTTCGAGCCCACCTTGTAGGCGGCGTAGCCCCGGGTGTTTCCGTTCATCAGGTTCCTCCGTGAACGGCGGAGTGCCCGCGGAGGAACCTGATGAAATCGTGCGCGTGCTGTGCTGCGTACGGGCGGGCCCGACCCGGTGGCCGCGTGTCAGCCGCGCCGGCCCGGGGCGCCCGTAGTGTGATGGCGGCTGTGGCACGCGACATGGGGATCCGGCGGAAGAACGGCCTCCGGCGCCAAGGCACCACCGCGCTACGGCTCGTGGCCGTCCCCGCCCTCTACTACGCGGGCGCCAGGATCGGACTGCTCCAGGAGCTGGTACGCGGTCAGGTCACCCTGTGGCCACCGACCGGCATCGCGCTGGCGTGTCTGCTAACGCTGGGCCCGATGGCCTGGCCGGGCATCGCCCTCGGCGCCGTCGCGGTCAACGCCCCCATCGGCCCGTCGCCCCCGGCGGTCCTCGCGATCGTGGCGGGCAACACCCTGGCCCCGGTCTGCTCGTATCTGCTGCTGCGACGCGTGGGCTTCCGGCCCGCCGTGGACCGGCTGCGGGACGCGCTGGTCCTGGTCTTCCTCGGCGCCCTGGCGGGCATGCTGATCAGCGCCACGGTGGGCACCGCCGCGCTCCTGCTGTCGGGCGCTCGCGCCGGCTGACCTCGACCGCAGATCCCCGGACCAGCGATAGCGGGCCGTACTGCGGTGCCGCCGGAACAGTCGGGATACCGCCGGAACCCGCAGCCCCTCACCGACCGTCCCTTCCAGCGACTCTCGACGGACAGGGACCATGCCCGCGACCCACACGGCTCACACGACCGACACACCCCACGCCACCCGCTATCTCTATCTGACCCGCCACGGCGAGGCCATGCCGGACGAAAGCGGGCTCACGCCCACCGGCCGCCGCCAGGCCGCGCTGCTCGGCGAGCGGCTCCGGGGCGTTCCGCTATCGGCGATCCACCACGGTCCGCTGCCCCGGGCGGCCGAGACCGCCCAGCTGATCGGCGACCGACTCGACGGCGTACCGGCCCATGTCTGCGAACCGGCCGGGGACTATGTGCCGTACACGCCCCGGCGAGACGAACTGCCCGCCGATTCCGCCGACTTCCTGCTCGAGTTCGTCCATCGCTTTCCCCTTGAGGAGCGCGCCCGCGGCCCGCTGCTGGCGCGTGCCGCCGAGGAGCGCTTCACGGGTCCGGTGGACGGGCCCGAGGACCGCCATGAGCTGGTCGTAACGCACAACTTCCTCATCGGCTGGCTGGTCCGGGCCGTGCTCGACGCCCCGAAGTGGCGCTGGCTCGGCCTCAACCAGTGCAACGCGGCGCTGACCGTCATCCGCTGTCCCCCGCCCGGTCGGCCGCCCTCGGTGCTCTTCTCCAATGACATGGCGCACCTGCCCGCGCCGCTGCGCTGGACCGGCTATCCGCCGGAGCTGCGGATCACCTCCTGACCCGGCGCGGTGCCCCCGTGGCCCCGGGCGGTCGAACCGTCTTTTTGTCGGGGGCCGGACCCGCGCTGTTGGGTCCGGTCCCCGCCGTGTCCGAGTTACGCAAGCAGCCCAGCAAGCGTGAATAAGGACAGCCATACGCTAGGGCCCGGCACTGACAACGGGGCTCCTCGCCGGGGATGCGCGGGGTGTGCGCGGCCCGGTTTGCGCCACCCGCCCGCACCCGAACGTTTGAGCGATTCGCCAAGGGCAGAACGTTGTCCCCCTTCCCGTCGGGCGCGGCGCTCCTACCCTGAGGGGGTGAGCAGCCACGCGTCGAACCGAGCCCGCGTCATTCCCCTGCGTCCGGCCACCGCGGACCCGGCGCCCCGGTCGGGAGCCACCGCCGGGGCCGAAGCCCCCGCGGCCGCCCCCGCCCCGGCGGCCCCCGCCGCTCCGCGCGTTCCGGCCGTCCCGGCCGGGCGGGAGCAGCCCGGCCGGGAGCCGGTGAAGGAGCCCCTGTGGCGGGACCTCGTCGGCGGTGTGCTGCGGCGCGAGCGGCTCGCCCAGCAGCGCACGCTCAAGGACGTGGCCGAGGCGGCCCGTATCTCGATGCCGTACCTCTCCGAACTCGAACGCGGCCGCAAGGAGGCGTCGTCCGAGGTCCTCGCGGCCGCCGCCCGCGCGCTCGGTCTCGGTCTGGCCGACCTCCTCGCCATGGCGCAGGGCGAGCTGATCCGCCTTGCCTCCGGTCCGCGGCGGCGCGGCGGCGCGGCGATGTCCGTCGCGTCCCTCACGTCCGTCGCGTCCACCACGTCCGTCACCTCCGTCACGTCCACCACATCCGTCGCGGACCGTGGGCCGTCCCGGCACGCCGGGCGGCAGGGCGACGTACGTCTGGCCGCCTGAGGCACCGACCCCCGCCACCCGAGCCCCGGCCCTCCCGTCAGAAAGCCCCGGCCGTCCGCCGGCTCAGCACCTCGTCGGCGAGCCCGTACGCCACCGCCTCCGGCGCCGTGAAGACCTTGTCGCGGTCCATGTCGGCGCGGAGCGTGGCCGCGTCGTGGGGCGTATGGCGCGCGAGCACCTCCTCGACCTGCGCGCGGATCCGCAGCATCTCCTTGGCCTGGAGGCTGAGGTCCGAGACCGTCCCCTGCTGACCGCCGCTCACCGGCTGCCCCAGCAGCACCCGGGAGTGCTCCAGCACGAACCGCCGCCCGGGGTCTCCCCCGGCCAGCAGCACCGCCGCGGTCGAGGCCGCCTGCCCCACGCAGAACGTCGAGATGGGCGCGGTCACGAACGTCATCGTGTCGTAGATCGCCATCAGCGAGGTGAAGGAGCCGCCCGGCGAGTTGATGTAGATCGCGATCTCCTGCTCCGGGCTCGACGATTCGAGGTGGAGGAGTTGCGCGATGACGACGTTGGCCACGCCGTCGTCGATCTCGGTGCCGAGGAAGATGATCCGCTCGGACAGCAGCCGGCTGTAGATGTCGTACGCCCGCTCCCCCTGCGTGGTGCGCTCGACGACCGTCGGAATCGTGTACTGCCCCATGTCAGATCCCCATCCTGCGCCGTGTACCGGCCGGCCGTACGTCCGCGAGCGACTCCACGACCCGGTCGACCATTCCGTACTCCTTCGCCTGCGCCGGGGTGAACCACCGGTCGCGGTCGCCGTCGCGCGAAATGGTCTCCACGCTCTGTCCGGTGTGCTCCGCCGTGATCCGCTCGATCGACCGCTTCATGAATTCGAGATTCTCGGCCTGAATCGCGATATCGGCCGTGCTCCCTCCGATACCGGCGGACGGCTGGTGCATCATGATGCGGGAATTCGGCAGTGCGTAGCGCTTTCCGGTCGTTCCCACGGTGAGCAGAAACTGCCCCATGCTCGCGGCGAATCCCATCACGAGCGTGGACACGTCGTTGGGAATCAGCCGCATCGTGTCGTAGATCGCCAGCCCCGCCGTCACCGAACCGCCCGGGCTGTTGACGTAGAGGCTGATGTCCGACCGCGGGTCCTCGGCCGACAGCAGCAGCATCTGCGCACACACCCGGTTCGCGGACACCTCGTCCACCTGCGTGCCGAGAAAGACGATGCGCTGGGTCAGCAGTTGCGCGGCCAGATGATCGTCGAACCGCGTGGGAGTCGTCTCCCCCTCCGCGGCTCGTGGACTCCTTGCCGGCTCCCAGCCGGTGGCGAATGTTCCCATCGGACCTCCTCGTGAGTGCCGCGGCCCACACCGCCGCGGTCCTTTCACCATCAACCCAATTCGCTTGTCCGGTAAGGAATCTCGGCCCGCAGCAGATTCGCCCACGGCAGACCCGATCCAAAAGGCGGCGTCCATAAGAGGCCCGAAAGGCGCTCTTGCGTGGGCGGCCCGCCACTCCCGAAACTGCCGGGAAAGAAGCCGACTGGGGGACGCGATGGCTGTGCGACGGCGACGTGGAACGGCGTTACGGCGGGCGAAGGCACGGCTGCGCCGCACGGCCTGGACCGGCGGTGCCGTGGCGGTCCTCGCACTGGCCCTGACCTGGCAGACGGTGTGGCCGTACGTCGTCGGGGTGGTCCTCGTGGGTCTGCTCGGCGGCGTCGGCTGGTGGCTGTGGCGAACCCATCTGCGCACCGTGGCGGAACACCGGGCCTGGCGGGCCGAGGAGGAGAACGCCGCACGTGAGCGCTCCATGGCCGAGATCGACACCATGACCTGGCAGCGGTTCGAGCGGTACGTCGCGGAGCTGTGCCGCCGGGACGGCTGCACCCACGTCATCGTCTCGGGGAAGTCGGGCGACCTGGGCGCCGATGTCGTCGGCCGGATGCCGGACGGGCGCCGGCTGGTGATCCAGTGCAAGCACTACGCACCCCACCGGACCGTGCCGAGCGGCGATATGCAGAAGTTCCTCGGCACCGCGAAGGCCGAACACGGCGCGGATGTCGCGGTGTTCGTCGCCACCTGCGACTTCACCCGGGCCGCGGAGAGGCTCGCGGTGAAACACGAGATCCTCGCCATGCACCGGAACCTCCTCGGCGCCTGGGTACGGGGCGCCACCCTGGAGTCCTTGATCCCGCTCAACGGCACGGGCAACGGCGGCCGGCCCCGAACCCGATAGCGGCTCTCGATCGGCCGCGGGATGGGCGGATATCGCGCCCTGTGACACCCGGCGCACCCTCGCGGTAGCGGCGTAGACCTGCGGTTCTGCTGTCCCAGGCCGTCCGGGACATGTCCCGGACGGCGGGTCCGTGGACGTCGGCACGCGCTGCCCACACGATCGGGTTGTTCCTCCGCACGTCGACCGCCTCGGGTCCGCGTGTCACCGCGTCACACATCACCCAGGAGACACCCATGCTCAAGAAGTACCTCGCGACGGCCATCGCCGGCGCAGGGCTGTTGGCCGCGTTTCCCTTCTCGGCTGCCCACGCCGCAACGCCCACCAGCGCATCCTCGGTCCAGGTCCCCGGATGTCCGCACAACTGGACCGTCTCGAGCGCGGAGGGCGTTGCCTCCGGCCAGTGGTGCTACAACAAGGACCTCGCCATCGGCACCGTCACGGACACCAAGGCCGACGGCCGGTGCCCCTACGTGCGTGGGTACACCTTGTACGGCCGGACCGTCGACAGCGACTGGGCCGGGCCGAAGGGCGACTCGTCCCCCGTGTACCTGGATGCCGGGACCGGTGACCCGTTCGTCCGGCTCGCCATGAAATACGTCAACTGCTGACCGGGCGACGGCCGCCCGCGCCCCGTCGGCACGTACGCCGGACTCGTGCCGACGGGGCACACCACACCCTTTCGCCGCCGCCGACCGCCACCCCGCCACACGGCCGCCGTGATCACCCTGAGCCCCCGGCCGTGGTCCCACGGCGCGGTCTACCTGAACTTCATCGGCACGGAGGGCCGGGACCGCGTGTCGCGGGGTTCGGCACCGAGAACTACCGGCGCCTGGCCGCGGTGAAGGCCCAGTACGACCCGGGCAACGTCTTCCGGCTCAACCACAACATCGAACCGAGCCCGGCGGGGCCGTAGCCGCCCCCTTCGCACGGCGGACTCAGCGGGCCGTCGGGGCCGGCGGCGTGACCGTCTCGCAGAGTTCAGCGGCGGCCTGGGCGACGAGTTCGGAGAGCGCCGTGTCCGGCTCGGCCAGCCAGCGGGATGTGGCGCGCCGGGAGATCGCTATCGCCACGTCGATGATGAAGCGTGCCTTGCCGGGCTCGACGCCGCGGCGTTCGAGTGCCCGTGCCAGCGCGTCGGCGATGTCGGCGAGCTTGATCAGATCACGCTCGGCCAGTGCCGGGTTGGCGGCGATCACCTTGATGCGGCGCAGCAGAAAGTCGCGAGGGTGAAAGACCTCGTCCGCGGTTCCCAGCGCGGTCAGCAGCGCCTCGATCGGACTGAGGCTCGGGTCGGCCGCCTCGACCTGGGCGACGAGGTGAGCCTCCAGCTCGTTGTCGGCGAAGAGGACTTCCCGCTTGTCGGGGAAGTAGCGGTAGAAGGAACGCTCGGTCAGACCGGCGGTGCGCGCGATCTGCGCGACCGAGGTGCGTTCGAACCCCTGCGTCTCGAATAGTTCGAGCGCCGCCCGCTCGAGTCGGCCCTGTGCGTCGGATTCCCATCGTGGCATGCCCACCAGGATATGACAGCAGATGCTGTCGTCATGGGTGTTAGGGTCGATGACAGCAGATGCTGTCATCACACAGGGAGATCGTCATGAAGGCCCTTCAGTTCGACCGGTTCGGATCCCCGGACGTGATCGTGCTCCGCGACGTCCCGAAGCCGGAGCCGGGCCCCGGTCAGATCCGGATCGCCGTGCGGGCGTGTGGTCTGAACCCGTCCGATTGGGCGGTGATCGACGGCCTCTTGGCCGACCGTCTGCCGCCGCTGCCGCGCGGGATCGGCTTCGAGATCGCGGGCACCGTCGATGCGCTCGGGGAGGGCACCACCGGCGTGGAGATCGGCGACCGCGTGTTCGGCCCGGCGGCCTTCGACGGCCCGACGGCCGGGGCCGCCGAGTATGCGCTGATGGCGGCCTGGGCGCGGATTCCCGAGGGCGTCACCGCCGAGCAGGCCGCCGCGCTGCCGATGGCGGCCGAGACGGCGTGGCATGCGCTCGACGACCTCGGCGTCCAGCCGGGTGAGCTGCTGCTCGTCCACGGAGCGGGCTCCACTGTGGGTGAGGCGGCGGTGCGCCTCGCGCTGCACCGGGGCGTCCGGGTGATCGCCACCGCCGGGCCGGCGCGGGCCGCCGCCCTGGAAGAGATCGGCGCCCGGGTGACCGGCTACGGCGACGGCATGGCCGACCGCGTCGCCGCACTGGCCGGAGGCCGCCTCGACCGCGCCCTGGACACGGCTCCGACCGGCGGCCGGATCGACCGTGCCGACCAGGCCAGCCCGGCCGGCGGCTCGCTGCCGACCCTGATCGGGCTGACCGGCGACTCCGACCGCGTCCTCACCGTCTCGGACTTCGCCGCCGCGGCCGAGCTGGGCGCCAGGGTCACCCAAATCGACCTGCGCTACGACCGGATGGACGAGTTCGCCCGGCTGGCCGGTGAAGGCGTCCTGGTCGTATCGGTCGCCCGCGCCTACGCGCTCGACCAGTTCCAGGAGGCGGCCGAACTCAGCCGGTCCCGCCGACCCGGCGGCAAGCTCATACTCGTCCCGTGATCGCCTCGCCGGCCTGATCGGACGAGACCCCTGTTGCGGCTACTCCCCCTCGGGCTCGAAGTCCTCCACGAAGTAGCTGTCGTGCCGGATGCGAAACCGCTTGAGTTCCTCCCCGCCGCGCCGCGTCATCTCCGCGACCCGCTCGAAGTATTCCTCGCGCGGGGCGCCCGGGGAGAAGAGCAAGAGCATGGACATGGGTTCATCGGTTTCGTTCTTGAAGGCGTGCAGGCCGCCGACCGGTACATACAGAAAATCGCCTTCACGGCCGGTGACCCACCTCTCGCCGTTGTAGAGCTCCAGTTCACCGGAGAGGATGTAGAAGGACTCCGACATGGCCTTGTGGAAGTGGGTCTTCGCTCCGGCGGACCGGGCGCCCAACTCCATCTTGTACAGGCCGAATTCCCCACCCGTCGATTCATTGGTGGCGAGGTAGTGGGTAGAACCGCCGGGCGAGGAGATGTCGGGTGGGGTATTGGCCGGGCGGAAGGCCGCGTTCACTTCGCCCGTGTCGCCGTGGTAGCGGGGCTCCGGGTACTCGAGGAATTCCGGATATGACATGACGCGCTCCTCTTCGCAGGTCTCCACCAGCATGGTGGCTCCCGCCGGTGGAAGGAGGCATCGGGCTTGCGAATGATCGTGTGTCGGCCGGAGCCGAGGACCGGGGACCTGGTACCGCCGTACTGGTCGGTGGGCCGGCGGATGCCGGTCGGTTGCCGTGAGCGGTCCCACACGCGGCGGCCGAGTTGTGGATCTTGGGCCGCCGCCGACAGCCGTACGAGTGCCGGATGTCCGGATCGACCGCCCCGGCCGTCGGGTCCGATGGAGGAGCCGGGGCGACCCGCACGGCCGCGCGCCCTCGAAATCCAACTGCGCCGAGGCCGCCGGAGCCCATAGGGTCCACCCCATGGTGATGGCGACCGTCCGCGAGTGGAGCGACGAGGAAGGGTGGGGCGTGCTCGATTCCCCCGAGACCCCCGGCGGCTGCTTCGGCCACTTCTCCGACATCCAGGTGACCGGCTTCCGCACACTCTCGCCCGGCCAGCGGGTCGACCTCGTATGGGAAGCGCCCGGCTTCGAACAGGACGGGTACGACTACCGCGCGGTGACCATCGTGCCGCTGCCGCCGGACCAGACCTTGTGACCCGATATCAGCGATATCGGCACAGTTCAATTGAAGGCACCGGTAAGCACATACACGGGACCATGAGACCCCAACAGTGGGACATTCCCCACAAGGTCATCGCTCCCGCGCAATTCGCACGACACCTGCTCGAGAAGCACCCGGCCCCCGCCTTGACTACCCACGGTTATGTTCAGTGAAGTTGGATGTCAAGGAACCGCAGCGGAGGCAGACTCCAATAAGTGCAACTCTTGATCCGACCACATGTATGGCATGACCATCTGAGGGGCAACAAGCACCTTGCAAGCAGTGCGGGAAGGCCACGCGGAGGCTCTGTGCGTGTACGGGGGACGCGACCAGTGGGAGCACAATCATGCAGTCGAACCCCCCAAACCATCTGTGTTTCAAAATTCTCGGCGCGCTGGAGGCATGGGACGGTGACAGGCGATTAAATCTCGATGGCCCTGTCAACGAGCGCGTCCTCGGGTTGCTGCTCCTCGAGTCGGGATGGGTGGTGCCGATTCCCCGACTGGTCGAAGCGGTATGGGGCGAAGACCCCCCTTCCACGGCGACCCAGCAGATCCGCAAGGCCGTCGCCCGGCTGCGACACCAGATCCCGTCCGGCCAGGAGATCATCCTCACCGAGCGCCATGGGTACCGCCTGGTGGTCGACGACGACAGCCTGGATCTGCGGCTCTTCGACCTCTGGACGCATCGTGCGCAGACCGCCCACGCGGAGGGCCGCCTCAAGGACGCGGTCGCCGATTTGACTGCCGCGTTGGGGCTGTGGCGCGGTTCCATACTCGTCGGAGCGGGCGGACCGTTGATCGACACCCTGCGGCCCGCCTGGGAAGAACGTCATATCGCCGCGCTCGAGCACTGCTTCGACCTACGGCTGGACCTGGGTGAGACGAGCGAACTCATCGCCGACCTCCGGGAGTCCGTCGTCGCCCACCCCTTCCGGGAAACCCTGATGCGTCAGCTCATGCTCGCCCTGTACCGGGCGGGCCGGCAGGCCGAGGCGGTGGAGGAATACGCCAGGATACGGTCACTGCTGGCGGGGGAGCTGGGCATCGACCCCAGCCCCGAGCTGACGGAGCTGCACGAGGCGATCCTGCGCGGCGAAGCCTGGCTGACCGCGGGCCGGGACCAGAAGCCTCCCGTAGAAGAGCCTTCGATCGTGGCCGCTCCACGCTCGATCCCGCGCGACCTCGCCGATTTCACCGGCCGCCAGGACGAGTTACGCCGGCTGACGACGATGGCGCACCCCGTGGCCGAGCAGACGGGCCCCCGGATCGTGGTCATCGAGGGAATGGGGGGAAGCGGCAAGACGGCCCTCGCCATGCATGTCGCACATCGGCTGGCGGGCGACTACCCGGACGGCCAGCTCTATCTCGACCTGCGCGGCTTCGCCTCGGCGGAGGAGCCGCTCTCCCCCGAGCGGGGTCTCGGCGATCTGCTGCGGGCCCTGGGAGCGGCGGACGAGTGCGTCGCCGATGACGACGACTGCCGTCTGACCATGTGGCGGATGACCAGCGCGAAGCGGCGGATACTGCTGATCCTGGACGATGCGTGGGATGTCGCCCAGGTGAGACCGCTGTTGCCCACCGCGGCGGGAAGTCTCGTGCTCATCACCAGCCGCGTCCGGCTGCCGGAGCTGGAAGGTGCCGAGGAGCTCTCGCTCGCCGTGCTGGGCGAGGAGGACGGTGTGGAGCTGATGCGCCGGCTCCTGGGCCACGACCGGGTGGCCGCCGAACCGAAGGCGACCGCCCGCCTGGTGAGCCTCTGTGGGGGCCTTCCGCTGGCGCTGCGGATCTGCGCGGCCCGATTGCGCAAGCGGCCGCACTGGAGCGTGCGCCATCTGACGGACCGGCTCGAAGACGACACCCACGCCCTGAGGGAGTTGGAGTCGGGTGACCGTAGCGTCGCCGGGGTGCTGCGCACGTCCTACCGGGTGATGGAGCCGGCCCATCAGGACGCCTTCCGGCTGCTGACTCTGCACCCGGGCGCCGATTTCGACGTGTCCGCGGCCGCCGCCCTGCTGGGCACGGGTCCGGACAGCGCGGAGCGGATCCTGGAGTACCTGCTGGATGTGAACCTTCTTCAGCAGTTCGAGTTCGGCAGGTACTCCTTCCACGGCCTCGTCCACAGTTTCGCCCGCTCCCTGCCCGCCCCGAACTCCGCCGAGGAGACCGAGGCCGTCGCTCGGTTGGCCGCCCAGACCGTGACACGCGTGGAGAGTGCCTGTGATGTGTTGCTGACCGGCCAGGTGCGTTACCGCCCGGCCTGGTCGATCGGCAACGGCAGCGCGTCGCCGCCGCACGGCGGCCCGGACCACGCGCTGCGGTGGTTGGACCGCGAGCGGAGCAACATCCTCGCCATCATCAGCCAGGCCCGCCAGCAGGGCCTGAGCCATCACGCGGCCAAGCTCAGCAGAGCCATGGCCCTCTGCCAACAGGCGCAGCCCCCTTCGGCCGACAGTGTGTCGCCCGCTCGGCCAGGACGGGCGGCAAAGGGCGGCTGATGGGCGGCTGACGGGGAGCTGAGGTGTCAGAAGTCCGGAGCGGTGTGCTCACGAGCGGGGGCTCCGGGCTTCTCCCACAGCAGCGAGTAGCGCCACATGAGACGGCGGCGCCATCGCGAGCCCGGGAGCAGCAGGTGAGCGGTGTGGCGGACCTGGGACCAGGTCATATCGGGCTCGGCCACGGGAAGGCCGTCCTGTGCGCGCTTCCCGCCGTGCCGCTTGGCCTCGCGGCGGATGGCGAGGAGAGCGGCAACGAGCGCCACCCAGTCGACGGCGGAGCGGGGCGCGGCCAGGCCGACCACGACGAGCCGCCCACCGGGCGCGAGGAGCGAGGCCGCCGTCCGGATCGCGCGGTCCGTACCCAGGTGGTGGGCGACGGCGACCATGGTGATCACGTCGTAGTGCTCATGCGGCAGGGCCGTGCCGACCAGGTCGAAGACGTCGCCCTCCACGAAGTCGGCGTTCGTGACGTCCCGGTTGGCGGAGCGTGCGTGCTCGACCATGGCGGCCGACGAGTCCAGGCCGGTGACATGCCGCGCCCGATCTGCCAGGGCCCGGACCAGACGACCGTCGCCGCAGCCGATGTCGAGTGCTTCACGGGGGTGGTCGCCGATGCTGTCGAGGATCCACGGGTGGTAGTGCACATTGGGGTTCCAGTAGTCGATCTCCATGATCCATACCTTCGGAGGAACGGTCGGAGCGGCCCGCGCCCCACGGTGCTTCCGGCATCCGCGTCATCGCACCGTGTCGCCGGTGTCCGGCGTCTCGGCCAGCCGGAAGCCCATGGCGTAGATGAGCCGGTGGTGATAGCCGTGTCTGCGGGTGCAGCGGGCGAGGTCGTCGTAGCGGGTGTGGCTGCCGCCCCTGCTGACCCGGTAGGTGTCCACACCGCTGCCGAGGTCGTCGTCGATGGACCGGCCACCGGGGTAGGGCCGGTAGTCGTCGGCCACGTACTCCTCCACGTTGCCCGCCATGTCGTCGGCGCCGAACGGCCCGCGCCCCGCGGGATACATCCCCACGGGTGTGGTGGACAGCGGCCCCGTCTCCACGGTGTTGGCATGGTCCTCGTTCGGTGCGTCGCCCCAGGGGTGGTCACGGCCGTCACCACCGCTCGCCGCGTACTCCCACTCCGCTTCCGTGGGCAGCCGGAACGCCCTGCCGGTGCGGCGCGCGAGCCAGGCGGCGTAGGCGTCGGCGTCCCGGGGCGCCACGGTCCACACCGGGTGGTTGGACAGGTGGGCCGGATACACCCCGAACGTCCATGACGTGGGGAGCGAGGCGTCCGGGTTCTCACCGAGGAAGTCCCGGTACTCCTGGTTGGTCACGGGAAAGCGGGCGATGCGGAACGCGCCGATGTCCGCCTCGTACCTGGGGGTCTCCTTCTCGATCCAATCGCGCACCACACCGACGTGGCCCCATTTCCGCACGACCGCGTCGACGTCCGCCGAGTCGAGTCCGAGCCATACGCGGGCCGCCGGTACGTCGACCATGGCCGGGTCGAAGGTGTCGATACGCGGATCCCCGAGCAGGCCGAGCAGTCTGCCCGCGGCGAGCCGGGTCGTCGGGGTCCTGGCCGGGTCCTGGACGAGACGTACCAGTGTCGTCGGCGATTCGCGCGCCAGACGGCGTGTGCGGGCGGCGAGTCCCGCGTGGTCGGTGCGGTCCACGAAGGAGTCGGGCAGTCCCATGGCGGCCCGGTCGGAGAGATCGTTCGGATTGACGACGGATACGGTGGTGCTCATCCGGCCGCCCCGACCGGTGCGAGGTCTACGGGGTGGACGGATCCGTCGTACGACGAGGCGAGGAAGCGGGCTCCCACCGCGTCCCAGTGGAGGGAGGAGATGCCCGCCGTCGTCGGGCGGCCGATGAACGGCCACGCGCCGGTGCGGAGGTCGTGGACGGCGATGGCGCCCGCGTACGAGCCCGTCGCGACGAGACGGCCGTCGGGAGATGCCGCGACACACTTGACCGAGTGGTCGTGGGGCGTGGGAATCGTGTCGCACTTCTCCCGCTGCCAGGTGCGCAGCGTCAGGTCGCGGGAAACGCTGACGAACACCCCGCCGGGCAGGGCCGCGCAGCCGTTGGCGATCCGTCCGTGGGCGTCGTCCAGGCGGCCGGTCTCGGTCAGGGTGTCCAGCGAGAACCAGGAGACCGAGGTGTCCGCGCACACCGCGAACAGGGTGTTCCCGGAGACGGCGACGCCCTTGACCGCGTTGGTGTGCAGCGGCAGCGTGGCGACGAGCTCGAAGGTTCCCCCCTCGGTGAGCTGGAAGACCAGACCCTCGCCCGTGTAGGCGCCGATCACCACGTGCGGCCTGCCGTCCCTGGTGAAGGCGGCACCGCAGTTCAGCGGCGACCTGTGCTGATGGATGACATGGCCGTCGGCCGCGTCGAACACCTGGCCGAGCTGACCGCCCGTCAGCATCCGGCCACCGGCCTCGACGAGGAAGTTGCACAGGCTGCCGGGGCGCGAGACCTCCGCGCCGTCCCGCCACACGATCCCCGCGTCACCGACCGTCCACACACGCCCCGCCGCATCGGCGACCACGGAGTTGACACAGGCCGTGGGCATGACGCCGGACAGGTCCCACCGCTGATCGGTGAGGTGGTAGGTGGCGTAGGTGGAGCCGAACGTGGCGAAGACGAGTGTGGTGTCGTCCAGGAAGTCGCAGGAGCGGGCCCACACCTCGGCCGGATACTCGCTGGTGTGCAGGAGGTTGAGCTCGCCCCCGGGGCCCGAGGTGTCCCAGACCCGCAGCGTCCTGTCGTAGCTGAGGCTGACCAGCGACCGCGACGAGGCGTTGTGCACGAGGCGCTTGATCCCCGCCTCGTGCGCGGGGGTGGCGTTGGCGGTCCCGTCGGCGATGATGACGATCTCGCCATCGTCGTTGCCCGCGTACACGGTGCCGGTCGGGGTGATGGCGATGGTGTCGGTCTCCGCCCCGCCCAGGTCGACCTCGGAGACGAGTCCGCCGGCATCGAGCGACCAGCGCTTGACGGTCCCGTCGTCGCTCGAGGTCAGCAGTTCCCTGCTGTCCCCCGCCCAGGCGACGGAGATCACGTCGGCGGTGTGCCCCTCGAAGGAGGCCGTCAGCCTGCCGGAGAAGTCGAACACCCGCACCCCGTGGTCGCGGGAGGCGGTGGCCACCAGTTCGAGGGTGGGGTGGAAGGCCGACATCTCCACGTCGTCCTTGTGGTCGCCGAGGACGGCGATGAGCTTGAGGTCGGGCACGGACCACAGCCGTGCCGTGTAGTCGCTCGACGAGGTCACCAGATGCCGCCCGTCCGGGCTGAAGGCCGCCTGGTTGGCGAGGTGGTCGTGGTAGACGCGGCTGATCGAGGTGCGGGTCGCGGCGTCCCAGAGGATGACCTGGTTGTCGTAGCCCGCGGTGGCGATGAGGTTCCCACCGTGGGCGGCCACGCCGCTGATGGGTCCGAGATGACGGATCATGCTGACTCCTCGAGCCGAATGGTGTGCGCGGTGCGGGCGACCTTCGCGGTCAGATACCCCCTGTTGTGGGGGTTGGCGTACACGCCGGTGGACACGGTGTGCCGCACCGCGATGCCGTAGTGGCGCAGTTGTTCGCGCTTGTCGGGGTTGTTGGTGAGCAGGTCGATCTCGACCTCGCCGAGCGCTCGCAGCATCTGCGCGGCCACCCCGTAGTCCCGCAGGTCGTCGTCGAGGCCGAGCGCCCGGTTGGCGCTGAAGGTGTCCAGGCCCTGGTCCTGGAGGCTGTAGGCGTCCAGCTTGTTGTACAGGCCGATGCCGCGGCCCTCCTGCCGCAGGTACAGCAGGGTGCCACCGGCGGTATTGATCAGGCGCATCGCCTCCCGCAGCTGCGGCCCGCAGTCACAGCGCGCCGAACCGAGCACCTCACCGGTGAGGCACTCCGAGTGGACCCGCACCAGGGGCACTTCGGGGTGCCGGGGCCCGAGCCGCAGCGCGAGGTGCTCGCGTCCGTCCAGGAGCCCGCCGAAGGTCATCACGTCGGCTGCGATGGGTTCCGCCGAGCCGTGGTGCAGCGGGATGCGCACCTTGCGGCGGATCCGTGCGGCGGGCAGCGCGCCGGTGTCGCCGTCCAGCAGGCTCACAGACGGCTCGGCCTCGGCCTGCGGATGGGCGTCGTCGCGTGGCTCGATCATGGTTCGTTCGTCCTCCTTGCCGGTTCTTGCGGCCTCGGCACGGGCCGCCACGCGGCACGCGTGAGTCGAAGGTGCAGCAGCACCGTCGTAGTGGCGATCCCGAGCACCAGGAAGGTGGGGGGCGTGCCCACGACATCGTCAAGTGCGGACACGAACACGGGGGACAGCAGAGCCGCACCGCCGGTCAGCAGCCAGATGAGACCGGAAGCGCGGCCCAGGACACCGGGCGGGAGGTACCGGACGCGTGCCATGACCACCGTCGCCATCACGGCGCCCTGTCCCAGGGCCCCGAGCACGACCGCGAACATGAAGACAGGCCATACGGGCACGATCATCAGAATCAGCGCGACGGACCGCGCGGCCACACCGAGCGTCATCGGTGTCCATGGCCGCAGTCGGCGGCGCTGGGAGACCAGCAGGTTGCCGACCAATGACGCCACGTTCATCCCCGCGATCGCGAGGCCGGCCTGCTGGCCCGAAAGGGCCCACCCGTGCCGCAGGTGGTAAACGATGAGCGAGGTCAGTCCGGTGCCGCACACCGCACTGAGCACCATGTCCGCCACGAGCATGACGCTGATGCGCTTGTCCTGCCTGATGGCGTCCCAGCCGTCGCGGATACGTGACGGTGGCGCCTCGGCCCCGGCCCGCGCCTGGGCCCCGGCCGCCCGCCGCTTCACCCACCGCGGTGCCGTACGCCGGGCCCCGCCGTCGGTCCGGCCGCCTTCGTGCGAGGGCGCGGGGGCGGTCTTGTCCAGGGACGCGGGGGCGGTTTCGTCCGGGGATGCGGGGGCGGTTTTGTGCGGGGACGCGGGGGCGGAGCGTGCGGGCCTGACCCCCACGGCCCAGACCACCAGCGGGGCGAAGAACGTGGGCAGGTTGAGCCACAGCAGCCCTTGGTACCCCACCCAGGGCAGCAGCGCGGCCACGAGCAGCGGACCCGCCAGAGTGGTCGCCAGGAAGAGGCTGTTGAGCGTGCCTCTGGCCCGTACGGGACAGTCGGGGAACTGAGCGGGAACCCCAGTCATCCAGCCGGTGCGGTAGGCCAGCCCCCCGGTCTCCAGCACCACCGCGCACAGGAACAGCAGCCACGGCGCCGAATGACCGCCGAGCAGCAGCAGGTTCATGGCGAGCGCCGCGCCGGCCTGCGCCAGCAGGCCCTGGACGATCAGGCCGCGCACGCCCCGCCGGTCCGCCCACGCCCCGAGGGCGGGGGCGAACAGGTCGCTCACGGGGACGGCGGCGGCCAGCCAGGCCATCACCACCAAGGAATCGGTGAGTTGGTAGGCCAGCAGGGGCAGGGCCGTGGCGTACAGGGCTTCGCCGACGTTGTTCGCCGCGTTGCCCGCGGCGAAGACGAGGAACCTGCGGTCGGCGAGCGGGTTGGGTTCCACGGACTCGTCGGCCGCGTGCGCGCCCGCTCCGTCCGGTGTCACGGAGCCCGCTTCCTCCGCGGTCCCTGCGTCGGTCATCGTACGGCGGCCTCCTCATCGGTGGCACCGGCGGCACCGGTGGCTCCGGCCGAACCGGTCGTACCCGCCGAACCGGTGGCACCCGCCGACCCGGTCGTACCGGCGGAGGACACCGGCCGGTCCGAGAGCGGCAGCCACAGGTCGCGCAGCGGAGTGAGGACTCGGCCACCGCCCGTGCGCTCCATCAGATACAGCCGCAGGAATCCGCCGCGGCCACCGACCACGACATAGGCGCGGCCGTCCGGGCCGTGCAGTGCGGCCATGCCCTTGCCGAAGTCGGGCAAGTCCTCGTGGAAGTCGAGCAGTTCGGCGGTGTCGTAGTCGAACGCGGCGACCTGCATGCCGTATGTGACGACGCAGAGCACCCCGTCGATCAGGACGCAGTTCTCGGCGGTGTTGTCGAGCAGTTCGGTGAACTGGCGGGTGGGCTTGTCCTCGCCCACCACGATCTCCTTGACGCCGCCGCCCCCGGTGATCCGCACCCGGTCCCCGTCGGTGATGAGCCGCTTGGGGTAGCTGTTCAGCTCGGCGTACCAGGATGGTTCGGCCTGGTCGCCGTAGGCGGTGAGCTGTCCGTTGCGCGTGGCCAGCAGCCGGCGGCCGTCGTCCAGATAGGCGCAGGCCCACGCGCTGGCGGGCAGGTCCTCGACCTGCCAGGTCGGCTCGCCGGTCGCGGCGTCGAACTCGTATCCGCCGGCGTTGCAGGCGGCCAGCACCCGGCCGCCGTCCGGCGACACGGCCACGGTGTGGATGATGCCGGGAAGCTGTGCCTCCCACACCGTGGTGTCCGCGGTGGTGAACCGGCGCAGCCGCGATGGCCAGAACGCCCCCACCAGGTCGTCGGAGGCGGCGCGGATCCGGCGGGAGAAACCGAGCCCGGTGCGGTGGCGGCCCGTCACCTCGAGCGAGGCGTGCCCCGCGGGCGAGGTGCGCATACGGGCCTCGAAGGCACCGTCGTCGGTGGCCACGACGAGCGCCCCGGGCTCCGCCGGGTGCGGCTGGATGTCCCATACGCACTGGCGGGGATGGCCGAGCCGGGTGAGGACCTTGCCCTGCGGGGAGAGGGCCGTCACCTCACCGTCCTGGGTGAGGGTGTAGATCCTGCCGTCCTCGTCGACGGTGACATCGATGATCTGGTGGCTGAAGCCGCGGATACGCTGTTCGATCCTCAGTCGCGGCGTGGAGTTGTCGAAGACGACCAGTTCCCCGTCGAAGCCGCCGATGTAGGCCCGGGAGAAGTCGGGCGAGAAGACGAGACCTTCCACGTCGTTGCGCGCGATGTCCATGCGCTGGTCGATCTCGCCGTCCAGGCCCAGGGTGACCACGCCGTTGCTGATGTTGCGCGTGGGGCCGAGCCCCGCGTCGCAGATGGCCCAGTACCTGTCGTGGCGCTCGTCGTAGACCACACGGTGCACATTCGAGGTGTCGACCTGCACCACCGTTGGAAAGTCCAGGTCGGGCAGGGAGCCGAGATGGATATGGCCGCTGCGGTCGGAGACCGCGTGCACACCGGGCGCGTCCGTGCAGAACCACTCCAGCATGTCGTAGCCGTGCGGCCACAGGGAGATGCGGTCGACGGTGAACGACTCGACGTCCAGGACGACGACCTGGAAGTACCCGTTGTTGAGGTACGCCTTGCCCTGCCACACGCCGATGCCGCGCAGCATGGTGGGCGACGGCTGCTCGCCCTCCAGCAGATGTTCGGTGTTGGCGGTGGACGCCGCATCGAGCCGATCGCTCAGACGGAGCGTCTCGGTGTCCCAGCGGCAGATGTTGCCGGCCTTGTCCCGGGTGATGATCCAGTCGCCGACGACCTTCACCGCGTAGACGGGGTCCCCGGAGGGGGCCTGGGCAGTCGCCGGGAGGGGGGACGAGACGCGGATGTTGAGGTTGCGGTCGAGCCAGTGCAGCCCACCCCGGACGTCACAGGCCAACAGTCCGTGTCCGGGTTGACTGACGATGCGGGTGATCCGTTCAAGCGCGCCCATGAGACCGGACTCCTCCCTGTCTGGACGGCTACGATGCGATGCGCCCCCGGGGGGAGGTGACCTCCCCCCGGGGGCAAGACCCTCGACAAGGTGCGTCAGGGCTCAGGGCGGGTCAATCACGTGGCCGAGCAGCCTGGCTGTCGGCGACGTGTCCTGTTCCCGCAGTACGGGTCCGGTGGAACCGGATCCCTTCTTCAGATGGCGGCGCGAGTCACGCGGCGGACGAGCTTGGTCATCTGAATTCACCTCCTTCGCCGAATCGAGGGGCGCTTTTGTGAACCCACACACCAGGGCTTGATCCGGGTTACGGATCGTCACCCACGAACATTCCGTGAAAACGGATGGGGCGGGTTGCACGCCCGGAGCCCAACGGCGAAACAAAACGCGTTGCGACGCCGCGAACTTCAGGCAGGGACTAGATTGCCCACCGGGGCTACCAGTCCGATTCCTTATCTGTACCAGTTCCATACCACCGCTCTCACCAGCGAGTTCTCCGCGAATCACGGCCGAACCCCCATCACCCTCGACGAATCCCGGCACCCTTCTCACTGCATTTGCGACAGAGCGACCGATTCCGGGTGAAGTATGTTTCCCGTTTTATTTACACGGCCGGTGTCAACAATGAGTGAGTCGGCGTTGCATGATGGAGAGGACCCCTGCTCGCCGTACTCCCGGAAAACCAAGGAGAGCAGCATGACCAGGATCGTTCTCATTTCGGGCAGCCTTCGTCACGACTCGCTCAACACCATGGCGATCGCGACCATCGAACGAATGCTCACCGCTCGCCCCGAACCGGCGGCGGCCGTACGGCTCGCCATCGAGGAACTGCCCTACTACCACCAGAGCGATGACGAGAGCGGCAAGCGGCACGAGGCCGTACATGCCGCACGCCACCTGGTGACGGCCTCCGACGCCGTCCTGATCTCCACACCGTCCTACAACGGGTTGGTCTCCGGGGTGCTGAAGAACGCGCTGGACTGGCTCTCCCGGCCCTGGGGGGACAGCGCCCTGACCGACAAGCCGGTCGCCATGCTCAGCGCGAGTACGAGTGCCCGCGGCGCGATGGAGGCCCAGTCGGGACTGCGGACGGTGCTGGAGCGCTCGGGCGCGGTGCTCATCGCCGCGCCACAGGTCGCCCTCGCACGCGCCGACGCGATCGCCGCCGAGGACGGCCGGTTCACCGAACCGGCCACCGTCGCGGCCCTGGAAGCGCTCGTAGAGGCGCTCCTCGCCCACCTGAGTCCGGAGCCGGCGGCCGTCCATGGCATATCGAGCCTTTGAGCCGCGGTCAGCCGGGTACGTCCAGGCGCTGTGTGCCGATCACCGACAGCAGCCGCAGAGCCTCCTCCGCCGGGGAGCCGGGATCGGCCGTGTAGATCACGACCCGCTGGTCCCGGTCGGCGATGTCCAGGACATCGCAGTTGAGCGTGATGGGACCGATCAGGGGGTGCCGAAAGGTCTTCTGCGGGGCGGGCTCGACCGACATGTCGTAGGCGGCCCACAGCCGGGCGAACTCCGCGCTGCCGGCGAGCAGGTCCTTCACCAGCGCGGCCACTTCGGGGTCGTCGGGGTAGCGAGCGGCGGCGGCCCGCAGGTGCCGGGCCGCGGTGCGGCCGAAGATCTCCATACCGGACCGGCTGTACCACTGCCGCTCCCCCGCCGAAGAATCGAGGAAGGTGCGGCGCAGGAAGTTGCGCTCGTGCCGGGGCAGGGCGGAGAAGTCCTCCAGGAGTGCGGCCGCCAGGTCGTTGTGCGCGATCACCTCATAGGCCGCGGACAGTACGAGCGCCGCGGCGTGCGGTAGCCGCCGCAGCAGGTCCAGGATGCTCGGGCGCACCTCTCGGGAGGGCCCTGGCGGCGGGGCGGGCGGGGCACCGGCGAGGTAGTGCAGATGGGCGCGCTCGGCGTCCGACAGGCGCAGGGCGCGGGTCAGTCCGGCCAGCACCTCGCGCGAGGGGCGCGGGCCGCGGGCCTGCTCGAGCCGCGTGTAGTACTCGGTCGAGATGAACGCCAGCTGCGCCACCTCCTCGCGCCGCAGCCCCGGGGTACGGCGCCTCGGCCCGGCGGGCAGCCCCACATCGGCGGGGGTGATCCGCTCGCGCCTGCTGCGCAGGAAGCCGGCCAGCTCTCGCCTGTCCATGTCCCCCAGTGTCAGCGGGCCGACGAAGCCGATCCAGGTACCGCCGGTGCCTGGATGCGGGTATCCGACCGGCCCCAGGCTCATCGGCATGAACACCACCCCTACCACCCACACCACCCACACCTCCGACACCTCCGCCCCCACCGCCCCGGGTCTGCTGACGGGCAAGGTCGCCTTCATCAGCGGAGCCGGCCGCGGCATCGGCGCCGCCGCGGCGCGCCTCTTCGCCCGGGAAGGCGCCCGGGTACTGCTCGCGGCCCGCACCGAGGACCAGCTCAAAGCGGTGACCGAACAGATCCGGGCGGCGGGCGGCACCGCGGAGTACGCGGTGTGCGACCTGGCCGACGCGACCAGCGTGCGCGCCGCCGTCGACCGCACGGTGGAGGCGTACGGCCGACTCGACGCCGCCTTCAACAACGGCGCGATCGGCACGCGGCAGCCCGGCCCGATGGACCAGGTGCCGGAGGCGGACTTCGACGAGCAGTACGGCGTCAACCTCAAGGGCGTCTGGCTGGCCCTGGCCGCCCAGGTCGCCGCGATCAGGGCGACCGCCGGCACGGGCGCCATCGTCAACACCTCGTCCGTCGGCGGCTGGAAGGGCAACCCCGTACTGCCCGCGTACAGCGCGATGAAGCGAGGTGTCCACAGCCTCACCGAGTCGGCCGCCGTCGCCTACGGCCCGGAGGGCATCCGCGTCAACGCCATCGCCCCCGGCACCACGCTGACCGAGATGATGCGCCACTGGGAAGCGGAGTCGCCGGGCATCATCGACCACCTCAACGCGCGCACCCCGCTGCGCCGCGCGGCCCAGCCCGAGGAAATCGCCGAGGCCGCCGCCTGGCTACTGAGCGACCGCGCCTCCTACGTCACCGGAGTGGTCCTCTCCGTCGACGGCGGCATGCGGGCGTCGTGAGGATGCTGGTTTCAAGTTGGTACTGGAGACGGCGGCCTCCGGACCGGGAGGGGCTCCCCGCACACCCGGAGTCAGTGCGGGGCCTCGATGCGCGGCCCCAACCTCTCGGGGCAGTACGGCTGGACGCGGTGGCGGCGCTGCCGGTGCGGGCGACCGGGGACGAGGGGCAGGCGGACACGCACTCGTAGCCGGAACGCCGTAGATGAGCGGCTCAGGGCGTAGGTCGGAGGCCGTCCATCAGAATATTCAGCAGCCGGCTTGCCCTGGCCTCATGCTCGGGCGAGGGGGCCACAGTGAAGATGCCGATGAGGCTGGCGGCGATGTCTTCGGCGGTGACATCGGCACGCAGCTCGCCCGTGGCGCGGCCGGCGTCGAGGATGTCGTCGATGGCCGCGAGCAGTTCGGTCTGGGTCCGGGCATGGGCGATCTCGCCCGATTCGATCATCGCGAGCAGCGTGTCGAGCATGCCGTTCTTCGTCGCGATCCATTCGCCGAACAGGTCCATCCAGCGTCGCAGCGCCGCGGGCGGGGACAGCTGAGCGAGTAGTTCGCGGGCACCGGCGGTGAGCCGCGCGACCTGATCGCGATAGACCGCGTCAACCAGGGACTCGCGGTTGGGGAAGTGCCGGTAGAGCGTGGCGATGCCGACCCCGGCTTCGCGTGCGACCGCGCGCATGGACGGCTCGGTGTCGGCGGACACGAACATGCGAGTTGCCACTTCGAGGAGTTGGTTGCGGTTGCGAGTCGCATCCGCTCGAAGTTCGCGAGTCTGCAACTCTTCCAAAACGGATCACGCTCCGATTGCGCTAGGGTGTCGCTTGCAAACGGAGCATAGTCCACTTTCCTTTCGCTCCTCTCGTTCGTCCCTGAGGGAAACAAGTGAGCATGCAAGAACCGAGCGTCAACACGTCGGCGACCACCAGCAGGGCGGTCCGGCTCGAGTCATTCGGCGGTCCTGAGGTCCTGAACATCCGCGAAGTACCCGCGCCGCAGGCCGGCTCGGGGCAGATCCGCGTGCGAGTCACCGCGGCTGGCCTGAACCCGATGGACTGGTTCATGACCTCTGACGCGGACACCGCCACCCGCTTCGGCTTGAGCCTGCCGTCCGGTTTCGGAACCGACTATGCCGGGGTCGTGGACCAGGTCGGTCACGGCGTGACCGGGTTCGCGGCCGGCGACCGAGTGTTCGGCGGCGCCCTCTCCCGCGCGGTCGCCGACTACGTAGTCATCGACGTGGCAGGGACCATTGCGGCGGGCGGCGACGCACACCACACCCCCGACGGCGTCGACGACCGCACCGCCGCCACCCTTGCCATAGCGGGGTGCACGGCCGCCGCCGCCCTCGCCGTCGTCAACCCCGGCCCGGGCGACACGCTGCTCATCGGCGGCGCGGGAGGCGGGGTCGGCGTGTTCGCCGTCCAGCTCGCTCGGCTCGCGGGCGCCCGAGTGATCGGGACGGGATCGGCGACATCGGCCGATGCCCTGCGCGCCCTCGGGGCCGAGCCGGTCGCCTATGGCGACGGCCTGGCCGACCGGCTCCGCGCCCTGGCCCCCACCGGCGTCACCACGGCCATCGACCTCTTCGGGACGGACACGGTGCGGGCGGCACGAGAACTCGGCGTTCCGGACGAGCGCATCACCACCATCGCCGCGCAGGTCGACGGAATCACACCGGCAAACGGCGCCAACGCCGCCCCCGGCGGCATAGAGGAGATTGCCCGCCTGATCGCGGCGGGCCGGCTCCGTGTGCCCATTGCGGCGAGCTTCCCGGTGGAGCGGATCCGCGCGGCGGTCGAGCTGCAAGCGGGCCGACATGTGCACGGCAAGGTCGTCATCGACCTCTAGCCGTACTGACCATGGACGTTAGGCGCGGCGCGTCGTGCGCCGAGCTCGTCGAGGATGCGGCGACAGAACAGTGCAACGATCTCTACGCCGAGCGCGCGGGCGATCAGCCTGAGACTGCCCCCCAACTCAGCCGGGGGGCAGCTACCGCCTCTTTCCTACGCTCAATCACTGTGGGCGCAGACGGGTTCGAACCGCCGACATCTGCCTTGTAAGGGCAGCGCTCTACCGCTGAGCTATGCGCCCCAGGGGAGCTGTCAGCCTACAGGGTTCCCGGGGCGGGGCCGCAATCGTGCGGTCGGTGGGGAGGGGCCTGGGACGGGGCAGGTTTGGGGTCGGGGTCGGGGGTCGGGTTCGGGTGGGAGATGTCCGCAGATCGCGAACCGAACCGAGCACTGTGTTCGTCAGTGTCGGGTGGGAGAATGACATTCGGACCTGGGCGATCCATCGGGAGCGGGTAGTGGCGGCGACATCTGGACACTCTGCGCGTCCATCGCGCCGTCCGCACCGTCCACTCCGTCCGGCCGGCGACCGCGCGCGCCGTGCGCGGCGTCCCTCCGTGCTCGGGCTGGTGCTGTTGCCGGTCCCGTTGTTGGCGGTGGTGGGGGCGTTGTCGTTCGCCGGTGGGAGCGGGGGGCGGCGATGGTTCGGGGGGCGGGGGGAGAGTCAGCGGGCGGAGGCGCAGGCGGCGAAGGACGCCGCGGCGGCGGCGTTCTATGAGCTGGACACCGCGCAGCGGGATCTGCGGATCTCCATCGAGACGATCACCGCCGTGGACGATTCGCCCGCCGCGCGCCGGACAGCTGCCGACTTCTCGGCGCTGGGGCAGCGGATCGACCAGGTCAGCCGGGACTACATCACGGCGGTGGACGCCCATGATCTGGATCGCGACGATCTGGACGGGGCCACGGCCTCCCGCGCCCGCGCCGATCTGACCAGGGCGAAGGACGCGCTGGAGCGCACCAAGGCGGATCTGGACCGGTTCGCGCAAGGGCTGGGGCCGCTGCTCGAGCAGGCCGAGACGCGGCTGGCGCGGCTGGCGCCGGCGGTGGAGCGGGCCCGGCAGGCGCTGCTCGCGGCGAGTAACGCGCTGGACGCGGTGCGTGCCTCGGGGCTGCGGGCGGACGATCTGGCGGCCCGGCTGGCGGCGCTGTCGCCCGAGCTGACCAAGCTCAACCAGGGGGCCGGGCAGCACGGTGTGCAGGAGACCCTGCGGCGCGCCGACGATGTGCTGCGCAGGGCGGAGGCGGTGCGCGGGGAGGCCGAGCGGCTGCCGGAGCGGGCGGCGGAGATCGACAAGCGGCTGGTGTCGCTGCGCACCCGCGCCCAGGCGATCACCACCCGGGCCGCCGGGGTCGAGCCCGTCCTCAGCGAGCTGCGCCGCCGCTACAGCGCGGCCTGCTGGCAGGATCTCCAGCCGGTCCCCGCGCAGGCCGCGCGGGATGTGGCACAGGCCGAGGAGAAACTCAAGGAGGCGCAGGCGGCGCGCGAGGAGCAGCGCTGGCCGGACGCCACCGCGCTGCTGGCCACCGTACGGGCGCTGCTCAACAGCACGGACGAGGCCGTTTCGGCGGCCGGGGACCGGCTGCGGCGGCTGGACGAGGTGTCCTACGACCAGCAGAAGGAGATCGAGCGCACCCGGTTCGCGATCCGCGACGCGCAGCGGCTGGCCATGGCCGGGCGCAGCACCCCCGATCCGCGCCACGCGCGCCCGCTGGACGACGCCGTGGAGCGCCTGGACCGGGCCATCGCGGGGCTCGAGGGGCGGCATCCGGACTGGTGGCACTTCCTCTCCGAGACCGAGGCCGTGCGGCAGACCGTCGCCCGGGTCGTCCAGGAGATCCGGGAGGAGCGGGGCGGGCCGCATTGAGCCCCCCCCCCAGCGCCCTTTAGCCCGGCCGCGTTGGGCCCCCACCGAGTTGGGCCCCGGCCACATTGGGCCTCGCCGCGCTGAGCCCCCACCGCGTTTAGCCCGGCCGCGTTGAGCCCCGGCCACGTTAGGCCCGGCCGCATTGCCCCGGCCACGTTGAGCCCCGCCGCGTTGGGCCCCCGCCGCCTTTAGCCCGGCCGCGTTGAGCCCCGGCCACGTTAGGCCCGGCCGCATTGCCCCGGCCACGTTGAACCCGGCCGCATTGCCCCGGCCACGTTGAGCCCCCCACCACATTGCCCCCACCGCATTGGGCCCCCGGCGCGTTGGCCCGCCCACGTTGGGCCCGGCCGCGTTGAGCCCCCGGCGCGTTGGGCCCCCGAAGCTCCGGGCCCCGAGGCTCCGGGCCCCGAGTCCCTCGGCCCTCAGTTCCTCAGCCCCCTCCGAGGGCCGCAGGGCTCAGGGGGGCTGTTCGGGGAGCTGAGCCGCGTTTGGGTGGTTATCCTCCTGCCATGCCTCGCTATGAATACCGCTGCCGCGCCTGTGGAACCACCTTTGAGCTGAGTCGGCCCATGGCCGAGTCCTCCGCTCCCGCGTCCTGCCCGGACGGGCACGACGACACGGTGAAGCTGCTGTCCACCGTGGCCGTCACCGGCGCCTCGTCCTCGTTCTCTTCCTCTGCCGCCTCCTCCGCCCGGCCCCCGTCCGGCGGCGGTGGCGGTGGCGGCTGCTGCGGGGGCGGCTGCTGCGGCTGAGGCCGGGCCGGGATGGGGCCGGGATCGGGCCGAGGTTGAGCCTCGGGGGGCGCGGGCGGATGCTGGGAGGTACGTACCCGTGCCGCGTCCCCGGACGTACGCGACGCCGCCGGATGTGCGCGTGTACCTCGTGTACGCGACGGTGACGTGGCCACCGCGGGTACGGCCTCGACCGCGAAGAGCGCGAAGCCGAGGTCCGGCGCCAGCAGAAGGAGGCCGGAGATGGCTACGGGCCGCCCCTCCCCCATCGGTCCCCACCCCGCCGGAGTCGCACGGCACTGGCCGGAGCGGATCGGCGGGCACACCACCCTCGATGAGCACCTGCCGATCGATCACCGGCTCAGCAAGTTCTATCGCGTCGGCGCCGGGCTCATGGGGCTGGTGCTCGTCGCCTTCGGCATCCTGGGCCTGATCGACCGGGTCGGCTTCTTCGACATCGGCGGTGCCACGGTCGCCGGACTGAACACCAACGGCACGCTGAGCGTGCTCTCCATCGCCATCGGGCTGCTGCTCTTCATCGGCATGCTCATCGGCGGCAACTTCGCCTCCACGCTCAACCTCGTGCTCGGGGTGCTCTTCCTGCTGAGCGGGTTCGTCAATCTGGCGCTGCTGGAGACCTCGTTCAACTTCCTGGCGTTCCGGTTGCAGAACGTGCTGTTCAGCTTTGTGGTGGGGCTGTTGCTGATGTGGTTCGGGATGTACGGACGGGTCAGCGGCGGGCTACCGCATGACAATCCGTACTGGCGGACCCGCCACCCCGAGCAGGCCGAGCGCGAGGCCGCCCACGCGCGTGAGCTGATCGCCGCGCGTGAGTTCGCCGCCGAACAGGCCGGTGCGGCCGTCCCGCCCGGCACCCCGCTCACACCGGGCACCCCGCTCATGCCCGGCGCCGCGAGCGCACCCGGCGCACCCGGCGCCCCGGGCACCCCGCGTGGGCCCGGTGAGGAGCCCGGCAAACGGCCCGCTCGGCCGCCCGGTAAGTGGGGCGAGCTGGACCGGCCCGGCGGGGCCGAGCACGCCGCACAGCCGCCCACCGCCGAACGAAACGAGCCAGCCGAACCCGCCGAACGGACCGAACCCGCCGAACGGACCGAGTCGGCCGAACGGACCGAACCCGCCCCACGGACCGAACCCGTCGGCGGGCCCGGGAAGCCCCATCGCTGGACGCGGTCGACCCCCCGGCGCTGGGCCCGGGTCTGGCGGCGCGTCCGTCCCCGGCGGCTCAGCCCCCGACGCCTCCACGCCCGGCGGCTCAGCCCTCGGAGGCTCCGCGCCCGCCGCCACGGCCGAGCCGACGCGCGAGCGTCAGGCCGTCGGCGACGGTGAGCATGACCGCCTCCATCCGGGCGTCCGCCGCCACATGGTCGTTGAACGCCTGGATCGCGGCGCCCGCGGACGGCGGCGCCGCCTCCGTGACCTGCCCGTGGTAGAACACGTTGTCCGCGACGATCAGACCGCCGGGGTTCAGCCGCGGGACCAGCTCCTCCCAGTACGGGATGTAGTTCTGCTTGTCCGCGTCGAGGTAGGCGAGATCGATATGGGGCTCGGCGGGCATCGCGCGCAGGGTGTCGAGCGCGGGCGCGATCCGCAGGTCGATACGGTCCTCGACGCCCGCCTTGGCCCACGCCTTCCGCCCGTACGCCGTCCACTCCTCCGACACATCGCAGGCGATCAGCCGGCCGTCGGCGGGCAGCGCCCGGGCCATGGCCAGCGCGGAGAAGCCGGTGAAGGTGCCGACCTCGACCACATGGCGGGCGCCGGTCAGCCGGACCAGGAAGGCCAGCAGCGGGGCCTGCTCCTCGGCGGACTGCATTCCGGCCTGCTGGGGGAGGTTGCGGTGGGTGACCTCGACGAGCTCGCGCAGGACGGGGTCGAGCGGCGGATTGTGCCGCAGGACGTAGTCGTACAGCTCGGCCGTCACCGGTGTGCTCTTGCTCTCGGCCATCGCGGCCTCCTCTTCGGCTCCTCGGCTCCCCGACCCCTCGCGTTCAGCTTCCCAGATGGCGCGGAACGGCGAGCACCCGGCGGCCGCAACCCGGGTTCCCCGGAGTTCGAGCTTCTCGAAGATGGCGTTGATGTGCTTCTCGACGGCGGTCGCGGGACTGATGTGCTTCTCGACGGCGCCGCGGGACACAGCGCGACCGCCGCCGCCGGACCGGCGCCGTCCGGTCGGATCACCGGCCGGGCCAGCGGTCTGAGGGACGCGCCGGACGGCCGCCGCCGGTCCGGCCCGCCGATATCGGCCGGACCGAGCGCCGCTTCGGGCCGCACGGCACCAAGGCGGTCTTCTTCGGGCGCGAGGTGCCGGTCTTCCGCGGCGTGATCTCGGTTCCGGCCGGTATGGGCGCGGCCGTCCCGCTCGGGGGTGATGTGGTCAGTCCCGGCCGCGGGAGACGGCGCGGATGACCTGGCTGCGGGCACGGGCCCAGGTGACGGAGGAGCGCTCGCCCAGGGCGCGGACGATGGCCTCGCCGGCCGCGACGCCCGTCTCCTCGACCACGGTCAGCTGGGGTGCCGTCCAGCCGACGTCGGCCAGTTCGCCGTGGCCAGGGCGCCAGGCGCGGTCGGCGGCGAGCAGCAGATCGGTGTCGAGCAGCGAATCGCCCGCGGCGAGCACCTCGTCCGCCCCGGTGCGGCTCTTGATCTCGGCGACGGCCGCGCTCTTGGTGAGCGGCTTGGGCACGGCGTAGATCTTGCGGCCTTGCAGGGAGACCGTCCAGCCGCGCGGCTCGGCCCACTGGGTGAGCTCCTTGACGTAGCTCCCGGGCAGCAGCTCCCGTTCGACCACGAGATAGGCGAACAGGTCCTCGGCCACTCGCTCCTTGAGCAGCCAGGCGGGGTCGGCGGTGGCGCTGAGGTGGGCGCGCACCTCCTCCAGGGGCGCGCATCCGTCGGCGAGCGCGGTGCGCACCCGCTGCTGCCAGTCGGTGTCGGGCTCGCCGTTGACCAGCAGTTGGCCGCCGTTGGCGCAGATCGCGAAGCGGGGGTCGGGGCCGGGGAGGCGGATGCGGCGGTACTGCTCGACGGTGCGGGTGGTCGTGGGGACGAAGACGGAGGTGCGGACCAGCTCGGCGAGCAGACCGGCGGCGGTCTCCGTCATGTACGAAAGCGGCCGGCCCTCGTACGTCTCGACGCACAGCAGCCGCGGGGCCTCGGCGTCCGGCATCTCGAGGCCGAGCGCGGCCGCCGAGTAGATCAGGGTGCGGTCGAGGTCGCTTGCCACCAGAACGCTCATCGTGCCGCCACCGTTCTCTCGTCTCTGCCAGCGATGTCCGCGGTGTTCGCCTTACCGGCGATGTCTGCCGTGTTCGCCTTACTGGTCGCTGTGTGCGCCGTGCCGACCGCCTTACCGTCGGCTCCGGTGGCACCCCGGGTGTAGCGCGGGTGGATCAGCCCGACGCAGGTGTACGGAAGCCCGTCGATCTCCTCGACCGGCACTCCGCGCTGCTCGGCGAGCAGCCGCACATGGTCCAGGTCCGCGCCCGCGCCGCGCTGGGCGAGGATCTTCCATGGGACGCGCCGCAGCAGCACCCGGGTGGTCTCGCCGACGCCCGGCTTGACGAGGTTGACGTCGTGGATGCCGTACTCCTGGCTGATCCGCTCGACCGCCGCCCACCCCTCCCAGGTGGGGGTGCGGTCGGTGGCCGCGAGCCGCCCGGCGTCGGCCGCGGCCGCCTCGGCGACCTCGGTGAAGCGGGCCGAGACGGTGTCCAGGAAGTGCCCGGAGACATCGGAACCGGCCAGTTCGCGGTAGTACTTCGCGCCGTGGAAGTCGTTCGGCCCGACGAGGTCGGCGCGCAGCACGGTGCGCGATATCAGCCCGGAGACGGTCGAGTTGAGGCATGCGGAGGGGACGAGGAAGTCGTCCCGAGTGCCGTAGGTGTCCACACAGCGGCCGGGGTCGGCGAGCACCGCGATCCGCGGGTCGAAGTCGGGGTACGGGGCGACGGCGTCCGACAGCTCGCGGGTGATGGCGCCCTTACCGGTCCAGCCGTCGACGAAGACGACGTCGGACGGGTCGTGGTGGTCGGCCAGCCAGCGCAGCGCGGCGGTGTCGATACCGCGGCCGCGCACGATGGAGATCGCGTAGTGCGGGAGGTCGAGACCGTGGGCATGGCGCGCCCAGCGGCGCATCAGCACCCCGACGGGGGTGCCGGCGCGGGCGAGCGAGACCAGGACGGGGCGTGGGGAGCGCTCCGCGAGCACGAGCTCGGTGACCGCGCCGACGGCGCGGGCGATCCGGGCGGCGGAGGCGTCCAGGGCGGCCCGGAACAGCTCCTGGTAGCGCTCGTTCGGCTGGTACTCCACGGGCAGCGACTCGGCGTAGTGCGCGCCCCCGCTCTGGATCGCCTCCTCCCGCTCCTCGGTGGGCGCTTCGAGGGTGACGTGGGAGAAGTCCTGGAGCAGCCAGCCGACCTCTTCGGGCGCGTAGGACGAGAAGTCCGGTCCGCGCAGGGGCTCGTACGACGGTTGGTGCATGTGCGGGGCCTGTCGTTCGGGGACGGAGCGGGGGGTGGGTGGGGTCTGGGGGCGGTAGGACGGCAGGGCGACCAGCACCAGCCGGTCCGTCTGCGCGCCCAGCGCGGCGAGCAGCCCGTCGGGGGCGTGCAGCGCGGGCGTGTCCGCGGTCGAGTCGACAACGGCGACGACGGCGTCGAAGCGGCGGTCCGGATCGGTGCCGGGCGCCACGTTGTAGGCGTAGCGGGGCCCGGGGCCGTCGGCGGGCCCGTCGTGCGCGGGGAAGGTCAGCCGGGTCCGGATGGCGTACCCGGGGTCGTCCACGGCGAGCACGGGCGAGCGGGTGGTGGTCGAATACCGCACCTCGACCCCGTCGAGCGCCTCGTCGAGCGCCTCCGCGATGCGCAGCGGCGCGTACATCAGCTCCTCGAACCCGAGGACCAGGACGCGGCGCAGGGGGCGGCGGGGCAGGTCCGGCCCCCGCGTCAGGGCGGCCGCGAGGCGGGTCGCCATGGTGGGGAGGGCCGCTTCCAGGCGGGCGCGGTGGGCGGGGGTGAAGCCGTGACGGCCGCCGTCCGGGAGCCCTTCGGGCCAGCCGAGGTCCACGCGGAGGGCGGCGCCCGCCGGGGGTGCCGTGGGGCCGGGCGCGCCCTCCTGGTCCGCGGCGGCCGCCTCGTGCGCGGCCACCAGTCGCGCGCCGCGCTCCAGGACGTCGTCGGGGAGGTGGACCGCTCCGGCCGCGGCGGCGACCAGGTCGACGCGGGCGCCGAGGTCGGCCGCGAAGGCGTCCAGGCGGGCGCGGTCCCCGGGCGAGCGCATGTCCACCAGGGCGACCACCACATAGTGGTCGCGGGGGAAGCGGCGGTGGAGGGCGGCGATGGTGTTCAGGACCGTACGGCCCGTGGAGAACTCGTCGTCCACGAGCACCAAGGGGCCGGTCGAGGCCAGCAGTCCGGGGTCCTCGGGGAGCAGCAGATGGGAGGTGGCGTGGCTGTGCTCCTCCTCGAAGCCGCCCACCGTGGCGACGCCCGGGACCGGGCGGCGGGTGGAGTGCAGGTACGGGGCGAGGGCGAGGCCGTCCGCGACGCTGTGGCCGAGGCCGGTGGCGGTCTCCGCGTACCCCAGCACCACGGCGCGCGCCGCCGCCTCGTCGCCCAGCAGCTCCCGCACCCGGCGGCCGAGCCGCACCCCCGCGCCGTGGACCGTGGCGGGGCGCTGCGGGACATGCTTGCCGAGGACGTTGGAGACCAGCAGATGCGCCCGCTTGGGGTTACGCCGCAGGGCGAGCCCGAGCAACTCGCGCAGGGCGGCGCCGCCGTCGCCGCGGTGGACACCCTGACGGCCATCGCCGTCGCCGTCCTGGATGCCCTGACGGCCGCCGCCGTCGCTGCTACCGCCCTGGATGACCTGACGGCCGCCGCCGTCGCCGTCGGTGCCGCCGACCCGGACACCGCCGCCACTGGCACCGCTGCCGCCGACGCCACCCGGACCGCTGCCGCCGTCGCCGCCGACGGCGCCCTGACCACCGTCGCCGACCCAGCCGCCCGCGCCGCCCAGGCGCTCCTCGCCGACCCAGCAGCCGTCGCCGTCGCCATCGCCGTCCAGCCGTACTCCCAGCCGGTCCGCGACCCACTGCCCCGACCACACGTTGCCCACGCTCACGCCGTCCTGCGCCTCGTTTCCGTCGTCAGTCGCCCGGGGACGCCCCGGGCCCGTCCCGGCCCGGTTCGCTCTACGTCCGCAGGCTCGCCGCCAGCAGTTCCACGAAGCTCACATCCTCCCGGGCCACCCCGAAGACCTCCGCTCGGCGCAGGGTCCGCTCGGCCCAGGCACGGTGCGGCTTCACCTCGTTCATTTTGTTGGTGTACGAGGAACGCAACACCCCGCCCCCGCCGCGCTGGGGCTCGAGGATGTCCACCGCGTCGCTGAACTCCTCATGGCTGACGACGGACAGCGCGTGCACGGGGGCCACATGGGTGGGGTGGATGCAGGTCTTGCCCTGGAGGCCGTTGGCCCGGTCCAGCTCGATCTCGCGGAGCAGCCCGTCCATGTGGTGTTCGATCAGCGCGGTGCGCAGGGATTCGGCGCGGCCGCTGCTGAAGGGGCTGATCCGCAGCTGCGGTTTGAACATCCGCTCATGGGGTTTGAAGTACTCCCACACCGGCCCGGTGATCGTGAAGCCCGTGCCATCGGCCCGGCCCAGCATGTTCACCACGTCCGCGATCACGGACGCGACCAGCTGAACGTCGTAGGCGGTCATGTCCGGCGCCCGGCGCAGCCCGTACGCCGAGCACAGATCGGTGACCCCGAGGCGCAGCGCCAGCACCCGCTCCCGGTACTTGTCGACAATCCGGCTGATTCCGCTCAGGGTGTCGGTGCGCGTCTCGCGGTGCATCAGCTCGGGCGATTCGAGAACCGGCATGGCGAAGAGCGGCCGACCGCCCAACGCCTCGGTCACCTGGGCGTTTTCGGCCGACATCAGCGCCTCGAAGAAGGCTCCGCCACGCTCTTCGGTGAACTTCGGCAGTACGAATCCGGACAGCAGCCGTACGCCCGCTCCGAGCCGGTCGATGAGATCGACGATCTGTTCCGGGGTGCGGACCCGGATGAAGAGCAGCGGCAGCTGGGTGCCGGGGCCGAGCCGGGACAGCTCCGCGAGCTGCCGTACGAGGTTCTCCTCCGCCCCCGGCACCTCGGCGTCGTCGATGGAGTCCTCCAGGCACAGCACCATGGACACCACGCCGTGACCTGCCTGTTTGACGATGTCCTCGGCGAGCCGGGGCCGGGTCGCCGGGCAGTACAGGGTCGCGCCGAGTGCGACGGCCAGCGTCCGGGCGGGGGAATCCACGCCGAATTCACCGGGCTCCTGGTGGAAGAGGCTCGCCCGCACCTCGCCCGGCAGATGTTCGAAATGCCGCATGTTACTCCCCGTACTGCCGGTACGCCGCCTCGGTCACGCCGACCCGCGGTTGGCCGATAATCGTACGTGTGGCCATGGGTCAAAAGTTCCCCAAGGGCGTGAAAATCACGTAACCCATGTGCGTCCACACGGTGTCCGGCATGCCCGCCCTGCCGTCCCGTACCACCTCCGCACCGCCACCCGCCCCGCACCCCTGCGTTGTCCCGGCACCCACCGGGAAGGCAGGATTGCCGCCATGACGCAGGCGATGCTCAAGGGATCGAACATCCCGCTGGAGGCCACAGCCATTCGCGCGGTGCTGCGCTGGACCCCCGGCACGGACGTACCCGATGTCGACGCCTCGGCGCTGCTGCTGGGCACGGACGACCGGGTGCGCTCGGACGAGGACTTCGTCTTCTACAACCAGCCGAACCACCCCTCGGGTCTGGTCCGGCATCTGCCCAAGAAGCCGTTCCAGGACGCGCTGACGGACACCATCGAGGCCGAGTTCTCCGGGCTGGAGCCGGGGGTGCGCCGGGTGGTACTCGCCGCGTCCGCCGACGGGGGCGCCTTCGGGCAGGTACGGGACCTGAGCCTGCTGCTGTACGACGCCTCCCCCGGTGCGCCGGACGGGCCGGACGCCGAGCCGATCGCGATCTTCGCGGTGCTGCCGGAGACCGGTAAGGAGACCGCGCTGATCTGCGGGGAGCTCTACCGGCGCGGCGACTCCTGGAAGTTCCGGGCCCTCGGGCAGGGCTATGAGTCGGGACTGGTCGGGCTGGCCACGCAGTACGGGATCTCGGTGGAGGACGGCGAGGACGAGGGCGGCTCGGACGGCGGCGGAGCCACGGCCGCGCCGGGAGCCACCGCCGCTCCCGAGCCCCTGGCCGCATCCGCTCCCGAACCCCCGGCCGCCGCCCCGGAACCCCCGTCCACCGGGGCGCCCGAGCCCATGGCCGCCGCGGCGTCCGCACCCCCCGTACCGCCTGTCGCGGCGTCCCCGGCGGCCCCCGGCACCACGCCCCCGCCGTCGTCCGAGGAGGCGACCCAGGCCCACCCGCCGGCGTACGGCTATCCGCATCCTGCGCCCGACCCCTGGGACCCGCATCGCACCCAGCCCATACAGCCCCCCGGGCCGGGCGACAGCTACGCCTATATGCCGCCGCAGGCGCCGCCACCGCCCCCGCAGGCCCCGGGTGCTGGTTACCCCCAGCCGCCCGCCCAGGCCCCGGCACAGCCCGGCTACGGCTATCCGCCCCCGCAGCCGGCGTACGGCTATCCGCAGCCGCCCGCGTACGGCTATCCGCAGCAGGTGCAGCCGACGGGGCCGGTGCCGCCGCCCCCGCCACCGATCCCGGCCCAGGTGCCGGACCCGCACTTCGTCCTGCCGCCGCAGGGGCCGCAGTTCCAGAACAGATAGCGGACGAGGGGCGGCGGGGCCGCGGGACGGACCTGCCACACCCCGACCCCGGACCGGGGTCACACCCGGCCCGGGGCCGCGCCGGGGCCCGGGGCCGCACCCCGGACCCGGGTCACACCTTGGACTTGTAGCCCCGGCCCCACTGGAGCCCCCATCCGTACAGCCGGTCCAGCTCCGCCTGGAAGCCGTAGACGTACTTCACCTCGCGGCGGACCGTCATCTCGCCCTTGACGTTCTCGATCAGCACGACGGCGCAGGAGCGCGCCTGCGGGGCCCGCTCGTCGAGCGGGATCTCCACCCGCGGCCCATTGCTCGGATAGAGCGTCACCAGGCCGTGGGTGCGGTCGAAGGCGGGGGTGCCGTCGTAGATGTAGACGAAGACGAGCAGTCGCTTGATGTCGTCCTTGTGGTCCATGTTGACGTAGACCGTCTCACCGGACCCGGAGCCGAACCGGTCGTCCCCGCTGAGCTTGATGTACGGCGGTTCGTTGAGATTGCCGAAGAACTCGCCCAGCGGCTGCACCACGCCCTTGGCGCCGCTCTTCAGCTCGTACATGACCGCGAGGTCGAGGTCGACGTTGACCATCGCGGGCCCCTGGGCCTGCACCGGCTCGGGCTTGAACATCCGCAGGGGGTGGCGCAGCGAGCCGCGCCCCGCCCTGCTGTTGAAGTCCGAGGTGCGCATCTGCCAGGAGAGGTTGATCCGCAGATTGCCGGTGGCGGCCCCCTGCTTGGTCAGTGAGATCGTCGCGTGCCTCTTGGTCAGTTCGACCACACCGGACGCGTCACCGCTGTCGAACTGACGCCATGCGGACCGTCCCCAGTTGCTCCAGAACGCCATGGTGCGCACCCCCACCCTTCGTGGCTCCGCTGCTTCAAAGCCGCCCGAAAACCTGCCCAACTGCCGCGGGGCGGCCGGGAGGTCGAAGACCTCGGCCGCCCCGCTGAGAGCGTTCCTCAAACGCCGCCGCGTCACACTCCCGGAGGTCAGACTCCGGAGGTGACTTCCGTCTTGGTCTCCGAGCCCTCCCCGGCGGCCGCCTCCCGGCGGTTGCGCACGACCGAGGACCAGTACGAGGCGGCGATCAGCACCACGCCCACCAGGCCGGTGATGACCTCGTTGATCTCGTACTTGATCGTGACCAGCAGGATGACGGCGAGCGCGCCGATCGCGTAGTGCGCGCCGTGTTCCAGGTAGACGTAGTCGTCCAGGGTGCCCCTGCGGACCAGGAAGACGGTCAGCGACCGGATGTACATGGCGCCGATGCCCAGGCCCAGCGCCATCTCGAAGATGTCGTTGGTGATCGCGAAGGCGCCGATGACGCCGTCGAAGGAGAAGGACGCGTCGATGACCTCGAGGTAGAGGAAGAGGAAGAACGCGGCCTTACCGGCGAGGCCGACCACGGAGGCGCCGCTGGAACCACGGGCGCCACTGCCGCTCTGCTGGGGGCTCGCGGCGGTCTTCACGCCCTCGCCCTCCTCCACGGCCTCGTCGCCGTCGGCCTCTTCGTCGTCCTCCTCGTCCTCTTCGAGCTTGTCCTCGAAGTAGCCGGAGATCCCGCCGACGATCAGGTACGTGAGCAGACCGGCGACGCCGGACAACAGGACGGTGGCGCTCTTGTCACCGCCGCCGTGGGCCACGTCGGTGGCCACGGTGGTGGCGGCGATCAGCAGCGCGACCAGGGCGACGACGATGGAGAACGTGTCCAGCTTGCCCAGCTTGGCAAGCGGCTTCTCCAGCCACCCCAGCCACCTGATGTCCCGCTCCTCGAAGATGAAGTCGAGGAAGATCATCAGCAGGAACATCCCACCGAAGGCCGCGATGGCCGGATGGGCCGCCGTGACCAGGTGCTCGTACTTGTCCTTGTCGTTGATCGCGAGGTTGACGGCCTCGATGGGGCTCAGCTTCGCCGTGACGGCGACGATGATCACCGGGAAGACCAGACGCATACCGAAGACGGCGATCAGAATGCCGACGGTCAGGAAGATCTTCTGCCAGAAGGCGTTCATCTTGCGCAGGATGCCTGCGTTGATGACCGCGTTGTCGAATGAGAGCGAGATCTCCAGGATCGAGAGGATCCCGACGATGGCGAGCCCCTGCCACCCCCAGAGGACGCCGGCCAGGGCCAGACCGATCGCCGTGACGGCGAACGACCAACCAAAGGTTTTCAGGAGCACTGCCTACCCAATCCTTCGTCGTAAGGTCTCCCCCGCGCGAGATACGCGGCTTTACGAAACGTTGACTCCGAAGTCTAGAGCGATGCCGCGCAGACCCGACGCGTACCCCTGCCCCACGGCCCTGAACTTCCATTCGCCGCCGTAGCGATAGACCTCACCGAAGATCATCGCGGTCTCGCCGGAGGCGTCCTCGGAGAGGTCGTAGCGGGCCAGCTCCTGGCCGTCCGCCTGGTTCACCACCCGGATGAAGGCATTGCTGACCTGCCCGAACGTCTGGCGCCTGGCCTCGGCCTCATGGATGGAGACGGGGAAGACGATCTTGTCGACCTCGTCCGGAACCTTGCTCAGATCGATCAGCAGGGATTCATCGTCGCCCTCGCCCTCACCGGTGAGGTTGTCGCCGGTGTGCTCGACGGAGCCCTCGGGGCTCTTGAGGTTGTTGTAGAAGACGAAGTACTCATCGCCGAGCACCCGCCCCGACCGGCACAGCAGCGCGCTGGCGTCGAGGTCGAACGGCGCTCCGGTGGTGGAGCGCGCGTCCCAGCCCAGGCCGATGAGCACCTGCGTGAGATTCGGAGCGGCTTTGGAGAGGGAGACATTGCCCCCCTTGGCGAGTGTGACGCCCATGATGCTGGTTCCTCCCCGGGGTGATGCGTGGGTGATGCGCGTCCGGCGCCGCACCCCTGCCTCTGGGGCGCGGGGATGCGGCGCCGGATATGGCCTCGTACGGGCCGGACGCGGCCTCGCGGGGCCCGATACGGCCTCGTACGGGCCCTTGACCGGCCTCCGCCGGTTTTCGACAGCCTGCGGCGGCTTTCGACGGCCTGCGGCGGTCGTTGGAACTACCCGCTCAGACGTTGACGCCGAAGTCCTGCGCGATACCGCGCAGCCCCGAGGCGTACCCCTGGCCGATGGCGCGGAACTTCCACTCCGCGCCGTTGCGGTACAGCTCGCCGAAGACCATGGCGGTCTCGGTCGAGGCGTCCTCGGAGAGGTCATAGCGGGCCAGCTCGTTGCCGTCGGCCTGGTTCACCACGCGGATGAAGGCGTTGCGCACCTGGCCGAAGCTCTGCTGGCGGGTCTCGGCGTCGTAGATCGACACCGGGAAGACGATCTTGGCGACATCGGCGGGGACACCCGCCAGGTTCACCTTGATCTGCTCGTCATCGCCCTCGCCCTCACCGGTGAGGTTGTCACCGGTGTGCTCGACGGAGCCGTCGGGGCTCTTGAGGTTGTTGAAGAAGACGAAGTTCTGGTCGTTGGCGACCTTGCCCTCGGTGTTGGTCAGCAGGGCGCTGGCATCGAGGTCGAAGTCCGTGCCCGTGGTGGTACGGGCGTCCCAGCCCAGACCTACGACGACCGCGGTCAGGTTCGGGGCTTCCTTGGTCAGCGAGACGTTGCCGCCCTTGCTGAGGCTGACTCCCACGAGTCCTCCCAAAAAAGGTTCGTCAGGAGCACTGCGTGCCCCTTCATCAAAGGTTTCCCATCAGGATCAACGCGTCGATCCTAGTGAGCGGTTCCCGGGCGCTACAGGGTTTCGAGGGCCTTGACGTAGTCGTTCAGGTCCCGGGCGTCGGGCAGGCCGTTGACGACCGTCCAGCGCACCACGCCCTCCTTGTCGATCACGAAGGTGCCGCGCACCGCGCAGCCCTTGTCCTCGTCGAAGACGCCGTAGGCGCGGCTGGTCTCGCCGTGCGGCCAGAAGTCCGACAGCAGGGGGTAGTCGAGACCCTCCTGCTCGGCGAAGACGCGCAGGCTGAAGGGCGAGTCATTGGAGATCGCCAGCAGCTGGACCTCGTCGTTCACGAACTTCGGCAGCTCGTCGCGGAGCGCGCACAGCTCGCCGGTGCACACGCCGGTGAAGGCGAACGGGTAGAAGAGCAGCACGACGCTCTTCTCGCCCCGGAAGTCGGAGAGCCTGACCGACTCGCCGTGCTGGTTCTTCAGCTGAAAGTCGGGGGCCTTCGCGCCGACCTCTATCGCCATGGGGATATCCCTTCGTTCTCGTTCGAAAGATCACGTTCGAAAGATCATGTTCGAAGGACGCTCGAATTGATCATGCTCGAATGATCATGTGGTGCGCGTCCACCCTATGTGCAGAGCCCCCCTCCGAAAGGGCACGGAGGGGGGCTCTGGGGTGTGGATTCGCCGGCTTCAGCGCTTGCCGCTGCGAGCGGCCTTGGGCGTGACCAGACGGCTGCCCGTCCAATCCTTGCCCGCGTTGAAACTCTTGGTCTGGGACAGGCCGGCGGTAGTCGCGGCCTCGTTGATGTCGCTCGGCTCGACATAGCCGTCACGGCCGGTCTTGGGCGTCAGCAGCCAGACCGGTGCGCCGTCGTCGATCATCTGGATGGCGTCCACCAGCGCGTCCGTCAGATCGCCGTCGTCCTCTCGGAACCACAGCACAACGGCATCGGCCACATCGTCGTACTCCTCGTCGACGAGCTCCTGGCCGGTGATCTCCTCGATGGCCTCGCGGAGCTCCTTGTCGACATCGTCGTCGTAGCCGATCTCCTGGACCACCTGTTCGGGCTGGAAACCCAGCCTCGCGGCAGGGTTGGTCCGCTCCTCCGCGTGGTCCGCGGTCGCGCTCACGGATTGCCTCCTGTCATCTTGCATTCACTCTTCGAGTCTGTACGCCCCGCGCGCGTACGCGGGGGCTTGGGCGTAGTCCACACGGGCCGGGCGGATCGCGCAAGTACCCGGCCAGCGATCCCGCCCAAACGTTGACGTGTCGCCGCAACTCCCATCATGGAGGAACGACACGCGACGCCGCACGGCCGACCGGATTGCCCGGAGATGTCCGGCTTACGTGTGTGACTAGCCACCTTACGCCGCCACGGGGCCGAACGGTCGTACGCAGACGACCCCGGTCGTGGGCGTAAGGTTGCGATTCGGCCGTCGCACGCCGAGAGCCGTCGGAGCGCCCGTCTCCCCCGGTGATGGTTACCACTGGGTAGAGGTGACGTATCCCGTACCCGAGGTACACGATGGAGAACGGCGCGACAGCAGCAGAGCACGAATCCATGTCCGTGCACAGCACGACCGAAAAGCGAAGGAATAGCGTGGCTTCCGGATCCGATCGCAACCCGATCATCATTGGCGGCCTTCCCAGCCAGGTCCCGGACTTCGATCCCGAAGAGACCCAGGAATGGCTCGACTCGCTCGACGCAGCCGTCGATGAGCGAGGCCGGGAACGTGCCCGCTACCTGATGCTTCGCCTGATCGAGCGCGCCCGCGAGAAGCGCGTCGCCGTGCCCGAGATGCGCAGCACGGACTACGTCAACACCATCGCCACCAAGGACGAGCCGTTCTTCCCGGGCAACGAGGAGATCGAGCGCAAGGTCCTCAACGCGACCCGCTGGAACGCGGCGGTGATGGTCTCCCGGGCGCAGCGCCCGGGCATCGGGGTCGGTGGCCACATCGCCACCTTCGCCTCGTCCGCTTCACTGTACGACGTGGGCTTCAACCACTTCTTCCGCGGCAAGGACCACGACAGCGGCGACCAGATCTTCTTCCAGGGCCATGCCTCCCCCGGCATCTACGCCCGAGCCTTTCTGCTCGACCGGCTGAGCGAGGCCCATCTGGACGGATTCCGTCAGGAGAAGTCCAAGCTCGGTCACGCGCTGTCCAGCTACCCGCACCCGCGGTCGATGCCGGACTTCTGGGAGTTCCCGACGGTCTCCATGGGTCTGGGCCCGCTCGGTGCGATCTTCCAGGCGCGGATGAACCGCTATATGGAGGCGCGCGGCGTCGCCGACACCTCCAACTCCCATGTCTGGGCGTTCCTGGGCGACGGCGAGATGGACGAGCCGGAGTCGCTCGGCCAGCTCTCCCTGGCCGCCCGTGAGGGCCTGGACAACCTGACCTTCGTGGTCAACTGCAACCTCCAGCGGCTCGACGGCCCGGTGCGCGGCAACGGCAAGATCATCCAGGAGCTGGAGTCGCAGTTCCGCGGCGCCGGCTGGAATGTGATCAAGCTGGTCTGGGACCGCACCTGGGACCCGCTGCTGGCGCGGGACCGCGACGGCATCCTGGTCAACAAGCTGAACACCACGCCGGACGGTCAGTTCCAGACGTACGCGACCGAGACCGGCGCGTATATCCGCGAGCACTTCTTCGGTGAGGACCAGCGGCTGCGCAAGATGGTCGAGGGCATGACCGACGACCAGGTCCTGCACCTGGGCCGCGGCGGCCACGACCACAAGAAGATCTACGCGGCGTACTCGGCGGCCAAGGCCCACAAGGGCCAGCCGACGGTGATCCTCGCGCAGACCGTCAAGGGCTGGACGCTCGGCCCGAACTTCGAGGGCCGCAACGCGACCCACCAGATGAAGAAGCTGACGGTCGACGACCTCAAGCGCTTCCGCGACCGGCTGCACCTGCCGATCCCGGACAAGGAGCTGGAGTCCGGCCTGCCGCCGTACTACCACCCGGGCCGGGACTCCGAGGAGATCCAGTACATGCACGACCGCCGCAAGGCGCTGGGCGGCTACGCGCCGACCCGGGTCGTGCGGGCCAAGCCGCTCCAGCTGCCGGGCGACAAGACCTACGCCACGCTGAAGAAGGGCACCGGACAGCAGCAGATCGCCACCACCATGGCGTTCGTACGGCTGCTGAAGGACCTGATGCGGGACAAGGAGATCGGCAAGCGGTTCGTGCCGATCGCGCCCGACGAGTACCGCACCTTCGGTATGGACTCGCTCTTCCCCTCGGCGAAGATCTACTCCCCGCTGGGCCAGACATACGAGTCGGTCGACCGTGAGCTGCTGCTGGCCTACAAGGAGTCGGCGACCGGTCAGATGCTGCACGACGGCATCTCCGAGGCGGGCTGTACGGCCTCGCTGATCGCGGCGGGCTCCGCGTACGCCACGCACGGCGAGCCGCTGATCCCGGTCTACGTCTTCTACTCGATGTTCGGCTTCCAGCGCACCGGCGACCAGTTCTGGCAGATGGCCGACCAGCTGGCGCGCGGTTTCGTTCTGGGCGCGACCGCCGGCCGTACGACGCTGACCGGTGAGGGCCTCCAGCACGCGGACGGCCACTCCCAGCTGCTGGCCTCGACCAACCCGGCGGTCGTCGCGTACGACCCGGCGTTCGGCTTCGAGATCGCCCATATCGTCCAGGACGGTCTGCGCCGGATGTACGGCGAGAACAGCGAGGATGTCTTCTACTACCTCACCGTCTACAACGAGCCGATCCAGCACCCGGCCGAGCCCGAGAACGTGGACCGCGAGGGCATCCTCAAGGGCCTGTACCGCTACCGGCAGGGCGAGAAGGGCGCCATCCCGGCGAACATCCTCGCCTCCGGTGTCGCGGTGCCGTGGGCCGTGGAGGCCCAGCGCGTCCTGGCCGAGGACTGGAACGTCAAGGCGGACGTCTGGTCGGCCACGTCCTGGAACGAGCTGCGCCGGGACGCCGTCGAGACCGAGGAACACAACCTGCTCCACCCGGAGGAGGAGCAGCGCGTTCCGTACGTCACCCGGAAGCTGGCGGAGGCGGAGGGCCCGAAGGTGGCCGTCTCCGACTGGATGCGGGCGGTTCCCGACCAGATCGCGCGCTGGGTGCCCGGCACGTACCAGTCCCTGGGCGCGGACGGCTTCGGCTTCGCCGACACCCGCGGCGCGGCGCGGCGCTTCTTCCACATCGACGCCGAGTCGATCGTGCTCGGTGTGCTGACGGAGCTGGCACGTGACGGCAAGATCGACCGCTCGGTCCTGAAGCAGGCGATCGACCGCTACCAGCTGCTGGACGTCGCCGCGGCCGACCCGGGCCCGGCGGGCGGCGACGCGTAGCCGTCTACGACGGCAGTGACCCGTGACGCGGGGGCGAGCTGGATCCCCAGCCCGCCCCCGCGTCGTCGTATGCCCTCCCCTGCCCAGCACAACCAAGCACAGGGGCTTAGCCCCCGCCCCCCGGGTGGGGGTCCGGGGGACCTCCACCCGCACCCCCACCCGGGGTGCGGGACCCCGCCCCCGGGCCTCCGTTCCGGGCAGGGCGCCGGGAGCCGGTACGGTCCGGGCCCCGCCCGGTACACCGGGTCCCGCCCCGGTGGATGGACGGCGCCGCTCCGGAGCCCCGCCGCCGGACCGGCACTGTGCCCCGGGCCGGAGAGCAGCGGGCCGCGGCGTATCGTGGCCGCGGTCCACGTGCCTCGAGGTCGTCCGGCGCCAGAGCGTCCAGCGGTTCCCGTGCCGGGAGAACGTCGGGGAGGCGGGGCCCATCCGTCCGGGGTCCGAGAGCCTGCCGTCGTGGCGGGGTCGCATCGGGGCATGGGCGTCCGGCGGGCGCGGAGCCGTCGGATGGGCGTCGGGGTCCAGGGGTGGAGCCCATGGTTCGGGAAGGGGCGGGGTGGGGAACGATCAGCCCCCGATGACCGACCGCCCGGGGGCCGGGAAGAGCCCCGCACCCCGGGCGGCGGCGGGATCCGGTGCGGGCCCCTGCCGGGTCAGCGTTCCCAGATCTTGAAGGCCCGTACCTGGTACGGGGTTTCGGGGGACCAGGAGCCCGTGGGATAGGTGTGGAACTCCGCCGTCTCGGCGCATTCGCGGCTCTGATACGCCGTCACCGGACGGCCCGTGCGGTTCGCAAGGGAGGCCGCGGTGGTGCCGGCCGGCAGCGGCACACAGCTTTCGATGTCGACGTCGGCCAGTTCATGGGCCTGGCGCGCCCCCGTGAAGCCGCCGCCGCGCCACAGGCACAGCTGACCCGCGGCGCAGTTGCCCAGCCGCGGTGGCGCCGCGGACCGGGCCGCCGCGGCCGGGGCGAGGGTGGCGGTGAGGGCCAGAGCCGAGACGGCGGCCGTAATGATCTTGCGCATGGTGCTTTCGCTCCCCGTGTGGAAAGAACAGAACGGGAGCCAGCGTGTCCGCCGGCTCCCGTTCCCCACCATGGGGTCGATCAAGGTCCACCCTGATAGGGGGTTGACCGCGAGGGGTCAGATATGAACGGCCCCTCCGGCCGCGTCCGCGTTCTCGCCGCGCTTGGTGAAGGCCGCGACCAAGGCCGCGACCACCGAGACGACAGCGGCCACGGTGAAGGCGAGGCCCATCCCTGACACGAAGGTGTCATGCGCGACGGCCGTGATCTTGCCCGCGATCTCCGGCGGAGTGCCCTTGGCGACCGGGGCGATGCCGACCTCGACGGCGTCCGACGCCTTGGACTCCGCGCCCTCGGGCATCGGCGGCAACCCGGCGTCGGCCCACTTGTCCGACAGCGTGCTGTCCACCCGGCCCGCCATGACCGCTCCCAGGACGGCCGTGCCGAGGCTGCCGCCGACCTGCATCGCGGCCTGCTGGAGGCCGCCGGCGACACCGGCGTGCTGAATCGGGGCGTTGCCGACGATGACCTCGGTGGCGCCGACCATCACCGGGCCGAGGCCGAGGCCCAGCAGGGCGAACCACACGGCCATCTCCAGGCCGCCGCTGTCCACGTCCAGCCGGGACATGCCGAACATCGCCACGGCGGTGATCACCATGGCGATCACCAGCGGCGTCCGCGGCCCGAACTTGGTGATCACCGCACCGGCCAGCGGCGAGGCGACGATCATCATCGCGGTGAGCGGCAGCAGCCGCAGTCCGCTGTCGACAGGGCTCATCCCGTGCACGTTCTGGAGATAGAAGGTGACGAAGAACAGCCCGCCCATGAAGCCGAAGGCCATCAGCACCATCAGCACGGTGCCCGCGCTCAGCGGCACCGAGCGGAACATGCTGAGCGGCAGCAGCGGCTCCGGCGTCCGGCTCTCCCAGAAGACGAAGAGGCCGAAGCAGACCACCGCCAGCCCCAGGAAGAGCAGTGTGCGCTGATCGGTCCAGTGCCAGTCGGCGGCGTTGATGAGCGCCCAGATGAGGCAGAACATCGCGCCGGACAGCAGCACGATGCCGGGGATGTCGAAGGACCGCGGTGCCTTCTCGGCGCGGTGGTCCACCAGGAGCAGCAGCCCGAGGACCACGGCCAGCACGCCGACGGGCGCGTTGATGAAGAAGACCGACTGCCAGTTGACATGCTCGACGAGCAGTCCGCCGACGATGGGCCCGGCGGCGGTGGAGGCGCCGATCACCGCGCCCCAGATGCCGATGGCCATGTTGAGCTTCTCGGCGGGGAAGGTGGCGCGCAGCAGCCCGAGCGCCGCGGGCATCAGCAGCGCGCCGCACAGCCCCTGGAGCACCCGGAACGCCACGACGAGCGAGACCTCGCCGGAGAAGCCGATGGCCGCGGAGGAGATGGCGAAGCCGACAACGCCGATCAGGAAGGTCTGGCGGTGGCCGAAGCGGTCACCCAGCTTGCCGGCGGTGATCAGCGCGACGGCGAGGGCCAGCAGATAGCCGTTGGTGATCCACTGCACATCGGCCAGCGAGGCGCCGAGGTCCTTCTGGATGGCCGGGTTGGCGATGGCGACGATCGTGCCGTCGAGGGCGACCATCGTCACGCCGAGGGCGACGGTGAGAAGCGTCAGCCATGGATGACCCCGAAGCCCCTTCGGGCGTTCGGTTATGGGAGGTTCCGGCGCCGAATCGGCGACGGCGGTCGAAGAGGTCATGACCGGAGGCTAATGTCAGCATCTGACAATTGACAAACTGATTCATCCGCCGGTAACTGACGTTTTAGTCACAGGTATCCTGAGCAGCCGCGACGCGGCCCGAAACCGGTAGAAAGCGAGCCGATAGGTGACGACGGACGAGGCAGTGGCGGACACAGGGACACCGCCACCGGCCGGGTTGCGCGAGCGCAAGAAGCGGCGGACGCGGAGCGCCCTGGTGCGTGCGGCACTGGAGTTGTTCACCCGTCAGGGATACGAGCGGACCACGGTCGACGAGATCGCCGAGGCGGTCGAGGTCTCCCAGCGCACCTTCTTCCGGTACTTCACCAGCAAGGAGGACGTCGCCTTCGCCAGCCAGGAGGCGGCCGAGTGTCACTTCTTCGCCGCCCTGTGCGGCCGTCCCGCGGACGAGGCGCCGCTGGCCGCGCTGCGCGGTGCGGCGCTCGACGCCTGGGGGAGCATCGGGGACTCCATCGAGCAGATGGTGTCGCCCGAGCTCCACATCCGGATGTACCGGGTGATCGAGTCGACGCCGAGTCTGCTCGCCGTGCATCTGCGCCGTATCGCCGAGATGGAGGAGCGGCTGGCGCGCGAGATCGCCCGCCGCGAGGGGCTGGACATCGACGCCGATCCCCGGCCGCGGCTGGTGGTCGCGATGTTCGGCGGGGTGATCCGGGTCGCCGGGAAGCTGTGGGGCGAGAGAGGCGAGGAAGACGAAGAAGAGGGGGGAGAGGGGGACAGCGTGGTCACATTGCGAGACCTCACCGCGTTCCATCTTGATTACGTGGGCCCCAGCCTCGCCGAACAATGGGATAAATAGCATCAATTCCGACATAGCTCCCAGGAATTCCCGCCCTCAAACGTGAGATGAATCACGGCATTTGGCACCCGGCACCACGCTTCTCCTAGGGTGTCCCGCGGTGACTTCCTTCTCGGAGCTCGGCTCCCCCTCTCCTGGTTCCACCGCCTGGCGCGCCCTGCTCGCGCTGGCGGTGGTCTTCATCCTCCTCGCCACCACCGGCTGGACGGCCGTGAAGAGCCATCGAGGAGCTCCGGACGCGCTCTCCGCGTCGATCAGCGCTTGGCGCCACGGATCGCTCGGCGGCCGCGCGCTGCCCGATCCGTACGGCTCGCCGCGCACCCTCGGCCGCTGGTTGGACTCGCTCACCAAGGCCCAGACGGACCGTCTGGTGCGGCGCTATCCGCTGGCCGTGGGCAATCTCAACGGCGCGCCGGTGGACCTGCGCTACCGCGCCAACCGTGTCGCCCTGACCCGGGCGCGCGCCGATGAGCGCAAGCGGATGCACGACACCCGGCTCACCCCGCTGGGCCGCTCCGACGCGGCCCGCCGGATGCACCGCTATGAGGACCTGCTGATCACCGGGCGGCAGATCCTCTCCTTCGACCCCTCGGGCGCCGGACGGGCCGCCGAGGTCTTCGGCGACCTCGCCCACGCCAACCGGGTCTCGATCGTGGTGCCGGGCGTGGACACCGACATACTGACGTTCCAGAAGACCGGGCGCCCGTACACCGCGACGGTCGGGATGGCCCGGGCGCTCTACGAGAACCAGCGGGCCGACGCCCCGGACGCCAAGACCGCCGTCATCGCCTGGGCCGACTACACCTCCCCGGCCGGGATCGGCATGGACGCGGCCACCGGCAAGCTGGCCGCCCAGGGCGCGGTGCGGCTGCGCGCGCTGGTCGACGCGCTGCCCTCGCTCTCCCGGGTCTCGCTGATGTGCCACAGCTACGGCTCGGTGGTGTGCGGGGTCGCCGCCCGCGATCTGCCGCCCAAGGTCACCGATATCGCGGTGGCCGGCAGCCCCGGGATGCGCGCCGACCGCGTCTCCGATCTGGGGACCAGCGCCCGGGTGTGGGCGATGCGCGACTCCGGCGACTGGATCCAGGACATTCCGCATCTGGAGTTCGGCGGGCTCGGCCATGGCGCGGACCCGGTCTCCTCCGGGTTCGGCGCCCGGGTGCTGTCCGCGGACGGGGCGGATGGACACGCCGGATACTTCGAACCGGGCACGACCAGCCTGGACAACTTCGCACGGGTGGGAATCGGTGCCGTCCAGTCCGTGAGCTGCGGCAACGGCGACGACTGCACCGCGGGGCTACGCTGAGGCCGGGCGCAAACACCGGAAACTCTAGTGACGCGCGTAGCCTCAAAGGGGGACGGGCGGGCCGCCGCCGCATACGATGAGCCGCATGGGTGATGTGCTGGCCGGTTTTCAGACCGTCTGGGAGTTCGACACCGACTCCATGCTCATCCGCTTCGAACGGGGGATTCGTACGCCGAAGCTGCTCCAGGCGCTCGGCGAACGCCGCATCCCCTTCGAGGCGCTGTCCGGGGTGGAGCTCGCCGTCGGCAAACGGGGCACGGTGGTGCTGCGCGCCGTGCCCAGACCAGGTGCCGACCCACTGATGGACGCCGCCGACGGCCAGCTCAAGGACGCGTACGACCCGTACCGCCTGGTGCTGCCGGCCGAGCGGGAGACGCTCGCCGACTACTACGCCGAGCGGATACGCGAGTCCCTCGGCCCCGAGGCGGACCTTCCCGCCGAGGCACATCTGGTGACCGTGCCGACGCCGCCGCTGTCCTTCAAGGCGTACGACGGCAAGGCGTCCTTCGACGGCAAGGCGATCTCCTTCCGCTGGTTCTGGACCGGCGCCTCCTCGGAGAAGTGGAAGGTCGGGGACCAGCGCTTCCGGATCGACGAGCTCACCGGTGTGGAGTGGCGCTCCCCGGAGAGCCGGGGCTCGGCGGGCACCGCCCCCAGGGAGGGCGCCGCCAAAGGCGGTGCCGCCAAGGACGGCACGGCCAGGAACGGCATCGGCAGGGGCTCCCCCAAGGGCGGTGGCCACGGCCATCTGCGGCTGCTGCTGCGCGCCACCGAGAACCAGCCCCCCGGCCGCCCCGACCAGGACCCCGCCGCCGTCGTCTTCGGGATGGGCTATGGCCTCGTCCACCAGTCGCTGCCGTTCGCCGCGGCCGTCCTGGAGGCCGTACGGGCCTCCTCCCCCGTGCCGTGTGCCGAGGGCGCCCAGGCCCCGAATCGGGCCGCCGCCCCGCGCCGCGACCCCGCCGACATCGCCGAGCGCATCCGTCATCTGGGCGAGCTGCACACGGCCGGACTGCTGACCGACGACGAGTTCAGCGCGAAGAAGGCCGAGCTGCTGGCGGAGCTGTAGGTGTCCGGCCCCTCCTCCGCGGCCACCGGCCCGGCACCGGCCGCCGCCTCCTCCACCGCGCACGAGAGCCTGCCCAAGGCCGCCCGGCGGCAGGCGGGCGCCCTCGCCCGCGCCCTGGTGACCCCCAGCTATCCGGCGACCCCGCTGTTCGCCCAGTCGCCCAGGCGGCGGCTGCGCCGGGTGCCGTACGGCGTGGCGATGGTCCTCACCGCGATCCTGGTCCCCAGCACCGCCCAAGTCCTCTCCCATGACTACGGGGTGGGCGGCGGCGTCGCCACACTGCTCGGCATCGCCCAGACCACCCCGCTGCTGCTGTCCGTCACCCGCCCCCTCCAGGCGTGGTGGATCGTCTTCCTCGCCGATCTCGTCTGCGCCTTCGTGGTGCTCGGCACCGCGGACCACCTCCAGAACCGGGTGTGGCCCTGGCTGCCGGGCGGCATCATCGGCTATCTCTTTCTGCTGCTCGCCCTCGCGCTGCGCGAACCGCGCCGCACCCTGGTGGCGGTGTGGCTGGTCACCGGCGCCGCGGGACTGGCCCTCGGCATGGCCTTCCCGGACAAGAGCAACGGCAGCAATGTGATCATGTTCGTGCTCAGCGGGGTGGTGCTGCTCGTCGCCGGGGCGCTGCGCGAGCGCGGCGACGCCCAGCGGCGGCTGGCCGAGCAGGAGACGATCAGCGAGGCCGAACGGGCCCGTCGCACCCTGCTGGAGGAGCGCGCCCGGATCGCCCGTGAGCTGCATGACGTGGTCGCCCACCATATGTCCGTGATCACCGTGCAGGCCGACAGCGCCCCGTACCGGATCGGCGGGCTGCCGTCCGACGCGGAGCGGGAGTTCTCCACCATCGCCGCCACCGCCCGGGAGTCCCTCGCCGAAATGCGGCGGCTGCTGGGCGTGCTGCGGAGCGAGGAGACCCGTGGCGAGCGGGCGCCGCAGCCGGGTCTCGGGCAGGTGCCACAGCTGGTCGAGGCGACGGTACGGGCCGGGATACCGACCACGCTGACCGTCGCGGACGATGTGGCCGGGCTCGAACCGCTGCCGCAGGCCGTGGGGCTGTCCGCGTACCGCATCGTGCAGGAGGCGCTGGCCAATGTGGTGCGCCACGCGCCGGGCGCCGCGACCCGGGTGGCCATCTCGGCCGAGGACCGCTCGGCGCTGACCCTGCTGGTGGTCAACGGCCCGCCCGACAGCGCGCCCACCAAGCCCCTGGAGACCAGCGGCACCGGCCATGGCCTCATCGGCATGGTCGAACGCGTACGGCTGGTCGGCGGCATGCTCGACACCGGCCCGCTCCCCGACGGCGGCTTCCGCGTCGCGGCCCGCCTGCCCCTGGTAGACCTCGAAGAGACGGACCCGTCATGACCATCAAGGTGATCATCGTCGACGACCAGGCGATGGTGCGGGCGGGGTTCGCCGCCCTGCTCGCCGCGCAGAGCGATATCGACGTCGTCGGCGAGGCGCCGGACGGGCGGGAGGGCGTGGCGGTCAGCCGCCGCACCCACCCCGATGTGGTGCTGATGGACGTCCGGATGCCCGAGATGGACGGGCTCGAGGCGGCCCGGAAGCTGCTGGACCCGCCACGCGGGGTCACCCACCGGCCCAAGGTCCTGATGCTCACCACCTTCGATGTGGACGACTACGTCTACGAGGCGCTGCGCGCCGGGGCCAGCGGCTTTCTGCTCAAGGACGCCCCACCGGCGGATCTGATCTCCGCGGTCCGGGTGGTGGCGGCGGGCGAGGCGCTGCTCGCCCCGTCCGTCACCCGCCGGCTGATCGCCGACTTCGCCCGCCAGCGCCCCGCCCCGCGCCGCGCCGGCCCCGCCCTGCGGCTGGGCGGGCTGACACCGCGGGAGACCGAGGTGCTGGAGCTGATCGCGCGGGGCCTCTCCAACCAGGAGATCGCCGAGTCGCTGGTGCTCGCGGAGCAGACGGTGAAGACGCATATCGGCCGGGTGCTGGCCAAGCTGGGGCTCCGCGACCGCGCCCAGGCGGTGATCTTCGCCTATGAGTCCGGCCTGGTGACCCCGGGTCAATGACCCCGGCCCGGCCGCGACCCCCTACTGGGGTATGACATCCCACTTGGCACCGGGGGGTGACGTACCGCCACCCGACGGCTCCCTACCTTTCCCTCCGCGACCGGTGGAAACACCGATGGAACCACCGAGGGAAGGGGTGAGGGCGCGGCCATGTCCCAGACGCCACGCACCGGGCACTACGCGCGACGCCTGATCACCGCCGCGCTCACCGTCACCGTCATGGCCGGGACGGCCGGCTGGACCGTGGCGCACGAGGAGCAGGCCATCACCGGGCCGCCGCCGGGGACCGCGGCATGGCGGTCGGACCATTCGCTGGGCGGGGCCGGGCGCGAGCTGCCCGATCCGGCCACCGCCTCGCCCGCCGAGATCGCCCGGTTCTTCGGCCGGCTCACCGACGTCCAGCGGAAGGCGCTGGTCATCCGGCATCCGGACGTGGTGGGCAATCTGGACGGCGCACCGCTGGGCCTGCGTTACGAGGCCAACGCCCGGGCGATCCGGGCGGCCTGGCACAAGGAGCGGGCCTCCGACCCCAAGAGCACGCCGGCCCGGCGGTACGCGGCGCTCCTCGAACCTGGCCGCCAGATCCTCGCCTTCGATCCGCGCGGACGCGGCCAGGTGGCGGAGGTGTACGGGGACCTGGCGACGGCCCGGCGCACGGCCGTGATCGTGCCGGGCTCGGACATCGACCTGGACGACTTCGACCGCGCGGGCGACCCGTACGGCGCCCCCGCCGGAATGGCCCGGTCGCTGCGGGCGCGGATGGCCGAGGACGCGCCCGCCACCCCGACCGCCGTGATCGCCTGGGTCGGCTACACGACCCCGGTCGGTCTGGGCCCGGACGCCGCCACCAGCCGGCTGGCCGAGGCGGGCGCGCCCCGCCTCGACCGGTTTCTGGCCGGGCTCGCCGTGACCACCGCAGCGACCGCCGACGCCCCGCCCACCGTCTTCTGCCACAGCTACGGCTCGGTGGTCTGCGGCCTCGCCGCCTCCGCGATGGACCGCGCCCGCGTCTCGGACCTGGTGGTGCTGGGCAGCCCGGGGATGCGCGCGGACAGCGCCGAGGGGCTGCGCACCGGGGCCCGGGTCTGGGCGGCGCGGGACCGCACCGACTGGATCCGCCGGGTGACCGGCTATGACTTCCTGGGCCTGGGCCACGGCGACGACCCGACCGATCCATCCTTCGGCGCCCGGGTGGTCTCCGCCGAGAGCGCCCACGGCCACACCGGCTACTTCGCCCCGGGCACGGACTCGCTGCGCAACTTCTCGCGGATCGCGCTAGGGGACTTCGAGGCGGTCCGCTGCGCAAAGCCCGATCCGGCCCCGGCCCCGGCCCCGGACTGCCACGCGGGCCTCACCTGACCGCGCCCCTCACAGACAGACCCCGGGCCGCCGCCGCGCGATACACCGCCGCGCCATGCGCCGACGCGCCATGCGCCGCCAGGCGCTATTCGCGGCCCGCGCTCGTTGCGCTCATATCGGCGTAGCGGGCGCCCGCCACCTGTGCCGCGATCGGCTCCAGCGCGGCCAGTTCCTCCGCGCTGAGCTTGATGCGGGTCGCGCCGGTGTTCTGCTCGACGCGGGCGCGGGTGCGGGTGCCGGGGATCGGCACCACGGCGAGCCCGTGCACCTGGGCCTGCTGCTGCACCCAGGCCAGCGCGATCTGGGCGAGCGTGGCCCCGCGGACCTCGGCGATCTTCCGGAGCGGCTCCAGCAGCGCGGCGTTGGTGGCCGCGTTGTCGCCGGTGAACCGGGGCTGGAGGCGGCGGAAGTCGCCCTCGCCCAGTTCCTGCTCGGCCTGGACGAAGGAGCCGGTGAGGAAGCCGCGGCCGAGCGGCGAGTACGGGACGACGGTGACGCCCAGCTCACGGGCGGTCCCCACGACGTCCTTCTCGATGTCTCGGCTGAACAGCGACCACTCCGACTGCAACGCCGCGATCGGATGCACGGCGTGCGCCGCGCGCAGCTCCTTCGCGGTGACCTCGCTCAGCCCGAGATGCTTGACCTTCCCCTCGGCCACCAGCTCGGCCATGGCGCCGACGCTCTCCTCCAGCGGCACCTCGGGGTTGCGCCGGTGCATGTAGTACAGGTCGATGTGGTCGACGCCGAGCCGGCGCAGGCTGCGCTCGATGGCCTCGCGGATGTAGGGGCGGTCGTTGCGGATCCGCTGGCGGCCGTACGGATCGTTCTCCTCGCGCACGATGGCGAACTTGGTGGCCAGGGTGATCCGATCGCGGTTGGCCCGGACGAAGGGGGAGATGAACTCCTCGTTCCGCCCGAAGCCGTAGACATCGGCGGTGTCGAAGAGCGTGACGCCCAGCTCCAGGGCCCGCTCCAGCGTGGCCCGCGCCTCCGCCTCGTCGTGGGTCGGTCCGTAGGCCCAGCTCATGCCCATGCAGCCCAGGCCCTGGACGCCGACCTCGGGACCGCCGACTCCGAGGGCGGCGGTCCCGATCGTCTCGTTGGTGCTGTCGCTCATACGGGGTTCAGACCCTCTCCGACGCCCTTCGGGCGTCAGCGTAGACGTCGATCTTGTGGTCGAGGACTTCGAGCGTGCTCCGGAGCTCGGCGATCCGCTCCCGCACGTTCTCGCGGTGCGCGGTCAGCAGCTCCTCGCGCTCGGCGAAGGTGTGCTCGCCCTCCCGCACCAGCTCGGCGTAGCGGACCATGTCCGCGACCGGCATCCCGGTCAGCCGCAGCTTGCCGACGAGGTCGAGCCAGTCCAGGTCGCGGTTGGTGAAGCGGCGCTGGCCGGTGTGCGTACGGTCCACGTGCGGCATCAGCCCGATCCGCTCGTACCAGCGCAGGGTGTGCGCCGTCAGCCCGGTGTGGGCGACGACCTCGCTGATCGAGTAGCGGTCCTGCCCGGTGGGCCGGGGGTGCCCGGTGTCCTCCGCGCAGGTGTTCCGCGCCTTCACCGGAGCTCTCTCCATCACGGTCATGCCGATTCACCTCTCGCAGGTCGCCGATCCGCACGCCTCATCGACGTCCTCAACGCTATTGACTTGGAGTGCACTCCAAGCAAGGGGAGATTTGGGGGAACCTTGGGCGCCGTGAGTCGGCGCGGTGCCCGGCACTAGGCTCTGGGTCATGGAGAGCCTGCGGATGATCGAGAACTGGCCGGTCCCGACGGCGGCGGCCGCCGTCGTACGCGCGGACGGCACCCTGGCCGGATCGTACGGCCCGACCGGCCACCGCTTCCCCCTCGCCTCGGTCACCAAGCCGCTCGCCGCGTACGCCGCGCTGGTCGCCGTGGAGGAGGGCGCGGTGGAGCTGGACGAACCGGCGGGGCCCGAGGGCTCCACGGTGCGCCATCTGCTGGCGCACACCTCCGGGCTCGCCTTCGACGAGCACCGCCCGGTCGCCGCGCCGGGCAATCGCAGGCTCTACTCCAACGCCGGGTTCGAGGTGCTGGGCGACCATATCGCCAAGGCCACGGAGATCCCGTTCCCGGAGTATCTGCGCCAGGCGGTGCTGGAGCCGCTCGGCATGACCGCCACCGAGCTGCCCGGCTCGCCCGCCAAGGACGGCGTCTCGACCGTGGACGACCTGGCGCTTTTCGCGGCGGAGCTCCAGGCCCCGCGGCTGCTGGCGGCGGAGACGCTGGCCGAGGCCACCTCCGTGGTCCACCCGGGCCTGACGGGTGTGCTGCCCGGCTACGGACACCAGCGGCCCAACGACTGGGGGCTCGGCTTCGAGATACGCGACGGCAAGTCGCCGCACTGGACCGGGGCCTCCTCCTCGCCGCGCACCTTCGGCCATTTCGGCCAGTCGGGGACGTTCCTCTGGGTGGACCCGGACGCCCGCGCCGCCTGTGTCACCCTCACCGACCGGGCCTTCGGCCCCTGGGCGATCGAGGTCTGGCCCACGTTCACCGACGCGATCCTGGCCGAGCTCCAGCCCTCGGAGCCGCAGGGCGCTCGGGCCCCTCAGCCGTAGACCGGCTCGGTGTGCATCTCCCAGATCAGCAGCTCGGCGGGGCCCTCGGCGCGCGCCGCCAGCCCCTCCGCGCCGGAGATCCGGGCCGCGTCGCCGGGGGTGAGGGTCTCCCCCTCGATCCGCACCGCGCCGCGCACCGCGTGCGCGTACACCCAGGGCGCGTCCGGCAGCGCGGTGCGCTCACCGTCCGCCAGCCGCCGCACATGCAGCACCGCCTCGGTGCGCTCCAGCGCGTACGGGGTACCGTCCGCGATGCCGCGCACCACCTCGTACCCGGGGTCCGTCGCGGCGGCGGGGCCCGGCATCAGCCACATCTGGACGAAGGTGAGGGGTTCCGCACCCGCGTTACGCTCGGTGTGACGCACTCCGCTGCCGGCACTGAGCCGCTGTACGTCGCCGGGGCGCACCACGGTCCGCGCACCGGTGGAGTCCTCGTGGGTGAGCTCGCCCTCGACGACCCAGGTGACGATCTCCATGTCGCGATGCGGATGTTCGGCGAAGCCCGCACCGGGGGCGAGCCGTTCCTCGTTGCAGGCGACGAGGGACCCGAACCGCACATTGCCGGGGTCGTAGTGCCCAGAGAAGGAAAAGGCGTGGCGCGTCTCGATGCCCGCGCCCTCCCCGCCCGGATACCGTGCATCGGACCGCTGTATCCACATCACCCGGTCCACGGTAGTGCGCCCCGGACCGCCCGCCCCTGCCCCACCCCCTACCCCCGCGTAAACCTCCCGCCCCCAGCGCACACCACCCGATAAGGCAGTCTTGTCCTCGTGCCTGAACCAGCCTCGAACACCCCGCATCCGCACAGTGCCACCCTGCGCCGCCTGGAGAAGTCCTCCGGGAAGCTCGCCGCCAACGCCATCGCGCGCATGGACGAGCAGCTGCCGTGGTACCGCGCGATGCCGCCCGAGAACCGCTCCTGGATCGGGCTGGTGGCGCAGGCGGGCATCGCGGCGTTCACCGAATGGTTTCGCCACCCCGAGGCGCCCCAGGCGATCAGCACCGATGTGTTCGGCACCGCGCCGCGCGAGCTGACCCGGGCGATCACCCTGCGGCAGACCGTGGAGATGGTCCGCACGACCATCGAGGTCATGGAGTCGGCGATCGACGACGTGGCGGCCCCGGGCGATGAGTCGGTGCTGCGCGAGGCGCTGCTGGTGTACGCGCGGGAGATCGCCTTCGCCACCGCCCAGGTGTACGCGCAGGCGGCCGAGGCGCGCGGCGCCTGGGACGCCCGGCTGGAGTCGCTGGTGGTCAACGCGGTGCTGTCCGGCGAGGCCGACGAGGGGGCGCTGTCCCGCGCCGCCGCCCTGGGCTGGAACTCCCCCGAGCATGTATGTGTGGTGCTGGGCACCGCCCCCGACGGGGACAGCGAGCTGACCGTGGAGGCGATCCGGCGGGCCGCCCGCCACGCCAAGCTCCAGGTCCTCACCGGGGTGCTCGGTGACCGTCTTGTGGTGGTCGCGGGCGGTTCGGACAATCCGCTCCAGGCGGCGAAGGCGCTGATCGGGCCGTACGCCCCGGGTCCGGTGGTGGCCGGTCCCGTGGTCTCCGACCTGCTGGCCGCCACCCGCTCGGCGGGGGCGGCGGCGGCCGGGCTGAAGGCGTGCACCGCCTGGCCGGACGCACCCCGCCCGGTGCTCGCCGACGATCTGCTGCCCGAGCGCGCGATGGCCGGAGATCCGGCTGCCCGCGAGCAGTTGGTGGAGGAGATCTACAGACCGCTGGAGGAAGCCGGCTCGGCCCTGCTCGAGACGCTGAGTGTGTACCTCGAACAGGCGAGCAGTCTGGAAGGCGCGGCCCGAATGCTCTTCGTTCACCCGAACACCGTCCGCTACCGGCTACGACGTGTGACGGACGTCACCGGATGGTCACCTTCGGACGTCAGGTCAGCGTTTACTCTGCGCATAGCCCTGATCCTGGGCCGTCTCGCGGACGCGAACATATTGCCCTGACCGTTTGTTGGACCCCCACAATTCCCCTGACGGTTCTTCGTCCTTGTCCTCACGGGCGATTCGACCCGTCCGCAAGAGAGAGTGTGAGAGTGCTCGTACTCGTCGCTCCCGGCCAGGGCGCTCAAAAGCCCGGCTTCCTGACCCCCTGGCTCGACCTCCCCGGCGTCACCGAACGCCTGACGTGGTGGTCGGCCGTCTGCGGCCTGGACCTCATCCACTACGGCACCGAGGCCGATGAGGAGGAGATCCGCGACACCGCGGTGGCCCAGCCGCTGCTGGTGGCCGCGGGTCTGGTCGCCGCCCACGCGCTGTTCGAGGGCATCGGGGGCGCGACCGGACTCGCGGGGCTGCCGAACCGTATCGGCGCGGTCGCGGGCCACAGCGTCGGCGAGATCACCGCGGCCGCGACCGCCGGTGTGTTCACCGACGAGGCGGCCATGGTGCTGGTCCGCAGACGCGGACTGGCCATGGCGGAGGCCGCGAGCCGCACCGAGACCGGAATGGCCGCCATACTGGGTGGTGAGCAGGACGATGTCGTCGCCCACCTCGACAAGCACGGATTGACCCCGGCGAACGTCAACGGCGCCGGGCAGATCGTGGCCGCGGGCACCGCCGAGCAGCTGGCGGCGCTGGCCGAGGACAAGCCGGAGGGGGTGCGCCGGGTCGTACCGCTCAAGGTGGCCGGCGCGTTCCACACCGACCACATGGCCCCGGCGGTCGCCGCCCTCGAGGCTCTGGTCGCGGGTGTTCCGGTGGCCGATCCGCGGACCGCTTACGTCTCCAACCGTGACGGCGGGGTCGTGACGTCCGGGGCCAGGGTGATCGAGCGGCTGGTCGCCCAGGTGTCCAACCCGGTGCGGTGGGATCTGTGCATGGAGACCTTCCAGAAGCTGGGCGTCACGGCGCTGGTCGAGGTGGCCCCGGGCGGGACCCTCACCGGCATCGCCAAGCGCGCCCTGCCGGGCGTCACCAACCTGGCGCTGAAGACTCCGGACGATCTCGACGCGGCCCGTGCGCTGATCGAGGAGCACGCCGTCCCCGCCCTCGCCACACCGGCCGAAGAGGAGCTCCGAGAAGCATGACCGCGAAGATCAAGCCCAGTAAGGGCGCCCCGCACGCGCGCATTCTCGGCGTCGGTGGCTACCGTCCCACCAGGGTGGTGCCGAACGAGGAGATCCTGAAGCACATCGACTCCTCGGACGAGTGGATCCGTTCCCGTTCGGGCATCGCCACGCGTCACTGGGCCGGTCCGGACGAGACCGTCGCCACCATGTCCGTGGAGGCGGGTGGCAAGGCCATCGCCGACGCCGGACTGACACCGGAGCAGATCGGCGGCGTGATCGTCTCGACGGTCTCGCACTTCAAGCAGACCCCGGCGATCGCCACCGAGATCGCGCATCTGCTGGGCACCGGCAAGCCGGCCGCGTTCGACATCTCGGCGGGCTGTGCGGGCTTCGGCTACGGACTGACCCTCGCCAAGGGCATGGTCACCGATGGCACCGCGGAGCATGTGCTGGTCATCGGGGTCGAGCGGCTTTCGGATCTGACCGATCTGGAGGACCGGGCGACGGCCTTCCTGTTCGGTGACGGCGCCGGCGCCGTGGTGGTCGGCCCCTCCAAGGAGCCCGCGATCGGCCCGACCGTCTGGGGCTCGGAGGGCGACAAGTCCGACACCATCACCCAGACGCTGCCCTGGGACGTCTACCGCGAGCAGGACGCCGCGGAGGTGCGCTACCCGGCGCTGCGCCAGGAGGGACAGGCCGTCTTCCGCTGGGCCGTCTACGAGATGGCGAAGGTCGCCCAGCAGGCCCTGGACGACGCCGGGGTCAGCGCGGACGACCTCGACGCGTTCATCCCGCACCAGGCCAATATGCGGATCATCGACTCGATGATCAAAACCCTCAAGCTGCCGGAGCACGTCACGGTCGCCCGTGATGTGGAGACCACCGGCAACACCTCGGCCGCCTCCATCCCGCTCGCCATGGAGCGGCTGTTGGCGACGGGGCAGGCGAAGAGCGGCGACACCGCGCTCGTCATCGGATTCGGAGCGGGTCTCGTCTACGCAGCGACGGTCGTTACCCTCCCTTAGGCTCCATAGTCCATATCCACGCAGCCCCGCAGAAGTCGGACGCTGCGCCACCACCGCAACACACCGAAGAAGGAGCGCCGCAATGGCCGCCACTCAGGAAGAGATCCTCGAGGGTCTCGCCGAGATCGTCAACGAGATCGCCGGTATCCCGACCGAGGACGTCCTGCTGGACAAGTCCTTCACCGACGACCTGGACGTCGACTCGCTGTCCATGGTCGAGGTGGTCGTCGCCGCCGAGGAGCGCTTCGACGTGAAGATCCCGGACGACGACGTCAAGAACCTCAAGACCGTCGGCGACGCCGTCGACTACATCCTCAAGCACCAGGGCTGAGCCCGAATCAAGGCCGGTTGTCGCCACCCATGCGGTGGCAGGTCCAGCACCTTCTACACGTGGAGTAGGAATTCCTGTGAACTCGACCAATCGCACCGTGGTCGTCACCGGTGTTGGTGCCACGACGCCGCTGGGTGGCGACGCCTCAACGACCTGGGAGGCCATGCTGGCCGGCCGGTCCGGCGTCCGCCTCCTGGAGGAGGAATGGGCGGCCGAGTTGCCGGTCCGCATCGCCGCGAAGATCGCGGTGGAGCCGGGCACGATCATTCCGCGTCCGCAGGCCCGCAAGCTCGACCGTTCGGCGCAGTTCGCGCTGCTGGCGGCTCGTGAGGCATGGGCGGACGCGGGCTTCACCGCCAGGGCGGGCGAGGACTCGTCGATCGACCCCGACCGGCTCGGCGCGGTCGTCGCCTCCGGCATCGGGGGCGTCACCACCCTGCTCGACCAGTACGACGTGCTGCGCGAGAAGGGCGTCCGCAAGGTCTCCCCGCACACCGTGCCGATGCTGATGCCCAACAGCCCGGCGGCGAACGTCAGCATCGACCTCAACGCCCGGGCGGGCGCGCACACCCCGGTGAGCGCGTGTGCCTCCGGCGCCGAGGCCATCGGGTACGCCATCGAGATGATCCGCACCGGCCGTGCCGATGTGGTCGTCGCGGGCGGCACCGAGGCATCCATCCACCCGCTGCCCATGGTCGCCTTCGGCAACATGATGGCGATGTCCAAGAGCAACGACGACCCGCAGGGCGCCTCGCGCCCGTTCGACGTGGACCGCAACGGCTTCGTGATGGGCGAGGGCTCGGGCGCCATCGTCCTGGAGTCGGCCGAGCACGCGGCCGCGCGCGGCGCCCGGGTCTACGCACAGGCCATCGGCCAGGGCATCTCGGCCGACGCCCACCACATCACCCAGCCCGAGCCGTCCGGCAACGGCATCGGGAACGCGCTCCAGAACCTGGTGGAGAACACCGGCATCAGCAGTGCCGAGATCGCGCATGTCAACGCGCACGCGACCTCGACGCCGCAGGGCGACCTGGCGGAGATCAAGGCGCTGCGCAAGGTGTTCGGCGACGATGTGGACCACATGGCGGTCTCCGGCACCAAGTCCATGACGGGCCATCTGCTCGGCGGCGCGGGCGGTGTGGAGACGGTGGCCAGCGTGCTCGCGCTGTACCACCGGCTGGCCCCGCAGACGATCAACATCGGCACGCTCGACCCGGAGGCGGACGCGGACATCGTGACCGGCGAGGCGCGGGCGCTGCCGGCCGAGGGCCCGATCGTGGCGCTCAACAACTCGTTCGGCTTCGGCGGCCACAATGTGGTGCTGGCCTTCCGCACGGTCTGACGCGTTTGACACATCTGACGCGTCCGGCGCGCTGCCGGCCTGACGCGGCGATACGCGGGTGCGGCCCGCCCCCGGCTCCGGCCGGGGGCGGGCCGCTCGTATGCCGGGTCGGTGTGTCAGGGGGCCTCGCCGTCGAAGCTGGCGAAGTACGAGGCCACCATGTCCTCGTCGCCGTGGCCCGCCGCCATGGCGCGGCGGAACCGCTCACTGCCCGCGGCCGCCAGATCCAGCCGCACTCCGGCACGCTCCCCGGCCTCCACGATCAGCCGGGCGTCCTTCGCGGCGGTCTTGGTGGCGAAGCTGGGCTCCAGGTCGCCCCGGAGCACCTGGGCCGACTTGGCCCGCATATAGCCGCTGTCCAGCGGTCCGCCCGCCACCCCGTCCAGGAAGCCCTGCCAGTCCACGCCAAGCCCCTTGGCGAGGGCCACCGCCTCGGCGGTGGCGTGGGTGACGTTGAGGACCCAGCTGTTGAGCACCAGCTTGAGCCGGGTGGCGGCGGCGGACTCCGCGCTGTCGCCGACCCACACCGTACGGCTGCCGATGGCGTCGAAAACCGGCCAGACCACCGGGCGGACGGAGGCGGGCCCGGCGGCCAGCACCAGCAGCTGACCGTTCTCGGCGGGCTGCTTGGTGCCGAGGACCGGCGAGTCGATGAGGGCGAGTTCCTTCTCACGGGCGAACGCGACGATAGGTTCCAGCGCCTCCAGCCCCGCCGTGGTGGCCTGGGCCCATACGGTCCCGGGGCGCAGCGCGGAGGCGGCCCGCCGCATCGTCTCGAGCGCCACGGCGCCGTCGTAGAGCATCGTCAGGACGACATCGGCGCCGTCCACGGCCTCCGCCGGGGTGTCGGTGACGCGTACGCCGTCCGCGGCGAGCGGCTCGGCCTTGGATCGGGTGCGGTTCCACGCACGGACCTCGAGCCCGGAGCGGGCGAGGTTACGGGCCATACCGGAGCCCATGATGCCGGTGCCGAGGACCGCGACGGACGTTGCCGGGAGTTGTTCGGTCATTCCGCCACGCTAAGACCCGTAGCGCGCTCCGGGCCAAAGGGATGGCGGCGCGTCAGGCGATCAGACGACCTGGTGCAGCCAGCGGACGGGGGCGCCCTCACCCGCGTAGCGGAACGGCTCCAGCTCATCGTCCCAGGGCTTGCCCAGCAGCTTGGCGATCTCCGCTTCGAGGTCGCTCTCGCCGCGGACGGAACGGGCGAGGGCGGCGCGCAGCCGGTCCTCGGGGATCAGGATGTCGCCGTGCATTCCGGTGACCGCATGGAAGATGCCCAGCTCAGGGGTGGAGCTATAGCGCTCACCCTCGGCGGTGGCACAGGGCTCGGCGGTCACCTCGAAGCGCAGCAGATGCCAGCCGCGGAGCGCGGAGGCCAGTTTGGAGGCCGTACCGACCTCGCCCTGCCAGGAGAACTCGGCACGCCAGGTGCCGTTCGCCGCGGGCTGCTTGATCCAGTCGAGGGTGACACGCACGCCGAGGACGCCCGCGATGGCCCATTCGACATGCGGGCACAGCGCGCGCGGAGCGGAGTGGACATACAGAACTCCACGTGTCGTCACCGGGGCCTCCTGTGCGGTTCGAGGTACGCCTTCCCCAGCGGCCTCGTGCCCGTAACGGTTCCGCCCGGGACATCGGATCACATTCTGCCCTAGTGATCACTCCCACACCAGTCTCGACGTCACCTTCAGTGAAATTTATCGCGCAGAATTCTCTAGAAAGTGGACAGGATGTGACGGGGCGTAATGTGCTGGTACCGCATAGCGCGCCATGTCGCCGGGGCGGCGCTCATCCGGACAAGAAAAACGTACCGTGCGGACCAGCCGGAGGAGTGACGTACCGTCGGTCCGGATAGATATCACCCAACAGCCGGAGGGGGAACAGCCATGCGGGTCAGTGCGACACGCCGGAAGCGATCGGCGGCCGCTTCTTCGACCACGCGTACGATTGTGCGCCCGTCCCCGCGCACCACCTCATGTACCACCCCGCGCGCCTTCGGGCGCGCCGGTGCGGTGCTGTTCACCACCGCCGCGGTGCTGAGCTCGGCGGGCTGTTTCGGCAGCTCGGACAACCCCTCCCGGCACGGTCCGACCCGTGCGGACAAGAGCCCCGGCGCCAAGCCGGCGATCGTCTGGAACACCAAGCCGACGTCGATCGCCTCCCTGGGCGACTCCATCACCCGCGGCTTCGACGCCTGTTCCGTGCTCTCCGACTGCCCCGAGGTGTCCTGGTCCACCGGCACCGATGTGGACAGCCTCGCCCAGCGGCTGCTGCCCGCCGCCACCGCCCGCGCGGGGACGCACAGCTGGAACTTCGCCAAGACCGGCGCCGTCGTGGCCGACCTCCCCGGCCAGATCGAGGCGGCCGCGGCCCGCAAGCCGAAGCTGATCACCGTGATGATCGGCGCCAATGACGCCTGCCGGAACTCGGCCGACGACATGACCTCCACCGAGCAGTTCCGCACCACCTTCACCTCGGCGCTCACCCGGCTGCGCCGCGATCTGCCGAAGACCCAGGTGTATGTGGCCAGCGTGCCGGATCTGAAGCGGCTGTGGTCGGAGGGCCGGAAGAACGTCTTCGGCAGGCAGATCTGGAAGCTGGGCATCTGCCCGTCGATGCTGAAGGACTCCCAGGACCTGGACGCCGCCTCCAACGACCGCAGGCAGCGGGTGGCGGACCAGGTGACGGAGTACAACAAGGTGCTGAAGGACGTCTGTGGGCGGGATGTGCTGTGCCGGTACGACCCGGCGGTGCACGAATACCGCTTCACCACCGATGAGCTGAGCAAATGGGACTGGTTCCACCCCAGCAAGGCGGGCCAGCGGCAACTCGCCGAAATGGCCTACCGCCGCATCACCGCCTCCGCACCCTGACCCCGAACGGCGGCCCGGCTCCCGGCCCCCGGCCGGAGCCGGGTGCGGGAGCCGGGGCCGGGCGCGGGACGCGGGGCCGGGTGCCGAGCGCGGGGCGTCCCTCCCTTTATGCGGCACCGCCACACGGCAGAGGCACCGCCACACGGCAGAGGCACCGCCACACGGCAGAGGCACCGCCTCTGGCCCCAGGGGGCCAGAGGTGCGGCCCCTGCCCTCTGGGGTCTGGGGCAGAGCCCCAGGTTCGGGAAGGGGCGGGGAGGGGAACAGCCCGCCGCAGGCGTCGCGACTCCTCGGCCACCCCCTGACCGGCGGACACGAGCAACCTCGCCGCGCGCCGGACGGCGTAGCTCAGCTCCTCGTCCGCACGGGCACCGGCGCCGATACGCGGCGGTCGGCGACACTGCGGCCTGCTTCCGCCGTGTAGTCGCCCGGGATCAGGCGCCAGGTGCCTGCCGTCTCGTCCCAGATCTCCGCCGCCCGGCGGGGCAGGGGGATGACCGCCTCCGCCGTCTCCCCCGGGTCCGCGGTGAGCGAGGCGAAGCCCGCGAGGCGCCGGACCGGACGCTCCTCGGCGTCGTCCTGGGCGTCGCGCTCGGGCACGGTGAGGTACAGCTGCACGACCTCACGCCCGGCCCGGGTCCCGGTGTTGCGGACCCGCACGGTCACCGTGCCCAGCGATTCGCCGTCCTTCGCGGGGACGAAGTCCATCGCCTCGTACGCCCAGTCGGTGTATCCGAGGCCGTGCCCGAACCAGTACGCCGGAGCGATCCCGTCCCGCCGCTCCCAGGCCCGGTAGCCGATGAACACGCCCTCGTCGTAGGCGAGTCGGCCCTCGCTCGGTGTCACCTCGCTGACCGGGGCGTCCTCGAGCCGCTGGGGCCAGGTGGTGGGCAGCCGGCCGCCGGGCTCCTCCGCGCCCAGCAGGACATCGGCGAGCGCGGCCCCCGCCTCCTGGCCCGGGAACCAGCTCAGCAGCACCGCGGCGACCTCCTCCCGCCACTCCATCTCGACCGGGGAGCCGGCGTTGACCACCACCACGGTGGGGGTGCCGGTGGCGGCGACCCGCCGCACCAGCTCGTCCTGACGGCCCGGCAGCCTCAGATGGCGGCGGTCGAACCCCTCGCTCTCGACCCGCTCGGTGGTGGCGACCACCACCACGGCCACCTCGGCCGCCGAGGCCGCGGCGACGGCCTCCCGGATCAGCTCCTCGCCGTCCCGCTCCGGGACCCGGTGCAGCAGGCTGAAGGAGACGGCGTCGAGCAGGGCGTCCTCGGGCCGGGCCACCGCACAGGTGAGGCTGACCTCCACCGGCTCGCCCGCCGTGAGCTCCACCTGGCCCCGGGGCACCGGTGAGCCCATGAACGCCTCGAAGGGGTCGTCGACGTCCGGCGGGAGCTCCTCACCGTCGAAGACCACCTTGCCGTCCACCACCAGCCGGAGGCCACCCAGGCCCCTGGTGCCGAAGAAGTGCGCGCCGCTCTCGCGCGGGGTGAAGGTGCCGACCGTCTCGACGGTGTGCAGCTCCTCGAAGCGCACGCCCTCGGGGAAGTCGCCGATCCACTGGACCTGCCCGCCCGGCAGCCGGGACTCGCCGAGCACCCGCCCGTCGGCCGCCCGGACCACGGCGCGCAGCTCGAACCCCTGGGCGGCGGGGGCGAGTTCCTTGGTGGGGTCGGCCCCCACGGCGTAGTCGAGCCGGACGCCCGGCGGCAGGGCGGCCCGCAGCCCGTCCAGCGGGGAGACCACATGGTCGGGGAAGACCACCGCCGAGCCGCCGCCCAGCACCCGGGCGTCCCGCGCGGCGGCGCCGATCAGGGCCAGCGACCGCACCCCGCCGGAGGCGGCGGTGTCGAGGGGCAGCACCGCCTCCCGGCCGCCCGCGGGCTCGTTCCGCAGCAGCACGAAGGACCGCCGGGCGATCTCGCGGGCCAGCGCGTCCCCGTCGATGGGGCCAGGCCGGTCGGCGGGGGCGACGGCCGGGGCCGCGCCGTCCAGGACGCCGACGCGGGCGGCCAGGGTGAGCAGCCGCCGCACCGCCTCGTCCAGCTCCGCCTCGGTCACCCGGCCGTCGCGCACCGCGGCGGCCAGCGCCTCGCCATAGACGGTGCGCGGGCCGGGCATCGCGACATCGAGCCCGCCCTTGATCCCCCGCACGGTGTCACGGGCCGCCAGCCAGTCGGAGACGATGAAGCCGTCGAAGCCCCACTCCCCGCGCAGCACCCCCTGCTGGAGCTGGCGGTGCTCGGTCATGCTCGCGCCGTTGACCCCGTTGTAGGCGGCCATGACGCCCCAGGGGCGCGCGTTCTTGACGATGGCTTCGAAGGGGGCGAGGTACAGCTCGCGCAGCGCCCGCGCACCGATCTGATTGTCGACGGTGAAGCGCTCGGTCTCGGCGTCGTTGGCCACGAAGTGCTTGACGGTGGTGCCCACTCCGCCTTCCTGCACCCCCGTCACATAGCCGGTGCCGATCTCGCCGGTGAGATACGGATCCTCGCTGTACGCCTCGAAGTGGCGGCCGCCCAGCGGGGAGCGGTGCAGATTGACCGTGGGCGCGAGCAGCACATGGACGCCCTTGCGCCGCGCCTCCTGCGCGAGGAGGCGGCCCGCCCGCCGGGCGAGCTCCGGGTCCCAGGACGCGGCGAGCGCGGTGGGGCTGGGCAGGGCGATGGAGGGGTCGTCGGCGGTCCAGTGGACGCCGCGGACGCCGATCGGGCCGTCCGACATCACCAGGGAGCTCAGCCCGATCTCCGGAACGGCGGGCAGGCTCCACATGTCCCGCCCGGACAGCAGCCGCGCCTTGGTGTCCAGATCCAGCAGGCCCAGGGCCTTCTCCACGGCCTGGGCCGTGCCGTCCTCGCCGATCGCGTCCGCCATCGCTCGCCCCTCCCGGTGCGGTTCCCGTCCGGTCTCGTTCAGTCTCATTCAGTCTCGTCCGGTCTCGTTCGCGGCCATCGTGGACCCGAGAACCTGTCATCTGGTAGGTACCGTTATCGACTCGTTACCAAACATGCTCTACGGTACGAGCATGGAGAGGGCGACGGAGCGCGGTACCAGGCGCGGTGCGGAACGGCGCGCGGAGATCGTCCGCTCCGCGCTCGAAGTGATCGCCGAGCGCGGCTACCGGGGCGCGACCCTCGCGGCGGTCGCCGAGCGGGTGGGGCTCACCCAACAGGGGCTGCTCCACTACTTCCCCACCAAGAACTCCCTGCTCATCGCAGTGCTCGAGGAGCGAGACCAGTGGGACACCGGCTCCGCGCGGCGCGACGGGGGGAACGTATGGCCGCTGGACCTGCTCACCTCGCTGGTGGAGTACAACGCGATGCGCCCCGGTATCGTCCAGACCTTCTCCGCGCTCCTCGGCGAGAGCGTCACCGACGACCACCCCGCACGCGCCTTCTTCACCCAGCGCTATGAGAAGGTGCGCGCCGACATGGCGGCCACCCTGCGCGGCGAGTTCGGCGACCGGCTCCCCGGCGGGCTCACCCCCGAGGCCGCCGCGCCGCTGGTGGTGGCGGTGATGGACGGGCTCCAGTTCCAGTGGCTGCACGACCGGGACGCGGTGGACATGCCCGCCCTCTTCCGGGCCTTCGTCTCCCTGCTGGGACAGGGAGACGAAACGGCCCGGGGGTGACGGCGCCCGCGGGCCGTCCATGACGGCGGCTCGGCCGTCGGCTGCGCGGTGGGCGCGGCTCAGCCGTCGACGGCCGTGGGAACGGACGAAGTCCCCCGGCTCGCCACCAGTCTGACCTCCCGCTCGACGCCGACCGTGGTCCTCGGCAGCGGAACGACGGAGCCTCCGTCGTCGAACTTCAGCAGCGTGCCCTCGGCGTCCGCGGGGCCCGGCCCGTACCGCCCCACATCCGCCCCGTCGATCACCCAGCGGTGCCGCTGTCCGTCGCAGACCGCGTTGTGGCCGCCGAGGCCGTGGCGCTCCTGGCCCTGGGCGAGGGTGATGAGAACGCTCGCCCGTACGTTCTCCGATTCTCCCGGGACACACCGGTAGCTGCCGTACAGCGAAACCGACCCGTCCGGGGTGACGTCCCCGGTGCGGTCGATGGTCAGGTCGTCGGTCCAGAGCATGGGCACACGCGGCCCGTCGGGTCGCTCCCCCCAGGCGGCCGGGCCCGAGCCGGGCCGCGGTGACGGGCGGTCGGGCACGGCGGGCGCGGCCTGGGCGGCCGGTGCCGCCATGAGGAGAGCGGTAAGGGCGCCGAGGGCGCGGCGGCGGTTGCGCATGGACGTACGTACCTCCTGGGGCGGGGAGCGGATTCCCGTTGCCGATTCCCACGGCGGATGTTCCGCCGCGGGCCCCCGCCGCGGATTCCGCCGCGTCCTCCCGGGCGGAGTCGCCGGAACGGATGCCCGTGAGCGGGAGCTCATTGCCCGTACAGCTACCGGGCGCCCGAATCCGTCCGGGGGAACCTCACCCCCGGGCGGCGTGTCCGGCACCGCCCAATGGGTGGCCGCCGGGCGCCCTGTTGACTCCGAGGCGCCCTTACGGTGCCCGTCCCTCCGGGGCCGCCTCCCCGAACGTCCCCTCCGCTGGATTCACTTGGCGCGGTGTCACGGGATCGCCCCGCAGCCCCGGGGCCAGGGTCAGGGTGACGGCGACGGAGACCGCCGCCATGACGGCCATCGCCACGGCCGGTGAGGTGGGCTGGGCCAGCGCGCCCGCGAGGGCGGCGGACACGCCCTGCATGGTGAGCATGCCGGAGGAGTGCAGCCCCAGGGCCTGGCCGCTCATCTCGTCCGGCGTCAGGGCCATCAGCCGCTGCTGGAGCGGCAGTGTGGCCGAGAAGCCGATCGAGGCGAGGGCGACGGCGGCCAGTGCGAGCGGCAGCGGCGGGCGCAGGGCGAAGACCAGATACGGCGCGGCGAGCAGCAGCCGCAGGGGCGCCGCGAGCCGCTCCCGCCGGTGCGGCGCCAGCAGCCGTCCGGTGAGGAGGTCCCCCGTCAGCATGCCGAGGGAGCCGACGGCGAAGAGCAGTCCGGCGTGGCGGGGAGCGTAGGGCACGAAGAGGGATTCACAGCCGACGATCAGCCCGTTGGGCACCCAGAGCGCGTAATAGACGTGGCGGCGGGGTGCGGAGGACCACAGCCGGGCGTTGCCGCGCCAGGTCTCGGCGACCGAGGGCCGGCCGCCGGTCCGGGCCGGGCGCGGGCTCAGGCCGAACCGGGCGACGGCCGCGGCCAGCAGATACAGCGCGGCGGCGGTGAGCAGGGTGCCGCGCGCCGAGAGTGCGGTCACGAGGAGGCCACCGGCCGCGTATCCGCCGATCTGCATCGTGCCGCCCGACATGTTGATCACCGAACGGCCCAGCAGATAGCCGTCCTTGGGCAGGATCTCGGTGAGCAATCCGTAGCGGACGGCGCCGCCGAGTGCGGCCACCGCGCCCAGCCCGAACACGATGGCGAGGACGGCCGCCATGGGCAGCCCGGGGAGGGCCAGCGCGGCGGTCCCCAGGGCGAAGAGCACCGCGAGCCCGGACAGCGCGGCGCGCGGCGGCAGCCGGTCGGCCGCCGACAGCAGCGCCAGCGCGCCCGCCACCTGGGCGAGCGAGGGGCCGAACATGCTGAGCGCGGAGAGCAGCGGTGAGCCGGTCGCCGCGTAGACCAGGATGCCCAGGGCGAGGCCGCTCGACGTCGAGGCGGCCACCTGGGTGGCGGAGGTCAGGAACAGCGGGGTGAACTCCGGCGTCCGGAACACTTCTCGATAGGTGCGCATGGCCTCAGGCTCGGGAGTGCCCGCCCGGCGGCGTTAATGTTTCGCGCGGACGCGAAAGGACGCGAAAGGACGCGGGACCACGGGGTGGCGGAGGTGGCCGGATGGGGCTGTGGCTGATCGACGCGGATACCCTCGCGGGCAGCCGGTTCGTCCCCTCTCCCCTGGCCGAGACCACCGCGGCCCTGATCACCCTGGAGCGTGCGGCCGCCGCGCACCCGGGCGAGCGCGCCTGGCTGGACGCCCATCTGCCCGCCTACCGGGCGCGGTTGGCCGACGACCCGGTCACCGCGCTGCTCGTACGGGCCGCGCTGGGCCAAACCTGGCTCGCGGACTTCCTCACCCCGACGCCGACGGGCGGGGACGAGCCGTCTCTCGAAGAGGGGCTGGACCGGATGCGCGCCACGGCCCCGGACGCCGCGCGCCGCGACCTCGCCGTCTCCCTGGGCCGCTCCCCGCTCCCGGCCGCGCTGTGCCGCGACGATCTGCCGGGGCGGCTCGCGGATCTGCTGGAGTGGGTGTGGACGGAGGCCGTACGCCCCTCCTGGCCGCGCCGCCGCCGGATCATCGAGGCCGATGTGGTGGCGCGCACCGGCCAGGTGAGCCAGGGCGGCTGGGCGGCCGTGCTGGACGGTATACGGCCGGGGATGCGGTGGCTGGGCGGGAGCCGGCTCCAGATCAACGCCCATGACAACCCGCCCCGCGCCGTCCACGGCGCCCAACTGCTCTTCGTGCCCGTCACCCCCGTCGCCGGATGGGTCTCCTGGGATGCGCCGCACCGCTACGCCGTGGTCTACCCCTGCGCCGGGGCACTGACCTCCCCCGGCCCTCCCCCGGCCCCCGACTCCCTGGCCCGCCTCCTCGGCCCGGCCCGCGCGGGCGTTCTGCTCCTCCTCGACACCCCGAAGAGCACCACCCACCTGGTGGCCCTCACCGGCCAGACCCTGGGCTCGGTCGGCCGCCATCTGCGCGTCCTGCGCGAGGCCCGCCTGGTCCGGCGGCGCCGGGCGGGACGGTCGGTGCTCTACGACCGGACGACGGCCGGCGAGGTGCTGGTGGCGGCGCAGCGCGGCGGCCGGTAGTCCACGCGCCGCAATGAACATCCCTATAGCCATGTTGTCGTGCGGGATGATCGGTCATGATGGTTATTGATCGGTCATGATGGGTCGTCACGTTCGAACGTCATTCGACGCACAACCATTGACACCCCCGACGTGCCCTGACTACGGTCACGCCAAGATTTCGAACGTGTGACGAAATATCGAACATCGCGAAGGGTCGATTGCTGTGCGCATCACCGGTATCAGTACGCATGTCGTCGGCACCCCCTGGCGCAACCTCACCTATGTGCAGGTCCACACGGACGAGGGGATCACCGGCGTCGGCGAGACCCGCATGCTCGGGCGGACCGATGCGCTGCTGGGCTATCTGCGGGAGGCCGAGACCAATCACCTGGCCGGATCGGACCCGTTCGCGGTGGAGGACCTGGTCCGCCGGATGAAGTACGGCGACTACGGCCGGGCCGGTGAGATCGTGATGTCCGGGATCGCCTGTGTCGAGATGGCCTGCTGGGACATCAAGGGCAAGGCGCTCGGGGTGCCCGTCTGGCAGCTGCTCGGCGGAAAGGTGACCGACAGGGTCAAGGCGTACGCCAACGGCTGGTACACCGTCGAGCGCACGCCCGAGGCGTTCCACAAGGCGGCCGCCAAGGTGGTCGAGCGCGGCTACCGGGCGCTGAAGCTGGACCCGTTCGGCACCGGCCACTTCGAGCTGGACCACGCCGAGACCCTGCATTCGATCTCCCTCGTGGAGGCCGTGCGGGACGCGATCGGGCCGGAGGCCGAGCTGCTGGTGGAGATGCACGGGCGGTTCAGCCCGGCCACCGCCGTCCGGATCGCGGGGGAGCTGGAGCGGTTCCACCCCTCCTGGCTGGAGGAGCCGGTGCCGCCGGAGAACCTCAAGGCGCTCGCGAAGGTCGCGGACAAGACGCCGCTGCCGATCGCCACCGGTGAACGCATCCACGACCGGATCGAGTTCCGCGAGCTGTTCGAGTCGCAGGCCGCCGACATCATCCAGCCCGACGTCGGCCATATCGGCGGCATCGGTGAGACGCGCAAGCTGGCCGCCACCGCCGAGACGCACTACGTACTGATCGCCCCGCACAATGTGGGCGGTTCGGTGCTGACCGCCGCCTCGCTCCAACTCGCCGGGTGCACCCCGAACTTCAAGATCCTGGAGCACTTCAACGACTTCGCCGACGCGGAGATCAAGAAGGTGGTCAAGGGCGCCCCGCAGGTCGTGGACGGCTACTTCCAGCTCTCCCATGAACCCGGTCTCGGTGTGGAGCTGGACACCGACGCGGCGGCCGAATTCCCCCAGCAGCAGGCCCGTTTCGACCTGTGGGCCGAGGGCTGGGAGAAGCGGGATCCCACCGGGGGGCGAGGCGAATGAGCGCCGCGGAACCTCGCGCCGCCGCCGGGCATATGAGCCGCGCCGAAGACGTCCTGGTGCTCGACGGGCCCGGCAGCCACCGGCTGGAGAGCCGGGCGGTCGCCGCACCCGGCCCCGGGGACGCCCGGGTGCGGGTCCACGCCTCCGGGATCTGCGGCAGCGACCGCGAGCTGTACCAGGGGAACCGGCCCGAGGGATACGTCCGCTACCCCGTGACCCCCGGCCATGAGTGGTCCGGGACGGTCGAGGCGGTCGGCGCGGGCGTCCCGGAAGCGCTCGTCGGCCGTAAGGTCGTCGGCGAGGGGTTCCGCAACTGCCAGGTGTGCGACCGCTGTCACGCCGGGGACACCACCTTGTGCACCGCCGGGTACGAGGAGACCGGCTTCACCCAGCCCGGGGCGATGGCCGACAGCCTCACCCTGCCGGCCCGGCTGCTGCACCCGCTGTCCGACGACGCCGACCTGGGCGCGGCCGCGCTGCTGGAGCCCGCCGCCTGTGTCGCCGCCGCCGCGCTCAAGGCCCGCGCCCGGCCCGGTGAGCGGGTCGCGGTGGTCGGCACCGGCACGCTCGGCATGATCGCCGTGCAGTTCCTCGCCGCCGTCTCCCCCGCGCGGCTGCTGGTGGTGGGCACCCGCCCGGACCGTGAGCAGCTCTCGCGGTCCTTCGGCGCCACCGCCTTCCGCGTCCGCGACCAGCTGTCCGACCAGCTCTCGGGCTATGACGTGGTCATCGAGACCGCCGGATCGGCCTCCGCCGCCCGTACCTCCGCCTCGCTGCTGAGACGCGGCGGCAGGCTGGTGCTCACCGGCATTCCGGCGGCGGGCGCTGAGGGTCTCGACCCCACCGATCTGGTGGTCCGCCAGATCGAGGTGCAGACGGTCTTCGGGGCCCCGCCCGCCGCCTGGTCGCACGCCGTACAGGTCTTCGACGCGGGGCTGCTGACCCTGCGGCCGCTGATCACCCATGAGCTGCCGCTCACCGACTTCGCCTCCGCGATCGAACTGGTCGGCAGCGGCGATCCGGCCGTCGGCAAGGTGCTGCTGCGCCCGCGGGGCGTCGGATAGCGCACATGGGCACTCATGGCAAGCCTCCCGTACCCGTCTCCAGTCATCCCACCAGACTCCCGGACCGTCTCTAGTCATCACCCCAGCCCCACCCGGACAACGATGTCCTGGGCAGCACCAGCCGGACGCCGAACCACCGGCCATCACTCCACAGGGAGCACCGTGACCGCCGCCTCATCCGCCTCTCCCGGCCCCCGCCGCCCCGCCGACGCGGCCCTCGCCTCGCTCGGCCACGCCGCGCCCGCCCCCGACCCCGCCGACGCCTCCGCGCACACCTTCCCCGACGGCGGCACCTGGCGCACCGAGATCCCGTCCGTCGAGGGTCCGGAGGCGCTGGCCACCGTGTTCAAGGAGGCCGGGCGGCTGGATGTGCCGATCCACCGGATCAGCCAGGGCAGCGGCGTCTGGATGCTCACCGATGCCGAGATCACCGAGATGGTGGAGTGCTGCGCCGAGCGGAACGCCGAGCTGTGCCTGTTCACCGGCCCCCGCGGCACCTGGGACATCGGCGCCGCCACCCGCTCCGACTCCGGCGGCGGGGGGCTGCGTGCCCGTGGCCATGACGCGGTGGCCGGATGTGTGGAGGACGCGCTGCGCGCGGTCTCACTCGGTGTGAAGTGCCTGCTGGTCGCGGACGAGGGGGTGCTGTGGCTGCTGAACCGGCTGCGGCAGCGCGGCGAGCTGCCCGCGGACACCACCTTCAAGCTGTCCGCGCTGGTCGGCCCGGTCAACCCGGCCTCGTTCGCGGTGTACGAGCAGCTCGGGGCCGACTCCATCAACATCCCGTCGGACCTGACGCTGGAGCACCTCACCGAGATCCGCCGGGTCTCCCGCGCCCCGATGGACTTCTACGTCGAGGCCCCGGACGACCTCGGCGGCTATGTCCGCCTCTATGACGCGGCGGAGCTGATCCGGCGCGGCGCCCCCATCTATCTGAAGTTCGGGCTCAGCAAATCCCCGGGGATCTACCCGTACGGCGCCCAGCTGCGGGACGTGGCGCTGGGCAGCGCCCGTGAGCGGGTGCGTCGCGGGCGGCTCGTGCTCGACCTGCTCACCCGGCTGGGCGCGGACGGCGGGATGTCCCCGCTCGGCTCCCGGCTGCCAGGTCCGCTGCGGCGTTTCACCGCCGACGCGGACCACCGCGAATTCTGACGTCCCGACACAACGACGCTCCAGGGAAGGACCCCAACACCATGCGCACGGTAAGAGGAGCACGAGCCGCGGCGATAGGCGCCGGCCTCCTCGCGCTCTCGCTGACCGCCACGGCCTGCGGCCAGGAAGCGGTCGGCGGCAGCCGGTACAAGAGCAAGGAAAAGGGAGGAACGATCGGCATCGCGATGCCGACGAAGTCCTCCGAGCGGTGGATCACCGACGGCCGCAATGTGGCCAAGCAGTTCAAGGCGGCGGGCTACAAGACGGACTTGCAGTTCGGCGAGGACGACGTCCGCACCCAGGTGGCCCAGCTCGAAAACATGATCACCAAGGGCCACCGGCTGCTGGTGATCGCGCCGATCAACGGCGGGGCGCTCAACGACGTCCTGAAGCAGGCCCATGACGCCAACATTCCGGTGATCTCCTACGACCGGCTGCTGCTGGGCACGCCGAACGTCGACTACTACGCGACCTTCGACAACGAGAAGGTCGGCAGGCTCCAGGGCCAGTACATCGTCGACAAGCTGGGGCTGGCCAAGGGCCGCAAGGGCCCGTTCTCCATCGAGCTGTTCGCCGGCTCGTCGGACGACAACAACACCCGGTACTTCTACAACGGCGCGATGAGCGTGCTCAAGCCGTACATGGACAAGGGCGAGCTGGTCGTCCGCTCCAAGCAGACCAGCCTCAACCAGCTCTACACCGAGAAGTGGAGCGGAAGCGCGGCGCAGGACCGCATGGAGGACCTGCTCAACAAGTCGTACAGCACCGAGGACGTCGACGCCGTCCTCTCGCCGTACGACGGCATGTCCATCGGCATCCTCTCCGCGCTCAAGAGCGCCGGCTACGGCACGAAGGCCAAGCCGTTCCCGGTGGTGACCGGGCAGGACGCCGAGCTCGCCTCCGTGAAGTCCATCGCCCGGGGCCAGCAGACGCAGACCATCTACAAGGACCTGCGCAAGCTGGCGAAGGCGACCGTGCAGATAGCCAAGGCGGAGCTGACCGGCGGCAAGGCCCCGATCAACGACACCAAGTCGTACGACAACGGAAAGAAGGTCGTGCCGACCTATCTACTCAACCCGGTCAGCATCGACAAGTCCAACACCCAGGTGCTGGTGGACCAGGGTTACTACACCGCGTCGCAGCTGAAGTAGGGCGGTACCGGGCCATGAGCACCATTCTCGAACTGCGCTCCATCACCAAGACGTTCCCCGGTGTGAAGGCGCTCTCCAATGTCAATCTCCAGGTCGGCGAGGGCGAGATCCATGCCCTCTGCGGGGAGAACGGCGCCGGAAAGTCCACCCTGATGAAGGTGGTCAGCGGCGTCCATCCGCACGGCAGCTACGAAGGCGAGATCCTCTTCGAGGGCGAGACCTGCGCCTTCAGGGACATCCGCGCGAGCGAGCAGCGCGGCATCGTCATCATCCACCAGGAACTCGCGCTGATCCCCTATCTGTCCATCGCCGAGAACATCTTCCTCGGCAATGAGCACTCCAGGCGCGGCCTCATCAGCTGGAACGAAACGCTCAGACACGCGACCGCGCTGCTGAAGCGGGTCGGTCTGACGGATTCCCCGCAGACCCGCGTCACCGATATCGGCGTGGGCAAACAGCAGCTGGTGGAAATCGCCAAGGCGCTCTCCAAGGAGGTGAAGCTGCTCATCCTGGACGAGCCGACAGCGGCGCTCAACGACGAGGACAGCGGAAAACTCCTCGATCTGCTGCTGGAGTTCAAGGCGCAGGGCATCTCCTGCATTCTGATCTCCCATAAGCTCAATGAGATCCGCCGGGTCGCCGACTCCGTCACCATCCTGCGCGACGGCCAGACCATCGAGACGCTGACCGTCCGGGAGACGCCCGAGGCGGCCCCCGAGGTCTCCGAGGACCGCATCATCCGCGGCATGGTCGGCCGCGACCTCGACCACCGCTTCCCCGACCGCACCCCCTACGAGGGCGAGGACGCCTCCGAGGTGGCCCTGGCCGTCGAGGACTGGACCGTCCACCACCCCATCGACCAGCAGCGCAAGGTTGTGGACGGGGTGTCGCTGAACGTGCGGCGCGGGGAGATCGTCGGCATCGCCGGGCTGATGGGCGCCGGCCGCACCGAACTCGCCATGAGCGTCTTCGGCCGGACCTACGGGCGCTACTCGGGCGGCCGGGTGTTCCGGGACGGCCAGGAGGTCCGCACCCGTACCGTCCCGGAGGCGATCGACCACGGCATCGCGTATGTCACCGAGGACCGCAAGACCTTCGGGCTCAACCTCGATGACACCATCAGCCGCAATGTCTCGCTCTCCTCGCTGACCAAGGTGGCGCGCCGCGGTGTGGTCAACGAGCACGAGGAGTCGCGGGTCGCCGAGCGGTTCCGCAAGACGATGAACATCAAGGCACCCACGGTCTTCGAGCGGGTCGGCCGGCTCAGCGGCGGCAACCAGCAGAAGGTCGTCCTCAGTAAGTGGATCTTCGCAGGTCCGGAGGTGCTGATCCTCGACGAGCCGACCCGTGGCATCGACGTCGGGGCCAAGTACGAGATCTACACGGTCATCAACGACCTGGCGGCGCAGGGCAAGGCCGTCGTCTTCATCTCCTCCGAGCTGGGCGAGCTGCTGGGGATGTGCGACCGGATCTACACGATGGCGGCCGGGCGGCTGACCGGGGAGGTTCCCCGGGCCGAGGCGAACCAGGAAGTCCTGATGCGCCATATGACAAGGGACAGAGGAGACGAAGGATGAGCACGGCCACCCAGAAGACCGAGAGCCCGGCCCCACCGCCGGCCGAGGGCTCGCCCAGCGTCGGGACGCTGCTCCTGGAGAGCATGCGGTCCAATATGCGGCAGTACGGGATGCTGGTCGCGCTCGCCCTGATCATCGTCATCTTCCAGATCTGGTCCGACGACATCCTGCTGCGGCCCGGCAACGTCACCAGCCTGGTGCAGCAGAACGGCTATATCCTCATCCTCGCGATCGGCATGATGATCGTGATCATCGCGGGGCATATCGATCTGTCGGTGGGATCGCTCGTCGCCTTCATCGGCGCGGCCGCCGGCGCGATGATGATCAAACACGATATGCCGTGGGGCCTCGCGGTCGTTCTCTGCCTGCTGATCGGCGCGGCCGCCGGGGCGTGGCAGGGCTTCTGGATCGCGTACATAGGCATCCCGTCCTTCATCGTCACCCTGGCCGGAATGCTGGCCTTCCGCGGCGGCACCCAGATCCTGCTGGACGGTCAGTCCCTGTCGCCGTTCCCCGACGACTTCGAGAAGCTGAGCACCGGCTTCATCCCGGAGATGGGCCCGTACACGCAGTACCACAACCCCACGATGGTGATCGGCCTGGTCGTCTGCGCCGCCGCCGTCTGGCAGGAGTGGCGCGCCCGGCAGCAGCGGGCCACCTATGAGCTGGACGTGGTGCCGCTGGGGCTGTTCTTCGTCAAGTGCGCCGCGATCGTGGCCGCCGTGATGGCGTTCACCATGACGCTCTCCAGCTGGCACGGGGCGCCGTACGGGCTGCTGATCCTGGCCGTGCTCTTCGTCCTCTTCAGCTTCGTGATGCGCAACACCGTGGTGGGGCGGCATGTGTACGCCCTCGGCGGCAACCAGCCGGCGGCCAAGCTCTCGGGCGTCCGGGACAAGCGCGTCACCTTCATGGTCTTCGTCAACATGGGCGTGCTGGCCGCCCTCGCCGGTCTGGTCTTCGCCGCCCGGCTGGGCTCCGCCACCCCCAGTGCGGGCCTCAACTTCGAACTCGAGGCCATCGCCGCCGCGTTCATCGGCGGCGCCTCGGCCAGCGGCGGTGTGGGCACGGTGCTCGGCGCGATCATCGGTGGTCTGGTGCTCGGCGTGCTCAACAACGGTATGTCCCTGGTCGGCATCGGCACCGACTACCAGCAGGTGATCAAGGGTCTGGTGCTGCTGGCCGCGGTCGGCTTCGATGTCTGGAACAAGCGCAAGGTCGGGTCGTAACCCATCAGCTGTCCCTCATGGAACTAGCCTTATGGAGCCGCATATGACCACGAGCAGACGCACGGTGATCACGGCGGCGGCGGCCGGACTGGCGGCTTCGGCCGCCACGACCGGCACCGCCTACGCGAAGGGCGGAGGAGGAGCGGTGAGCGAGGAGAGCGCCGGGCGCGGAGCGGACTCCGTGGGCCGGGGAGGCGCGGTGAAGGAGCACTTCGGCACGCTCGAGGACGGCACCGAGGTCGACCGCTGGACGATCGAGAACGGCCGCACCCGGCTGCGCGTGCTCAGCTACGGCGGCATCGTCCAGGCCCTGGAGATCCCCGACCGCCACGGCCGCCGCGCCAATGTCTCGCTCGGCTTCGCCGACCTGGACTCCTATGTGGCCGACAGCCCGTACTTCGGCGCCCTCATCGGCCGCTACGGCAACCGCATCGCACGCGGGACCTTCACGCTGGACGGCAAGAAGTACCAACTGCCGATCAACGACGGGCCGAACAGCCTGCACGGCGGCGACAAGGGCTTCGACAAGCACGTCTGGTCCGTGGAGGCGTTCCGCAGGGGCGCGGACGTGGGGCTCACCCTGCGCCGGGTGAGCCCCGACGGCGAGATGGGCTACCCCGGCACGCTCACCGTGCGGGTGGACTACACGCTCACGGCGGCGGGCGACTTCCGCATCGACTACGAGGCCACGACCGACAAGGCCACGGTCGTGAACCTCACCAACCACACGTACTACAACCTCGCCGGGGAGGGCGGCGGCTCCGTCTACGACCACCGGCTGGAGATCGCCGCCGCCCGCTACACCCCGGTCGACAAGACCCTCATCCCCACCGGCGAACTCGCCCGGGTGGCCGGGACCCCGTTCGACTTCCGCCGCGCCAAGGAGATCGGCCGGGACATCCGGGAGGCGCATCAGCAGGTGCTCTACGGACAGGGGATCGACCACAACTTCGTACTGGACAAGGGCATCACCAGCCGTCCGGAACACTTCCTGACGGTGACCGAGCCGGAGTCCGGCCGGGTGATGAGGATCGCCACGACCGAGCCCGGTGTGCAGTTCTACACCGGCAACTTCCTGACGGGCACGTTCGCGGGCACATCGGGGCGGGTCTACCGGCAGGGTGACGCCTTCGCCCTGGAGACCCAGCACTTCCCGGACTCGCCGAACCAGCCGTCGTTCCCGTCGACGGTGCTGCGGCCGGGGCAGACCTACCGGTCGACGACGGTGCACTCGTTCTCCACGCGCTGAGCGGCTCCGCCGCGCGCGGCCCTGTAGTTCATCGGTTCCCCTCCCGTCCCGCCTTCGCGCGGGGCGGGAGCTTCGTCGTTTCCCCGCCATTCGAGAGGACCCCGTATGAGACCGATATGCACCCTGGTCGCCGTGGCCGCCGTCTCCCTGGCCATCGCCGCCCCCGCCGTGGCCGCGCCACAGACCACCGCCGCTTCCGCGGCCACCCCCACCGTCGAGGAACAGCGGCTCGACCAGGCCGCGCCCCAGGAGATCCTGCGCCGCAGCGGTTTCGACGATGTGGCACCGGACTTCGCCCGCGCCCTGGCGGGCACGCACTCCGCCGCCGAGGCCGAGCGCGTGATCACCCGTGACGGCCGGGCGCTGTGGCGGCGTGCCGTGGACCGCGTCCAGGGCCGGGGGCCCGCGGGCGGGGACCTCAGCAGGGGCGACGACCGGCCGCTGTACTGGGCGCGGCTCGGGATGACCCGCGCGCTCGGCCAGTGGCAGCCGGGCTTCCCGCTCACCGACGCCCGCCGCGCCGCGCTCCTCGCCGCGCTGGAGCGCACCTCACGCGGACAGGACTCGCTGGACCTGCCGGCCGGTACGAAGGTCAAGCGCATCGTGGTCACCGGCTTCGACCCGTTCCAGCTGGACGCCGACGTACGCCGCTCCAACCCCTCCGGCGCGGCGGCACTCGCGCTGGACGGGACGACGATCCGTACGGACAGCGGCACAGCCCGCGTCGAGACCGCCGTCTTCCCCGTCCGCTGGGCGGACTTCGCGGACGGCACGGTCGAGCGGACCCTGCTGCCCTCCTTCGGTCCCGGTCCGCGCCGGGTGGACGCGTTCATGACGGTGAGCCAGGGCCGGGCGGGCCGCTTCGACGTCGAGCGCACCAACGGCGCCTGGCGGGGCGGCTACCCGGACAACGCCAATGTCTCCCGCACCGAGACCGTCCCCATCCCGGCCGGTGTGCCGACCCCGAGCCCGCAGCCGCAGTGGACGACGACCACGCTTCCCTACGAGAAGATCGTCGCGGCGGCCACCGGTCCCGTTCCCGTCTACGACCACACCGAGGTCACCGAGATCCCGGCGGGCGCCACGACCCCGGTGGTCCGCCCGGACGGCCCGACGGCCGGCTCGACGGCCCGCGCGGGCGGTGGTGGCGACTACCTCTCCAACGAGATCGCCTACCGTGCCACGCTGCTGCGCGACGCGGTCGGGCTGAAGGCCCCGGGCGGCCATCTGCACACCCCGGTCCTCCAGTTCGGCGCGGGCAACACGGACCCCGCCACCGGCCAGGTCACCGACCCCGACTTCGTCCGTAACCGCGAGGCCATCACCGCCCAGGTCCGCTCGGTCCTCACCGTGGTCGCGGCGACGACCCGTTGAGACGGGCGGGCCCCGTGACACCCCCTGTACGACTTGCCCCGTACCTTCATGCGTGATCCACTGCAATGTACGAGATACTTCGTACATTGAACGTGGAAGGAAGGCTCATGTCTGAGCAGGCACGCGCCACGGTAGCGGTCACGGGCGTCACCGGGGCGCTGGGCAGCCGGATCGCGGCCAGGCTCGCCGAGCGCGGCGTTCCCCAACTGCTCGTGGGGCGCGACACCGATCGCATCCCCGAACTGCCGGGGGCCGAGCGGCGGGGGCCGGCCGCATACGCCGACGCGTCCGCGATGCGCACCGCGCTCGCGGGCGCGTCGACGCTCGTGCTGGTCTCGGGGCGCCCCCTGGGGCGGCGGCTGGAGGAGCACGCCACCGCGGTCGAGGCCGGGGTGGCGGTCGGGGTGCGGCGGGTGCTGTATGTGTCCCTCATCGGGGCGGGGCCCACCGCCATCTACCGCAACGCACGCGACCACTGGCTGACCGAGCGGTTCCTGGTGGAGTCCGGGGTACGCCACACGGTGTTCAGGGCGGGCATCTACGCGTCCACACCGGCCGCACTCGCCGATGAGGAACTCGTGGTGAGCGGGCCCGGAGGCGACGGCCGGGCCGCCTTCGTCACCCACGACGACATCGCCGATGTGATCACGGCCGTCGCCCTGGACGACGGACCCCGCTCCGAATACGACGGGGCGACCCTGGAGGTCACCGGCCCCGAGGCCCTCACCCTGGAGGAGATGGTCTCCCGGATCGCCACGGCCACCGGGCGGCCCTATCGCTATGTCCCCGAGAGCGTGGAGGAAGCCTTCGCGCGGCGGTGGCGGCAGGGCATCAGCGGAGTGCAGATCGAGAGCTGGATCTCGTGGTACCAGGCCATCGCGAAGGGCGAGGTGTCCGCGGTGACCGATGTGGTCCCGCGGATCACCGGCTCGCCCGCGACCCCGGTCGAGCGGGCAGGGTGGTGGCCGGCGCCCGGGAGCACGGGGCGGTAGCCGGTCGGCCGTATGCCGCTTGGGCTGTGCGCCGCTTGAGCCGTACGCCGCTTGGTTTTCAGGGGCCGTGCGGCGCTACGACCCGCCGTTGGCGCCGTTCAAGGCGCCCGCCGCGGTCTCGCCCCGCGGTGCGGGCTCGTCCTCGCCCGTCAGATCGCGCACCAGCAGGGTCGCCCCCGCGACGGCGCCCGGCATCAGGAAGACCGCGATCAGGGGGAGGAGGAAGAGGACGGACAGCGGAACGCCGAAGCCGAGGGAGAGCAGGCGGCGCGAGCGCAGCATGTGACGGCGTTCCTTCAGCAGGATGCCACGGCGCAGCAGGGCTATCGAGGTCAGCTCCTCGGTGAGGAAGAAGGCGGTCACACAGAAGGCCAGCGCGGGGATCACGGTCTGGCCGACGCCCGGGATGAAGCCGAGCGCGAAGAAGAGCACGCTCCAGAGGGTGACGCGGATGAGCAGCACGATGGCCTCGCGCAGGCCGATCCACACCTCCGCCCAGGTCGACATCCCGGACTCGGGGACCGCACCGCCCTCGGAGCGGTCGACCTCCTCGGAGAGCGACTCGTAGAAGGGCTGGCCGACCAGGAGCGTGACCGCGGTGAAGGTGATGATGGCGAGGAAGAGGCAGATGGCGGCGAAGAGGATGGAGAGCGCGCCGCGGAAGATGCCGAGCCAGGGCGAGGACCAGTCGTCGGCGAAGGGCGTGGCCCATGCGATGACGTCATCGGTCCAGAAGAAGAGGGCGACGAGGGCCGCCGCGTATCCGACGAGGGTGATCAGGGCGGGAATCATCCCGAACCCCCACCATCTCCCGTGCCGGGCCACCCAGCGCTGCCCCTTCATCAGATAGCCGAAGCCACTCACAAGATCACGCATGGGCCGAAGCCTACTGGCCCGGTGTGACACGTCGGGGGGTGCCAGGAGAAGTCGACTCCGACTCCCCCGACGTGCACGCCGCCGCCGCGGACGACCGGGGGCTGACGGCTTTCAGAGCCTGCCCGCGCCCGACTGGGCGGTGACGGTCGCCACGACCGAGGACGCCGGTTCCGCCGTGTACGCGTACGGCGGGGTGGTGAAGCCGCCCGTCCGGGAGATCTCGGTGGCCGCCCCGCCCAGGTCGTTGCCGCGCAGCACCGCATAGCCGTCGACATCGCTGTCCCGGCTGGTGGTGACGGCCACCTCGGTGTCGCGGAAGACGTTGTTCTCGACCAGCGTCTGCGCGCCCATCCGGGAGTGCACTCCGGTTTCCGCGCCCTGGACGTAGTTGTCGTAGAAGTGTCCGGTGCCGAAGCGCAGGCTGGGGATGCGGGAGTACACATTGGTGAACCAGTTGTGGTGGTACGTCACCTTGAGGTGACCGGTGTCCTCGCTCGCGTTGTTGTCGCTGTGGCCGACCAGGCTGCCCTTGAAGTGGTCGGCGAACTTGTTCCAGGAGACGGTGATGTTGTCCGAGCCGTGGTTGATGTCCAGCAGACCGTCGTAGTAGTCCTTGTCGTGCTCGCGGTCGGCCGAGAAGGTGTTGTGGTCGATCCACACCTTTGTCGACTTCTGCACGGTGATGCCGTCGGACGGCTTCCGGGGCTTGCTGATGTCGAGGTTGCGGACGATGACGTTCGTCGACTCCTTCAGCCGCAGTCCGCCGCCGGTGAAACCGGAGCCCGAACCCACGCCCAGCACGGTGGTGTTGGAGCCGATGTCCACCTGTCCGGTGAGGGAGATCAGCCCGGAGACCCTGACCACCTTGGCCTTGTCGCCCGTGACGGCCGTCTTGAAGGCGTCCAGGGAGGTCACGGTGGTGGCGGTGGCGTTCCCACCGCCCGTGGTGCCGGCGCCGAAGCCGATGGGGGTGGTCTCGGCGGCGGGGCGGGTGGCGGTGGCACGTGTGCTGTTGGAGCGTGCGGAGTCGGCCGGGTCCGTGCCATGGGCGGAGACCGCGGAGAGGCCGCCGAGGGCGAGCGCCGCGGTGACGCCCGCGGCGACCGCGGTCAGCCGGCGTCGGCGGCGGGCGGCGACGGATACGCCGAGGGCGTCGGTCTCGCTGGTGGCGTTGATCGTGCTGGTCACGCTGGTCACGCGGATGCCTCTGGGGACATCGCCGAAGCCGTCCGTGGTGCCGTGATCGTGCGTCGAGCGCATAGGGGAGTCCTCTCATCGGGAGGATCTCCACACGGGAGGGGTAATCGCTTGCTAAATGAGTGAGGGTGAGCGGCAAGCAGGCTGATCACAAAGACCGGTGGAGATCGCCAAAGGTGCGGCTCTGACGGTGCGGGCCCTGACGCCGGGCGGTGCGGTCAGAACCGCCCCGGCGGACAGCAGCCATCCCGGAAGAAGCTAGTAAGCGCTTGCGGAACTGTCAACACCCCACTGGGGTAAGGGAGTTGGCCGAATCGAGAGTTGACGCGGACCGGCTTTGCCCCGCCGGGGCCGGGCACCAGATTCCAGGTACCCGGTCCCGGCTCGGGATCAGGCTCAGGCCAGGCGGATGACGTTCCAGGACAGCGGCTCCAGCGTGGCGCGCAGGGCGCCGTCCACGAGCGCCGTGCCCTCGCCGGGGTGCGGGGTGACGCGCTCGGGGTCCGCGAGGGTGTTACGGGCCTCGGGGTCGGCGTCCGCCAGGACGGTGTGCTCCACCACGCGGGTCACCGGCAGTGCGTGCAGGGCGATCTCCAGCGGGAGGGGGCGGCGCTGGTCGCGGTTGACCGCGAAGACCGTCACCGCGCCGGTGGACTCGTCGAGGACGGCCGTCGCGTGCAGCAGCGGGACCTCGCCGTGGACGGCGGTCTCGTACGTCGGGCCGTCGACGTTGACCTGGAGCACCCGTCCGCGCCCGTGGGCCGACGCCTGTGCGAAGGGGTAGAAGGTGGTCTGCCGCCAGGCGGGGCCGCCCGGTTCGGTCATGATCGGGGCGATGACGTTCACCAGTTGGGCGAGGCAGGCGACGGTGACGCGGTCGGCGTGGCGGAGCAGGGCGATCAGGAGCGAGCCGACCACGACGGCGTCGGTGACGGAGTAGTTGTCCTCCAGGAGGCGCGGGGCCTCGTCCCAGTTGGGCGGTTCGGCGTTGTGGTGGTGGGTCTGGTACCAGACGTTCCACTCGTCGAAGGAGAGGTTGATCCTCTTCTTCGACTTCAGCCGGGCGCCGATGTGGTCGCAGGTGGCGACGACGTTCTCGATGAAGGACTCCATGTCCACGGCCGAGGCGAGGAAGGAGTCGCGGTCGCCGTCGCGCTCCTCGTAGTAGGCGTGCAGCGAGATGTGGTCCACGAGGTCGTAGGTCTCCCGCAGGACCGTCGCCTCCCAGGTGGCGAACGTCGGCATCGACTGGTTGGAACTGCCGCAGGCCACGAGCTCCACGTCCGGGTCGATCTGGCGCATCGCGCGGGCGGTCTCGGCGGCGAGCCGTCCGTACTCCTCGGCCGTCTTGTGGCCCGTCTGCCAGGGGCCGTCCATCTCATTGCCCAGGCACCACAGCCTGATGCCGTACGGGTCCTTGTCGCCGTGGCCGATCCGGAGGTCCGCGAGCGCGGTACCGGACGGGTGGTTGACGTACTCCTGGAGCTCAAGGGCCTCGGCGACACCGCGTGTGCCGAGGTTGAGCGCCATCATGGGCTCGCCGTCGACCTTACGGACGAAGTCCATGTACTCGGAGAGCCCGAACCGATTGGTCTCGGTGGAACGCCAGGCGAGATCGAGCCGCCGCGGCCGCGCCTCGACCGGGCCGACGCCGTCCTCCCACTTGTAGCCGGAGACGAAGTTGCCACCGGGATACCGGATGACGCTGACGCCCAACTCCCTGATCAGCGCGAGGACATCGGTACGCAGCCCGGCCTCGTCCGCGGCCGGGTGGCCCGGCTCGTGGATACCGGTGTAGACACAACGTCCGAGGTGCTCGACGAACGAGCCGAAGAGGCGGGGGTTGACGTCGCCGATGGCGAAGGCGGGGTCGAGGGTGAAGCGGGCGGAAGCGGAAACGGAAGTGGAAGCGGCAGAGGAAGCGGATGCGGTTTGCGGCGGCATGGCGGCCCATCTCTTCGGGTGTCGCGAATACGCGGCTACACGGCCAACACGGCTATTCGATATCTCGACCAGCGCTCGTTTCTCCGAACGCGACCGTAAGATCTCGCCACGGCGTGCGTCAATGGCGGGGCGAGTCGGGTTGTCCGGGCTGCGCGGCTTGGTTGGGCGCGGGTTTCGTCTCGCGCCTTCGGCGCAGATTGAGCAGCGGGGGCGGGGGTTCCGGGGCGCGGCCACGCCGCCGACTGACAGGCCCCCGGGGCGCGACGCCGGTGGCGGCTGCTGTCATCCGGGGGCCAGGCCCTCGCCGGACTGACGGAAGTTGGGCGCCGGGGCGCGGCGTCGTCGGCTGACGGGCCGGGGTCCGGTACCCCCTTCTTGAAAACGTTTGATCTGAAGCAACTAATTTATCAAGCGATTTCGAGAAGGTACCCCCAACCCCCGCTGTCCGGCATCGGCCCAAGCCCCCGGCCGGGGAAGCCGCCACCGAAGCTCGCCCCCACCGGCCCGGCGGCCGGCGACGCAGCCCGCGCCCCCACCCCCTGCCCCGCTGCTCAAATGCGCCGAAGGCGCGAGACAGCGCCGCAGACATCCACACCGCCCAGCCCCCACCCCCACCACGCCCCACCCCCACGGCACCCCTTGACCCACCCCACGGCCCGGTGCCCCTGCCAGCGGGTGGCAGGGGCACCGGGCCGGTGGGTCGTCGGTCCGCTCGACGCGAAAGCCTTCCCGGTCCGTCAGTCCTCGAAGGCGACGATCATCTTGCCGGTGTTCTCCCCACGGAGCATCCCGAGGAAGGCGTCCACCGCGTTCTCCACACCCTTGACGACGGTCTCGCGGTAGTGCAGCTTGCCCTCGCGGATCCAGCCGCCGACCTCCTGGAAGAACTGGTCCTGGAGGTGCTGGTGGTCGCCGACCAGCATGCCCTGGATCCGCAGCCGCTTGCCGATGACCATCGCGAGGTTGCGCGGGGCGGCGGGCGGCTCGGTGGCGTTGTACTGCGCGATCATGCCGCAGGCCGTGATCCGGCCGTGCACCTTGAGGCGGCTGATGGCGGCCTCGAGGTGCTCACCGCCGACGTTGTCGAAGTAGACGTCGATCCCATCGGGCGCGGCCTCCTTCAGCTGCTCGCCGACCGGGCCGTTCTTGTAGTTGAACGCCGCGTCGAAGCCGTACTCGTCGAGCAGCAGCTGGACCTTCTCGTCCGAACCGGCGCTGCCGATCACCCGGGAGGCGCCCTTGAGCTTGGCGATCTGGCCGACCTCGCTGCCGACCGCGCCCGCCGCGCCCGAGACGAAGACCGCGTCGCCCTCCTTGAAGGACGCGACCTCCAGCAGCCCCGCGTAGGCGGTGAGGCCGGGCATGCCGAGCACGCCGAGGTAGGCGGGGAGCGGGGCGATCTCGGGGTCGACCTTGACGGCGCTCTTGTCGTCCACCACCGCGTACTCACGCCAGCCGCCGAAGTGCAGGACGTGGTCGCCGACGGAGAGCCCCTCCGCGTTGGAGGCGATGACCTTGCCGACCGCACCACCTTGCATCGGCTCGTCCAGCTGGAAGGGCGGCGAGTACGACTTCACGTCGTTCATGCGCCCGCGCATGTACGGGTCCACCGACATATAGAGATTGCGGACCAGCGCCCGCCCGGGGGCCGGTTCGGAGACCGGGGCCTCGCGCAGTGCGAAGTCCTCCGGCTTCGGCCACCCCTGGGGGCGGGCGACCAGGTGCCATTCACGGCCGGTGGTGGGGATGACGGACATGGAAGGGAGCCTCTCCGACGTTTCAGCAGATGAAACAATCATGCTGCTGGATATTTCATGCTGTCAAGTAAATGGGTACGCTGGTGGGCATGACGCCCCGCATCGATCCGCTGTCCCTCGAGGTCGTCGAGCTCATCGGCACCATCGTGGCCCGTTATCACGAGGAGTACGAGGAGGCGGCGGCCCAGCACTCCCTGACCGGGGCGCAGGCCCGGGTGCTGAGCCTGCTGGCCGGCGGGCCGACGCCGATGCGCCGGCTCGCACAGCGGCTGAAGTGCGAACCGTCGAACGTCACCGGGATCGTGGACCGCCTGGAGTCCCGCGGGCTGGCCGAGCGCCGTCTGGACCCGGCCGACCGCCGGGTCAAGCTGGCCGCGGCCACCGAGGCGGGCCGGGCCACCTCCGAACGGCTCCGGGGCTCGCTCGACTTCGCACGCGAACCGCTGGCCGAGCTCTCGGACGAGGAGCGCACGATCCTGCGCGATCTGCTCAAACGGATGCTCGGCATCGCGCCGTAAGGGCACCGGACACCACCGGCCCGTGACGCTCCGGTGCGCCCGGCCGGGCGCACCGGAAGACACGGCTAGGTGCACCACCACAGGAAGCGGGTGCAGGTCTCCGAGGGCGTCGGGGTCGGCGTCGGCACGACGGTCGCCGGGGCGGTGGGCCTCGGATTCGACGGGGTGGGCCGATGGGTCGTGCCGGGGCCGCCCGCGGCCGAGGAGGAGTCGTCGGACGGATCGGAGGACGAGCCCCCGTCCGGATCGGGCGAGGTGTCGCCGTCCCCGTCCTTGGACTTCCCGCCGTCCTTGCCGTTGCCCTTGTCCTTGCCCTTGGCGGACTCTCCGTCCCCGCTGTCCCCCGCCGAGGGGACCGCGCTGGGGTCGTCCGGGTCCCGGGTGGCCGGCTCGTCGGAATCCGTCACCCCGCCGCTGCGGTCGGCCACCGGCTCCTGCCGACTGGGCGCCGGGGAGGACTCCCGCCAGTGCCCCTCGGTGGCCAGCTCGGCCACGAACAACGCGGCCAGCACCGGGCCGAGCACCGCCGCCATGATCGCCACTCGGCGCCCCCGGCCCCGGCGGGCCCTACGGGCGCGGCGGCCGAAGATGCCACGGGACTTGGGCTTACGGCGCGAGGCACGGGTGCCACCGGAGCCGCCAGCGCCACCGGAATCGCCAGCGCCGCCAGCGCCACCCGAGCCACCGGCGGCATGGGACGCCTGCGCCGCACGCCGGTCGGCCCGCCCTTCGGCACGCGCACCCGCACGCCTGTCGGCCCGGCGCTCCGCACGTCGCTCCGCACGCGGCGCGGGTACATCGCCCCCGCCGCCCACCTCCCCCGCGTCCGCCGCCGCGGCGGAGGGCAGCCCGAGTTCCTCGGCGGGTCTTCCGCACCCAGGGCAGGAGACGGCTCCGTTGAGATGGCGGCGGCAGGGAGAGCAGTAATCCATTTCGCCGGGCAGGTTATGTGACCAGCAGGTAGGTCAGCAGGACGCGGGGTGAGGATCCTGTGCAAAGAATCGTACGAAAGCCCTTGTCAGGCCGTGTCCCCGGGACAGCCGGGCTCCGTCCGGCCCCGCTCAGCCGGCGAAGGCGGGCTGTGCGAGACCCTGCCCGGCGCCCTCGATGACCAGCAGCGACCCGGCCAGTGGCGGTGCGGAGGCGCCGAGCCCGACCCGTGCCGAGGTCAGATACAGATCGGTGAGGTCCGCACCGCCGAAGGCACACGCGGTCGGGCGCGGGAACGGAAGCTCCACCACCCGATCGAGTGTCCCGTCGGGGGCGTAGCGACGGATCGCGGCGCCGTCCCACAGGGCGACCCACACCGCGCCATCGGCGTCCACACACAGCCCGTCCGGGAAGCCCGCGCCCTCTTCGACCTCGGCGAACGGCCTGCGGCCCGAAACCGCCGGGCCGTCGGCACCGGCCGCCGCCCCCATATCGGGGTCCACATCGAAGACGTCGATACGGCGGGTGGGGGTGTCGATGTAGTACATGAGACGGCCGTCGGGGCTCCAGCCGATGCCGTTGCTGACCGTCACCTCAGGCAGGATCTCCGTAGGGGAGCCGTCGGAACCGACCCGGGAGAGCGTGCCGCCGCCGGCCGCCTCGTCGTAGCGCATGGTGCCCGCCCAGAGCGAGCCGTCGGGCGCCACCGCGGCGTCATTGCCACGGCGGCCGGGGACCGGCTCGCGCAGCAGCCAGTCGAAGCCGCCGTCGGCGCCGTAGACCCCGATGCCGTCGCGGAGGTTGACCACCAGCCCGCCGCCCGCGCGGGGCTTGGCCGCGCCGACGTGCTGCTCGGTGGCCAAGGTGGTGCGGCGGCCGGTGGCGGGGTCGTAGCCGTGGACGCGGGAGGAGAGGATGTCCACCCAGATCAGCCGCCCGGCGGCGGCGTCCCAGGTGGGTCCCTCACCGAGCACGGCGCTCGCGCGCACCGCTATCTCGAGCGACGGCCGTGTGCTCATATGTCCCGCCTCCGATGTCCCAACCGCACCGACAGTTCTCCCGCGCCCTTGGCCGCGAGACCCTCCAACTCGGTCTGGCGCTCCTCGCTCCAGCGGATCGTCGGCACCGAGATCGACAGCGCCGCGACCACCCTCCCCGTGGAGTCCCGTACGGGGGCCGCCACGCAGTTCACATCCGGGTTGGACTCCCGCTGCTCGACCGCGACACCGCGCTCGCGCACAGCGTCGAGGTGGCGGCGCAGTTCACCGGCGGAGGTGATGCTGTTGTCCGTCATCGCGACCAGCGGCTGATCACCGGACAGCCGCGCGTCCAGGGCGTCCTCCGGGAGGGAGGCGAGCAGCATCTTGCCGACCGAGGTGCAGTGGGCGGGCAGTCTGCGGCCCGCGGCGGAGACCATGCGGACGGCGTGGGTGGAGTCGACCTTGGCGATATAGATGACGTCCATGCCCTCGAGGATCGCGACATGCACGGTCTCGTCGCAGGTCTCCGCGACGCTCCGGGCCACCTGCTGGCCCTCGGCGGCCAGGTCGAGCTGCTCGGCGTAGCGGCTGCCCAGCTGGTACGGCCGCACCCCGAGCCGGTAGCGGCCGGGCTGGTCGGGCACCTGGACCAGATAGGAGCGGGCGGCCAGAGTGGTGACCAGCTCGTGGACCGTCGTACGGGGCAGTCCGAGCCGACGGGTGATCTCGGGTGCGGAGAGTGTGCCGTCTCCGTCCAGGAAGAGCTCGAGTATGTCCAGAGCCCGAGTCACCGCGGGCACCAGGCGTCCCATAGTGCTCGCCCTCCCCTTCTGGTTCAGATGGCAAGCGTTCGAGATTCCGGCTGATGGCCGGTATCGCGAACACAGATTATGCGGAGGGGACTTCTCCCGGCAATGGTCCGGCAAAGGCACGCTGTGTGAGCACGCGCGCCGCCGGTACGTCATGGGCCCCGGGACGGGGACGACGCGACCGTGCGCCACGATAGGAGCCATGGATTCCGCGCCCGGTTCGTTCCCTCAGGCCGACTCGTTCCCCGCCCCCTTCCCCTTCGTCCTCGTGCTGCTGCGCCGGATGGCCGACCATCAGCCGGGGCTGGTCGAGGACGCACTGCGCGAGCTGGGCTTCGGACGTGCGGTGATGCGCGAGGCCAACCGCCGCTGGCAGGCCATGCAGCGCTCGCCCCGGCGGCGCTCGGCCGTCGCCCGCTATCGCGCCGTGCTGGGCCCGCCCGAGTCCACCGCCACCCGCCGGATCGGCGATCTGACCTGCGAGGCGCTGAGCTGGTCCGTACCGCTGTGGCCGGATCTGCGGTTCGAGGTGCTCACCGCGCCGAACGGGGCGGTGTGGAACGAGTGGCTGGTACGCGCTCCCGGCGCGCCCGGACCGCGGCTGCGTACGGCCGACGACCTCGTGCCCTGGTCCTGCACGGTGGACGAGGTGGCCCGCGCCTTCGCGCCCGCACGCCCCATGGAGGGCTCGGCGCCCACCCGCTGGCGGCTCGCCTTCGACGCACCGGAGGCGGAAAACGGTGAACTCCGCCACTACGTGGCGGAGTTCACCTGGGGACTGCTACAGCGCATGGAGAACGTCAGGCCAGCTTCGCCGACAGGGTGATCTCCGTACCGGCGAGCGCCTGGCTCACCGGGCAGTTCTTCTTGGCGTCCTCGGCCGCCGCGGCGAACCCGGCCTCGTCCAGACCCTCCACCGTGCCCTCGACGGTGAGGTGGATACCGGTGATCCCGGTGCCGGGCTGGAAGGTGACATCGGCCTGGGTGGTCAGCTGGGTCGGCGGGTTGCCCGCCTGGGTGAGGCCGTGCGAGAGCGCCATCGAGAAGCAGCTGGAGTGGGCCGCCGCGATCAGCTCCTCCGGGCTGGTCTTGCCGTTCGCCTGCTCGGCGCGGGACGGCCAGGAGACCGCCTGCTCACCGATGCCGGAGGAGTCGAAGGTGACGGTCCCCTTGCCCTCGGCCAGATTGCCCTGCCAGACGGTGTGCGCGGTACGCGTCGTAGCCATGCTCGCTGTTCCCTGCTTCCTGTCGGTGACGTCCATCTGTCGGTGATGACAGGCCGGACGTGAGATACGGGTCGGAGACGATCACCCGGCAGGGGTGCCACCGCTGTCGGTCGCCCCCTGCCCGGAGATCGATTCCGAGCCTACGTTCCAGGCGACCATGGCCGGGCGACCATGCTCAGTTCCGAGTCGGCTCACGGTCGCGGTGTCCAGCCGGAAGAGCGCCCCGGCGGACGGGGGCAGGCCCAGCCGCCGGGCGGTGAGCACCCGCAGTACATGGGCGTGCGCCACCAGCACCACATCGGCGCCGTCCGCCGCCGCCAGCTCGGGGGCGATCCGGGCGAGCACCCGGTCCACCCGGGCGCCGATTCCCTCGGGCGACTCCCCGGGGTGGTCGGGGCCGCCCGGCGGGACGCCGTCGGTCCACAGGTCCCAGTCGGGGCGGGTGCGGTGGACCTCGTCGGTGGTGATGCCCTCGTAGCCGCCGTAGTCCCATTCGCGCAGATCGGGCTCGACCGTGAGGTCCTCGAGCCCGGCGAGCCGTGCGGTCCGCACGGCTCGCTCCATGGGGCTGACCAGGATCAGCCCGATCTTCCGCACGGCGAGCCGCTGACGCAGGGAGCGCGCCTGCTGCTCACCGCGCGGCGTCAGGGGCACGTCGGTCCAGCTGGTGTGCTGGTGCGACCGGCTCCACTCGGTTTCGCCGTGCCGGACCAGCAGCAGGTCAGCCACGGTCGCCGGATGCCTTCTCCTCGCCCGCGACCGCCTGCTCCTTCTCCTCGTCGATGGCCCGCTTCTCGTTCGCCGCGGCGGCGACGGAGGCGCGCACCGCGTCCATGTCGAGGTCGCGGGCCTGGCCGATGACGTCCTCCAGGGCCTGCTCGGGGAGGGCGCCGGGCTGGGCGAAGACCGCGATGTTGTCCCGCACGATCATCAGCGTGGGGATGGACTGGATGTCGAAGGCGGCGGCCAGTTCGGGCTGGGCCTCGGTGTCGACCTTGGCGAACAGCAGGTCCTGGTGGCGCTCGGCGGCCTTCTCGTAGACGGGTGCGAACATCCGGCACGGCCCACACCAGGAGGCCCAGAAGTCAATCAGTACGAATTCGCTCCCGGACACGATCTCGTCGAAGTTGTCCTTGGTGAGCTGAACGGTGCTAGTGCTCATGCCTGCGTTACCCGCTTCCCTACGTCGGCAGATGCCACATCGACGGTAACCCCGCCACCGTCCGCCGTTATTCCGGGCCGGTGGCGGGGACAGACCCTTAGGCCGTACGGAAGCGTATGCCCAGGTCGGCGGGGGTGAAGCGGTGTACGTCCGAGGTGGACAGGCCATGGTCGGTGCCCCGGAAGACCCAGAAGCCGCCCGTCCTGCCCCGGCCGTAGCCGGGCGCGGCGGCGATCACGTCGTCGTGTCCGTCCCCGTCGACGTCGAGCAGCGGCGGCTGCGGGGCGAAGGCATCGGAGCCGTACGGAGTGTGCCGGCCGGGCACACCCGGGGTGTCCAGGTCCAGCGCCTGCACCCCGCCGTCCCCCTCGCGCGCCCCCGCGGCCGGGTCGTACTCGCCGCCGCGCCCGTGCCGTGAGCCGGGCAGCAGGGTGAGCCGCCCGTTGCCGTCGTTCTTCTCCGGGGTGGCCACCACCAGGTCGGGGCGGCCGTCGCCGGTGATGTCGCCGACGGACGGCGAGCCGCCGAAGCCGTCGCCGCGCCGCGCGTCGCGGGACAGGCCCGGACCGGACTGATCGACCGTGAGGTCCGAACGCCCCCGGCCCAGCCCGGACCTGGCGCCGTGGACGACGGTCAGCCGACCGGAGCCGCGGTGCCGGCCGGGGCCGAGGGTCCCCTGGCCGGGTGCGAGCAGATCGTCGATCCCGTCGTGGTCGGCGTCCCCGGCCGCGGGCTCGCGCGGACCGCCCTCCGTGCCGAGGGCGTGCGCCAGGCGCGCCTCGGGCCGCTGGTCCCGCACCAGGCCCTCGGGCCCACCGCGGTAGTGGGCGACAGGGGTGTCGAGGGGGGCGGTGTCGTCGGGCTCCGGCTGGTCCGGGCGATCCGGCTGCGCTGGCTGATCCGGCTGATCCAGTTGTCCGACGTCGTAGCGGTAGGTCAGCACCACATCGGTGCGGTGGTCGCCGTCGAAGTCCCCTGCGGTGGCGGTGGCGGGCGCGGTGCGGCGGGGCCGGTCGGTGGGAAGCGGGGTGGTACGCGCGGGGCGGGTCCCGGTGCCGAACGGCCCGTACAGCACCCGTACCGCGCCCCGGCCGTCGGCCGTCGAGGCCAGCAGGTCGGCCGCGCCGTCCCCGTCGAAGTCCCCGGCGGCCAGCGCCAGAAGTCCGGCGGCGCCGCCCCCGAGCGGGCGCGGCGCGGCCAGCCCCCGGGGGCCGCCGCGCAGCACGACGGTCTGCCCCACCCGCTCGGCGCCCGGTGAACTCCCGTGCCGGAACCGCGCCACCACCAGATCCGCGAATCCGTCCCCGTCGAGGTCGGTCCGCAGCAAGGGCCCCACATAGTCGTCCTCGGCGCCGTCGACCACCAGGTGGTGGCGCGGGTCGAGACCGTGGGCCGAGCCGTAGACCACCGCGAGGCGGGCGGGCAGCGGTCCCCGGGAGGCGCTGGTGGGGCGGATGGCGGTGGCGAAGTCGTCGTAGCCGTCGCCGTTGAAGTCCCCCAGCGGCGCACCGGCCGCTCCCTTCGTGGCCCCCTCCACGGGCCCCCGACCCCCGTGGCCGCCCTCACTGCACCCGGCGAGCAGCAGCACGGACACGGCCACGGCGGCGACGGGAACGGACGGACGCACGGCGGCACCTCGCGGGGCGGATCGAGCGGACACGGACGACGGACACGGGTGACATGGATATGGGCAGGGACGCGGACGGGGATATGGGTACGGACGCGGACGAAGGCTTCACCGCTCAAGGACTCCAGGGAGCACTCCCGGGTTGCCTCACGGGCGCCCCGCGGAATGCACGCGACACCGGGGCGCCAAAATTGCGATCATGTCGCGAAACCTCCCCTGAGGGAAGAAAGGGCGATACGCGATGCCGGCCATACCCGCCGATCCGACGGTGCTGCACCCGATGCCCGAGCAGCCGCGGGTGGTGCTGCTGAAGCCGCTGATCACCTCGCCGCTGATCGAGGTCGGGGAGTTCTCGTACTACGACGACCCGGATGACCCCACCGCCTTCGAGACCCGCAATGTGCTGTACCACTACGGGCCCGAGCGGCTGGTCATCGGGAAGTTCTGCGCGCTGGGCGAAGGGGTGCGGTTCATCATGAACGGCGCCAACCACCGCATGGACGGCCCCTCCACCTTCCCCTTTCCCATCATGGGCGGGTCATGGGCCGACCACTTCGACCTGATCACCGGTCTGCCGGGGCGGGGCGACACCGTGGTGGGTCACGATGTCTGGTTCGGCTACCGGGCGACGGTGATGCCCGGCGTCCGCATCGGCCATGGGGCGGTCATCGCCTCCGGTTCCGTGGTGGTGGACGACGTTCCCGACTACGGCATCGTCGGCGGCAACCCGGCCAGGCTCATCCGCCGCCGCTACGACGACGCGGACATCGCCCGGCTGCTGGCCCTGGCCTGGTGGGACTGGCCGCTCGAGCACCTCACGGCCCATGTCCGCACGGTGATGTCCGCAAGCGTGGACGAGCTGGAGGCGGCGGCCCCCCGGTAGGCCCTGGCACGGGGCCGAAGAGGGCCGGAAGAGAGCCGAAGAGGGCCGGAAGAGGGGCGCCCGTAGAACGGCCCGCCCCTCCCCCGTCCCCCTCTCAGCTCTCAGCTCTCAGCTCTCCAGACTCATGTACAGGCGGGTGCCCCGGGGCTGGTAGCCGACGCGTTCATAGACGCGGCGGGAGCCCTCGCCCGAGTACTCCAGCCACACCGACCGGGCCCCTCGGACGAACATCGTCTCCGTCAGCGCGGCGGTGACCGCGGCGGCGATGCCCCGGCCGCGGAAGGCGGGCCGGGTGCCCACGCCCGCCAGTTCCGCGGTGCCCACGGCGGGCGCCGAGCAGGTGGCCCCTCCGGCGCAGCCCCCGTCGGGTGCCCGGACGAACCGGACCGCGCCCCCGTGCTCCTGGACGCGGCGCAGCCGGGCCGCCCCCTCCGGGGAGGCGGCGAACTCGCCCGCGAACGCCTCGGACAGCGTGGCGTCGATCGTCAGGTAGTCCTCGTCCGTGGACGGAACCGCCACCGGAAGGGCCGCCGCGCCCTGGGGAATCGCGAGCCCTTCCGGTGTGCACACCAGATACGCGTGCACCGCCTCCACGGTGAACCCCGCCGCGCGCAGCGCGGGCTCCACGACGGGTGCGGCGTCCGGCGCGAACTCCAGCCGCGGCTTGAGATCGCGTACCCGGAACGCCTCGATCAGCTCGATGACGTCCCGGGCGGTGGGCCGGGCGCCGGGAAGAGGGGTCGCGTAGTTGATGTACGGGCTGGTGGTGCCGGGGTCGAACCCCGCCACAAAGCCCCCGGTCTCGACGAGCACGGGGCGGCGGCGGAGGTTGGCGACGGCAAAGCTCTGGACGTCAGTGCCCATGGTGATGTGAACCTCACGGGAAAACGCGGCGGAAGGCGCCGCGGGAAGCGGAAACGGTGCGCGAACGCGTGGGGCCGCCGTGAGGAGACGCGGTGTGGCACCGATCGCTCAGTGCCGACGGCGGCCGCTGGGGGACGCCGAGTCCATGGGCTTCAGTCCTTATGGCAGGTCGGAGGAGTCGCCGTGCGGAACATATCGCACGGCGTGGCCGAGTGACAGTTCGTTTTGGCGGGGTCGCGGGAAGCCGACGCCGTCTCAGTCGCCCGGTGTCCCAGTGACATGTCGTCGCCCCACTCGCAACCTCGGCCCCCGCCGCACGTCTGACGACATGAACGCCCTTCCACCCCAGCGAACGGAGCATCCCGCCACCGCCCCGAAGGCCGGTTCCCCGGCCGAAGTGAAGGTGGCGGTCCACGCGATGGCGTCGACGGCCCAGGACGGGCGGCGCGTCCGCGCCCACTGGACCCCGGAGCGCATCGCCGCCCTGAACACCCCGCTCTCCGACAACCCGCCCCACGACGCGGCCGACGGAGCCCGGTGGAAGGGCGGCGGCGCGAGCGGCGGCCCGCGCTTCGGCGATTTCTCGGCCACCACGGGACACGGCGCCCTGGTCGGCGTCAACACGCGGTCCGGCCGTATGGACGCCACCGGCGCGGGCTGCGACGACGAGGGGGACCCGGTGTGCGTACGTCATCTGGTGGGACCGCGGTTCACCACCGCGCTCACCGAGCCGCTCCATGAGAAGGCACAGCGCCTGCGCTGAAGAGCGTATGAGGCGGCCCTGGGGCGGCTTTCCTCCGTTCAGAGGATTGACGCGGACACACCACGACTCTACCGTCACGACAGGTCTCGTCGTTCATAACGAAACACACTCTTCACCTACATGAACGCCGAGGTCATCCCACCCCCCACGGGAAGGCACTCCCATGCGCATCCGAACGCTGCTCACCGCGCTGGCGACCGTGACCACCGTCATCGGTGGCCTGGCTCTCGCGGTCCCCGCCGGCGCCTCCCCCACGGCCACCTTCGCCGACCCGTCGAAGGCGCCGGGCGGCAACTTCGACCTGTCGGTGTGGCAACTCCAGGAGCCGGTCGGCTCCCCCGGCAAGCCGACGACCATCCCCTCGTCCCGGCTCCAGGGGGCGAGCGGATTCCAGGACGACTACTTCTACACCGACAAGCGCGACGGGGCGATGACGTTCTGGGCGCCGGAGAAGGGCGTCACCACCCCGAACTCCAATTACGCCCGCTCCGAACTGCGCGAGATGAACCGCAACGGCAGCGCCGCCGACTGGTCGCTGAGCGGCTCGCACAAGTTGCAGGCGACGCTGCGCGTGGTGTCGGTGACGAAGAACGTCTGCGTCGGGCAGATCCACCTCGGCTCGGGCGGGTCCTCCACCAAGCCGCTGGTGGAGCTGTACTACCGCGCCAATGGCGACATCGTCCTCGGCACGGAGAACTCGCCCGACGGCGGCCAGACGCTGCACGACGTGGGCCATGTGTCGATCGGCAAGACGTGGAACTACACGATCGGCGTCTCCGGCGGCAACACCATCGACCTGACGGTCAACGGCAGCACGACGCACTACAACATCCCGTCGTCCTTCTTCCAGTACAAGCAGTACTTCAAGGCGGGCTCGTACAACCAGTCGTCCTCCGAGAGCACCACGAACGGAGCGCGGGTCGGCTTCTACGGGCTGACCGTCTCCCACGGCTGAGCGACCCCACGGACCGACAGCCGTGAAGGCCCGGCGCCCACTGGAACGGAAGCACGGGCGCCGGGCCTTCGCGCCGTCAGCCCGCCGGGAACCGGGCCACCCAGCGCCGCTGCCAAGGGGTTTCGACGGCCCGGGGGTGATGGTGTGCGCGCGTCCAGGCGACGGCGTCCGCGGGGGACACACCCGCGAGGACGGCCAGGCAGGCGATGACCGTTCCGGTGCGGCCGACACCGCCCCCGCAGGCGACTTCGACGGACGTACCCGCCCGCGCCCGTTCATGCAGCTCGCGGATCCGCCGCACGGCCAGGTCGCGGTCGCGGGGCAGCAGGAAATCGGGCCACTCGATCCACGCGCGCTCCCACTCCAGCTCCCCGTCATGCCGGTCGCGCAGCCGGGCGGACCCCAGATAGAGGCCGAAGCCGGGCAGGGGCCCGTCCGGTCGTGGGCGGCGCAGACCGCGGCCACGGACCCAGGAGCCGTCCGGAAGCCGGAGCGCGCCCGGCAGTGGTGCTTCGTCGCTCATCGACGGACTATACGACGCACCACGAACGCTCGTCCGTCGAAGTGACGTCGGTGGCCGGACCCTACCCGGCTCCGATATCCGGGCAGGTGATTCCGGCACGTCACAGAATCGACCGTGCCGGCATCGTCGCAGGAGCCGGTGGCGGCAGCGGGTCTTCTTCGAGTACGCGGTCCAGCCGGATCGGGAGTGTCCGTTGGCGGCGTCCGGTGGCGTGCCAGACAGCGTTCGCGATCGCGGCGGCGGCGCTGACGGTGCCGATTTCACCGACGCCTTTGATGCCCGATGGGTCGCCGGGCTCGTAGTCGGGTACGAAGTCGGCTTCGATGTCGGGTACATCGGCGTGGGCGGCGATGTGGTAGCCGGCGAAGTCGGCGTTGACGTGGCGGCCGCTGGCCCGGTCACGGACGCCCTCTTCATGCAGGGCCATCGACAGTCCCATGATCATGCCGCCGACGAGCTGACTGCGTGCGAGCAGCGGATTGACCACACGGCCCACGGCGAACATCCCAAGAAGGCGCCGGACACGGACCTCGCCGGTCGCCGGATCGACGGTGACCTCGCTGAACACGGCGCCGTAGGAGTGTCGTTCCAGGAGGGCGAGCTCGCCGAGCGATTCGGTGGTGTCGAACGAGACGGTCAGCGGCAAGGTGGCGCCGTCCAGCCGGGAGCGCAGCCTCGCCGCGGTCTCGGTGATCGCCCAGGACCAGGATGTCGTTCCCCGGGACCCGCCGGCGCCCCAGGCGGGGCCGAGATCGCTGTCCGCGATCAGCAACCGTATCCGCTCAGGATCTGCCCGCAATGCCTCGGCGGCCACCGCGGTCAGCGCGGTGCGCGCGCCCGTCCCGATGTCGCTGGCGCCGATGGCAACGGTGAACGTCCCATCGGCCTCGGCGGTGATCGATGCCGAGGAGGGCAACGCTCCGGCCCCGAAGGACATGGCCGCCATCCCGGTGCCGACGAGCAGGTGCCCCTCCGTCCTTCTCCGCGGCCGGTGGTCACGTGTGGTCCAGCCGAACCGGCGAGCGCCCTCTTTCAGACAGGCGACGAGGTTGCGGCGGCTGAACGGCAGGCCGGACACGGGCCCGGCAGAGGGCTCGTTGCGCAGCCGGAGTTCGAGGGGATCGATGCCCAACCGCTCCGCCACCTCGTCCATGGCGGATTCGAGCGCGAAGGAACCGGGTGTCGCGCCGGGCCCGCGCAGCGAGTAGGGCGGCAGGATGTCGATCGGCACCGCTGTGCGGCGGGTGCGGATCGCCCGTGCGGCGTAGAGCGTGTTGGTGAGCTCGGTGCAGTTCTCGAGGTACTCCGCGAGCTTGGAGACCTCGAAGGCCGCTGTGTGGTCGATGGCGCGCAGACGGCCGTCGGCATCGGCCCCGATGCGCACCCGCTGGTCGGTCGCGGGCCGCATCGAGACTGTCTGGAACACCTGGTTCCGGGTCAGGGTGACGCGTACGGGGCGGTCGAACATGCCCGTGGCCATCACCGCCAGGACAAGTTGGGGCCCGCACCCTCCTGATTTTGACCCGAAGCCGCCGCCGACGTGTGCGGAGCGAACGCGTACCTGCTTCGGGTCGAGGCGAAAGAGCGTGGCCACGGTCATGGCGACCAGGAAGGGCCCCTGGTTGGAGTCGATGATCTGGAGGCGCCCGTCCTCCCACCAGGCGGTCGCGGCGTGCGGCTCCATGGCGGCACCATGCTCCTCGGGGGTGGCGTAGGACTCATCGACGACCACCGTGCTCGTGGCCAGTTCCTCGTCCACGTCGCCGACGGTGGCGTCTTCCCCGAAGAACGACGTCGCCGGCCGGGCGGCCGGGTGTTCACGGTGGAAGTCGACGTCGTACGGCTCCTCGTCGTACGTCACCCGCAGCGCCAGGGCCGCCGACCGGGCCTGCTCCGCCGTATCGGCCACCACCAGCGCGATCGGCCGTCCCGAGTGGGGGATCTCAGCACTCTGGAGCAGGTGCATGCCACCGTCGGGCCCGAAGAACGATCCGGCCTCCAGGTTGACCTCGGGGGCGTTGCGGTGGTCGATCACCCCCACCACGCCGGGCATGGCCAGCGCGACGGAGGTGTCGATGTCGCGGATGCGCCCGCGGGTCACCGTGGACGTGACGACCCAGCCGTGCGCCACGCCGCTCATCGGCTCGTCGGCCGCGTAGCGCACCGCGCCGGAGACCTTGGCCGGTCCCTCGATACGGGGCCGGGCCGTGCCAATGGCTCCCAGGGGAGGCTCCCTGGTACCGGCCGGTGAGGCGGGTGTGCCGGGGATCTCCGGCCCGGAGGCCGGGTGTTCGGCTGATGCTGGGGACGGGCTGGCCGGGGAGAGGGTCATATGTGATCTCCTTCAGGACGCGTAGGAGGACCGGTTCGTCACTCGGCCCGGTGGGCGAGTTCGGTCAGGACCGCCGTGATGAGGTTGCGGGCGAGCGCGACCTTGTACGCGTTGTCGCGCAGAGGCCGCGCGGCGGCCAGCTCCGCATCCGCGGCGTCGCCGAACCGGTCGGCGGTGGCGGGGACGTCCCTCAGGGCGGACTCAGCGGTGTGGGCGCGCCAGGGCCGTGCGGCGAGGCCGCCGAGCGCGATCCGCGCGCTTCGCACAAGGCCCCCCTCGATGTCCAGCGCGGCGGCGACGGATGCGTTGGCGAAGGCGTAGGACGCACGCTCGCGGACCTTGCGGTAGCGCGATCGCGGGTTTTCCGCGGCGGCCGGGAGGGCGACCGCGGTGATCAGGGCGCCCGGGGGCAGCGCCGTTTCCCGCTCGGGGCTCTCGCCGACCGGCAGATAGAACGCGGACAGCGGGATCTCGTGCCCGCCGTCCAGGGTCTCGTAGCGCACGACCGCGTCGAACGCGGCCAGGGCCACGGTCATGTCCGACGGGTGGGTTGCCACGCAGTGGTCGGACCAGCCGAGAATCGCGTGGTTGTGGTGCTCTCCCTCGATCGCCGGGCAGCCACTGCCCGGGCTGCGCTTGTTGCACGGCTGGGAGAGATCCGCGAAGTAGGGGCACCGGGTCCGCTGCAACAGGTTGCCACCCACCGTGGCCATGTTGCGCAACTGCCCCGAGGCGCCCGCCAGCACTGCCTGACTGAGAGCGGGGAACCGGCGGCGCACCTCGGGATGGGCCGCCAGATCGCTGTTGGTCGTCGTCGCGCCGATGACGAGCCCGCCGTCGGACGACTCGCGGATGCCGGCCATTGGCAACCGGCGCACGTCCACCAGCCGGGCCGGACTCTCGATACCGTCCTTCATCAGGTCGACGAGATTGGTGCCGCCGCCCAGGAACCGGGCACCGTCGTCGCCGTCGACCAGGGCGAGGGCTTCCCGGACCTGTTCGGGCCGCTCGTAGCTGAACTCCTTCATCCCCGCACCTCACCTCGGGACGCCGTCTCCAGCACGGCGCGCACGATCGACGGGTACGCCCCACAGCGGCACAGGTTGCCGCTCAGACGCTCGCGGACCTCCTCGGCATCCAGTTCCGGTGCCCGTCCCTCGGGTGAGACATCGGCGGTGGCCGCGCTGGGCCAGCCCGCCTCGTGCTCGGCCAGCATCCCGACCGCGGAGCAGAGCTGCCCGGGAGTGCAGTACCCGCACTGGAAACCGTCCAGGTGCACGAACGCCTGCTGGAGCGGGTGCAGTTCGCCGTCCTGGGCCAGGCCCTCGACCGTCGTGACGTCCGAACCGTCGGCAGCGACCGCCAGCGTCAGGCACGACACCACACGCCGACCGTCCAGCAGCACCGTGCAGGCGCCGCACTGCCCGCGGTCGCAGCCCTTTTTCGGCCCCGTGTGGCCGGTGTCCTCGCGGAGGGCGTCGAGCAGTGTCCTGCGATGGTCAACAGTCAAACGATGTTCCTGACCGTTTACCTTGAGATGGATTTCGCTGCGGGTTTCACTCGTCATACCCCTGCCTTTCTTCAATCCAATAGCCCAGGTCGAAAAAGACCCAAAGGCTTCAGACATTCAACCAGGCCACCCGAGGAATCCCCTGCCTAAAAATGGCGAATCCTTGCACAATCGTCTCGGACTCTCGCAGGTGCCCGATGAGATCACTGGACTGCTTGTCGTGAGCAATGTTTGAATCGGCACATGTCGTTGGACGAACTGCGCACCCTGCTGGCACGTCATGCCCGGGCGGACGCGACCACCGCCATCGAGAACGTACTGATCGGGTGCGAGGACTCACAGGCCCCTCACGCGTCCATGACCGGAACAATCATGGCGCTGATAGCCCAGGGGGCCAAACGCCTCGCTCTGGGCGATTACGTGTACGAGTACCACGCCGGGCAGTACCTGGTCGCATCCGTCGACCTACCGGTCACCGGCCACTTCGTCCAGGCCACACCCGAGCGGCCGGCTCTGGGACTCGGCCTGCTCCTGCGACCCTCGGAGGTCGCCGAGGTGATGCTCCAGGTCGCTCCCGGCACCTTCCCCCACCCCGACACCGCACCCCCGGCCCTCGCCGTCAGCAACGCCACCGACGATCTCCTCGACGCCGCCGTGCGACTGCTGCGGCTGCTCGACCGGCCGCAGGACCGGGACATGCTCGCGCCCCTTGTCAAAAGGGAGATCCTATGGCGCCTGATCACCAGCGAGCAGGGGGCGACGGTACGTCAGATCGGACTCGCCGACAGCGAACTCTCCCATATCTCGAAAGCTGTGCAGTGGATTCGGGAGAATTACCGGGATGCGTTCTTGGTGGACGACATCGCAAAGCTGGTCGGAATGAGCACCTCTGCCTTCTACCGGAATTTCCAGGCAGTGACCGGAATGAGCCCCATTCAGTTCCAGAAGAAGATCAGACTCCATGAGGCCCGGCTCCTCCTCGCGGCACATCCGAAGGACATCGCCCACATCGGATACCGCGTGGGGTACGAGAGCCCATCCCAGTTCAGCCGGGAGTACCGGCGTCTGTTCGGCGCGCCGCCCAGTCAGGACGCCATCAGGCTGGGCGCACGCGGGGCCGGCGAAAACGCGCACGGCCCGGCGCAGGAGGGTGGCGTCACGGCTGAGCGGCGCGCCGAACAGACGGCTGAATTCCCGGCTGAACGGTGACGGGTTGTCATATCCGACGCGCCGGCCGAACGCGACCGGATCCTCCCCCGCATCGACGACACGTCGGCGCCAAGGAAAGCAACGTGCTAGCTAGGACGTGTGGCCGCCGAAGACCGCGGCCACTTCGGGGATGCGGTCGATGTAGCCGTCGAGCAGCTTGCGGCCGACCGTCACCGAGTCGACCAGGGGATGGAGGGAGAACGCCTTCGCGGCATCGGCGCGGGAACCGGTGGTGGCCGCGCTGATGGTGAGCCGCTCGACCGCCTTGACCTGCTGCATCAGCCCGGCCTGAGACAGGTCGGGCTGGGTGATGGTGAGCGGGTGGACGCCATTGGCGTCCACGGTGACCGGCACCTCGACGACAGCGTCGCCGGGAAGGGCGGAGACGGTGGTTCCGTTGCGCACGTTGAGGATCATCGTGGCGCGTTCGTTGCGGCTGATCGCGGCCATGACCGAAAGGGCGACCCCGGCGTACCCCTGGTGTGCGGGGTCCGGCCGGAAGTCCTCCTCGGCTCGGGCTTCCCCCTGGACGGCACCCTTGGCCTCGGCCATGTAGTTGGCACTGCGGTCGGCGATGGTCTTCCGCCACAGCGATACGGCCGAGCCCCCGGCGGCCTCCGTCACCCGCTGGTAGAACTCCTGCTGCTGACGGGCGAGGAACTCGCCGCGGGTCTGCGGAGCGTCGAGGATCGAGCGCACGGCCTCCCGGTTGAAGTAGTAGTAGTACAGATACTCATTGGGGATCACGCCGAGGTCGCGCAGCCACTCGCGCCCGAAGACAACGCCTTCCTCCAGGTCGCCGAGGCGCTCATCGGCGAGCAGCCGGGGCAGGATGTCCTCACCGTCGTGCAGAACGCGGCGCATCCAGCCGAGGTGGTTGAGACCGACGTAGTCGAACTGGGCCCGGGACGGGTCGAGGCCGAGGGTCGTGGCGATGCGGCGGCCCAGACCTGACGGCGTGTCGCAGATGCCGAGGACACGATCGCCGAGGACGGTCTGCATCGCTTCCGTGATCATGCCGGCCGGGTTGGTGAAGTTGATGACGTAGGCGTGCGGGGCCAGCCGCCGTACCCGGTGCGCGATGTCGAGCATGACGGGTATGGTGCGCAGCCCGTAGGCCAGGCCACCGGGGCCGGTGGTCTCCTGGCCGAGGACGTCGAGGTCGAGGGCGACGCGCTCATCGCACACCCGTCCCTCAAGACCGCCCACGCGGATGGCGGCGAACACGAAGTCGCTGCCCTCCAGTGCGTCGTCGAGCGAGGTGGTGACCGTCACCCTGGGCGCGTCGGCGTGGCCGTCGGCGAACCGGGCGAGCACTTCGGCCATTGCCTTGAGCCGGGCCGGATCGGTGTCGTACAGCCATACGTCGTCGATCCGGGGGGAGCCCTGATCGCTCAGCAGGGCCTGGTAGACGTATGGCACACGGAACCCGCCACCGCCGAGGACGGTCAACTTCATGCGAGTATCACCTTTCCGTCCGCCTCGCGGCAGAGCTGGAGCGTGTTGGGGTCGGCACCGCTGGTGGTGACCAGGACGTCGATATCGGAGAGCGAGCACACACGCAGCGATCCGGTGCCGGGGAACTTGGTCTCGGCGGCGACCAGGACGACCTTCCCAGCCGTCTCGATCATGGCCTGTTTCAGGGGGGCCTCGACGGCCATGTTGTCCACCACATGGCCATTGGGCCGCACCCCGGTGCAGCTCAGGAAGAGCAGATCGGCGCTGACCTGGCGGAGCGCCTGCTCGGTGAGGGAGCCGACGAGGGACTGGTAGTTGCGGCGCAGCACACCGCCGAGCATCACCAGCCGTACGGCCTCGTCGTCGCGGAGTTCGTCGAGCACCGGCAGACTGCTGGTGATGACGGTGACGGGACGGCCCCGCAGACGGCGGGCGATGGCGAGGGGTGTGGTCCCTATATCGAGGACGATCACGCTGTCGTCCTCGACCAGCCGCACGGCCTCCTCGGCCATCGCCTCCTTCATCGCCTCGTCGCGCGAGATGACCACGTCGAACGGGATCTCGCGCTCCGTCTCCGCACCGGCGGCCTCCGCGGCCCCGCGCGGTGACAGGGCCGCTCCGCCGTAGGTGCGGATCAGCTCCCCGTTGCGGTCGAGGAGGGTCAGGTCCCGGCGAATCGTGGATTCGCTGACCCGCAGGTTTTCGGCGAGCTCGCGCACCGAGGCCACTCCGGTCGACCGGAGTGACTCAACGATCTGCGCATGTCGTTTGCGTGATGTCACGCATTGACCCTAGCACCGCATGACTGAAGTCAGTCATCGATCCAAGAAACATTCTCGTAGCTGATCGACTCTTGTCATTCAGTAAGGCCGATGCTCATAGTTGAGCACTTCATCGTGGTCGCACCGGAAAGAGGCGGTCCCCGTGCTCGACGTGCTCTTCGCCGGCGAGGTCTTCTGCGACCTCGTCTTCGGCGGCATCCCGCACCTGCCCACCCCGGGAACCGAGGTGTACGCCGACCGGTTCGCCGTCTCCGCCGGGGGAACCGCGACCCGCGCCGTCGCCGCCGCCCGCCTCGGGCTGCGGACCGGGATCCTGGGGGTGATCGGCACCGACCTCTTCGGCGAGCACCTCGCCGCCCGGCTCGCGGCCGAGAGGAACCTGGATCTGACCTGGCTGCGCCGCGAACCCGCCGTGCACACCCCGGTCACGGTCGCGGTGACCCAGGAACACGACCGCGCCTTCCTCACCTACGAGGAGGAGGGGGCCCTGCGCCCTGACGTATGGGACGGAGAGCTGCCCGCCGTCCGCTTTCTGCAACTCGGCGTCGGAAAGCCGCTGCCCGCCTGGGCGGCCGAGCTCCGCGCCCACGGCACCCGTGTGGTGGGCGGCGTCGGCTGGGACCCCACCGGCCACTGGTCACGGGAGCTGCTCACCCGGCTCGCCGAGACCGACGTGTTCGTCTGCAACGCCGTCGAGGCGACGAGCTACACCCGCACCGGCACGGTCGAGGAGGCCGTGAAGGTACTCGCCGACCATGTGCCCGACGTCGTCGTGACCGACGGCGGACAGGGCGCGGTCGCCGTGGACGGCGACACCGGCGAGCTGGTCCGGGTCGCCGTTCCCCGGGTGCCGGCCGTCGATCCCACCGGCGCCGGGGACGTGTTCACCGCGGGGCTGCTCACCGGCCTGAGCCACGGCTGGCCCCTCGCCACCCGGCTCCGCTTCGCCGGACTGTGCGCCGCGCTGTCGGTGCAAAGCCTGGGCGGTGCGAACAGCGCACCGCGCTGGGAGGCGATCGACGCCTTCCTCGAACGCACCCCCTGGATTCCGGACGCGGACCTCATCCGCATCCGTGCGGCCAAGCCGTAGCGTCCCGCGGTCCGTTCGGCTCTCGGACGACCGCGCCCCGCCACCTTCCGACAGACACCGCCCCAGCCCCGGGCGACCGAACCCCCAGCACCAGGAGGACCACCCCATGGCCGAGAGAACCCCACGGCGCCCCCGTCGGCGCCTCATCGCCGCGGCGGCGCTCGCCACCGGTGTCCTGACCGGTGTCGCGGCCTGCTCCCCCGGCCCGAGCGGCGGATCGTCCGCCACCGGCGCGAAGAGCGCCGGCCCGGTCGCCACCAACCCCGCCGAAGCCGGGAAGGTCACTCTCACCGTGTGGGACCAGAACACCGACGCGGGCGCCGACGCCGCCACCGAGGCGCTCAACAAGGCGTTCATGGCGAAGTACCCGAACATCACCGTCAAGCGCGTCTCCCGGTCCTTCGCCGACCTCAAGACCACGCTGAAACTCGCCCTGTCCTCCGCCAACCCACCCGACGTCGTCCAGGCGAACCAGGGCTACCCCGACATGGGCGCCTTCGTGAAGGCCGGGCTGCTGCAACCGGTGGACCGCTACGCCAAAACCTACGGCTGGGACACCTCCTTCCCGTCCCAGCTGCTCGACCTCAACCGCTTCACCACCGACGGCAGGACCTGGGAGACCGGCAATCTGTACGGCGTCTCGCAGACCGGTGAGATCGTCGGCGTCTACTACAACAAGGCCAAGCTGAAGTCGCTCGGCCTGCCCCCGCCCACCACGCTCGCCGACTTCGAGACCACACTGGCCAAGGCCAAGGCGTCGGGCCTGCAACCCCTTTCCTACGGCGACGCCGACAAGAGCCCGGGCATCCACATCTTCGGCATCATCCAGGCCCTCACCGCCGGAAAGCCGGAGGTCCGCAAGCTGGTCTTCGACGAGGGCGACGCCAAGTGGACGAACTCCGGCACCCTCAAGGCCGCGACCACGCTGCGCCGCTGGGCCGACAAGGGGTATCTGGGCTCCGGCTTCAACGGCAGGAGCAAGGACCAGGCCGTCGCCTCCTTCGCCCAGGGCACGTCCCTGTTCCTGGTGGAGGGCACCTGGCAGTCGGCCGTCCTCGCCCCGAAGATGAAGAAGAACGTCGGCTTCACCGCGCTCGCCCCCGCCGCCGGAAAGCCCCCGCTCACCCAGGGCGGCGAGGGCCTCGCCTGGTCCGTGACCTCCAAGTCCAGGCACCCGGACGTCGCCGCCGCGTACATCGACTTCCTCGTCAATCGGAACGGCATGAAGGTGGCCGCCACCCATGGGAACCTGCCGGCCATTCCGCCGACCGACTACAAGCCGACCCCCGGCACCGTCGACGCGGACGTCCTCACCCGGTGGAAGGCCGTGAGCGAGAAGGACGGGCTGCTGCCCTACCTCGACTACACCACGCCGACCTTCTACGACACCCTCACCGCCGCCGTCCAGGAGCTGACCGCCGGACACCTCAGCCCCAAGGCGTTCACGACCCAGCTCCAGTCCGACTACTCCTCCTTCCAGAACAAGCAGGTAGACCCCAACCTCATGGCCGCCACCGCACACCGCCCGACGGCACGCAAGCGCCCGGCCGGCACCCCCACCCGGGAGCCGGTCCGGCGCCGCGGCCGCGTCATCCAGTGGAAGGGCTACCTCTACGCCCTCCCCGCCCTGATCGTCCTCACGGTCTTCCTGCTGGTCCCGCTCGGCCAGCTGGTGCAGATCTCCCTGTTCCACTGGGACGGACTCTCCGCCTCCGCATGGGCGGGGTTCGCCAACTACACCGAGATCGCCCGCGATCCGCGGCTGCGCGCGGGCTTCCTCCACTCCTTCGTCCTGATCCTGTTCTTCTCCGTCATCCCGATCGTGCTCGCCCTGGTGCTCGCCGCGGTCACCACGCGGGCCGGACGGCTGCGCGGCGTCTCCGTCTTCCGCGCGATGATCTTCCTGCCGCAGGTGGTCGCCATGGTCGTGACCGCCACCGCCTGGACGGCGATCTACGCTCCGGACGGCGTACTCAACACCGCGCTGCGCGCCATCGGTCTCGAGGCGGTCGCCCGCCCCTGGCTCGGCGACTTCTCCACCGCCCTGCCCGCCGTCGGACTCATCGGCACCTGGCTGGAGATCGGCCTGTGCCTGGTGCTGTTCATCGCCGGCATCGGACAGATCCCGACGGAGCTGTACGAGGCGGCGAAGCTGGACGGGGCGGGCGCGGTACGGGAGTTCCTCGCCGTCACCCTGCCCGGACTGCGCGGGCAGATCACCATCGCGCTCACCCTCACCGTGATCGCCGCCCTGCGCACCTTCGACCTGGTGTACGTCGCCACCCACGGCGGTCCGGGCAACGCCACCAGCCTGCCCGCCTACGAGGTCTACAACCGGGCCTTCGGCACCGGCCAGGTCGGCTCGGCCTGTGCCATCGCCGTCGTCCTGACCGCGGTGATCCTCCTTCTCACCTTCCTGATCACCAAGGTCCAGCCACGGGAGGACGAGAAGTGATCTCCAGCCGCGAACGCGTGCTCAACTACGCCATCCTCACGATCTTCGCCGCGCTGGCCCTGCTGCCGCTGATCGGCGTGGTGGCGTCCGCGCTGACCCCCGCCGCGGAGTCCGGGCCCTCCTTCACCTGGCCTCGCCATCTGGACCTCGGCAACTTCGGCACCGCCTGGCGCCAGGGCCACTTCGCCACCTATCTGACCTCCAGCCTGCTGGTGGCGGTGTCGGTGGTGGTCCTGACGGCCGTCCTGGCGATCCTGGCGGGCTTCTCCTTCGCACACTTCGACTACCCGGGCCGATCACTCCTCTTCTACGTCACCCTCATCGGGCTCATGGTGCCGCCCGAAGCCTTCGTCATCCCGCTCTACTTCAATCTGCGCGACACCGGACTCACCGACTCCTACTGGTCACTGATCCTCCCGCAGACCGCCCAGTCCCTCGCCTTCGGCGTCTTCTGGATGCGCAACTTCTTCCGCTCGGTGCCGGTGAGCGTCATCGAGGCGGCGCGTCTGGACGGGGCGTCCGACTGGCGGCTGCTGTGGCGGATCCTGGTGCCCACCAGCCGTCCCGCGCTGCTGACGATGGCGATGCTGGTGTTCATGTGGACCTGGAACGAGTTCCTGCTCCCGCTGGTCATGATCACCGACGAGAGCAAGCGCACCGCGCCGCTCGGCCTGGCCTTCTTCCAGAGCGAGCACACCACCCAGTACTCCGTGCTGGCTGCCGCGTCCATCATCGTCGCCCTGCCCGTCGTCGCCTCCTACGTCTTCCTGCAACGGCACTTCATCTCCGGCATGCTCTCCGGCGCGGTGAAGGGCTGAACGAGCGGGCCCCGACCGCCGGATCGACCGGCTACGACCGTGACGGCTTCCGGTCCGGATGCAGCTCGATGGTGAGCGCGGCGGCGATGAAGATGGAGGAGTAGGTGCCGACCGCCAGGCCGATGAGCAGGGCGAGGGCGAAGTCGGCGAGGGTGTCGTCGGCGATCACGGCGAGGGCGGTGAGGATGAGTGCCGCGCCCATACCGGTGTTGACGGTCCGTGGCAGGGTTTGCAGGATCGCCTTGTTCGTCAGCCGGCCGAGCGACGTTCCGCGGTCGCGGTCGAGCAGTTCACGGACCCGGTCGAAGAGGACGACGGAGTCGTTGACCGAGTAGCCGATGACGGTCAGCAGGGCGGCCAGGAAGACCCCGTCGATGGGTTTGCCGAGCCAGGCGAAGACGCCGACGAGGATCACCACATCGTGGGCGAGCGCGGCCACGGCCGAGGTCCCGAAGATCATGCGGAAGCGGACCGCGAGATACAGCAGTTGGGCGCCCAGGGCGAGGGAGAGCGCGATGAGGGCGTTGCGGCGCAGCTCATCGCCCATGCTGGGGCCGATCAGCTCATCCCGGACCTTCTTCGTCTCACCGCCGAGGCCGCTGATGGTCTCGGTGACGGTGGCCTCTTCGGTATTGGTCAGCTTCTCGGCGCGCACCGTGAGCCCGGTGTCGCCGGAGGACTGTACGACCGCGCGGGGGAACCCGGCGTCGGTGAGGGCGGTGCGGGCCCGGTCGGGGTCGACGGGGCTGCTGGTGGCGTACTCGATCAGTCGGCCGCCGGTGAACTCGATGCCGAAGTTCAGGCCGCGTACGACTATGCCCGACGCGGCCAGGACGAGGACGGCGGCGGAGGCGGCCAGCCAGCGGCGCGGACGGCGCAGCGGGACCGGGTCGCGGCGCAGCAGCCGGTCGCGCACCCATCCGGTGCTCGCGATCCCGGTCATACGAGGCCGCCGGAAGACCGCGGGGCGGCCGACCGCGAACTCGGCGAGCACCCGGGTGATCACCAGGGCGCTGATCATCGAGGCGAGGACGCCGATGCCCAGGGTGATGCCGAAGCCGCGTACCGGACCGGAGGCGAAGGCGAACAGCAGGCCCGCGGCGATCAGCGTCGTGATGTTGGAGTCGGCGATCGCGCTGAGGGCACCGCGGAACCCGGCCTTCAGTGCCGAGCGGGGGCTGGGGCGGCTGCGGGCCGCGTACTCCTCCCGGGCCCGTTCGAAGACCAGGACGTTGGCGTCCACGGCCATGCCGATCGCCAGGACGAATCCGGCGAGGCCCGGCAGGGTCAACGTGGCGCCGAGCGCGGCCAGGGCGGCGTAGGAGATGAGGCCGTAGCAGGCCAGGGCCACGGTCGCGAGCAGGCCGAGGAACCGGTAGACGGCGATGATGAACAGCGCGGTCAGCGCGGTGCCGACCACGGCGGCCCAGGCCGCGGCCTCGATGGCCGCATCGCCGAGCGTGGCGCCGATGGTGCGCTGTTCGACGGTCTCGACCGGTACGGGCAGGGCGCCACCGGAGATCAGCAGGGCCAGTTCGCGGGCTTCGCTGTCGTCGAAGGAGCCGGTGATCTGGGTGGTGCCGCCCGGGATGCCGGCCCCGCACCCCACGGAGGGGTCGACCTGCGGCGCGGAGATGATCTTGTTGTCGAGGACGATGGCGACCCGGCGCTGTGGATCACCGGCCGGATGACAGGCGGCGTCCGCGGTGACCTTCCGCCATCGGTCGTGGCCGGTCTTGGTGAAGTCGACGGTGACATGCCATCCGGCACCGCCCTGCTGGTCGAAGCCGGCGTCGGCGCCCTTGACGTGTTGTCCGGTCAGATCGGCGGCCCCCAGCCGCAGGGGCTGTCCTGACTCGTCCGACAGAACACGCTCCTTGGCCGGATCGGCCGGCGGTGCGGCGGCCCGGTCGGACTTCCCGGCCGGGCCGAGGACCGGGTGGACGGTGAGCTGCGCGGTGCGGCCCAGCACATCGGCGGCCTTCTTCGGATCGTGCACGCCGGGCAGCTCGACCAGGATGCGGTGGTCGCCGGAGCGGACGATGGTCGGTTCGGCCACGCCGAGCGCGTCGATACGGCCGCGCAGCACCTCCACGGTGCGGTCGGTGGCCGCGCTGTCGGCCTTGGTGGTGGGGGTGGAGCGGGTCTCCAGCATGATCTGGGTGCCGCCGCGCAGATCGAGGCCGAGGCGGACCGGCGTGGTGAGAGCGATGGCCAGCGATCCGGCGATCACGACGAGGGTGAGCAGCACCCGCAGGCGCAGCGACTTGTCCCGGCTGTTCCGTTTGTATCGGCTGTTCCGGCTGTTCCGGCGTTTCAACACGAGCCTCCGGCAGGCATGCCGCGGCGGCGGCGCACGCGGCCGCGGCGGAAGAAGGGTGATGGGTTGCGTCAGGTGCCGGGGGACGCCGGAGGTGCCCGGCCGCGCTGCTGGGCCCATCGGTCGGAAGGGACGGGTGCGCATGCGCAAGGCCCTGCTGTGCGGGTGCCGGCAACTGGGCCGGTATCCGTACCGCGAGGGTGGGTGGCGTGGTGATCCGGTAGGGAGGGGCGCTCGCCGAGGTGGTCGTGCCGGGCCCTGGCCCAGGCCGCGCGGGCGGCGGCCCACGCGTCGTCGGCGTGGGGAGCGGTGTCCGGGCGCTCGGCGCTCGTGGCCGCCGGGGCGGGGTGGGGCGCCGGAGCGGCGGAGGCGGCGCGCGCGGTATCGGCGGGAACCAGTGACAGCAGGACGGCGAGGAGCACGACGAGCGTGCCCGCGAGCCGGTGGCCGGCGGGCGGGATGGTGCGGGGTGCCGGGCGCATCCACCGTCCCTTTCCTGCTGGGTGCTCGACTTCCTGCTGAGTGCTCGACGCGGGGGTCGGTCCGGGGCCCCGGCCGGGGAGTAGGCGATCGGAGCCCCGGACGCTCATGGGGGGGGCGGGGGTCAGGGTTCGATGAGACCGGCGCGGATGGCGTAGCGGGCCAGCTCCAGACGGTCGTGCAGACCGAGTTTGTGCAGGATGTTGGAGCGGTGGCGGTGCACGGTCTTGACGCTGATGAACAGCATCTCGGCGATCTCCTTCGAGGAGTGCCCCTCGGCGACGAGTTTGACGACCTCCTCCTCGCGGGGGGTGAGGAGCTGGTCGGAGTCCTCCTCGCCGTGCCGGACGCGATCCAGATAGGTGCGGATGAGGGCGGTGACCGCGCCGGGGTAGAGGAACGGCTCGTTGCGCATCGCGGCCCGGCAGGCGGCGACCAGATCGCGGTCGGCGACCGACTTCAGCACATAGCCGCAGGCCCCGGCCTTGAGCGCCTGGAACAGATACTGCTCGTTGTCGTGCATCGTCAGCATCAGGATGCGCAGGCCCGGCTTGAGCGCCGCCAGTTCGCGGGTGGCCTGGAGCCCGGTCAGCCGCGGCATGGCGATGTCGAGCACGGCCAGGTCGATCTCCTGGTTCCGGGCCGCCTCGATGGCCTCGGCGCCGTCCCCGGCCTCGGCGACGACCTCCAGGTCGGGTTCCCGGTCGAGGATCAGGCGCACACCGCGGCGTACCAGAGCGTGGTCGTCGGCGAGCAGGATACGGATCGGCGCGGTGGTCCCGGGAGACGGTGCCGGGGCCTCGGTGGGCTCGGTCGGGGTCGGGTCGTGCATGGTCAGGGCTGCTTCCTGGGGACGGGTGTGATGAGGCGGATCCGGGTGCCGGTGCCGGGTGTCGAGGTGATGTCCAGGGTGGCCCCGGCGAGCAGGGCCCGTTCGCGCATACCGCGGATCCCGGCGCCTTCGCAGGCGGCCTCGATACCGCGGCCGTCGTCGGTCATCTCCAGCACCACCGCCTCGCCGGAGCGGTGCAGGCTCACCTCGACCCGGTGCGCGTCCGCATGGCGGGCCACATTGGTCAGGCTCTCCTGGGCCACCCGGTACAGGACGAGCTCGCTCTCCGGGTCGAGGGCGGGCAGATCGGCGTCGAGGCGGCGTACGACACGCAGCCCGGTGTGGGTGGCGAAGTCCTGGGTGAGCGAGGTCAGCGCGCTGACCAGGCCCAGGTCGTCCAGGACGCCGGGGCGCAGACGGCGCACCAGGCGGCGGACCTCGTCCAGGCTCTCCCGGGTGATCTCCTGGGCCTGATGGAGGTCCTCGCGCAGCGGCTCGGGGGCGTCGTCCGCGGCGCGCTTGAGCACCAGCAGGATCGCGGTCATGCTCTGCCCGACCTCGTCGTGCAGTTCCTGGGCGATACGGCGGCGTTCCGCCTCCTGGGCCAGCAGCACCCGGGCGCTGGCCGTGGCGCGTTCATGCTCAAGCCGGTCGAGCATGGCGTTGAAGGTGCGGATCAGCTCGGACACCTCGCTGCCGGCGCCGGCGCCGGGCACGGGCAGCCGCTGGCCGGGGCGCAGCAGGTCCACGGTGGTCATCAGCCTGGTCAGCCGCTCCAGCGGGGCCAGGCCCCAGCGCAGCAGGGTGCCGTTGGCGACCAGCATCACGGCGAGACCGCCGACCAGGATGATCGCCTCGGTCAGCAGCACCGGCACCGAGACGGTCACCGGCGCCCACAGCAGCAGCGCCGTGGCGGTGCCCAGCACCACGGCGTTCAGCCCGAAGATCCGCCAGAACAGCGACACCGGGAAAACTCCTCCTTCTGCGTACCGACTGTGATCAGTTCTACTGTCGGTCATCGCATCCGGGCGGAGCTGCGGCAACTGGTCACGACAGATTCCGGCCCAGCCTGCCTCCCCTACCGCGCGCGGTCGATGGGGTCCGGCCCCCATATCCGAGGTGGCCGGGTACCCATCCGCCGTTCCCCGCCGGCGCCGTGTGGTCACCACTGCCCAGGGCAAATGGGGTCTGCGCCCGATGGGCTTCCGGCGCCGGGTCGAGCAGAGTCGTAGATGACCGAGCCGCCCGGTTCGGCCGATTCGTGGTCGGGGAGACCGCGGCCGGCGGAACCGGGCGGCCACTGCTGCGCCCGGTGCGCTTCGATGCCCGCCGGGCGCGCTGAGAGAAAGGACCTCATCGTGTCGCTCGACACCGCCGAGACCGGTCCCCGCCCCGGGCGGCTGACCGCCCACGAGGCCCGCCAGCGCCTCGAGCACGCCCGCAACAGCCGCCTGGCCCAGCTGCAAGCCCTCAAGGAAACCGGCCAGAGCACGGACGACCATCTGGTGTCCGCGCAGACGGAGGCGATCCAGCGGGTCCTCACCGAGATCGACGAGGCGTTCGCCCGCGTCGACGACGGCTCCTACGGCACCTGCCAGGGCTGCTCCAAGCCCGTTCCCGCCGAACGCCTGGAGATCCTCCCCTACACCCGGCACTGCGTGGCCTGCCAGCGCCGCGCCGCCGCCTGACCGGCGCCCCGTCCCACCCGTCTTCGTCTCCGCCCTGCTCAAAGGGGTGAAGTGGTGAACCACCAGACCATGGGCGACCGTGCCGCGCACCTGTCGCCCGAGGATCTCGCCGCACTGCGGGAGAACCTCCATGAACAGCGCCTGTTCCGCCAGGAACAGCTGCGGCGGATCGCCTCGGCGCCCCGCGCCGAGGACCTGCTCCGGCGCCGCTCCGCGGCCCAGGCCGAAGTGCACGTCAAACTCGCCGCCTCCGCGCGTATGGTCCTCGCCGATGTGGAGGCGGCGCTGCAACGCATCGCCGAAGGCAGCTACGGCGCCTGCCATCTGTGCCGGCGCCCCGTCGAACGGGAACGCCTGATGATCGTTCCGCAGGCCCGCTACTGCGGACGGTGCCAGCAGGTGCGGGAGGCCGGGCGATGACCGTCATCCGGCGCCTCCGGGCCGGCTCCCGCATCAGGCACCGGCACCGGCCCTGGCCGTTGTGCCGGCACTGCTGCGGCCTCGCCCTCGACATGGGCAGCGCCCGCACCCGCGCCTGGATCGCCGGCCGCGGAACGATCATCGACGTACCCACCATCACCTTCCCCGGTGCCGGGGCGGTCCATCCGATCCAGCGCGGTGCCATCGTGGACGTACCGGGGACGGCCCGGATGCTCGACCGGCTGCTCAGCCGCCGGCTGCCCCGCCTCACCCGGCCGCTGGTGGTGGTCACCGCGCCGGTGCTGGACGGCCCCGCCTACCGGGAACGTGCCCGCACCGCCGTGGAGGTGCTGCGCCCGCGCGCGGTCCTGACCGTGCCCACCGCGCGGGCCATCGCCCTGGCCGCCAACGCCGACCTCTCGCTGCCGCTGCTGGTGGTGGACATAGGCGCCCACCTCACCGAAGTGGTGCTCCTCGTCGACGGCATCGTCTTCGACGCCCGCCGCACCGCCCTGGGCACCACCGACCTCGCCGACGCCGGTGCCACGGCGGAGATCAGCGAGGCCATCACCAGCATGATCACCTCGATGCTGCGGCAGGACCGTACGTCTCTCACCGCCGATGCCCTGAGCCGGGGAGCCCTTCTGGCCGGCGGCGGCGCCCTGCGCCCCGACCTCACCCGCCGGCTCATCGGCGGACTGCACGCGCCGCTGCGGGCGGTCCCGGCACCGCATACCGCCGCGGTCCGTGGCGCCGCCAAGATCCTGCAAGCCGCGCACGCCCATCCCTCGGCGGGCGGCACGTCCCCGCCCGGACCCGGCCCGCTCTCCTGCTGAGCCCGGTCCCCCTCGGCTTTTCCCGCACCGCACCGGCCGCGCGCCGGTCGCGGTCGCACGCCCACTTCTGCCCAGCTTCTGTCCGGCTTCCGTCCAGGAAATCTGTCCAGCTTCCGTCCAGGAAAGGAGACCCACAGTGTCCGGCGTGATACCTCCTGCGCAGCCGCCCCCCGACCCCCGACACGACAAGCCCGTCCACCCCCTGTCGCTGTGGCGCTGGCGGCACAATCCGCTGTACCGGCACACCGACCGTCTCCAGGGCTGGATCGCCCTGGCGCTGCTGCTGCTCGTGCCGGTCCTGGGGCTCGGTGCCATGTTCATCGCCGGTGGCGCCGCCCAGCACCACTACCGCGCGGCCGCCGAGCACCGGAAGGAGACCCTGCACCGCACCACCGCCGTCCTCACCCATGACGCCCCGGGCCACCCGGAGCCCGGATCGGCGGAGGCGAGAGAGACCCGCTACCCGGCCACGGTCCGCTTCACCGATCCGGACGGGCGGACCCGCACCGCCAAGGCCGACGTCCTGCCCGGCCTGGCCGCGGGGAGCTCCGTCCACGTCTGGGTCGACAAGGACGGGGCGATCGCCGAACCGCCCATGCCCGATGCGCAGATCCGCAGCCGCACCATGGGCTGGGCGCTCATCGCCTTCGTGACCGTCACCCTCGCCGGTGCCGCCGTCTACCGCTGCACCACCGTGGTCCTGCGCCGGCGCAATCTCGCCGAGTGGGACACCGAGTGGGCCGAGACCGCACCACGCTGGACCACCTCCCCCTGAGCCCCGGCTCCGCACTCGGGACAGCGGCCGGCCGCGCCCCCGCGCATATCGCGCTCCCACCGGGTTACCCAAGGGGGACGAGCCGGGCATGAGAAGCGCGCATGCGCTCGGCCCGGCTCTCCACCGGCGAGAAGGGACCACGGCGATGACGGCTCCCCGCGATGTGCCCGCACCTGAGCAGGGGCTCGTTCTCACCCACTTTCTGACCGTGCGCGACGTCGCGAGATCGAGGCGCTTCTACGCGGACATCCTCGGCGGCGAGGTCGTACTGGAGGAGAATCCGGCCATCGTGAAGGTGGCCAACAGCTGGATCATCATGAACCCCGGAGGCGGCCCCACTCCGGACAAGCCCGGCATAACCCTCGTACCACCGGACGACGGTGACACCGTGTCCAGTTTTCTGAACGTCCGCGTCGCCGACATCGGCGCCTTCTACGCCGCCGCCGTGGCCAAAGGAGCGGAGTTCCTGACCGAGCCCATCGACCGCAAGGCCGAGCTGCGCTGCTATCTGCGTGACCCCGACGGCTACCTCATCGAGGTGGGCCAGGCCACCGGTCTGCTCCGGGGGGTGTTCGCCGACCGTTAGCCGGCTCCGGAGCCGCCGCGTCGCTCGCGGGCCGGGCCCGCCGCGTTCGTTAGCGTCGCCCCGTGCTGCATACGAGATTCACCGAAATGTTCGGTATCACCCACCCGGTGATGGCGGCCCCCATGGGCCTGCACAGCGGCGGAACGCTCGCCGCCGCCGTATCCGCCGCCGGTGGGCTCGGCTCCTTCGCGGGGACGCACCCCTGGAAGGGGCCCGACTGGATCCATGCGGAGATCGCGACCATCCGCGCCACGACGGACCGCCCGTTCGGAGTCGGCTTCATCACGCCGTTCCTCCCCTTCACCGAACCGCATTTCGACGCCGCGCTGGAGGAGCGGCCGGAGATCATCGCGCTGTCGTTCGCCGACCCCCGGCCGTGGCTCGCCCGCGCCAAGGACGCGGGGGCCCGGGTGGTGTGCCAGGTCCAGAACTACGAGGACGCGGAGGTGGCCGTCGCCGCGGGCGCCGATGTGCTCGTGGCACAGGGCAGCGAGGCCGGTGGCCACACCGGGACGATGGGCCTGCTGCCATTCCTGGCCGAAATCGTGCGGCGTCACCCCGATGTCCCGGTGCTGGCCGCGGGGGGCATCGGCGACGGCCGGACGCTCGCGGCGGTCCTCACCGCCGGTGCGGACGGCGCCTGGCTGGGCACGGCATTCCTCGCCACCCCCGAGGCGGTCGAGGTGCACGACGCCCATAAGCGGCTGATCGTCGAGAGCGACGGCGGCGACACCGTATGGACGCGGACCTACAACATCGTGTCGGGGCTGCCCTGGCCGGAAACCCTCGGCGAACGCGTCCGCCGCAATCGGTTCACCGACGAGTGGTCGGAGCGTGAGTCCACACTCCAGAACCGCAGAGCGGAATTCGCACCCCCGGAAGACGTCAACCCCGTCGAGGCCCCGCCCGACCCCGACACGAGCGAGATCATCTACGGTCAGTCGGCATGCTTCGTCGACGCCGTCCGCCCCGCCGCGGAGGTGGTCCGGACGATCAGCGAAGAGGCCGAGGCGATCCTGGACTCACGGCCTCGATCGCTACGCACAGCAGTCAGATGACCCCTGAGCCGTTGGAGCCGCCCGCACCCTGCCGGGCCCCTGGATCTTCGTCCGAACGAATGAACGGAAGCCATCGCCGAGGAGCGCTGCCGGTCCGCATCCGCGGGCAGCCTCCCCGAACGTCACCTCCAATGGCGTATCCCCGCGTGCTGTGCACACCATGGTCCGGTAGGGCCACAACAGTGGGTGCAGGCATTTCTTCCCTCTGCCCCGCATTCACCATTTCCGTTGGAAGCATTCATGACGCACGGCAGGTGAATCACTTCAGGTAGGTGAATCATGGGCACCCGAATAGGAAAGACCAACACATTCGCCGCACTCATCGCGGCACTGGTGACCGTCCTGGTGATCTCCCTCGGCGCGAGTTCCGGAGCATGGGGCGAGAGTCGCGGGTATGGCACCGTGACGAAACAATCGCCGTCGCCCTACCCGAAAGTGAAACCGCCCCCCGGCTTTCAGTCCAAGTACGCGAACGTGAACGGCTTCCGCATGCACTACCTGCGAGGCGGCAAAGGTTCACCGGTCGTGCTGATCCACGGGTTTCCTCAGTCGTGGGCCGAGTGGCGGGACCAGATGGGACCGCTCTCCAAGAACCACACCGTGATCGCCGTCGACCTCCGCGGCGCCGGCAACTCCGAGGTCACCAAGAGCGGTTACCAGAAGGCGCAGATGGCCAGGGACGTGCATGAACTGCTGAAGCGGCTGAAGCTGAACGACGGCGTTCAGGTCGTCGGGCACGACGTCGGCCTGTGGGTCAGCTACGCCTACGCGGCCCAGTGGCCGTCCGAGGTGCGCCGCATGGCCGTGATGGAAGCCCCCATCCCGGACGACAGCCTGTACCGCTTCCCGGCTCTGGAGGCCAACCCGAAGACCCCGTCGATGTGGCACTTCGGCCTGTTCCAGTTGCCGCTCGCCGAGCAACTCATCTCCGGTCACGAGCGCGTCTTTGTCCGTGGCTTCATCGGGGAGCTTCTCGTCAATAAGTCCGCGTTCACGCCGGCCGACTACGACTTCTACGCCCACTACCTGAAACAGCCGGGCCGCACGCTGGCCTGGATGCGCATGTACCGCCAGCTCCGCGAAGACGTCCAGCAGAACAAGAAGTTCCTGGCCGAAGGCAAACTGAGGATGCCCATCCTGGCGATCGGCGGCCAGGCGTCATTCGGTGGCAAAATCGCCGACCAATGGCGTGACTACGCCATGAACGTCCACGGCCGGGTCGTGAAGGGTTCGGGTCACTGGGTGACCGAGGAAAAGCCGCGGGAAGTGACGGCCATGCTCCAGTCCTTCCTCCGGAAGTAGGCTCCACCACACGCGCGCCGACCCCCGAAGGGGCGCCGGAAAGCGGCTGAAGGCTCCCTGTCCCCTGAACCAGCCTCGTGTCCACTACGTGTCCACCGGATCTTGCTCTGAACGGATGAACGGGAACCCCCGCGTCGGCGCGGCAGTCGTACGCGGCCAGCAGACGATAGGCGGTGAGGCGCCACAGGCGCCACCCTACGCGCCTGGCACTCCACCTCAGACCGTCAATAACGAAGCAATAACGCTCAACAGGGAGATCCGTTACCTTTCATCCGCATTTCTGGGCTTAAGCACAGGTCAAGCAACCCTCATCTGCCACATGACATCGAGAAGTCACCCTCTCTCATCACGGTGACTCAGGTAGTCTTTATGGCATGGGAGTTGGGGCGGCGGCCACGGACGAGCTGAAGTTGGGCGAGGTAGTGACGCGGCGTGAACTGCACGCGCGCTTCGGCGGTACCCCCCAAGGCGGCATCTCACCATCGACGCGGTCTCAGATGGTGATGGCCTTCGTCACCGAGCGACCTAACCCGGACGACTTCACTGGGTGGGGGGACGACGGAGTTTTTCACTTTGCAGGCGCTGGCATGCACGGCGACCAGGAGATGACGCGAGGAAACCTCGCGCTGCTGCGCCACAAGGAGCAGGAGCGCGCGGTGCACTTGTTCCACCAGCTCCGGAGGCACTCAGACAAACCAGGTCGGCTCTACCGCCATCTGGGGCGCTTCGAGGTCGACCCTGAGCAGCCGTACTACGTCGCGGACGCCCCAGATGCCAACGGCTTCATGCGGACCGTAATCGTCTTCCGGCTGCGGCCGGTCGGAGCCACTGTCCCCGACGGACCGCGCCTGCCGGTCACTCCGCCGACCGAAACACGCATCACCAGGGCGCTGGACTTCAGGCTGACCAGTGTGCGCCGACAGCCCCAGGAAACTGCGGGAGACATTGTCAAACGCTTGACTGCGGAGTACGCCAGCCACCTGAACGGTCTTGGGCGCGAGGTCGTCAGCGCCCAGGTACGCGTGAAGGGCGAAACCTCGGTTACTCGTGTCGATCTTCTGGACGTCACTGGGAACAGGCTGATCGAGGTGAAACACAGCGCCGCCCGGCAAGCAGTTCGGACGGCGATCGGCGCCCTCATGGATTACCGCCGCTTCTTCGACCCGACTCCCACCCTCGCGCTACTCGTGCCCGCGGCGCCGAGGGCGGACCTGCTCGACCTCTGCGCATCCCTGTGCATCGAGGTCGTATGGCCGAACCCTGAAGGAGGTTTCACGTCGACCCATGACTAACGGCTGAGGCGTATGCGCACTGCAATGCGCCGCCGCCCCAGCCGCCGTCTGGTTACCACAGGGGTCCTAGTCGCTGTGAGTAACCGTGCCCTTGTCCAGCAAAGAACAGGAGCTACTCCATTATGTGCGAAAACAACGCCGTGCCCGAAGTCAGGAACGGTCACGACGCCACCACGGCCCGAATCTACGGGCTCGCCCTGGTGGCTGGCGTGCTGCTGATCATCTTCAAGAACACCAGCCCGGTCGAAGCGTCGGGATTCGTCTCCCCGTTCCTGGTCATGTTCGAGCAGCGGCGGTAGCTAGCCGGTGGCGGTCGCTCCAGTGGTGCGACCGCCACCGTGCCCGAGGCAGATCACTCCGTCGGTTCACACCGCGGATCACAGCTTCTTCCCGCCCGCCTCAGCCATGGCCTCGTCGTAGCCGGGCACCTGCATGGTGTCGTCGGGCGTGCTCACTTCCGGGTTCCTTCCGTGTGCGGTGTGGTGTCGAGCTGTTCGGTGTCGGCAGCCAGCGGCTGCACGCTGGTGATCTTCGGCTGTGCGGTTGTCACGTGGCGTAGCTTCTTCGTGAGGGCTGGGAGCAGCCGTTTGTTGAGCAGTGCGCCGAGGTCGGTGACCAAGGCGTCGCTTGTGCGGGTGGCGAGGACGGCGTGCCAGGTGCGGCCGGCTGGAGCCGGGCGTCGTTGGCGGCTTGTGCCTCGGCCCGCTCGGTGTCGGTGCCGTCAGGGATCGGCGGCAGGTCGGGGCGAGCGGTGACCCAGGTCTGGATGGCGAGGCCGCGAGACTGGACGCGGTGGCCTTCGGGGTGCTGGTAGGCGGCGGTGCGGTCGGGAGTGTCGGTGTCCTCTTTTCTCCACGGCGGGTCGAGGTCGGGGAGCAGCGGGCTGAGGACGTCGGCCTCGGAGCGTTGCCAAGGGTCGTCGTCGCCGGTGCGGTCGAGCAGGCCGGTGTTGATGGCGGCGCGAGTAACGGCGTGGACGGCGCGGAGCTGCTGCTTGTCGGGGTCAGGGTTCCAGGCCCAGTCCTGGAGGCGTATCGCGCGGTTGATCAGGTCGGGGCGCTTGATCCAGCGGCCGAGGTAGATCTCCTTGAGGAGCTGTGGGAGCTCTTCCGGCTGGAGGTTGAGCGCCCAGTCCGCCAGGCCCGGGATGTTGCGGAGGAGGGAGAGCCCGGCGACGGTGCCGAGGGGGACGTCGATGCTGCTGCCGCCGAAGGACTGGTATCAGGCGTCGAGGACGTTCTCTGCGATCTTGCGGGCGTGCTCGTGCGGGTCGCGCGGCGGCGTAGCGCCGGGCCGTGATCTTGCCGGTGGGACGGGCCTTGGGCTTGGGCGGGGGCTTCTTCACCCAAGAGGGCGCGGGCCGCGCGACGACCGGGGCTGCCGCGCGAGGCAAGAAGTCAGTGGCCGTCCGGCCCGCCATTGGGGCGGGCCAGACGGGCAGGTAGGTGGGGGAAGGGCTTGTCCCGGTAGTCGGGGTGGCAGGCGGCCCACAGACCCGCGGGCATGGATTCGGTGATGACGCCCCATCCGGCCCAGCGCATAACGGCGAGATAGCCGAGGTCTCCGCCCGCGAATCCGGTCCGTGGCGTCGGGGTCGGGGTCGGGGCCGGGGGAGATGAACACGAAGCCGGGCAGGTCGCCGGTGTCATCCGGGAGGACCTGGAAGCCGGGCCGAACGGGCCCACTCCCCGAGCTGGGTGAGCATGGCCTTGGTGAGCGAGTGCGGCTCCGTCCCGAGATCGGGACGGGCAAGCGCCGCACGCTCCAGTTCCTCGGCGTCGATCGCGTCCAGGAAGATCGCAGCGGCTGGGCCCGGGGCAGGCACGTCAGCGATCGCGACGCGGGCCAAGCCGTCGAAGGCGAGACTGTCGAGGTGCTCGGAGTCGAGGATGAGGTGCGGTGGCTCGCCCGTGTGGTGGCTGAGCGTGTAGCTGGTCAGGGCTCCCGGGTCGATCCGCTGTCCGTCGATCTCGATCTTGGCCTTCGGCCCCCTCGCGGTGATGCGTACCCGGTGCGTGGTCTCGTTGCTGTCGTCCATGCAGGCGACGCTAAGTGCGCTGTCGGACAAGCCTGATCAGGTGCTGCCCGTTGCGGGCCGCTTGTGGGCGAGAAGGTGTTCCGTCGTCGTGGCCCCGGATTCTGCTGCCTGTAAGAGCTCTCTTTCCAGGGGCGTGGGCATGTGTCCCTGGTCGAGTCCTGCCGAGTAGACGGCCGCGTACAGGATTCTCTCCGCGGGGGGCTTGAGGCGTTCTCGGCAGGATGGGTGAGCGAGCACCTCTCGGGCGACATACCCGTTGCGGCAACTTGCTGCTTCCGGCAGGAGGCGGGTCGTGACGGCGGTGGCGAGTGCGGGGTCAGTCTCGGTGAGGTCGAGAGCGGTCAGTCCGAGGCGAGTGCGGAACAGGTCCAGTTCCGCAGTCGTGTCCAAGTTGAGGTAGTTCCTCACCATCGCCGCCATGATGGTCTCGTCGTTGATTCCAGACAGGTGTCGGCAAAGGGCGGCAAGGCATGAGGCGACGGAGTGTTCCCAAGGTTCAGTCGGGACGCTCTCTCCCAAGAAGGCGTAGGCGCCATCGGGGTCTCCGGCAAGGCATCGTCCAAGGACTTCGACTTGGCGGCCGTCCAGGAGCCGGTGTCCAACTCCGCGGTGTCGGCGTGCCTGGGATCGGGCTCGGTTCCAGGCTCCCGCCGCCACCAGGGCCCGGGTTCCGTCTCCGAGCAGGATGGTCCACAGCCACTGGTGAAGCTGTTGGTGCTCCTCGTCCGTTGTGATCAGGTCCTTGAAGCAGATGGTGTGGCCGTCCACTTCCGCACGGCCGCGGGTTCGGGCCGCCTGAACGAGGGCATCGAGCAGGCGGTAGGCGCCGTTGGCGTCTCCGTCCCGGATGAGGAGTCGGGCGATGTTGACTACCGGTTCCAGGGCGTACCGGGCCTCCTGTGCGCTCAGGGGCTGTGCGCACAGGTAGACCTCGGCGTGGCGCCAGCACAGGGTGCGTGCCAGGTCGGGCATACCGCAGTCGCTGGCGATCAGGGCCGCCTTGTTCTGCGCTGCCGCTGCCAGGCTCAGCTTCCCCTCATGCTCGGCGGAGCGGGCCAGATCGCTTATCTCCCTCACCCGCTCGGCGAGTGGAGGGCACGCTGGGCGAGGGCGCGCTATCAGTGGGAAGCGTCGCGCTATCTGGCTGGCGTCCACATCACTGCCACTCGATGACGATCCGGTTCAGCGGGTTGTCGAAGGTGAATCGGCCCGGCTTCTGCTCCGGGGAGGGGGCGTCGAGCGGTCGGATTTCGAAGGCGACGTTGCGGGTCCGGAAGTCGGAGTCCCAGGTGCGTACTGCCTCGGTGACGCGTTCGGTGAGATGGTCGGCGTCGGGGCCGTGGCCGATGACTCCGAACTCGTACAGCGTGGCGCCATCCTCGGCGGTGTGGTCGGCCTTGCGCCGGGTGAGGTAGGTCAGCGTGCCCTTGTCGAATGTGGCGGTCGAGCTGGCGTAGGGGTTGGTGAGCAGACCGCTGTCGATGGCTTCACGCTTGGCGGGCATACGGCTCAGGCCGTTGGGGAGTGCGCAGGTAAGCCACAGCTCCAGCCACTCCGGGGACTCGGGCCCTCGGAAGGTCACGCCGGTCCATGCCTCGGCTCGCGGCTGGTTCAGGACGTCGGCGAGGGCATCGGTGTCCACGGTCTGGTCGCCGTTGGTCACCAGGGTCACGCTGCCGTCCTCGGTCAGCGGGACGAAGATCCGTGGGTCGTCGGCGATGCCCCTGCGCAGCGGCATGAAAGTGTTCATCTCGGAGCCGACGCTGCGCCAGCGCCTTTCGGCGTCGCGTTCGAAGGCGATCGAGCGGGAGACGCTGCCGCGCAGCCGCAGGGGGGAGAGCAGTCGGCCACCGGGGGCGAGCTGGTCGAGCCAGGCAAGGGGCACCGCGTGGGCGCCGACGGTCGCCACGATCCGGTCGTAGGGGGCGTTGGCGGCGTACCCCTGCGCGCCGTCGCCGAGGATGACGGTGACGTTGCCCAGGCCGGCGGCCTTCAGGCCGATGCGGGCACCTTCCACGATGTCGTGGTCCACGTCGATGGTGGTGACATGCCCCTGCTCGCCCACAAGGTGTCCGAGCAATCCGGCGTTGAAGCCGGTTCCGGCGCCCAGCTCCAGTACCTTCATGCCGGGCTCGACGTGGAGCTGTTCCAGCATCAGGGCAACGATGCCGGGCTGGGAAGCACAGCTGATCGACCGACCTGCACTGTCGTACTTGGTGTCCACCGTGGTGTTGGAGTACGCCTTCTCCAGGGGCGCTTGGGGGACGAAGAGGTGGCGGGGCACGGCCCGCATCGCTTGCTCCACCCGCGCGGTGCGGATGCTGCCGTCCTGGACCAGTTGGTCTACGAGGTGGGCACGCAGGTCATCGGGGCTGGTCTCAATGGTGTCACTGTTCACCCCGGTGACAGTAGTGGCCGCCTCACCCGTGCTGGGCGTGGACGCGGCGGTGTCGTTCGTTCCCATAACTACCTCTTTCGCCAGTGTTGACAAGGCGCTTTGGTCCTCACGCGGGAGGCCCAAGCGGTTCCAGTGGAAGATCAGATGATGGGCGAGCACGGCGCGCAGGCCCCGCTCCAGTCGTCCTCGGCGGTTGAGGTGCGCGAGCTGCTGGCCTGCCCACTCGAAGGTGGTGACCCAGTCGGTGAGGTACGCCAGTCGGCCGTCGGCAACCGGGCTGCTGTGCGGTCCCACATCCACCGTCATGAGCCGACGTACGGCGGCGCGGTGCCGTCGTAACAGTGCGCGGTCGGGGTGCTGCCGTTCGGCCTCCACCCGGGCCCAAACATCGCCCTGCTCGTACCAGTCGAGTCCGGCAGCTCGCAGACACGCGCTGAACAGCACGATCGCCAACTCCCGGCGTCCAAGAACCGGGGAGCCTGGATTCTGCTGCTGACAGGCGAGTTGGTCCAGGACGTGGCGGCTGTCACGGTGGAAGAATTCGTGGGCGAGTTCCATCCCGTCCGGGCCGCCGAAGGCTGCCGTCTCCGATTCGTAGATGCCCGGCACCCACTCGCGCACCGCTCCATCTGCGACCAGGGTGTCGAGAGCCTGGTCCAGGCACGTTGGGTCTGCCGGGTCCGGGCGGTAGCGCAGGCGCCAGGTCGGGGCCTTGCGGATGAAAGACCATTGCCGCGTGCCACCACTGTCCAGGATAGGTCGAAGGTGAGCGACGGCCACGCGTTCGGCATCGGGCCAGTCGGTGAACTCGATGACGCGCTGAGGCCACTCGTCGTCGGGCACGGGGTTCCCTCCCTCTGCGACTAGTTGATCAGGAGACAGGCGTTCCACACGGTGGCGGCGGATGTGCCTTCCTGCGTGCTGTGCAGAGCCATGGCGATACCTGCGGCGCCTTCGAGAAGCCCGATGGCGGCCGCACCTTGCGGGGGCGCCAGCAAGGAGTCAGCCAGGACTTGGGGACCGGCAGGGACGAGCCGTTGCAGGAGATGTGGAAGGGCCTGCGCCAAGCCGGGGTTGATCGCGTCTGCTGCGGCGAGCTGGGTGAGGTGGACGAGCCCGGCGAAGCCGTGGCACAGCGAAGCGTCCGTGGTCTGGTCGAGCTGTCCCGGGTCGGTCACTGCGCGTAGGAGCGTGTCCTCAGCCATGTGCTGGCGCGCGGTGTCACCCAAAGCGAGGGCGGCGAGCTGCTGGGCGCGGGCGATGCCAGCGGCGCCGTAGCACCACGACGGTCGGGACGGACCGATGCCCGGGTCGCCTGTGCCCAGTTGTTCGCGGGTGATCCAGTACGGCCACCAGGGACCGGCCAGGCCCTGCTGCTGCCACCGATCGAGCCAGGAGCAGATCCGTTCGATCGCCTTGCTCTGCCCCGGAGCGGTGATGCCGTGGAACGTTGCCAGGGACAGGGCGGCCAGTGGCCCGGCGATGCCGTGCGCCATGCCGTTGTTGCCATGTCCGCGGGGGAAGTCCGTGCTCGGGGCGCCCGAGGGTGCCAGTGCGCTCCACCAGCCGGGCAGCAACTCCTCGCCGTCTTCGATGGGCTCGGTGAGTCGTACCAGGTAGGCGATCACCTGCCGCGCTAGGTCGGTGTGGACCTCTCGGCACATCAGCAAGGCGGCCATGCCGGACAGGCCCCGGATCGCGTCGAACTCGGCCAGAGCCGGCGGCTCCCCGCGGTCGATGCGTGCGTGAGCGGCCGCCAACCGTGCCTGGACAGTGGCGGCCAGGTGCTTGTCGAGCGTTTCCAGGGCGCGGGCGTAACGGTCGGGCCAGCCAGTGGCGGCAGCGTGGAGGGCGAAGGCGAGAGCTGGGACTCCGTAGAACAGGTGACTGTCCGGGCCTCCGACGGCGCCCCCAGCAGCGGCGCAAGCCAGCCAGTCGTGAGCGCGCTGCCAGGAGGCAAGGCCAATGCGGGCCCGCTCGATGTGCAGCAGTGCCACGCCGACGGCGCCGTTGGCCAGGGACTGAGGCCACCAGCCATGCGTCAGGTTCCATGTGCGGGCCTGCTCCGGCGAGGCGAGGCGGTCGGCAATCAGATCAACCGCCGTCTGTACGTCGTGGTCATTCTGGGGGGTGATCATGCGCGTCGTGCCTTCCAGGCAAGGGCGGCGGCGCGGGCCAGCCGGATACAACTACGCTCATCCGCCTTGTCGATCCCCGCAGCCCGGATGTGGTGGGCATGCAGCAGCGAGTCGAGAACCGCGTCGGGGTCGGTACCGTCATCACAGGCGCGCAGCCGGTCTCCATAGGCGGTCAGCACGCGGGCCCGTGCCGCCCAAGTTGCATGGATGGCGGTGCCGCCGGGGGCTGCACGCAGGCCCGCCCAATCACCTGTCGGGTCGGCCAGGCTGAGTGCTTCGGCGCGTACCGCTCGGTCCAGCGGGCCAGGGTCGGTGAGGTGCCCGTGGCGGATCAGCCAGTCCATTCCCACAACGGTGCTGCCAGTGAAGGCCGTTGCGGTAGCGACGAGGTTCGCGGCGGCCAGGGCCTGCGGGTGTGGCCGAGCGGGCTGGGCGAAGGCGGTGACCAGGACGGCGGAGTCTGCGGCGAACACCGTCTCGGCCGCCTCCAGCCCGCCTGCGGTTCCCCACCGGCCGGTCTCCGGGTAGGAGGTGGCGAACTGCACGTCTCCGACGAGCCCTTGTCGGCGAAGCTCCGTAGCCCACTCGGCAACGCGGGCGGCGCCGGTGCCGAAGTCTCCGACATCCGCCAGCGCGAGGCGCAGGCGCAGATGCCAGCGCGGGTCGCGGTAGCGCGTATACCACCACATTGGCGGCTGCTCCCACCGGGCGAACAGGCCGGGCAGGTGATGGCCGAGGATCTCCGGGTGACGTTTGGTGTGGCTGTAGATCTTGGCCATCAGCCACCGGGAGGCGCCGGGGACGTGGCCGTGTTCGCGCGTCACCAACCGTGCCGTAGAGACCGGCGGCGTCGCACGCGACAGTGCAGGATGGTCAGCTTGCAGCGGCACGGTGATCTCGTGGGCGTGGCCGTCCAACCAACCGTCCGCACCGGGTTGTGTCTCGGTCAGCACCGCCGACTCCGACGTGGCCAGGTGCGAGCGCACAAGCTCCAGGTGCGCCGCCTCGGTGAGGTTCAGCGGCAATGCCCTGTCGCCTTCAGTCAATGCCACCCAGTCCGGTACACGGCTGCGTTGCCGCCACTGCTCCAGAGCCTCGCGCCACTGCGGCCACGCGGCACGGCGGTCGGGAACGTCGGAGCGGTGCAAGCGCCACCTGGCGGGAGACAGAATCGTGCGGCCGTACCGCACACGGGGCAAGAACGGCAGGGCGTTGGCCGCACCCCAGGTGAAGGGCGTCACCACGGTGGACGTTGCCTTGGCGATCTCCAACAGGAATCGAGCCAGCGGCGGGGTGTGGGCGCGCAGGTCAAGAGCGTGAGGCGCCATCGGCTCCAGGCGCTGCTGCCGGGAGAGAGAAGCCAAGAACAGACGCTGCGGGTCGCAGCCCACAGCCAGATCGTCCAGGGCAATGAGCCCTGCGCTGCCCTCGACGCGATGCTCGGCAAGGCTGATCACGTCGGGCAGCACGTCCGGGGCCCGGGTGACGTGGGTGTCGCACCGATTGAGAGGCGTGAAGGAAAGCTGGACCGGGCGTGCACCCGAGTCGCTCGTCGGCAGGTGGATGAACGCCTTTCTGGCTTGTGCCTGTTCTTCCGGGTCCAGTAAGCCGATGAATCGGCCGGTCGTCGTGCCGATGCCGCGCGAGGGGCTGACGACGGCGAGGGTGAACTCACCCCGGGCGACCGCCGCAATGTCGGGAGCTTGGAGGCGGAACCGGAGCTCCAGGTGGGGCGGCAGTCGTACCCGGTCCGGCTCACCTGGAGTCAACGCTCTGACGAGTTCCTCATCCAGGTGGACCTCGTCGCGCCCTTCAAGGGCAGCCTGCTGCACCAGAGCGAAAAGGTGCCGGTCCCTGCCGCTCACCGCGGTGCCGGCTTCCGGCTCTGCGTCCAGGTATCCGTCGGGGAACCCCAGCCCTAGGTCCGCGTCGACCAGATCGCGCACCGGGACAAGAGAACCGATGCCGTACCTCTCGAAAAACCGGTTGTGGTAAGACTTCCAGGCTGGCGAACCATACGGGAACGGGCTGAGACGGGCCAACAATGAGACGGCCTCCTCCGCTGCGCGGGCAACCTGGTGAGGCAGAACGAGCGTGCAGTCCAGCCGCGCGTCCACCGCAACCGGCTGCTCCACCACCGTGCTGACCGCGAGCATGTCCGTACGAAGCGCGGCGCGCAGCCTCCGCCCCTCCACCGGTCCGGTGGGCGCATTGTGTGCGGCCAGCTTGCTCTGGACCTTTTGCAGCCGGGCTGTCAGCTGCGCAACATCCGGGACGTCCTCGACCCCGGCCCCCGCCATCTGTTGCATCAGGTGATCGAAGGCATCGAAGGTGCCTGCTGGGGCGTGCAGAGCACTGAGCAGAACCCCTTGGCTGACCAGGCTGGTGACGAGGCTCTCGACCTTGGACAGCGCCACCTGGTGAAACTCCGCGCTCACCTTCTCCACCAGTTCGCGGCCCCGGAGCGGAGCGCGGGCGGCTTCCACCACCAGCCGTACAGCCGCGGTGTATCGGAGCGAGACCTCGGCAGCGGGTTCCTCCGCGCGGCCGGAGCGTGGGGGGTAGGGCACGACGAGGCGCCCTCCCCGCAAGAACGCGCAGTTGTTCGCCACCAGGGATAAGCGATGGAGAACCGCCGGACAGGCTTCAAGCCGCTTGATGACATCAGCAAGCCAGGTGCCGTCGGCCCGCACGAAGGCGCGGTGCTGATCTCCCCAGACCACAAGGGGTTCGTCGGCGAAGGCCACAGGGACAACACCGGCGAACAGCCCGAACGGAGTCGCCCTTCCGTGCATGCGCAGCGCGTATCGCACGAGGGCGGAAGCAGCGCGCCGTACCCGCCGAGCGTCCTCGACTTCGCCTACGCACACGGCATGAACTTGCCGGGCCAGGGCCGGGCTGGCCTGCTCGACGGCCGCCGCCAGCTCTTCTCTGTCCCAGGCGGCTTGGAGCCACCCACGCCAACGGGCAACCCGATGAGGGGAGCTGTCCGCGAGGTCCGGCCACGAGGCCAGGGGAAGGCGGTGACCGGACGCGCGCACCATCGCCGTACCGGCGCACCGGTAGGGCAAGCAGCTCTTCGTGGCCATGTGCTTCCTCTCGTGAGTTCTTCCGTTCCGGCGCTGGCTTGTGAGGAGTCACCTCCTCACAAGCCAGCGCCGTAACTACGGCGCGGCTGCCATCAGGCCACGCTGGAGGCGCATGGGCTGGAGCAGGTGCTGCCGCAGCCGTCGTCAGTGAGGTTGATCAGCTTGGCGGAGCGATCACCGGACTCCAGGACAGTGATATCGAGTTCGAACTCGTCTTCCACGAGACCTCCAGAGGTCGAGTCGGATACGTCGCCCCGGTCGAGGCGGCGTCTCGTGCGCCCAGGGCACATAGGGTTTGGGTGTGCTCTGGGGAACTGGATGAACGGTCAAAGGATCCAGGCGGTGCTCAGACCAGGGAACCGCGCGGAGCGTAGCGACTTCTCTATGCCTGACGATCGGTTCCCGGTCAGCTCCGGGTACGCAGGCCGCGCCCAGCTGTAGGCTGTTTTGAGCCTTAGCAGTCACCGCGCTTTCTGGACGTCACACCAGTTCGTCCGTAATGGCGAACACTAGATGCACCGAATGTCCGGGAGAATCCGGCGTGCTCACCTCATGTTTCACCCCCTGCGGCAGGATCAGCACATCTCCAACCCTGGTGACTATCTCCTCGGGTGCACCGGTGGTTTCCGGCCAGACAAGCCAGCGTTTCGCACCACGCATTTGGGTGATCACGCCGAGCCATTCGTCATCGTGTGCGCCGAGATTGCGGTCGCCAGCATGTGACTCGTAGGCGGTACAGATCACTTGGTGGCGCATTATCGCGGTCAGTCGCAGCGTCACTGTGCTGAACCATCCGTCGCTGCGAACGTTCAGGCTCTCGTAGACGCGCGTACGTTGTCGCTCCTGATAAGCATGCGCAACCGCATCCTTATCGGACTGGCGATGGAAATCCATCCCGTCAATGAGCGCAACAGTCTGGCTCGCTGCCTTCGCCTCTCCCAAGGGGAGGGAGAGACTCTCGATCCATGCAGCGTCAAACACCTGCTGGATGTGCACCGGATGGCTTGCCGTGAGCCTCGGCCAAACCGCAGTTCCAAGGCGCCCGAGGAAGCTGAAGGCCACTGCTTGATGCGAATGAGCATCCATCGGCCAGTCCTCCTAGGTCGCGTACAGGTGTCCCCTGGATCCATTCAGCCTCAGCGACGCCTTGCAATCCTTCCCAAAGGGTCCCGGGCCACGGGCGATCAGCGGTTCACCCGACGGATCGATGACCTGAGTTGCGTGAAGAACCTCCCCGGGGGCCAGTTCGGTCAGCTTGCGAGGGCGAATCTCGACCACGCCCCGCTCCGCATTCACAGCCTGGACAAGAACCTCGTCGTCGGAGATCTCCAGCTCTGACGGCACGAACATGAGCCGAAAAGCCCCTCCGATCTCATGCTGTTTGAGTACGTCATGCAGCTGCTGCATGAGATTCGCATGCTGCTCCACCTGGGGTTCGCTGGCGAGAACTGTCATTTCTTCTCCCTTGTGAGTGTTTCTTTCGTGAACCCGGTGCGAGACCTCGTGCATGGTTTCGCGCCGGGAGATTTGATACCGCTCGGGGCACCGGGACCCGGCATCAACCGATGCCCCGAGCGGGGCCTATTCGACGGACCGTGGTCCGACGCGCTGAGCACGGTCTTCCAGCCCCTCGACCAGGCCGGTCGTCTCATTGGCGCGGAGGTGGTGAGAGATGCGGGCGGCAGCCTCGATGGCGACCGTGATCACTTCATGGCCGTACGAGGCTTCGCGGCGTGTCCGCTGGAAGCGGCTGGACAGCGACAGGACGGCGGCCAGTTCCCCATCACGGCCGCGCACCGCCACCGCCAGAACCAGGCCCCCGCCGGCAACGCCCTGTACCCAGCCGCGACACCGTATAGCGGAGCACTCAGCGGCGGCATCCCTCCAGACTTCACGGCCCTGGCTGAGCTCCTGCCAGGCGAGGAAGACACGCGAGACGGGGTCATCTCCCATCGCCGCTACCCGGGCCGGCTTGCGGTCAGTGGCCGCCGAGTTGAGTCGCGGGTCCTCGGCCATGCAGATCCGCTGATCGTCACAACGCCGTTCGAGGCGGACAGACCGTACGCCGGTTGTGGCCCGCAGCGCGCTGAGTTGCTGCCGCAGTTCACGGTCAACGATCGCCTGGTGCGCCGCCCTTGCCAGGCGAATCAGCCTCGGACCGACAATGAACTGCTCCTGTTGGTCGGCCTCGACCAGGCCCAGCTCCTGCATAGCGAGAACGAGTCGACGCACCGTGGGACGCTTCAGGCCAGTTTCGGAAATCACCGTTTCCAGATGCGCCGGCCCCTCTTCCAGCACGGCGAGGATCGCAGATACCTTGTTGAGCACACCGACTTGGCTCTGCACCATATCTGGATCAGTAATCGTCATCATCTCCCCTTGACAAGCCAGCCATTCGAGCGCGCGGAGCACCCTCGACTTCATGACTGCATTGTTCTCCGTTTGCCGACGCTCTAAATCTCCAGCGCCTCATCACGAGAATACGATCCGCCGCGTGGACGCAGCTCCACACCTGCTTCATTGAGCATCGTGTAAATGAACCCGAATGAGCGCCCTGTAACTTCACTTATATCCCTGATGCTCACGTCGGGGTCGCTTAAATAGACGGCACTCCCTGGGCCCCGGATAGCCGAGCGACCCGAGCCTTATCCGGTGCCGGTCCGAGTACGCCGAGCTCCCAGCCACGACGGATAAGATGCGCCGCGGTTTTAGCGCCCACCAGTGCCATCAGCGCACGCACGTCTCTGCGTACGACGTCCAGATGCACCCTGCCGTTCGCAGCGATCCATCGCAGATCCTGACCGCCTGCCAAGCCGTGCAGAACTTCGTGCTGACCCCCGCTGAGCACGAGGTCCGCACCGTCATTTGTGTGCTCGGGCGGGGAGATTTCCCCCAGCGTGTAGGCCCGGTGCACGGCACCCGGCCGTTCGGGGGAGCCGAGCTTCACCAAGGCGAACCGTAGGCAGTCGTTCACTCTGGATGTCCCCACACCCATCTCCGCGGCCGCTTGTGCCGGCGTCATACCGCTCGCTATGAGCTGTAGGGCTTCGCGCTCGCGAGCCGATAGCCTCCATCGGCCCGACGGTTGGCTGGTCACAACGACCCTTTCTCGTTTCGATACGTATCGGTGTACTGGCACGGGATGACCGGCTCAGGCAGCGGTGTGCTCCGTCAGATCGCCAAGGTCCACAGCCGTGCAGCCGTGGAGCGCGACGACCTCGCGGCAGGCGAGGGTCCAGGGCAGTCGCGGGTCGTCGTACGCCACGAGCGTGAACGGCTCACCGTGCTCGCCGGGCACCGGCCTGAGAGTCTCGGGCGCGTGCACCACCCCGGCCACGCCCCAGGCTGCGGCGTGCTCCACCAGCACCGCCACACACTCCCTCCGCACGGAAGGACGGCTCAGTACTTCAAGGGCACAGCCATCGCATACAGGCGGTGTGGCCGTCCTCTCCCCATCTGCGACCGGCTTGCCGCTGGTGGCATGCAGCAAGAACAGATGCCGCCCATCGGGCCGGTCATCAGTGGGCCGGCCGCAGAACTGACACAGCATGTGATTCATCGCCAGCCGCTGACGCAAAGCGTGCACACGTCCGAGCAGAGGCGCGCCAGCCCCGTGCCTGACCGGCACCCTGATCCACAGGGCGCCACGACGACGGTCGGCGATACCGTATTCGCCTGCGTAACCGATGCCCATACCGCCGCGACCGTGCCGCGTCGTGATCACGGCCGGAGGCGCGTTTTCGCCTGTCCACGCAGCGATGTACGGCACACGCACACCGCCCGCGAAGTACTGACGTGGTCGTGGACGCCGAGGCCCAGCACTGGGACGGTCAGGCGGCAGCCAGCCGGTGGGTGACGTGCACTGGTCCCGACGCATATTCGTCCTCTCGGATGTGTGCTCGTTGCGGGTAAAGCCCCTCTTCGGCGGCCTCTAGACTCCGCGGGGGAACGGGATGAAAACGCCGAAGAGGGAGTAGAAGGTCCGCATCACACCTGGTCTAGCCACAGCCCCTCCCTTCCTGGCAGTTGGAGCAGGGGCGGCGGCCAGCCCTCACCAGACGTGAGCGTGGTCCAGTTGGCACGGTCATGAAGTGACGTCGATCGGCCTGGCCCGAGGGAAGCCCTCCGTCAGTTGTCGACTTCCTGGACGCTGGCCGTCGAGACCACCGCCATCACGGTCTGATGCCTGTTTCGCAGCGCGGATAGAGACGCAGCGCCTCTTCCAGACAGGAGATAAGGACGACCGCACTGGGCAACTTCAGCGGAGCTCGTTCGGTGGGGTGCCACGGCGGAGTGTCCCAGCGGACCCCGCTCGTCGGCGGCAGAGTGATCCGTGCGTCGGCACCAGCCATGACCTGGACGCCCGCGAGTGCGGAGACGTGTATCCCGCTGCCGCGTGCAACCAGGAACGTGCCCGTCTCGCCACACAAGAGGCATGGCAGGGCCGTACCCCTCCGATCCAGCCGGACCAGCGCAGATGTGGCGGCTTTGCGCGGAGTGGTAACCGCGTCGAACTTGGTGCAGGCGGCCAACAAGACTGTGCTGGAGTTACGGGCGAAGGCATGTTGCACCTCGTGTGCGTTCATCAACTCCGCGTCGATAAACAGGGGCCAGCCGAGTAGGTCCACATCTGCGTATGTGTCCACTACGGCGTCCCGGCCTCTCGGCGGCCACACAGAAGTCGTCATCAAGGGGTCCCCCAAGGGGTGTGCATCGCCCCGACGCGGGAGCCATCTTCCGGAGCCAATGGTTCACCGGACCCGCCCGCGGCGATCTGGAAGCTGGTCTCCATCAGGTCGCGATCGCACTGCTTCCCGCTGGGCACCGCGCCACCAGCACGCTCACCGCTCAGTTGCCGGACTGATATCAGCGAAGACGGAGCATGGAAGCTCTGGGAGTGGATGCTGACGCTCATTGCCGCCCTCGCGGCCAGCGGTTTCGCTTCTCATACGTCATGCACTCACGGACTCCCTGACACTGCTCATTGGTAGGGCGCATACGTGGTCACCACCTGAGTAGTCGCTTGATCGCTCACTGCGATTAAGCTGGACGAGGTGTGCGCTGGGTCACCAGCTGTGGATGAACTTACTGTGACCAAGCGGGCAAAAAAACTGACACAGAGTACGAGTTGCACACGCCCAACCACGTGGGAGCACGGCATGGCGCCACAGAAGCGATCGCGCTCCGAAACGGGAACACTGACTGCCGCTCAGGGTCCGCCAGCCCGCACTGCGAGTGGCATCGTCTGCGGCCATCTACTCAAGATCATCCGCGAGCGCATTCCGCTGACTCAGTCCCGGCTGGCCGAAGAACTCGGGATCGACACGACAACCGTCCAGGGCTGGGAATCAGGCCGTCGTTCCCTAGCGGCTATCTCATCCGCGCAATTCCTGCGTCTGAAGCGACATCTGCTAGGACGCGGTGCGGAGCCAACGCTTCTGCCTCTCTTGGATCTCGCAGTCGAGGCCGACTCCGTGATCGAGTACTCGCTCAACGACACGCTCAACAGTGACGACATCACCCAGCACCCGCTGCACAGCTGGGTCTTTACCCGGGCATCGACTCACATGATCGCTTGGGCCCTGACCGGTGAGCAGCCCACGATTCTCCCCAAAGCCCCCGCGTCGACTCCCCGACGGAGAGGCCCTACGCCTGGCTCACCACTCCTGCCAACCCCCCAGCGAGACAGGCTGTTCGCCAATCTCCGCCGCGCAGCGGAGATCGCTGACCGGGCGGGGGAAGATGGCTCGCTTCTGCGCCGACAGGCGCTCTACCTGTGTGCCTACGACACCAGCGTCGACACCCATTCCTGGCTCGCTGACATGCGGGAACGCCGTCAAACGCCACTGCGTCACGCATCGTGGACACCAGCCTGGTCCGACGCCAGGTCGGTAGCAACGTCCCTGACCCGCTACGGAGACAGCGAGACGTTGCAGACATTCATCGAGCGGGGCATGGGAGGAGACGCTAGCGAGATGGCCAACCTCAATTACTGGGCGCACTGGCTGGGCCTCGACCCGGTGCCCCGTGCAAGCGACGCGTTCATGAGCGACGTGGACGGCCGGTCCTGGGAGGCCCTCCCGCTCCTTCGCAACCTTGCCGACCGGCTTGATCCGTCACTGGGCGCGGTGGACTTGAACATCCACTCGGTGTGGGCGCTGATCAGCTCGAAGCCCGGTGTTCTGTCAGCTGACCGGGAACTGCACCGCGACTTGACCTCCCGAGTCGACCGCCTGCTCGACAGTGATGTGATCTCACGCCAGTCCAGGCGTGAGCTGGAGAATGTGCATTACGGTCTGAGACTGAGTAGCCGGTGATCCGCTTGAAGGGGACGATCTGCATGACTGATGACCAGGCTGACAAGGGAACTGTCGGCTACCTGTTTGAGATGGGTGCCCTCAAGCGGGGAAAGAGGAGTGGCTGGTGGATCGCAGGCGTCAAGGACCCCGAGACCATCGCCGAGCACTCGTTCCGCACCGCGATCATCGGCGCGGTGCTGGCGATGATGGAAGGCGCTGACCCAGCGAAGGTCGCCCTTCTGTGCACCTTCCACGACACCCAGGAGACCCGTGTCGGGGACATCCCGTGGATCGGGCGCCGCTACCTCGAAGCCGCCTCGAATGAGCGGGTCACTGCCGATCAGGTCTCGAAGACTCCTCCTGCCGTAGCGGAGGGGATCAAGGCCGTGGTCCACGAGTACGAGAACGGCGACTCACTGGAGGTTCTCGTGGCACACGACGCTGACAAGCTCGAGTGCATGCTTCAAGGCATGGAGTACCTGGAGCAGGGTTACCGCAATGCCCAGGAATGGGTGGACACCACGCGGGCGAAACTGAAGACGCCCTCCGCGCTCGCGCTCGCCGAAGCGGCGCAAGGCATGTCGTCCATGGAATGGAAGCACACGTATCTGGGCTGACCAGCACGTCGCATCTGCGCCTGGACTGCGCCCCGACCCAACAACCAACCTTCCAAGCAACTGTCGGCCTCGGGCGTTGCGTGCTTGAGCAGTCCACCCGGAAGGGGCAGCTACCGGTAACGACGCGACGGAACCATGAATGACGTCGCCAGAGTGTTCCCCTCCCCGTCTCCATCCTCGGGGTCATCGGGGGCCGAGGTCTGACATATGGCGTCGATCTGTCGCTCGATGCCGCGTAGATTCTCCTGCAAGTCCATGGTCACGACGCCGTCGACGGTGACCTTCAGCGGGTCACCGAGCAGCTTCGCTCGCCTCTCCCCCAGCACCTCTAGCGCCACCGCACGAGCCGACCGTAGCCGGAAGAACCGGCGCTCCAGGTCGGCTGAGTCCGTGTCCGGTCCGAGCTGCGCCAGCAGCCACGACCGCTGGAACTCATCCACCTGCCTGCCCTTCCTCTTGTACGAGAGCGGCCCGCCACCGAGGGGTTCGGTAGCAGGCCGCAGGTCATGGCGACACCGAGGCGGACCGCGAGCGGCGCGGCGGGGGCTTCTTCGCGCTGCCTCCGCCGGCCTCCGCCGGCCCCGGGTCGACCGTCTTCTCGGCGGTCGGGTCAGGCTCGCCTACCGCGATCGGTTCCGGCCCGCGATCCCCGGGCGGAACCTCCCAGGCATCGGCGTTCGTCACCAGGGCAGCGAGGCGCGGTTCGGGTTCCTCGCCAGGCAGGAGGATCAGCTCCTCCCGGGTGGCCGGGTCCTGTACGTACACGGCGGCTTTTAGTCGAGGCACTGGCATCACAGGACCTTCGCCACGATGTGCGCATCCGGAGTGTGCATGACCGGCATGCCGACCGCCGCACCCTTCGTATAGATCTGCACCGGATCATCCTGGACTCCACGGGTGATGATGATGCCCGGCGCATCCTCGCGGATGATCTCCGGGTTCGTGCCCCGCGAGAGCACCAGCGCCTCAGCCGTCACACCGATCTGCGTCTGCGCCCACTTCTCCCGGTCCGGCGGTATCAGGCACCACAGGTCTTCCGGCAGCACCTTGCGTGGCTTGCCATCCACCCGCACCTGCGCCTTGTAGAACGTGATCGGCGGCAGCGAATAGTTGCCGCGTACCACGTTGATCTGCTGCGGGGTGAGCGTCGCCGTCGGCGTGGTCGACGGGTTCACGCTGCCGTAGTACGCCGCCCGGTAGGCGTTGTTCGCCGCCAGGTAGGAGAACGCCTTTCGGCTGGTGACCACCAGTTCCGGTTCCGGCGCGCCGACGTCGTCCAGGTGCTGGATCCACCGGAACTCATCGGCGATCGGGTCCGATGCCGGGTCCCACCACGGTCGTTGCGCGACAGGCATGTTCGCCGCGGGGACGTTCCAGTCGACCTCCAGCGTCAGGCCGTTCTCCTGCACCAGCGAGAACTTCCCGTCGGCCAGCACGTCGCCGGCAGCCATCTCCAAGCGTGACTGGATCGCCTCCACGTGCCGCTCGACATCGTCATACAGCAGCTCGATCAGCCGGTCCTGGTCCGAGCCGTGCGAGGCTTCCAGCAGGATCTGTTCCTGCTCGGAGACCATCAGTTTCTGCCCCAGCGCGGGCAGCGCCCCCTCGCGGGAGGTCTGCCACGCCTCACGGGTGGCGAACGGCACGCTCGCGTTGAACGCCCGGTACTTCGCCACGTTCACGTACCGGCCCGAGTCCTTCACCCGCCACTTGACCTCCCGCAGCCCGCACCGCCCCAGCAGGCCAGGAGCAGCACACAGCGCAGACCTGCACGTGACACTGTGCCCCGTCCCACCGCTCGGTGGCACCCGTTCCGGTCGCGGGGCGCACTGCTGTCCGGTTGTGAGACGTAGTGATTAAGGCGTGAGCTGCTCGATTCTAAGTCGAATAACAATCCCCACGAGGATTCATGGTGAGTTAGCGCACAGGAAGCACTGTAAGGGCGATATCACTTCGCTACGGTGGAGCCGTCACAGATGAAGCGACGAGGCGAGCAGAAGGCGATCTACGATGAGCAGCGACGCGCCCTGGACGATCGAACGTATTCGCGATGCTCTCGGTGACCCTGACCTAGCCCAGCGGTTCCTCAGCGAGATCAACCGGGCGCCGGTCCATGAGCTGCTGTCGACATTCGCGCGCTGGGAACACATCGCCAAGAACACCCTCGCAACCGTCCAGCGAGCCCGTGAGCTGGCAACGCATGATGCCCGCGACGAAGAGCCCCTGGGGGAATGGGTAGACGCCACAGAGCGCATTCAGCGGGAAGCCGAGCAGATCCGGGGCTACGGCGCCGCCTAATCCCACAATCAGGTTACGCTCCGCGTCAGATCGACTACGCTTCCCAAAGGGGGCTGGCAGATCGATAACGCGCATCACATGCGCATGGACGCGAAGGACCATAACACCGGTGTATCGCCTCAAGTACGACGCTGCTGCCAGGGCCGTCCACGACGCGTTGCCACCCGAAGCGAGGGAACAACTCACCCTTGCCCTCGCCGACGCGTGCGAGGACCCCATCGCGGCAACCAAAACCCTACGGGCTCGTGGACGACGGCGTCATGCGCAAGATCCTCACCCGTGACGTCCTCGCGATCCTCCTCATAGGCAACGGCCTCAAGGAGCTCACCGTCCTCCAGGTCGAGTACCTCGGCTGAATGAATCTCGAAGCCCCCGGCCAACGCGGTCGGGGGCCATCGCCGCCCGGCTTGGCTCCCGGAACACCCCCACGACGGCGGGGAGGACAGGAAGGCACCGGCGTTGACGGCTGCCTCCTCTGGAACACCCCCTTCGGCGGGGAGGACGTGGTCCAACGGCGGTGGAACAGGTGACGGATCGGAACACCCCCGCGTCGGCGAGGAGGACCGCACCCCCGCCGTCGGCCTGGCCGGACCCGGCGGAACACCCCCGCGTCCGCGGGGAGGACGGCCGCCCGTCTTCGGCGCGGCCCCACGGGGCCGGAACACCCCCGCGTCGGCGGGGAGAACGGTCGGGCGACCTGTCCAGCAGACGGCTGTCCCGGAACACCCCCACGTCGGCGGGGAGGACTACGTCATGCCGACGGCCGTGGAGCGGAAGGACGGAACACCCCCACGTCGGCGGGGAGGACCGGGCCCCGGAGGTGATCTGGGAGCCCATGGTCGGAACACCCCCACGTCGGCGGGGAGGACGTCGTGGGAGGAGGTGGATGTGTGGTCCTGCGCGGAACACCCCCACGTCGGCGGGGAGGACGGAAACATGCTCTGCCATTCTCTATTCCCCCTCGGAACACCCCCACGTCGGCGGGGAGGACCGGGGGATGGTTTACCGACAGGACACGGTGGGCGGAACACCCCCACGTCGGCGGGGAGGACGCCACTCCGCGATCTCCTGAGAGATCGGCAGCCGGAACACCCCCGCGTCGGCGGGGAGGACGAGGAGGACCCAGGAGAGTTGGTCGTGGCTGGCGGAACACCCCCGCGTCGGCGGGGAGGACGGTGTCGGCGGCCCGGGTGAGCATCCCGATGACGGAACACCCCCGCGTCGGCGGGGAGGACAGGAAGTCCGACCGGGACGGAAAGCCGTACGCCGGAACACCCCCGCGTCGGCGGGGAGGACACGCGCCGGGCGGCCCGCTCACGGGTGCTCAGCGGAACACCCCCGCGTCGGCGGGGAGGACCCAACTAGCCCTCTGGGTGCCCCTCTGAGCGCCGGAACACCCCCGCGTCGGCGGGGAGGACCTCGCTCGCTTCGACGGCCGAGCGCATGCTGCCGGAACACCCCCGCGTCGGCGGGGAGGACCCTTTCTGACCTGCGACTTAGAAACGACTTTGCTTGTTCTTTGCCATGTCGGATGAGGTGAAACGCTCCAGGGGCTGCACGATGCCCACTTTATCCGGGGCACGCTCGGGGAGGGCAACGCTCGATGGCGAGGCCGTCGGATGACAGCAGTCGGGTCAAGGTGTCAGTGGTGGGTGCTTGGATCAGTCGGCGGAGCGACCTCCCACCGTGTGGCGGGACGCAAGCCAGTGTTGAAGTGGGAGGAAAACGTCATGCTGCGCAAGCAAGATGCGTTAGATGAGTCGGCGTGGGGGAAGTCGCGGGGCCTGGATCCGGAGCGGCCTCCGTACCCGCTGGTGAGGCATCTTCTTGACGCGGCGGCGATGGCGTTGCATCTGTGGGATATCTACCTGTCGGAGAACCAGCGGGTCCGGATTGCCGAGGGGATGGGGCTGGGGGGCGAACCGGAGCGTGCCCGGGCTCTGGTCGGGCTGTGTGCCGGGTTGCACGACATCGGCAAGCTCTCCGGGTTCCAGTTCTGTTCACGGCATGGCGTCCAGCACCTCAGCGCGGAATTACGTGCGGACAGCAAGAAGATGAGCGCAGACCGTGTCAGCCACGATGTCGCTGGTATGGCGGCTGCGGCAGAGGTGCTGAAGGGGCTGGGTTTCGAAGAGGACGAGGAGCTGAAGGCCACTCAGCGGGTGGCCGAGATCATCGGTGGCCATCACGGCCGTTTCCACCGAGCCGAGGACGGTGTCAGTCCGGCCTTCCTCGGTGGGGACGCCTGGAGTCGGCAGCGTGTCACGCATGCCGCCGCGGTGCATGAGGTGTTGGGGTTCCCAGTGGCGCCGGAGTCGTTCAAGGCGCCGACCGCGGTGCTGGTGACTGGTGTGGTGATTCTTGCAGACTGGCTGGTGAGCCAGGAGACCTACCTGAGGCGACGCCAGCGTGAACTCGAGCCGTCGCTGGCTGAGCATTTCCGGCGTTCACAGGCGGATGCTCCCCAACTTCTTGGAGATGCCGGGCTGACTTCGGTGCCGCTGGAGCGCAAGGAGTTCGCCGAGGCGTACGGCATCGTCGGCGAGCCGAACCCGTTGCAGCAATCGGTCATGGACGAATTGCCGACGGCAGTCGGGGCGGGGCAGCGTGGTGGCATCCTGCTGGTGACCGCGGCGCCGGGGGACGGGAAGAGCGAGACGGCACTGGAGGCCGAACGGGTCCTGTCACAGAGGTTCGGGACGCGGGGATATGCGTTTCTACTGCCGACGATGGCCACGAGCGATCAGATGCACGGTCGGATCACCAAGACTCTGGTGAATCAGTCGGGTCAGAACGCTGGGCTGACGCTGGTCCACAGTATGGCCTGGCTCAACAGTGCCTACGCCGATGAGGGCCTTGAGGGTGAGGCGGTGGTCACCTGCGACGGCGATGAGGCTGCGGCCGGGCACCGCCGCAGGGAGGCCGACATGAGGCCGCAGCGGTGGCTGCGCGGGCCCAAGCGGCCGCTGCTGGCGCAGTTCGCGGTCGGCACAGTCGACCAGGCGCTCATGGCGGTTCTGCCGGTGCGGCACAACACGCTGCGCCTGCTGGCGCTGTCGGGCAAGACGTTCATCGTGGACGAGGCACACGCCTACGACCCGTACATGCAGGTCTTGTTGGGCCGGTTGCTGAACTGGCTCGGAGCGTACGGGGTGCCGGTGGTGCTGCTGTCGGCGACCCTGCCAGCCTCGGTTAGCGACCGGTTGGTCAAGGAGTACTTGCAGGGCGCGGGGCACTCGACAAAGGCGTTGCGCAAGCGGGTGTTTCCGGCCCCGTACCCCGGCTGGCTGTACGTGGACGCCGAGAGTGGCCAGTGCACGCAGATGTCAGAGGCCCAGCGGCAGGAGCAAGCCCGCACCCGGCGCATGAGGCTGGGCGTCACGGTGGAACAGGTGGTGCACGGATCACAGGGAGGGGCTCGGAACCGGATGGCGGTGATCGAGCGGCTGGTACAGCCGGTGGCCGAGGGAGACGGCGGCACAGCCCTGGTGGTGTGCAACACGGTCGGCGACGCGCAGGAGACGTACCAGCGGCTGTGCAGAAAGTTCGACCGGCGCTCCCATGCCGAGGGAGGGAGTGTGCAGCTGCTCCACGCTCGCTTTCCGGGGGACGTACGCGAGGAGCGTACGCGTGACGTCACCGACGGTCTGGGGCGCAAGGGCCCGAGGCCACGGCGACGGATTGTTGTTGCTACGCAGGTTGTCGAGCAGTCACTCGACCTGGACGCCGACATTGTGATCAGCGACCTCGCGCCGCTATCCCTGCTGTTGCAGCGGGCTGGCCGGTGCTGGAGGCACGAGAATCACTGGGCCCGCTACGGATATCCCGAGGGGGGTGGGCGCCCTGCGTGGGCTGATGGGCCGCACCTGGTCGTGCTCGACCCGATGGCCGGTGGCGGGACGGTGCCGGTGCAATGGGGAGAGGTCTACTCCGAGTTTCTACTCGGTGCCACCTCCCGGAAACTTGCGGAGCTCAAGGACGGGACGATTTCCATCCCGGACAATGTGCAAGCACTCGTGGAAGCTGTCCACGGTGACGACGAACAGTTCAACTGGGATGACCCCGGCAACCCTGCAGGGAAGGCATGGGTGGCCCACAAGGGCAAGGAGATGGCCGAGCGGAGCATGGCCGGCCTGCGGGCCGTCTTCCGTGCGCGAAAGGTTGCCCAGCTTGTCGAACTGCATCATCTGGAAGGCGAAGAGGACGAGTGGGAACTGTCCACCCGGCTCGGTGCCGACTCGGTCCGCCTGCTGTGCGCCTTCGTTCAGGAGGACGGCCGCGTGACACTCGACCCGGAGGGCGAGGAGCCGCTGCCCTCAGTGTCTGAGGGGGAACGCGTGCCGGCCGCTGCCGTACGCAAGGTGATGCGTCGTACGATTCCTGTGCGTTCCGACTGGCTTCACAGCTCGGACGGGGACAGTGTGAGCCCGCCGGGGTCCTGGTCGGAACACCCGATGCTGGGAGACCTCCGCGTCCTTTATCAGCCGGTACAGGCAGGAACTGTCCAGGCAGTGCACATCGGTGACAAGACACTGCGCCTCGACGAGGACCTTGGCCTGGTCCGCGGTTGACGAACGTGGCCCGGCGGAACACCCCCACCTCGGCGGGGAAGACGCCGGGCCACAACGTGACCCGTGCCTCTCGACCGGTACACCCCCACGTCGGCGGGGAGGCATGCCCGCTGCCGAAGTTCGGAGGCACGTGCCCGCGGAGAGGCTACCGGGAGAGACGGCGATGGGCCTCGACAGCGCCCAGGAGCAAGGCGCTACAGGACCCCACCGTGGCAGGGTCCGGCTTCATGCCGATGACGATCACGATGATGGCTACGACCAGTGCCCACGGTGCGGCAACTGCCCACGGCACAGACATGGAGTGTTGCATGGTTCCCCTCGATGTCGGACGGTCCAACTCGCCGTCGCTGGTGGCGTTTTCTACCGAAGCGCCGCCGCGCTTCGCAAGTTGATCTATCCCCCCGTACCCCTGCCTATCGACCTTCATGAAGCGGGTGCGAACGCCTCCGAGGGGTGCTCTACTAGTGGTGCGATTGCCGAGACAGGCCCCGATTGTCGGTGGTGCCTGTTTGAATGCTGTTGCGACGCCCAAGCGGTCAGTTGGGGGACTTTGCCGTGCATGCGTCGTGAAGATCCGTTTCCTGAAGGGGGGATTTCATGACTGGGGGGTTCGATCTAAGGGATGAGCCCTGGATTCCGATCCGGCTGCTGACCGGGGAGTCGGCGCGCTTTGGGCTACGGGCCTTGTTCAAGCGCGCCCACGAGATCGCGGACTTGGAGTTGCCGGTGCCGCCTGCGGCGGCCGGTCTGATGCGCATCCTGGCCGTCATAACGGCCAGGATCGCCACGGACGGCGAAGTACGACTCGATGGCACTGATGGCGCCGAAGACGCCGATGTCACCGAGGACATCGATGACTGGCTGGCATTACGTCTGCGGGTCCTGAAGGTCGGCCGGTTCGATCCGGATGCGGTGGACGAGTACTTCGACAAGAGGGTGCCATCAGGCCGGTTCGACCTGTTCGACTCCGAGCGGCCCTTCCTTCAAGACCCGAGGCTGCGTGCAGAGTGCGTGGACGCCAAGGGCGGTCCGAATCCGTCCGGAGTGAACAAGCTGGTGTTGGGCCGTCCGACGGGCATCAACGGGGCAGTGTTGTTCGGACATTTCACCGACACGGCGCCCGAGCCGGTTCCGGCCGCGGAGGCTGCCTGGCATCTGATCGCGCAGCTCTACTTCGGCCCGTCCGGGCAGTGCACGCCCCGGCGGATCACCAGCGTGCGGGCGGGCAGCGGGGATGCGGCGCCGCTACGGAAGACCGTGTCGTACTTCGCTTGGGCGCCGGATCTGTTCACCACTCTGGTGCTGGCGGTGCCGAGCCCACAGGCCGAGGTGGACTGGGAGTCCGATGACACCTGCCCATGGGAGGAGGATGGCCTCGGCGCTCCGCTGCGGCCGCTCCCGCCGATCACATGGCCGGGCGGGATGCTGACTGGCCGGTTCCGTCACGCCGTTCTGCTGGTCCCGTCACCGGATGTCCGGTCGGTGACCGACGCGTACCTCACGTGGTCCACACATGAGCCACCCCGGCAGGTGTGGGATCCCTTCCAGATCCTGGACCGGAGGAAGGACGGGGAGTTCCAGCCCCGAGAGGCCGATGGAGCCCGGGCTCTGTGGCGGGACCTGGATGCACTGCTGCTGAAGGACAGCCGACAGGACACTCAGCGGCCGCCATCCTTGCAGGGCCTGCCGCGGACGCTGCTGCCTGCTCTGCGGGTGCGCGCTTACGGCTTCGACCAGGATGGCCAGCAGAAGGACAGCGTCTGGTTCCGCTCGACGACTCCGCCGGTCCTGCGGTGGCTGGAGGAGAACGACGCGGATATGGCACACCACATCAGACGCTGCCACGCCTCGGCCGAGCAGGTCGCCGACCGGCTGGATTGGGCTGCGAGGGTTGCCTGGAAGATCGCCACGGATATCGCCGTCGACCTCTCGCCCAAGGCGAAGATCAAGCTCGATGCGCGCAAGCCCGGCCCGTGGGCATCCGCCGCGCTTACCCGGTACTGGCCCACGGCCGAAGAGGAGTTCTGGCAGCTGGCCAAGCCGGAGCGGTGCGCCGATCAGGTCGCCAAGCCGTTCGTCCACGCGGCTATGACCGCGCTTGACGAGGCGATCGGCCCGGCGAACCGGGCGGACATACGGGTGGCACGCGCCCGTCACCGGGCTCGCTCGCTCCTCCTCGCGCTGCTCGGCCCCAAGGCCGCTTCAGTCGGCTGACGTTCTCGCTCGCCGGTTCCCTTTTCACGCTGGCCGTGTGGTCGGCGAGTTCAGCCCATTCACCATGCCCCTGACCAGGAATGTCTCATGACCGATTCCGCGGCGGCCCCTGCTCCGCCCAAGTACGACACATTCGTTTCCTACGTCCACAGCCTGTGCCAGGACAACAGGCAACGGGCCGAGCTGCGCAGAGGTCTGGGCCTGCCGGTCGAGCGGTGCAACTACATGCACCGTCATCTGGTTCCGTGGCTCCGTGACAACGACGACCACGGTTACGGCGATGTGCGGCGCGCCTACTACGGCGTCGCTTCGCTGATCGCGGCGCGCCCGCGCAATGCCCGCCGGGACACCCCCGAGGACACCAGCGCCACCGCCTGGCATCAGCGCCCCAACCTGGGGGCCTCGCTCGGTCAGGCCGTCGCCAAGGGCGTCTTCAAGCCGAACACGGCGGAGAGCGCCCTACACCTGATGTCCCGGCAGAGCAGCGACGCCGTCCACCGGAGCCTGCCCGCCTTGCTCGCACAGCTCACCGGCGGCGGCATCACGGTCGACTGGGCGGTCCTGCTGAAGGATCTGTCCTGGTGGAACCGCGACCGCGACCGCATCGCCACCCGCTGGCTCGACAGCTACTTCCGCACCGACACCGGTGAGGCCGACCCCACCACCGATCTTCCCGAGGAGAACAAGCAATGACCGTCTACCTTGACCTGAGCGCCCTGCAGTCGGTGCCGGTCGCCAACCTCAACCGTGATGATCTTGGCTCGCCCAAGCAGGTCCGCTACGGCGACGCGCTGCGGATCCGGGTCTCCAGCCAGTCCTGGAAGCGGGTCATCAGGCACGGTGTCGAGCAGGACCTCGGGGAGAAGGCCGCCCGCACCCGCATGGTGCCCGTGAAGGTGCAGCAGGCCCTGAAAAAGGCGGGCTGGCAGGAAGAGTTGGCCGCGTTCGCCGGAGCCCAGGTCGCGGCGAGCGCCGGGAAAAAGGGCATTGGCACGGAGAAGGCCGGCCACACCTCGGTACTGCTGTTCCTGCCCGAGGCTGCCATCGAGGAACTCGCCGTGGTGTGCACCGAGCACCGGGAGGCTCTCAAGAAGGGCTTGGAGGCTCAGGAGATGGCCAAGGAAAAAAGCAAGGCCAAGGGCAAGGAGGCCCCTGGCCAACTGCTGCCTCCGAACCGGATCGAGACAATCCTCAAGCGGCGCACCGCTTCCATCGGCCTGCTGGGCCGCATGCTCGCCGAACTCCCCGACGCCAACGTGGATGGCGCCGCCCAGGTCGCACACGCCTTCACCACCCACACGGCCGAGCCGCAGCGCGACTACTTCACTGCGGTCGACGACTGGCTCGGTGAAGCCGAGACCGGCAGCGGCCACCTCGACACCGCAGAGTTCAGCGCCGGAGTGTTCTACCGGTACGCGACCGTCAACATCACCGACCTGCTGAAGAACCTCGAGGGTGACGCCAAAGCCGCCCGGACCGTGCTCGCCTCCTTCGCCGAGCATTTCCTGCTGTCCCTGCCGCAGGCCAAGAAGAACAGCACCGCCCCGCACACCCTCCCCGACCTCGCCTACCTCGCGGTGCGCGAACACCGGCCGCTGTCCCTGGCCGCGGCCTTCGAGACCCCGGTCGCCTCGGACCAGGGCGGTTTTTCCCGACCGTCCCGCAACGCCCTGGACGACTACGCCCGCAACATCAACCGCCTGACCGGCGAGCGCAACCGGCGCTTCCACGGGCACACCGTCATCGACCCCGAGGAGAAGTTCACCGGCCTCGGCCAGGCGCACACCTCCTACCACCAACTCGTCGAGGCCGCCGCGGACGCCGCCTTCCCCGCCTCCGGCACAAACGCGGAGGGGCAGCAGTGAGCGGACTGCTGCTGCGGCTGGCCGGGCCCTTGCAGTCCTGGGGTGAGCGGTCGGTGTTCACGCCGGTGCGGGACACCGCCGCCTTCCCGACCCGTTCGGGGCTGATCGGGATGTTCGCCGCCGCCCAGGGGATGGGCCGCGGCGACGGTGGCCTGGACCGTTATCAGGACGTGCGGCTCACAGTGCGGGTGGACCGTCCTGGCGTGCGGCTGGTGGATTACCACACGGTCGGCGGCGGCTTCCCCAAGGCCCGCACCGCCGCCACCAGCGGTGGCGGCAACAAGGGTGCGGCCGTCGTCACCCGCCGCCACTACCTCGCCGACGCGGTGTTCGTCGTCGCCGTCAGAGCACCCGACGACACGGTCGAACAGCTCGCTCAGGCGCTGCGCCGCCCTCACTGGGCGCCCTACCTCGGCCGCCGCTCCTGCCCGCCGGACGAGCCGTTCCTCCTGCGCAGCCACATCGACGACCCGGAGAGGGAACTGCGCACCGCGGTCCCCCTCAGCCGCACCCCGTCCCGCCAGGAGGAAGGCGACACCATCGCGGTGGAGTTCCTCCACGAACAGCCGCCCCGCAGCGGGGCGGCCGATGCCATCGACATCAACGACGTGCCGGTGAGCTTCGCTCAGGAAGGACGTACTCACATCGGCCGACGCCTTTATCGCACCGTGGAACCGCTGCACCGAGATCTGGCAGGCCCTCAGCACACCCTGCTCACACGCCTGATCGACTACGCCCACGCCGAGGAAAGCGCATGAACGACCACCCGGTGATCGCCCGGATCCGCCTCAACCCCTACAGCCGCGAGGTGCAGAGGGACCTGCGCGACGCCACCCAGATGCACAAGACGGTGATGCGGATGGTCCCAGACGGCCTCGGCGACTCCCCGCGCCAGCGGGCAGGCATCCTCTACCGCCTGGACGAGACCGACACCTCCAGCACCCTCCTCGTCCAGGCCGTCCAGCTCACCCCCTCGCTCCTGCCCAGCGGATACGGGCAGGCCGACACCAAGAGCCTGGCGCCAATGTTGACCGCGCTGCGCAAAGGGCTGGCAGTGCGCTACCGCATCGTCCTCAACCCTGCCAAACGGGAACGACTCTCCCTGAAGGAGAAAGGAAAACGCGGCCGCATCGTGCCGCTGTCCGGCGCGGACGCCGACCAGTGGTGGCTGCGCCGCGCCACCGACGCCGGCCTGCGGCCGCACATCCTGACGCCAACCACCATGCAGCCGGTCCGCCCCCGAGGACAGAACACCCCCGGGATGAGGCACAGCCTTATCCGCTACGACGGAACAGCCACCATCACCGACCCCGATGCTCTGCGCGACGCCGTACTGAACGGCATCGGACGCGGAAAACCCTACGGTGCCGGACTCCTCAGCCTTGCCCCCGCCACCGCCGCATGAGCGCACCGAAAAGGGGAAGCGATGCGCGCCGGCGCCTAGCCTCCCCTACGCTCGCCATGCTGCCCAGGGTCGCCGACTCACTGTCCTTCCTCTACCTGGACATGGTCCGCGTCGTCCAGGACGACACCGGAGTCTGCGCTCAGATTCAGGTCGATCCCCAGCGCATCGACCTCGTCTACGTACCCACTGCGGCCCTCTCCTGCCTCCTGCTCGGGCCCGGCGTCTCCATCACCACGCCCGCGCTGACCACCCTGGCCCGGCACGGAACCAGCGTCGTCTGCGTCGGCGCCGGAGGTGTACGCGCCTACGCCGGAATCCTCCCGGACTCCCTCACCACTCACTGGCTCGAGCAACAGGTCACCTGCTGGTCCGACCCCGCAAAACGTCTCGACGTCGCCATCCGCATGTACGAGAGGCGCTTCAAGGACGCCGACCTCCCCCAGGCCGTCACCCTGGAGCAGTTGCGCGGCATGGAAGGCCAGCGCATGAAAGCCTTCTACAAGATCCTCGCGGAACAGCACGGCATCGGCCGCTTCCGCCGCAACTACCGACCCGACCAATGGGACTCCCAGGACCCCGTCAACCTGGCCCTGTCCGCCGCCAACACCTGCCTCTACGGCATCGTCCACGCAGCCCTGCTCGCCCTCGGCCTCTCTCCGGCCCTCGGATTCGTCCACGCCGGCACCCAGCACGCATTCGTCTACGACATCGCCGACCTCTACAAAGCCGAGACCACACTCCCCATCGCCTTCGCCCTCCACAACTCCACCAACCCCGAACAGGAAGCCCGCCGCCGCTTCCGCGAAGACCTCCGCCTGTTGCGGCTCCTGCCACGCATCGTCCGCGACGTGCAGAACCTGCTGACCTCCGACCACACCAACACCGTCAACGCCGAGGCGGGAGAGGACGACGAGGAGGAACGGACCGAACGCCGCGACGCCCAGATGGTCCACCTCTGGGACCCCAAAGCCGGCGTCCTGCCCGCAGGCGTCAACTACGCAGCCGGAGGCGACTGATGGCCTCCATGCTGATGATCGCCACCACCGCCGTCCCCGACCACCTCCGAGGCGCCCTCAGCCGCTGGACCAGCGAAGTCGTCCCCGGCATCTTCGTCGGCAGCGTCTCCGCCCGCGTCCGCGACGAACTCTGGCAAGCCGTCACCCAAACCGTCGGCAACGGCGCTGCCGTTCTGGTCCACCCGGCCCCCAACGAACAGGGCTACGCAATCCGAACCGCAGGCACCCGCCGCCGCGTCCCCGAGGACTTCGACGGGCTCACCCTGATCCGCATGACCGCACCACCAAAAGTCAAGGAAATGCAAAGCCCCTCTTAAGGTGCAGGTCAGGAAGAGTCCTCCCCGCCGACGCGGGGGTGTTCCGACGGCCTCCGCGTCGTCCTCGCGTGCGCTCGCGTCCTCCCCGCCGACGCGGGGGTGTTCCGATCTGGGCGACGATCGCCCGGAACTTGAATCCGTCCTCCCCGCCGACGCGGGGGTGTTCCGCACATGGTTGGCCCCCCGCCACTCGTCATTCCGTCCTCCCCGCCGACGCGGGGGTGTTCCGGCCAGCGAACGGCTGATGGCGATCCCGCGCGGGTCCTCCCCGCCGACGCGGGGGTGTTCCGGTTCTGGTACTCGGAGGCGTCGGAGACACGCAGTCCTCCCCGCCGACGCGGGGGTGTTCCGTCCGCCGGGTACCGGATGCCGCCGCGCTGGGTGTCCTCCCCGCCGACGCGGGGGTGTTCCGTTCGGCTGGTTCGCTCCGGTGTTCCCGGTCGGGTCCTCCCCGCCGACGCGGGGGTGTTCCGTTGACGGGCACGGCGCCGGTGGTCGGGACGAAGTCCTCCCCGCCGACGCGGGGGTGTTCCGACCCACCTGGCCAAGGTGGAGCAGGACCCCAAGTCCTCCCCGCCGACGCGGGGGTGTTCCGTTCGTCGGGTTCGGCAAAGCAGGTCTGAATCCGTCCTCCCCGCCGACGCGGGGGTGTTCCGTCGACGGGTCGGGTGCGGGCGCTGGTGCTGCTGTCCTCCCCGCCGACGCGGGGGTGTTCCGGCGATGGGGCCGTGGGCTACTCGTCCTCGTCCGTCCTCCCCGCCGACGCGGGGGTGTTCCGAACTCGCCGACGTAGGCGCCGCCTCCGCACTTGTCCTCCCCGCCGACGCGGGGGTGTTCCGACTGGACCGTTCTCGACCTCCCCGCCCGCGCCGTCCTCCCCGCCGACGCGGGGGCGTTCCGCGGATCGACTCCGGCTCTCCCGGGTCCGTGACGTCCTCCCCGCCGACGCGGGGGCGTTCCGCCTTGGCAAGGCGTGGGCGCGGATTCATGACCGTCCTCCCCGCCGACGCGGGGGTGTTCCGATCTCTTGAACAGGCTTGGGCGCGATCCCCTGGTCCTCCCCGCCGACGCGGGGGTGTTCCGAACACCCGCGGCGCGGTCTCGTGGACCAAGTGGTCCTCCCCGCCGACGCGGGGGTGTTCCGAACACCCGCGGCGCGGTCTCGTGGACCAAGTGGTCCTCCCCGCCGACGCGGGGGTGTTCCGTTGACGTTGGTGGCGTGTCGGAGTTCCTGCACGTCCTCCCCGCCGACGCGGGGGTGTTCCGGGATTCCCCGGCAAGGTGCGATCCGCTCTGTCGTCCTCCCCGCCGACGCGGGGGTGTTCCGCTATGTTGTTGACATAAGGATGCGGTCCGAGCGTTCTCCCCGTCGACGCGGGGGTGTTCCGAACCGGCTGGCCTACGCGGCGGTGCAGCGCACGTCCTCCCCGCCGACGCGGGGGTGTTCCGATGAGCCCGCTGGTACGGACGGCTTCGACGGAGTCCTCCCCGCCGACGCGGGAGTCCTCCGTCGCTGACAGCTCCGCGCTTGCTCATGGTTTCGTCCTCCCCGCCGACGCGGGGGTGTTCCGCACCATGACTGAAACCCTCCACACAGCACCGCGTGGTCCCCGCCGACGCGGGGGTGTTCCAACTCGGGAGAGGGCTCCGAGGAAGGCGGCGGGGTGGTCCCCACCGACGTGGGGGTGTTCCGGTGCCGAACCCCTTCTTCTCGGCCAGCTCCCGGTCCTCCCCGCCGACGTGGGGGTGTACCGCTCAAAGGCCAGCGGCTGGGCTGCTGGTGCAGGTCCTACCTGCTGACGTGGGGGTGTTCCGACCTATGCGCTCTGCGGCCTCTCCACCGGTCCGTCCTCCCCGCCGACATGGGGGTGATTCGGCGGCCTGACGGCTGGTGCTGAGTGCCTTACCGTGCTCCCCGCGTTGTGGGTGGATCTCCGCCCTTCGTAACGCCTGTTATGGGAGTTGAGCGTCCGGGTCTGAGGCGACGGCCTGTCAGAAATCAGTCGTCCACTACAGCGGCCTGAAGCCGATGGTGGCCGGTTACCTGCATGGCGGCCGACACTTCAAGTCCTGCACGCTGACAAGGAGCGTGACCGACCCGGCCTGCGGAATGGTCACAGGGAACGCCTCGGAGTGCGGATCGCCCGCAACGGCATGCGTAAGCCGCAGCGCCCGGCCAAGCGAATACACGACCGGCCGCTGCGGTGCGCGAGAGGAGTGCAGACAAGCCGCGCCCTTACATCAACGTGCCCTGCTCATAGCGGTCTGCCAGCGGGCCCAGCTCCCGGACTTCGTCGCCCGTGACGTCCTTCCACCACTTAGCGAAGATACGGCGGTGGCACCACTGCGCCGGGTCCGTGAGGTCCTCAAAACAGAGCAGGACCAGCCTGTATTCCATCTCCGCCTCGGCTATCTCCTGTAGCCGCGCCGCGAGCCATGTGGCGCCAAGTCGGTCCAGATCCGCGCGGTAGGCCGACGTGAACTCCGGCAGAGGCTTGGAGAAATACTCTCTCCGAGGCGCCAGTTCCCGCACCACGTGCCTGAGCTGATAGGTGAGACGGAAACGAGGAGCTCCCAGAGTGATACGCACCGGCACTCCCTGCGGGGGCTGGTACGTCTGATAGCGGTTAGTGAACAGGGTTAGCACTCAGCTGCTTCCTTTCGTACTGCTCAACGGCCGGGCCCGCGGACGCCTACGCCAATGGCCCGGGATTTGGGTGCCACCAGCTCAGGCCGGTATGGACCTGAGCGACGCCGAGCCCGCAGGCCCTGCGGGCTCGGCGCGACTACCAGCACCCACACACACCTCAGCTCGATGAGGGGAGCACACGCAGAGGACGTGGCCGGTTAGCTCCGACCACGCTCATCGTCGTTCGGGGAAGGATGGAGAGGCGCGGCCAATGCCGCGCCCCTCGCACCTCACTTCGCCGCTGTCGCCTCCCGCTCCTCGGCCACCGGCTTAACCTCCGACTTCTTCTGCGCGGCCGTCTTCCTGGTGGTGGTCACAGCCGGGCGAGCCTTGGAACGAGGAGTAGTGGGCTTCGCTGCCGCCTTCTTAGCAACAGGCTTGGCGTCGGGCTTCTTCTCCGCGCTGGCCGACTTTTCCTCCACGGCCTTACCCTCCGCTTCTGCGGCCTTGCCCTTCGCCTCCTCGGCCTCCTTCTGGACCTCCAGCGCCTTGCGATTGAAGTCGGCCTCCATCGCACGCTGGATGCCCTGGGCCTTGCTCAGCAGGTTGCGGACCAGTTGAACCTGGCTGTAGAGCTTGCCGATGACCTTCACGTGACGGGTGAGGTCGTCACCGAGAATGACGGCCAAGTCCTCGGGCTTCTTCTCGGCCAGCTCCTCCAGAAGGGGCAGCAGTACCTCCTCGGCCTTCCCGAGCCCGTCCTTAGCCTTCGCCTTCTGGACCTTGCGGTTCTCCTGCGTCTCGGCGTCGGGGGCCTGCTCGCCGGTCAGGGAAGTCTGCTTCTCCATCATCTTCAGTCCGTTGGCGAAGTGCTGCGCCTCTGCCTCGCTATCGAAGTCGCCGCGCACGTACCGGGTAGCCGCGACCATCTGGTTGCCCGGGTTGAGCTGGGCGATGTGCCAGGCCAGGTTGGGCTTGATCTGCCCCTTGTCGACCATCTCGCTGACCTCTTGGCGCAGAGTCAGCAGGCCCAGCCGCCACTTGATGTGGGTCTCGGTCTTGCCGAACTGCTTGGCGATCTTCAGGGGGTCCCAACCGGCGGCGGCCAAGTCGGCGTAGCCGCCGAACCTCTTCCATGATCGTCATGTTCGCGCGGCCCACATTCTCCGCAATGCCGAGGACGTACGCTGTCTCGTCGTCGATGTCCTTGAGGATGTTGGCCGGGATGACAGTCTTGCCGATGGCCTTGCAGGCCCTCCACCGACGCTCGCCTGCGATCAGCATGTAGGGGGTCGCTGCGCCCTCGACCGGGCGGACAACGACCGGCTGAAGGAGGCCGTTCTCCTCGATGGTGCCCTTCAGCTCCTTGTGCTGCTCCTCGTCGAAGTACTTGCGGGGCTGCTCGGGGTTGGGAGCGATCTCATCAATCTTGAGGTCAGCAAACACGGTTCCCACACCTTTCCAATTCAAGGAGAGCCAATTTGGCTTTCCGTTGGTTTCTGTACTTATATCTTAATGGCATTCACCCCTAAAGCAAGTTTCAATTCGCTTTTGAATTCAAGAATTCTGCCTTATTTCTGAAATCGAATTCCCCGCTCCGAGCACACCCATCCACCCCCGCCCCTCCGGGCGCGTTGCATCGACACCCCGCGAACAAGTGAGCCCGCCGCGACGAACCGTCGCGGCGGGCTCCACCCCACAACACCCCACAGGCCGCACTGGCGCGACCAGCTCCTCGCGGGCGGGGCGCGGGGGGTCGGCCACCCGCGAGGAGCAGGGAGGATGCCGCTCGAAGCGGCACCACCGGGCGGGATCCTGCGGCTGCCGCACCCGCCTCGGCTCAAATTACAGCAGCACCTCAACATTGTCACCTATCTCTTCGATAGAGGGCGGACAGTGCCGAGTCAGCCATCGCCTCCCTCTGGGCCGTCAGATGGCTCCCCCGCAGGCCGCATCACCGCCTGAGCCTCCAGAACCTTGCGCGCCTCCTCGCGGGCCGCCGACTGGATCCCTTCACCCTCGAGCACCTGCGCAGGCTGCTTCGCCAATTCGGCGACCCGATGCTCGTCCAACTCGGACATGGACTCCTCCCACACACAGCAACTGACACGCTCACCCCGAGGCCGAGGAACCCCCGCCGCCCGACCGCCCCGAGACGCGATCCACCTTCCTGCCTGACGCCGCGACGTTCCCGTCACCACGGCCCGGCACCCTTTCAAGATCTCCACATATCCGGGAGCCCCTGCGCCCAACGTGTCCGCATTCGCCCACCCCTGAAGCTCGCCCCGCGCAACCCAGCTCCTCGGTGGGACCCGACCACACGCCGCATGGAAGGCCCGCAGGTCAGCGCCATATCCGCACCTGACTACCCTTCAAGTGGAAGAACTTGATCAGCTGCCATGTTGCACTATGGTGCGACGGTGATGCATCGTGTTGCACCGAGGAGGTGTGGCATGGACAGGGCAAGCCCGCGCGGGGAGTCGGACGATCAGTCGACCGACGAGCGAATCCGCCAAGCCAAGTCGGCGGTGGCAAAGCGCCTGCGCTACGTCCGGCAGCATCATCCTGAGGGCCCGTTCACCCTGGAAACACTGGCTAAACGAGCCCATGTATCCAAGCGCACCCTTGCACAGGCCGAGTCGGCCAGCGGTTCCAACCTGACGATCGAAACCCTCGTCAAAGTGGCCTCGTCCTTGGGGATCACACGGGATGCCTATTTCCTCGATGAACAGGTTTTCCGTGAGGTCAATGCCGAGTTCGAAACACTCAAGGAACTGCGACAACAAGGGGTCGAAAGCGTGGCGTTGCGCCAGTCCAGCGCGACGGCACTTCCTGCTGATTCACTACAAGAGCTGACTGGCTTGCTCAAGGGAATCCTCGACTCCGCAACCAAGGCGCAGGACACCCTGCAAGATATTCCGTACCACCAACCCGACGAGACCAACAGTTAGTGTCGTGATGGTGATGCGTTGGCGACGTAGAGGTACAGGCCAAGACAGCAAGGCCCTCCAAAGGCGATGCGAGGAGCGGGTTCGAGCCATCGGCTTAACCGATGACCAGCCCCTCACTATTGAGGAACTATGCGCCCGGATCGGCCGCTTGTATGGCCGTCCGATTCACGTCATTCCCCTCACCCTCCCCCGCGGCAGCCCCGACGGCCTACTGGTATCCGCCGACGACCGAGACTTCATCGTGGTCGAGGACCGCCTCGCCCCAGTGCATCAACACCAAGTGATGCTCCACGAACTGGGGCACTTCATATGCGATCACGAGACAACCCCCGTGATGACCCCCGAAGCCTCTCGGCTCCTCCTGCCCTCACTCGACCCGGAACTGGTCCGCCGAGTCCTCGGCCGAGACCATTCAAATTCCGAGGCCGAGCAAGAAGCCGAATACGTCGGGTCCATCATCGGCCGACGCATCAGCACCTGGGCCGTCGAGCGCACCTGGAACATCCCACCAGAGGCGGAGGAACTGGTGGCACGACTGTCCGCCCTGGAAAAGCCCATTCAACGAGACAGAAGTGAATAACTACCTGTACCCCACAGTCGCTGCGATATCACTGCTCGCCTTCCTCTACAAGCTGAGAGTCCTACGCACCGACAGGTCCCCCACACAGATCGCGCTGCTCGGCCACTTCCTCTTCCTGACTATCACCTTCACCATCTCCATCCCACCAGTCTGGGTGGAAATCAGCCAAGCAGCGGGCATCGTCAACTTATCGGGACTGCTCTCCCAGAGCACTGTCATCCTGTCAGCTGCCTGCCAGCAACTCGTACTGCTGCACCTCAGTCATGAGAGACACATCGCCTGGCGTAAATCGGTGCCACGCCTGGTATTTCTCGCTCTCGTCCTGACCACGATGATGACGCTGTTTTGCATGGCATCGAGCTTTGGCGAGCGGCCTGACGACTTCGCGGTAACGAATGCTCGCTACTATCCCGCCTACATGATCGTTTACTTGACGGGCCACACGGTGAATCAAGTCGACGTCGGCATACTTGGCTGGCGCTACGCCCAGGTCGCGCCGAGTGCGTGGCTACGGCGGGGCCTCATGTTGATCGCCCTGACTCTGCCGCTCCAGCTGGTGTACATCGGTTCCCGTCTCGCAGACGTCATCGCGGGCCTGGCCGGAACCACTGGACACGGGTGGGAACCAGCAGCTCAGATCGGCGTCACAGTCTCCACCGTCACCAAAACCATCGGTTGGACAATCCCGGACTGGGGACGCCACATCAGCAAGATATGGGCCTGGATCGACTGCCGCCGGTCGTACCGCCAACTCTCACCCCTGCACGCAAAAGTGACGTCACACACACCAGATGTCGTACTCGATCCAGGCGACGTCGACATGCGAACCCGGCTCTACCGCCTCGTGGTGGAGATCCGAGACGCCCAGTGGAGACTACGCACCTGGATGACACCCACTGTCGCCGAGAAGGCCCGGAAGCACGCCGAAGCTGCTGGCCTCCGAGACGAGGAACTTGCCGCGACGATTGAAGCCGCCCAGCTCGCAGCAGCGATGCAGGCGAAAGACCGAGGGATCCAGCCGGTGGACTACCCGAGTTCTCCGCTCGAAGCCGGACCACAAGACCTTGCCTCCGAGATCACATTCCAGCGCAAGGTCGCCCGCGCCTTCGACACCTCCCCCACCGTCGCCGCCGTCCTCACCCGTACCTTGCACACCCGCCCGACCACGCAGGAGCCCCACGTGATGCCCGGTCTTCCGGAAGGACACCTCCCTCAGCCGTTCGACGCCGCCTTCCTCGACAACCCCTATCCGGGGTACGCACAGCTTCGCGACGAAAGCCCCGTACACCAGGTCGCGCTCCCGGACGGCTCGCCCATCTGGCTTGTGCTCCGAGAAGAGGACGTACGCGCCGGTTCACCGACACACGGCTGTCCGTGAACAAAGCGCACTCCGGCACCGGGTACAAGGGCTTCTCCCTCCCGCCGGCACTGGACGCCAACCTGCTCAACATCGACCCAGAAGACCATCAGCGCCTACGGCGCCTGGTGTCGAAAGCATTCACCGCGCGACGCGTTGAGAACCTACGCGGAAGCGTCCAGGCCGCGGTTGACCGTCTCGCCGATGATCTGGCCGACCAAGGAGGCGGAGACCTCGTCTCGACCTTCTCACTCCCCCTACCGCTCATGGTGATCGGCGACCTGCTCGCGGTACCCGAGGCCGACCGGCGCCGCTTCTCCACATGGGTGAGCAACATGCTCACACCCGAAAGCCCCCGCCAGATCAAAGAGGCTGTGGAGAACATCCACACCTTCCTCCTGGACCTCATTGCCGCCCGACGGGACACCCTGGGCGACGACATGCTCTCGGCGCTCATCGCCGTACGAGACGAAGACGATCAACTCACCGAAAACGAGCTCGTCTCCCTGGCCTTCTTGCTCCTCATGGCTGGGAGCGAGAACGCCCAGCATCTGATCAGCGCCGGTCTGGTCACCCTTCTCCAGCATCCGGAACAGGTCGCAGAGCTACGCGCTGAGCCCGACCTGCTGCCCGAAGCCGTTGAGGAACTGCTGCGATACGCCCACCCCAATCAGATGGCCATCAGGCGCTTCCCCACCGAACCCATAGAGATCGGCGGCACACAGATCCCCGCGGGGGCCACCGTCATGCTCTGCCTGGCCTCTGCGCACAGGGATCCCAAGCGGTACCCCTCGCCGGACGAGTTCGACATCCACCGCGAGGACAAGGCGCATCTGGCCCTCGGCCAGGGAATGCACTACTGCCTTGGTGCACCGCTGGCCCGTATGGAGATCCAGATCGCCCTCCACACGCTGCTTCACCGGTTCCCTCAGCTGGATCTCGCTGTTCCCCCTCAGCAGCTCCAGTGGCGCACCTCGTTCCGCTCACGCGCCCTCAAGGCGGTCCCCGTCACCCTGCGCTGACGGCGCGGTCCCCTTGTCGGACGAGGGGTTCCACTTCCGCCACGTCAGCGCGACGCGATCACCGTCCACGGTGCGCGACCCTCGTGCGGCAGCCGGGTAGACCGATACCCGCTCCAGCATGAGGGTCAGCACCCCCTGCTTAGATGCCAGCGGGGCATGCCGCCACCACCGGACAAGATCCGGTACGTCCCCCACCGGCACATGCCGAACCTGCTCCAGGAAGCGCGCCTGAGCGGCGTTCTCCCGGATCTGCTCGGCCAACCGCTTGTCAGCGGCCCGAAAGGCGCTCAGGGACAGTTCCGGCGAGCGAGCGTAGCTCTCACCGAGCTTCTTCTGCCGCGCCTTGTCCGCCTTCACCCGGGCACGAAGCTCGGATGCCTCTGCCAGCACCTCGTCACGCGCCTGCGCGATCAGGACACTGACCTCCGGCTTGGCCAGCTCAGCCACCACGTGCTCGGCAACATAGGTCTCGAACAGGTCAGCGTTGATACGGACCTTGCCGCAGCCGCCCGGGTGCTGCGGCCTGTTCGGGAGGCAGCGATACCCACGGCTCCCGCTGTTCGCAGGAGACGAGCCGAACATGCCCCCGCACAGACCACAATCGGTGAGCCCACCCGGCATGAGGTATTCGCGCTGATCAGCCCGACGGTGGGTCGGGCTGTTCAACGGCCGGATCGCCCGGATGGTTTTGAACTCCTCGGGCTGAATGATGCGCGGCCCGCCGGAGTCCACCAGGTTGCCGTTCGCGTCCTCGAAGAGTCCGGCGATCGCCGGATGGTCGAGAAGGTTCGCCAGGACGGACGGCCGCCACGGACCCCCTCGGGTTGTCCTGTACCCCTCGGCGTTCATCCACGTGGTGATCGCTTCGTAGGTCTGCTGCTGAAGGCGACGGCTGGCCGCCTGCCGCAAGGGCCCGGCCTCGCTCTCGCGCACCCTCTGGTACGCCATGTCATCGAACCCATATAGCCGAGGCATGCCCTGGACTCCTTGACCTAGCCGACCCCCTTACCACACCAAGTCTACTGGAGATAGGTCACACTGTTGCAAAGCAACAACACTCCTCAAAGCTGACGCATCACTCTGGCTCAACCTCGCGCGTCCACGCCAAGGATCTTCCACAGCTCTGCCGTCGGCACACGAATCGTCCCACCCAGCGGGAGCGTCCGAACCGGGAACCCCCCTGACCGGATCAGTTCATACGCCTTGTCGCGGCCGATCCCGAGGGCACGCCCAGCAGTTGTCACGTTCACCGTGGCCGGAAGAGCCAGCAGCTCCTCCAGCCCCATCGCCCCGGACTGAACCTGTTCCCCTGTTTCCTGAGCAGCCATGTCGTTGGTCGCATCCTCCCCCGCGCCAACTCGCGCACGACCTTACAGCAGTGTCCGACAGCCTCAGCAAGATGAAGAAAGATCACACCGGACTCGTACGGACACGTACGCACAAGCAAAGCTGACCGTGGGCAGTCAGTGGCAGGGGGTCAGATGTTCTCGCCGAGCTACTACCGGCGATGCCAGTGCAAGGGGCCGCTGAAGGACAAGGAGGGCAAACCTCTCCTGGATACCGAAGGCAAACCCAAGATCGGGTCCATCGGCACCACATGCCCGAAGCTAGGCCCAAAGCACGGAACCTGGGCGTTCTACTTCGAGCTCGAACCCGGCGAAGGGGGGAATCGCCAGCGGGTACGCCTGGGCGGCTTCGCCAAGAAGGACGACGCCAAGAAGAAGGCGAAGGAACTCTACGACGCCGCCATGGCCGGCACCGACGTGCTGTCCGACGAGACATGCGGCGACTTCTTCCTCCAGTGGATCCAGGCGAAGAAATCCCTCGCCCGCACCACCCGCCACGGCTATGAGGAGCACATCAACAACTACCTCCTCCCTCACCTCGGGCACATCAAGCGCCGAGACCTCAAGGTCCGGCACCTCGACAAGATGTACGACGCGATCGAGAAGGAGAACGCCGAACGCATCCTCCACCGTCTCCGCGTCGACCAACTCCAGAAGGACCGCGACGAGGCACACCGGGCCTGGGTGAAAGCGGCCGGAAAGAAGGAAGCGCGTCGAGCCGCCCGCCGAGCCTTCCTCGACACGAACGCCGCGCTCCGCGAGGGCAGGAAAGGGCTACGGAAAGTCACCTCCGCCACCACCATGCACCGCATCAACGACACCCTCAGTTCGGCACTGTCCTGGGGGATAAAACGCGAGCAGGCGTTCGCCAAGAACTGGGCTCAACTCGTGGAGCTGCCGCCGGTGACCCGGCCGAAGCCCGTCGTCTGGACGCCCGAGCGCATCGAGCACTGGAAGCGCACCGGCGAGAAGCCCGGCCCGGTCATGGTCTGGACTCCGGAGCTGACTGGTCAGTTCCTCGACTTCGTCAAGGACGACTGGCTCTACGAGCTGTGGCACTCCTTCATCTTCCTCGGCCCCCGCCGCGGGGAGATGGCCGCGCTGCCTTGGACAGAGGTCAACAGCGACGCCCTCTGGTTGCGAATCTCCAAGCAGATCGTGGAGGTCGCGTACGAGCTCTACGGCGAAGCGCCAAAGGCCGACAGCGTCCGCACCCTCTCCCTGAGCCTGGAGTCCGCCGACAACCTGGCCAGCTTCCGCTCGAAGCAGGAGAAGAAGCGCCAGGAGTGGGAGGACGCCTACGTCGAGACCGGCCGCGTGTGGACGCACGAGAACGGCGAGGCGCTGCACCCCGACTGGATCTCCCGCCGCTTTACCCGCCTCGTAGAGCTGTCCGGCCTACCGCCGGTGCGCCTCCACGACCTGCGTCACCTCGCCGCCACCCTTTCCCTGCTCGCCGGTACCGACATCAAGGTGGTCCAGGAGAAGCTGGGGCACTCCTCGCGCCAGATCACCTCCGACACCTACACCAGCGTGCTGCCCGAGATGATGCGGGCCGAGGCCGAATCCGTCATGGCCGTCGTCCCCCGCGACATCCCCTTCAAAGTGCGCACCCCGCTGGTGATCCCCGAAAGTGCCTGGCAAGGCGACATCGCTGTCTTCTTCGCCCACGGCGCACAGCGGTCAGGTGACAGATGGACCATTGGGGCGCAGACGCAACCCGACTCCGATGTCCTCGGCATGATCACCCTGGCCGGGCGAGGCCAGGACGACGCCGCCAACGCGGCCGTGAAGTGGATACGGGATCACTGCACCGCGAACAACCTGGAGCTGGTCCGGGTCGAGAACTTCAGCGACCGGTACCCGGAGGAGCAGCGAGCGGTCTTCTCACTCACGCGCTTCACCATCGTCCGCGCCGAGTGCCCAGACCTGGACGGCTGGGCACCGCTGACGGGGCCGCCGCCAGCCCGAGCCCGGACCACTCGCCGAGCTCCGAACGGGCGTCGGAAGTCAGCGTGACGGCCCTCCGTCCACTGAACCGGTTCCGCGTCCACTACGTGTCCACTGGATCTTGGTCTGAACGGATGAACGGGAGCCCCCGCATCGGCGCGGCGGCTCCCGTTCTCGCGTCTGCGCAGGTCAGAATGGGTCTGCCCGCGTAGTGCCCTGGTGGGGCGGGTGGGACTCGAACCCACGGCCGACGGATTATGAGTCCGCTGCTCTAACCGGCTGAGCTACCGCCCCGTAACGGCGCGTCGTGCACATCCGCGCGCGCCGTCTGCCGCAGCATAGCTGCTCATACGATCTGCTGCTTCGGAGGGCCGATGCTGGAAGCCCCCCTGGCTTCGATCATGACGTAGATCACGCGCGGAGGGGTCCGGAAATGAAAAAGGACCCCTCGAGGGGTCCTCCTCCCAGCTCCCCCGACTGGACTCGAACCAGTAACCCTCCGGTTAACAGCCGAATGCTCTGCCAATTGAGCTACAGGGGACCGAGCTCCCCCGACTGGACTCGAACCAGTAACCTGCCGGTTAACAGCCGGCTGCTCTGCCAATTGAGCTACAGGGGATTGCTCCGTGTGCCGCGACCGTGACCCCGCCCGGCGGTTCCCGGACGGCGTGCGCTCGCTGCGACACATACATTAGCGCAAGCAGGGGGGTGCTCCGCCAATCGGTATCGCCGCGTCCGCCCCCGCGCGATCCTCGGCCGATCCAGGGATGATCTTCTACGTGATCGAGGGTGATCTGCGGCACGGGCGGGTAGGCGTGCGGCACGACCCCGGGGTCCAGTTGTGAAGGACAGCGAGAAGGGCAGGTCGATGCGCTACCGGCTGACGTTCATCACCGGGATGGCTGTGGGTTACGTACTGGGCACGCGAGCCGGCCGCGAGCGGTACGAGCAGTTGCGCGCGTGCGCGCAGAAGCTCGCGCAGAACCCGGCCGTCCGCAATACCGCCGAGTCGGCCGCGCAGGGAGGCCGGCAGGCCGCCGTGAAGGCGCTGGACAAGGTCCGGCCGCTGCGCGAGAAGATCGGGCAGCGCGACGCCCGCGCCGTACGAGAGGACGACTGGGGCACCAGCAACACCTAGCCGCGGCGGTGGCATGATCTGATCCATGGGGATAGTCGCCGGGTTGGACAGTTCGTCCGAGAGCACACGAATCGTCGTCTGTGACACCGATACGGGTGCCGTGATCAAACAGGGGTACGCCCCGCACCCGGTCGGCGGCAGCGGCGATGTGGATCCACAGACGTGGCTGATGTCCCTCGGCGAGGCCGCCGAGGGCGGGCTGCTCGAAGGGGTCCAGGCCATCGGCGTCTCGGCGCAGCAGCACGGGCTGCTGGCGCTGGACGCGGGCGGGGTGCTGGTGCGCCCCGCCTCGATGGGCAACGACAAGCGCGCACAGTCCGCGGCCGCCGACCTCACCGAGGCGCTCGGCGGCCGCACCGCGTGGGCCCAGGCGGTCGGCGCCGTGCCGACCGCCTCGCAGCCGGTGGCCAAACTGCGCTGGCTGGCGCGGAACGAGCCGGAGTCGGCGCACCGCGTGGCCGAGCTGATGCAGCCGCACGACTGGCTGGTGTGGCAGCTCCTGGGACGGCCGATGCGGCGTACGACCGACCGCGGCACGGCCTCCAGCAGCGGCTACTGGTCGGCGGCGAGCGGATCCTGGCGCCCCGACCTGGTGCAGCTGGCCCTCGGTCACCAGGTGCGGCTGCCCGAGGTGATCGGCCCGGCCGACGCCGCCGGGCACACCCCCGAGGGGCTGCTGATCTCCGCCGGTACGGGCGAGACCATGGCCGCCGCCTTCGGGCTCGGGGTCGGGATCGGCGACGCGGTGATCTCGCTGGGCGCCTCCGGCTCGGTCTTCTCCGTGCACCATGAGGCGCTGGCCGATCCGACCGGCACGATCCTGTCGTACGCCGACGCCACCGGAATGCATCTGCCGGTGGTGCATACGCTCAACGCGGTACGGACGCTGCGCGGTACGGCGGAGTTGCTCAGCACGGATCTCGAGGGGCTGTCCGCGCTCGCGATGAAGTCCACCCCGGGGTCGTACGGGCTGGTGTTCCTGCCCTATCTGGAGGGCGAGCGGACCCCGCATCTGCCGCATACGGCGGGCACGCTGACCGGGCTGCGCCGCGAGTCGATGAAGCCCGAACATCTGGCGCGGGCCGCGTTCGAGGGGATGCTGTGCGGGCTCGCGGACGCGCTGGACGTGCTGCGCGGGCGCGGTGTCCAGGTGCGGCGCGTCTTCCTGCTCGGGCCCGCGGCCGATCTCCAGGCCGTCCGCGCGATCGCGCCCGCGCTGCTGGGGGCGCGGATCGTGGTGCCGCAGCCCGCCGACTACGCCGCGCTGGGCGCGGCCCGCCAGGCCGCGTGGGCGCTGGGCGTCTCGCACGGCACCCAGTCGCCGCACGAGCCGCCGCGCTGGCCGGCCGCGGCGAGCCAGGTCTTCGAACCTGGCGAGGACCTGCCGGTGGGGCAGTCGGTGCGGCAGCAGTACGTGGCGGTGCGAGAGCAGACCCACCCCGGGGCCTTCGAGCCCGGCGTCTTCGAGCCGGGCGCCCAGGAGGCCATGAGGCATGAGGCATGAGGCGACAGGAGAGTACGGGGCCATGTGAGGGCCCGCGGACGGGAGGCCCCGCCCGCGCGCGAGGCTTCGCCGCCAGGGCCTGTCCGGGGTTGTGATCTGGGCTCGCGGGGCGTGGCGCCTGCGCTCGCCGCGTTGCCGGAACCAGATCACAACCCCGGACAGGCCCTAATCCAGATAGCCGCGGAGCTGATCGGCGAAGGCGTGGTCGCGGAGCTTGTTGAGCGTCTTCGACTCGATCTGGCGGATCCGCTCCCGCGTCACCCCGAAGATCCGGCCGATCTCCTCCAGGGTGCGGGGGCGGCCGTCGGCCAGTCCGTAGCGCAGCTGCACCACCTTGCGTTCGCGTTCGCCGAGCGTCGACAGCACGGCCTCCAGATGCTCGCGGAGCAGCAGGAAAGCCGCGGACTCCACGGGTGAGGCCGCGTCGCCGTCCTCGATGAGGTCGCCGAGTGCGACATCGTCCTCCTCGCCCACCGGCGCGTGGAGCGACACCGGCTCCTGGGCCAGCCGCAGCACCTCGCTCACCCGCTCCGGGAGGAGGTCGAGATGGGCGGCGACCTCTTCGGGGGTGGGTTCGTAGCCGCGCTCCTGGAGCATCCGGCGCTGGACCCGGACCACCCGGTTGATCAGCTCGACGACATGCACCGGGACCCGGATCGTCCGGGCCTGGTCGGCCAGGGCGCGGGACATGGCCTGGCGGATCCACCAGGTGGCGTACGTCGAGAACTTGTACCCGCGGGCGTAGTCGAACTTCTCGACCGCGCGGATCAGGCCGAGGTTGCCCTCCTGGACCAGGTCGAGCATGGTCAGACCGCGGCCGACATAGCGCTTGGCGACGGAGACGACGAGGCGGAGGTTGGCCTCGATCAGCCGGCGCTTGGCCATCCGGCCCAGGACCACCAACCGGTCCAGGTCCAGGGCGAGTTGAGTGTCCAGGTCGGAGGCGTTGCCGAGCTTCTCCTCGGCGAAGAGACCCGCCTCGACCCGGCGGGCCAGCTCGACCTCCTCGACCGCGGAGAGCAGCGGGATCCGCCCGATCTCGCGGAGGTACTGGCGGAAGAGGTCGGCGGAGGGGCCGCTGGAGTCGGCGCGGGCGGGCGGCCCGACCGGTTCGACGGGCTCTTCGGCTTCCACGGCCTCCACGGGCTCGGTGGGCCCGGCGGGCTCCTCGGGTTCCGCTTCGGGGGCGCCGTCGGCCGCGGGGCCGGAGACCGTGTCGGGGGCGAGGTCGGCCAGGGGGTCCGGTGCGGCGTCCTGGCCGGTATCCGGTGCGCCTTCCGGGGCGAGCTCCGTCGAGTCCTCGGGCACGGCCGGCGCTACCGCTGTGGCGTGGGGCGGGTGGGGCGACCGGGGGTGCGGCGAAGGTGCCGCGTCGGTGAGGGTCTGGGTCTGCACGGGGGCGACCTCCAGGGTGATCGCTGCTGAGGGGGCAGAACGATCGGGCACGGCACGGCGGCCGCGCCGCCGTCCGTCCCGTACGTCTTGAGCGACTCTGCGGGGGATTCCGGCCCTACCCGGCCAACACCGCCGCGCTCCGAGGACTCAGGCACCGCAACCAGTGTGGAGTACGACGCAGGCCCGCCACGAGGGGCGTGCGGGCACTTTTTGCTCAGCGGGCCGTGACCGTACGACTACCCGGCGGCTACAGCGACCCCTACGGTCCGCCCGCCGACCCACGAACGGGCTGGCCGGAACCCATCCACCGGCCCCGTGCCGCACTCACCGGTCCGGTGCGGCCCCGGACTCCCTGAGCACCCGCTTTCCCTACAGCGCCGCCGCGCCCCGGTCCCGGAGCGACTGGCCGTACTGCTGGAGCACCCACAGCTCGTTCTGCACGGCGGCGAGGTGGGCGGGGTCCGCGTGCTGCCCCAGGCGCTGGAGGGCGCCCCGCACCTCGGTCACGCGGTGGTTCACCGCGGCCAGCCGTACGGCCACCAACTGCACGCCCGCGTAGATCTCGTCCGGGTCGCGGCGGGTGTGCGGCGGCTCGACGGCGAGCTCGGTGACCATGGCCCGGACCGTGTCGTCGGGCGCCGCCTCCCGGACCCGGGCGAGATAGTCGGCGTCCGCCGCGGCCGCGCCGCCCGCGTCCTCGATGGCGCGGCGCACCGCCGCGTACGGCGGGGCGGTGAACTCGTCGATGCCGTAGGCGTCGAAGGCCGGGGAGACCAGCTGGGGGTGTTGCAGCGCCAGCTTGAGCAGCTCGCGCTCGACGCGGTGGGCGGGGCTGCGCAGATTCAGCGCCGGACCTCGCGGGACCGGCGGCGCACCGGCCGCGCCAGGTCCTCCGGGCCCACCGGGACCAGCCGGACCGCCGGGGCCGCCGCCGCGCTGGTCACCGCGGCCGCCGTACCGGGATCCCCCCGGGCCGCCGCCCCGCTGATCGCCGCGGCCACCGTGCTCCGGGCCGCCGTTCTGCCTGCTGCGGGCCAGCCCGCGCACCCGGCGGATGATCGACTGCTCCTCGGCCTGGGTGGCGATGCCGACCATCCCGATCAGCCGGATCGCATAGCGGTCCCGCAGCCCCGGGTTCTTGATCGCCGCGACGACCGGCACCGCCTCGTCGACCGCGGCGATCCGCCCCTCCTCGGTGTCCAGGTTGTAGCGGGAGACGATCGACTTCAGCGCGAAGGCGAACAGCGGGGTGCGGCTTTCGACCAGGTCCGCCACGGCCTCGTCACCGCGGGCCAGGCGGAGTTCGCACGGGTCCATCCCGTCGGGGGTGATCGCGATGGAGGTCTCGGCGGCGAACCGCTGGTCGTCCTCGAAGGCGCGCAGCGCGGCCTTCTGCCCGGCCGCGTCGCCGTCGAAGGTGAAGACGACCTCCGCCCCGGAGTTGTCCATCAGCAGCCGGCGGAGGATCTTGATGTGATCGCCGCCGAAGGAGGTGCCGCAGGTGGCGATGGCGGTGGTGACGCCCGCGAGATGGCAGGCCATGACGTCCGTATAGCCCTCGACCACCACCGCCCGGCTGCTCTTGGCGATCTCCTTCTTGGCGAGGTCGATGCCGTAGAGGACCTGGGACTTCCGGTAGAGCGGGGTCTCGGGGGTGTTGAGGTACTTCGGGCCGTTGTCATCGTCGCGCAGCTTGCGGGCGCCGAAGCCGACGACCTCACCGGAGATGTCCCGGATCGGCCACATCAGCCGGCCCCGGAAGCGGTCGATGGGACCGCGGCGGCCCTCCTGGACGAGCCCGGAGAGGATCAGCTCCTTGTCGGTGAAGCCACGGCCGCGCAGATAGCGGACGAGGTGGTCCCAGCCGGCCGGGCTGTAGCCGACGCCGAAGTGCTGCGCCGCGGCCTGGTCGAAGCCGCGCTGGGCCAGGAAGGTGCGGCCGATCTCCGCCTCGGGGCCGTCCAGCTGCTCGATGTAGAACTGCGCGGCCGCCTTGTGGGCCTCGACCAGCCGGGTGCGCTCGCCCTGCTGGCGGCCGGGGGTGTAGCCACCCTCCTCGTAGCGCAGGGTGATCCCGGCCTGGGAGGCCAGCCGCTCGATGGTCTCGGCGAAGGAGAGGTGGTCGATCTTCATGATGAAGTCGACCGTGTCGCCGCCCTCCTGGCAGCCGAAGCAGTAGTAGAGCCCCTTGCTGGGGCTGACCTGGAAGGACGGGCTCTTCTCGTCATGGAAGGGGCACAGGCCCTTGAGATTGCCACCGCCCGCGTTACGCAGCTGGAGGTATTCGGATACGACGGCGTCGATCGGGACCGCTGCCCGCACCGCCTTCACGTCGTCATCGTTGATCCTGCCTGCCACGCCCGAATTCTACGGCCGGGGTCCGACATGGCCATCCGCCGCCTGCCGGACCCCGGCGAATGCGCGCCAGGCAACTACGTGAGCAGCGAGTTCAGCGGGACGGACGGGTCGGCCAGGGCCGCCGGGTCGAGCTGGTGGCCGCCGCGGATGAGCCGTTGGATCGATTCGGTGACGTCCCAGACGTTGACGTTCATGCCCGCGAGCAGCCGGCCGTCGTTCAGCCAGAAGGCGATGAACTGCCGCTTGCCGACGTCGCCGCGCACCAGCACCTGGTCGTACGAGCCGGGCGGGGCGTAGCCGGAGTACTCCAGGCCGACGTCGTACTGGTCGGAGAAGAAGTACGGCACCCGGTCGTACGCGACGTCCTGGCCGAGCATGGCGCGAGCCGCCGCCGGGCCGCCGTTGAGGGCGTTGGCCCAGTGCTCGACGCGCAGCCGCGCGCTCGGCGGGAGTGCGGCCCGTACGGGGGTGCCCTCGAGGAACGCGAGCGGGGCGGAGGCCGCGTCGCCCGCCGCGAAGATGTCCGGATCGCTGGTGCGCAGCGAGGCGTCGACCGCGATACCGCCGCCCGCCGCGCGGTCCACCACCTCCAGACCCGCGGCCTCGGCGAGGGCGGTGCGCGGGGCGGCGCCGATGGCGGCCAGCACGCTGTGGGCGGGGTGCTCCTCGCCGTCGTCGGTGAGGGCGGCCAGCACCATGCCGTCCTGGCCGGTGATCTCGGTGAGGCGGGCGCCGAAGTGGAAGCGGACGCCGTGCTCACCGTGGAGGTCGGCGAAGAGGGCGCCCAGCTCGGGGCCGAGGACGGGGTGGAGCGGGGTGGGCTCGGGCTCGACGATGGTCACCTCGGCGCCGTAGCCGCGGGCGGCGGCCGCGACCTCCAGGCCGATCCAGCCCGCGCCCGCGATGACCAGCTGGCCGTTGTCCCGGCCGAGGGCGGTGAGGACGCCCTTCAGCCGCTCGGCGTGGGCGAGCCGGCGCAGATGGTGGACCCCGGCCAGATCGGTGCCGGGGATGTCGAGGCGGCGCGGCTCGGCGCCGGTGGCCAGCAGCAGCCGGTCGTAGTGGACCCGGGCGCCGTCGCCCAGGGTGACGGCCTTGGCCGCGCGGTCCAGGTGGACGGCGGGCAGGCCGAGGTGGAGCTCGATATCGGACTGGGCGTACCAGGCGGGCTCGTGGACGAAGACGCTGTCGCGCTCCTGGCTGCCGGTGAGGAAGCCCTTGGACAGCGGGGGCCGTTCATAGGGGTGGTCGCGCTCGTCACAGATGAGGATCACCCGCCCGGTGAATCCCTCCGCTCGAAGGGTTTCCGCGGCTTTCGCCCCGGCCAGGCCCCCTCCGACAATGACGAATGTCTGGTGTGCGTCGACCACTTGTGTCCTCCTCGCTGCCGAGCGGTGCCGAGCAGTTCCGCTATCAGTGCCTTACCCCGGTCACATCAGGTCGTGCCGTCACCGCCCCGGAAGCTGTGCGGAAACCTGAGCGGAAACGCTGTGCCGGACGGTGCTGGACCGTATACCGAATACCGAAAGCCGTACCGAACGCTGTGTCAAAGGGGAGCCTCCCGCACCGGGCGTGCGTCGGGAAGGGCCGGTAGGCCGTATGTGTGCACGGAAACCGCGTCCGGCGGGCGATGCTTCAGGCGGGCGGTGCTTCAGGCGGTGAGCCGGGCGTGCAGCCCCCGGGCCGAGGTGTCGGTCAGGGAGGCGATCTGGTCGACGATCGACCGCAGCCGGCCGCGGTCGTCCCCGGCCGCGTCGAAGAGGCCCCGGAACTGGGGGTCCAGGCCGTCGGGGGCGCGGGCGATCAGGGCGGCGCCCAGCTCGGCGATGACCACGCGCTGATCGGCCCGGAGCAGCTCCTGGTCGGCGCGCTGGATGACGTACCGGTCGGCGACCGCCTTGAGGACCGCGCACTCCAGGTGGATGGCGCGCGGCACGACCAGCTCGGCGTGGTAGCGGGTGAAGCGGCCGGTGCCGTACGCCGCACGGGTGGCGCCCTCGGCGGCCAGGCAGAAGCGGCCGATGAGCTGGCTGGTGGCGTCCTTGAGACGGGCCTGGGCGACGGACGAGCCGTCATAGCCGTGCGGCCACCACTCCTGGCCCAGCAGCCGGTCCAGCGCCTCGGCCAGCTCCCCGGGCTCGGCCCCGGGGGCGTAGCGGTCCGCGGCGACGGCGAAGACCTCGCGGCGCTCGGGCCCGGAGAGCAGGCTCGCGGGGTCCAGATGGCCCGCGTGCAGCCCGTCCTCGACATCGTGGACGGAGTAGGCGACATCGTCGGACCAGTCCATGACCTGGGCCTCGAAGGTCGTACGGCCCTCGGGGGCGCCCTGCCGGTACCACTCGAAGATCGGGATGTCGTCCTCGTAGACCCCGAACTTCGGGGAGCCGGGGCTGTGCGGATGGCCGCCGCGCGGCCAGGGGTACTTGGTGGCGGCGTCCAGCGCGGCGCGCGTGAGGTTGAGGCCGACGCTCACCGGCTCGCCGGTCTTCCGGTCGGGCACGAACCGCTTCGGTTCGAGCCGGGCCAGCAGCCGCAGCGACTGCGCGTTCCCCTCGAAGCCGCCGCAGGGCTCGGCGATCTCGTTGAGCACCCGCTCGCCGTTGTGCCCGAACGGCGGATGGCCGAGGTCATGGGCGAGGCAGGCCATCTCCACCAGATCCGGGTCGCAGCCGAGCGCGGCCCCCAGCTCACGGCCCACCTGGGCGCACTCAAGGGAGTGGGTCAGCCGGGTGCGGGGCGTGCCGTCGAAGGCCGGGGCGCGCCCGGCCGGTCCGGGGTCGGCGGCCGGTGCGGCGGGCACCACCTGGGTCTTCCCGGCCAGTCGGCGCAGCGCGGCGGAGTGCAGCACCCGCGCCCGGTCCCGCTGGAAGGCGGTCCGGCCCGGTCGCTTGTCGGGCTCGGGCGCCCAGCGCTCGAGGTCCGCCGCGGCGTAGCCGGGGACGCGGCGGGTGTCGGCCTCGGGGGCACCGGCCCAAGGGGCCGGATCGGGTTCAGGGGGCGCGCTGGGGCTCATACCCCGACGGTAGCCGCCGGGTGTGGCAGGGGCGCAGAGGCGAGGGCCTGTTCGTAGCGGCGGAGCACGAGCCGCGCCACCGCCGGGTGGGCGCCGAGCGGGGCGGCGGCGACACCGGGGGCGGCGTTCGCGCACTGGGTGGCGAAGCGGCCGGGCGCGGTGAAGTAGGAGGCCACCGCGATCCGGTCACGGCCGAGCGCGGCCAGCGCCCGTACGGCCTCGGGCACGGTGGGGCCGGAGCCGGAGGCGTAGCCGGGCAGCACGGGCACACCGCCGAGCCGGGCGCCGAGCAGGGCGGCGGTCCGGGCCGTGTCGGCGGCCGCGTCCGGGTCGCGGGAGCCCGCGGCGGCCAGGACGACGCCGGCCCGGTGCGGGGCCGCTCGGTGAGGAGCCGCGCGGTACGGGGCCGCGGCCCGCCACCCCGCCTCGGCCAACCGGGCGTCCAGCGCCTCGGCGAGCAGCGGGTCGGGGCCGAGCGGAGCGGCGATCCGGGCGGTGAGGTGGGGCGCGGCGGCGACCGCGTCCGGGATGTCCTGTTTGATGTGGTAGCCGCGGCTCAGCAGCAGCGGGACGAGCACCACCTCGCCGCGCAGCGCGGCCAGCGTGTCGCTCAGCAGCGGCTGGTTGAGCTCGATATGGCCGAGGCGTACGGGCAGCCCGGGGCGGAGCGCGCGGACGCGGTCCAGGAGGGCGGTCACGGTGCTCAGCGCCTCGGGGTCCCGGCTGCCATGGGCGACGGCGACGAGCGTCGGCGGGCAGTCGCGGCGACCCCGGCGGACGCCGTGGGCGCCCAGCCGGTCGAGCTGGGTGGTGAGCTGTGCGGTGAACCGGGTCATGAGCCGCTGGGCGCTGTCGAAGTCCGCCGTACCGTCGAAGCCCGCCTTACCGTCCAAGCCTGCCGCGCCGTCGAAGGCCGCCCCGCTGTCGGGGCGAAGGGGACCGGAGAGACCAAGGGGACCAGGGTCGAGCGTCATGGCCAGAGCCTGGCAGCGGCAGATTGCACCGCCGTTGCGCCGCCGTGACAGGTGGTTGCGCCGATTTCACCGGCCGCCGGGCCCCGCGCTGAGGTCCGCGCCCCGCAGGCGTAATCCGAGGTGACGCGCGCCGTAACACGGCCGTAGCACGCTCCTGGGCATGGCGTACGTCCCCGGGGAGCACTCCCCCGCCTCCGACCCCGTCGACACGCACTGCCCTTACTGTTCGCTCCAGTGCGGTATGGCGCTGCGCCCGGTGGTGCCGGACGGCGGGCCGGTCGGTGTCGAGGTCGTCGAGCGCACCGCGTTCCCCGTCAACCGTGGCGCGCTGTGCGGTAAGGGCCGCACCGCGCCCGCCGTGCTCTCCTCCCGGGTGCGTCTGACCGAGCCGCTGGTCCGCCGCCCTGACTCCGGCCGGCTCGAACCGGCCACCTGGGAGGAGGCCCTCGACCGGATCGCCGAGGGCCTGGCGGCCACCGGCCGGGCGTACGGCCGCGACGCGGTGGGGGTCTTCGGCGGCGGCGGGCTGACCAACGAGAAGGCGTACGCGCTGGGGAAGTTCGCCCGGGTGGTGCTCGGCACCTCGCAGATCGACTACAACGGCCGGTTCTGCATGTCCTCGGCCGCCGCCGCCCATCAGCGGGCCTTCGGTCTTGACCGAGGGCTGCCGTTCCCGCTGGCGGACGTGGCCCGCACCGGATGCGTCGTCCTCGTCGGCTCGAACCTGGCCGAGACCATGCCGCCCGCGCTGCGCCATCTGACCGAGCTGAAGGAGGCGGGCGGTCGGCTGATCGTGGTCGATCCCCGGCGGACCCGTACGGCGGAGCAGGCGGATCTGCATCTGGCGCCGCGCCCCGGCACCGATCTCGCGCTCGCGCTGGGGCTGCTGCACCTGGTGGTCGCGGAGGGCCGGGTGGACGAGGAGTTCGTCGAACGGCGCACCAGCGGCTGGCCCGAGGCGCGGGCCGCCGCGATGGCCCACTGGCCGGAGCTGGTGGAGCGGATCACGGGCGTACCGGTTCCTGAGCTCCGTAAGGCCGTCACGATGTTCTGCGGCGCCGAGAACTCCATGGTGCTGACGGCCCGGGGCCCCGAGCAGCAGTCCAAGGGCACCGACACCGTCGGCGCGTGGATCAACCTGTGCCTGGCCACCGGCCGCGCGGGCCGCCCGCTGTCCGGCTACGGCTGCCTGACCGGCCAGGGCAACGGCCAAGGCGGCCGCGAACACGGCCAGAAGGCCGATCAGCTGCCCGGCTACCGCAAGCTGGACGACCCGGCCGCACGCGCCCATGTGGCGGCCGTATGGGGCGTCGAGCCGGACGCCCTCCCCGGGCCGGGGCGCAGCGCGTACCAGCTCCTGGACGCGCTCGGAGGGGACGTCCGGGCGCTGCTGCTGATGGGCTCCAACCCGCTGGTCTCCGCCCCGCGCGCGGCCCATGTGGAGTCCCGGCTGCGGTCGCTGGACTTCCTGGCCGTCGCCGATGTCGTGCTCTCGGAGACCGCCGCGCTCGCCGATGTGGTCCTGCCGGTGGCCCAATGGGCCGAGGAGACCGGGACCATGACCAACCTGGAGGGCCGGGTCGTCCTCCGCCGCGCGGCCCTCACCCCGCCGCCGGGCGTCCGGACGGATCTCCAGGTACTGGGCGGGCTCGCGGCCCGGCTCGGCTGGGAGAAGGGGTTCCCGGCCGACGCGGAGGAGGTCTTCGAGGAGCTGCGGCGGGCGTCGGCCGGGGGCCCGGCGGACTACTCGGGCATCACATACCGGAGGATCGCGGAGGAGGACGGGGTTTTCTGGCCCTGTCCGGAGCGGACGGAGCGGACGGAGGGGGCGATGGGGGCGGAGGGGACGGAGGCGGACGGCTCCGAGGGCGCGGGGAGAGCCGACTCCGTGGCCGCGGAGTCGGCCGACCCCGAGGGCGCGGAGCGGGCCCAGGGCGCGGAGCGGGCCGACCCCGACGGCGCGAAGGGGACCGGCTCCGGGGGTGCCGGGCGGGCCGGAGGTCCGCACCCCGGTACGCCACGGCTCTTCCTCGACCGCTTCGCCACCGACGACGGGCGGGCCCGCTTCGCCCCGGTCGGCCACCGCCCGGCGGCCGAGGAGCCGGACGCCGAGTACCCCGTGCTGCTGACGACGGGCCGGGTGCTGGCCCAATACCAGTCCGGCGCCCAGACCCGGCGCGTCGCCGAGCTCAACGAGGCCGCGCCCGGCCCCTACGTCCAGCTCCATCCGCGGCTCGCGGAGCGGCTGGGGGCGGTCGAGGGGGCACCGATCGCGGTGGTCTCCCGGCGCGGCCGCGCCGTGGCCCCGGCGCGTATCAGCCGGGACATCCGGCCGGACACGGTGTTCATGCCGTTCCACTGGGCGGGGCCGGGGCGGGCCAACACGGTGACGAACCCGGCGCTGGACCCGGTCTCGCGAATGCCGGAGTTCAAGGTGTGCGCGGTACGGCTGGAGCTGTCCGAGGGCTGATCGCGCACCGGAACCCCGCGCACTGGGGTCTCAGCGGGCCCAGCCCTCGACCTCCTTCAGGTACGCCGCCCGCGTCTCCTCGTCCAGGAAGGCGGCCTGGAAGGAGTTGCGGGCCAGGGTGCGCAGAGTGGCCTCGTCGAGGCCGAGCGCGTCCCGTACGGCGGTGTAGTTGTCGCCCACGTAGCCGCCGAAGTAGGCGGGGTCGTCGGAGTTGACGGTCACCAGCAGACCGGCGTCCAGCATCGCGGGCAGCGGATGGTCCTGAAGGCGGTCCACGACGCGCAGCCGGACGTTCGACAGGGGGCAGACGGTCAACGGGGTCCGGTCCGCGACCAGCCGGGCCACCAGCGCCTCGTCCTCCAGGCTCCGCACCCCGTGGTCGACGCGGTCCACGCCGAGGACGTCCAGCGCCTCCCACACATACGCGGGCGGCCCCTCCTCCCCCGCGTGCGCGACGCACTTCAGCCCCGCCTCCCGCGCCAGCGCGTACACCTCGCGGAACTTCGACGGCGGATGCCCGACCTCCGCCGAGTCCAGCCCGACGGCGGCGATCCGGTCCAGGTGGGGGCGGGCCGCCTCGAAGGTCGCCAGGGCCGACTCGGCGCTCTCGTCGCGCAGAAAGCACATGATCAGGCGCGTGGTGATGCCGTACGTCCGCGGCGCCGCGTCCAGCGCGCGGCCGATCCCACGGATCACCGTGTCGATCTCCACACCGCGCGCGGTGTGCGCCTGCGGATCGAAGAAGATCTCCGCATGGCGCACCCCCTGCGCACGGGCGCGGGCGAGATACGCGTCGGTGAGATCGGCGAAGTCGTCCTCGGTGCGCAGCACGGTCATCAGCGCGTAGTAGAGGTTCAGGAAGTCCTGAAGGCCCCCGAAGGAGTACGCGGCCCGCAGCTCCTCCCGCGTGGCGAACGGCAGCTCGACCCCATTGCGCCCGGCCAGCGCGAAGGCCAGATCGGGCTCCAGGGTGCCCTCGATATGGAGATGGAGCTCTGCGGTGGGAATCGGGGGCATGACGGGGATCACCTGCTGGTTTTCGGCGGTACGGGATGGCTGGTCAAGGCTATGCGGGAGCGGATACATCACCCTTGTGGGGGTACTGCGAACGAAAGACGGATACCGCCGGAAGGCCGTCGCCACGGTGAGCGAAACAGTACGCTCCGTAGCAGATGGAGGACGCGGTGACCGCGATATTGGAGCGGCCGATGACCACAGAAAACACACCGGCAGCCGAGCAGCCCCGAGAGGAGCCCGTGAAGGGGTTCGAGGAACTGCTCCGGGCCACGGAGGAACTGGATACGCCGGACGGCTACAAGGCCGAACTCATCAGGGGGAAGATCGTCGTGTCGCCGTGGTCGAGGCTGCCATACCTGTGGCCCATGCGGGAACTTCGGCTGCGGCTGGAGCCCCATGCGCCCAAGGGGCACATCGCTGAGACCTCGCCCTTTCTCTTCACCTTCCCCTCCGTTGAGCGGGCATTCGGTCCGGATCTGTTCATCGCGGATGGCAAGGCCTTCCGGGGGGTTGAGGGACGACATGCCGACAGTGAGGCACTGTCCCTCGTCGCCGAGTTCACGTCCGTCTCCACCCGAGATGTCGACTGGCAGGAGAAGCTCGAGGTCTACGGGCGTCATGTGCCGGTCTACCTCGTGGTCGACATGCAGGCCGAGGAGATCACGGCATTCTGGGATCCGTCGGACCGCGGGTACCACGCGCGGATGACCGTCCCGTTCGGTAAGCCGCTGACCATCCCCGTGCCGTTCGACTTCGAGCTCGACACGAACATCTTCCTGGAGACCGAGGAGCCCGAAGAGGAGGAAACCACCGAGTAGTCCGAAGGCAACCGCCATCCCGCTCTCCGGCGTCCCACAGCGCGAGCTGATAGGTGAGGCGGGAGGGGGAGCGGATGCTGGGGTGGGTTCGGGGGCGGTTGCCGCGGACGCGCCGGGGGTGGCGGCGGCTGGTGCAGGGGGGTGTCCTCGTCTGCGTGCTGGCCCTGCTCCCCGCGACCTGGCTGCGGCTGAGCACGGACGACCGGATCCGTACGGTCGCCGATGTGCCCTCGGCCCCGGTGGGGGTGGTCTTCGGGGCGGGGCTGTGGAACGGGGAGCCGTCGCCGTATCTGGCGCACCGGCTGGACGCCGCCGTACGGCTCTACAAGGGCGGCAGGGTCCATGCGCTGCTGGTCACGGGGGACAACAGCCGCCATGACTACGACGAACCGGATGCCATGCGCGCATACCTCGTCAAGCGCGGGGTCCCGGACCGGCGGATCGTGAGCGACTTCGCGGGGTTCGACACCTGGGACTCGTGCAGCCGGGCCCGGCGGATCTTCGGGGTGCACAAGGCGGTGCTGGTGAGCCAGGGGTTCCATGTCCGCCGGGCGCTGGCGCTGTGCGGGGCGGCGGGCATCGACGCGTACGGGGTCGCGGTCGACGAGCCGCACGATATGACCTGGTACTTCGGCGGCACGCGGGAGGTCGTGGCGGCGGGCAAGGCGGCCCTGGACGCGGCGTTCGAGCCTGATCCGCACTTCCTGGGGCCGCGGGAGCGGGGAATCGAGGAGGCGCTGGCGGAGCGCGGCTCCGGCTCCGGCTCCCGCTGAGTCGGCGTCCCGGGCATCGGCCCCTGGGTCGGGCATCGGCCCCTGGGCTCGGCCTGCCCCGGCCGTCTCCCCGCCTTTCAGCCGATCGTCGTCTCCGACACCACCCACGCCAGGTAGTCCTCGCCGCCGTTCACGATCGGCGTCGCGATGATCTCGGGCGTCTCGTAGTCGTGCGCCTCGCGGATATGGGCCTCCAGTTCGTCGTAGCGCGCGGCGGTCGTCTTGAACAGCACCTGCCACTCGGCCGCCGTCTCGACCGTCCCCTCCCACCGGTATACGGAGGTCACGGGCTGGCTGATCTGCGCACAGGCCGCCAGCCGGGCCTCGATCGCCCCGCGGGCCAGCGCCTCGGCCTTCTCGGGGGTGTCGGTGGTGGTCAGTACGGTCAGATAGTCGGCCACTGCTGCTGGACCTCTCTCCACGGCGATGCCACGGCACGGTGCCACGGCGCGGCTGCGAACTGGCGCTCACCACGCTAGCCGGTAAGGATTGAGGGAACCCGCCGACGATCAGACCGGACCGATCGAGGGGCACTCATGGATGACCTCACCACGCTCGCGCGCCACCATCTGGACCAGGCGAAGTCCGATCCGCACGGGCGCAGCGCACATCTGTTCCTGCATGACGGTCCGCTGCGGCAGAGCGTGATCGCCATGGTCTCCGGCTGCGAGCTCGATGAGCACAACGCCCCTCCGGCGGCCAGTCTCCAGGTGCTGCACGGGCATGTGCGGCTGACCGGCGGCGGTGACCGGATGGATCTCATCGCGGGCCAGGTGCAGGGGATCCCGCACGAACGGCACGGGTTGCGGGCGCTGGAGGACTCGGTGGTGCTGCTGACCGCCGTGACCGCCACACATGGCTGTCCCACGCCCTATGAGGAGGCGGCGGCCACCGCCTGAGGCGGGCGCGGCCGCCTAATCGCCGCTGCCGCCACCACCGCCACCACCACCGCAGGAGTGGTGGCCGCCGCCGTGGTCGCCGCTATGCCCACCGCCGTGGTCGCCTCCATGCCCACCGCCGTGGTCGCCGCCATGGCTTCCGCCATGATGGTCGCCATGGTCGTCGCCCCATGCGTGCGCCTCGTAGAAGGACTCGTGGTCGGGGTAGACCGGGTCATAGGCGAGAAGGAGGTTCCGGTCCCAGTAGGCGGGGTCGCCGGTCGGGATGGGTATCGCCGCGCTGACGGCCTTGCGCCGCGCCGGTTCCGGGACGACGAGGGGGCCGTAGAAGACGTACGCGGGGAGCGCCCCTTCCCGTACGGCCGCTTCCACGCGGCGCCTGCCGGTGCGGGTGGGGCGGCCCCGGAGACGGGTGAGCAGACCGCGGGCGGCGAGCCGGTGCCGGATCTCCTCCAGCTCGGGTCCCCGCAGCAGCGCGGTGACCACCTGGTCCACCGGTTTCAAACGGGGGCACAGCTCGATGAGCGCGCGCTCCACCGGGTGCTCGGCGGTCTCACCCGCCGTGGTCCGTATCCGGGACCGGCGGAGGGTGATCGCGTCGCGCTCCTGGAGCGCTATCAGGACGGTCTGGATCACCCACTGCCGCCCGCCCACCAGATAGGCGATGTCATAGAGGTCAAGCGCCTGTGGCTCCGCCGAGGCGGGGCGTCTGGATATGGCCCACATCGGAATGCCCCCGTCCATCCATGTCCATCCACGTGCATCCGAGCTGCTCAATTACCGTCAGTTTTGTCCTTCTGAACGGTAATGAACCCAGATCAATGCCGTTTCAGAGCAGGATTTGAGCTTTCCGGCCCGTTGGCGACGGCCTGCGAGCAACTGGCCGACGAGCCACGGGTCGTGCGGCCCGTCCTACGCCCACCAGCGCGGAAGGGCCCGGCGCGCCATGCGCGCCGGGCCTTGGAGCGGCCGACCCCCCACTTGGCCGGCCCATCGATCAGGAGCGGGTCGAGCGGATCGCCTCGGCCGCCGCGGTCTTCGCGACATCGGACGGCTTGGCGGCCCGGTGCCCGTCCTTGGGCAGGACGATCACGCAGGTCTTACCCGGCTTCCCCGGCTTGCCGGGCTTGGTGGGCACGGGCTTCCCCGGCTTGCCCGGCTTGCTGGGCTTGCCCGGCTTCGTGGGGAAGGCGGGGATGGAGTCCGTCTTCCCGGTGCCACGCTTGATCACCACGACCTTGCAGGTCTTCCCGGGATCGGTCGGGAAGGCGGGGATGACGATGCAGGTGTCGTCGTGCGCGCGGGTGAGGTCCTTCGACACCGCGGCAGCCTTGCCCGCCTCGGTCACCTTGACCGACTTGGCCCGCTCAGCCCGCTCGGCCGACTTGGCCCGCTCGGCCGGCGTGGTCGGCGTGGTCGGCGTGGCGCTGTCGTCGTCGGCCCGGATCACACAGAAGGCCGGGCCGTGGGACGTCTTCCCCTTGGCGGCGGAGCCCGAGTCCGAGGAGGACTGGGAGGCCGAGGCGGGGGCCGCGGCCCCCAGTGCCAGGGCGCCAGCCGCCAGGGCGAGTACGACACCGCGCCGCTTCGCGGCCGAGGCACGGGGCAGGGTACGGGACATGGGCACAGCTCTCCTTCGTTCGGGGAGTGGAACTGGCTGCCGAAGGACCCTTGATCCGTCGGCGCACCCACCGTCGCGTACCGATGCTGAGCCCACGCTGAACCACCTGAGGCCCCGCTGAACCCGGTGCCGGATTCAGCGGAGCCTCAGCTTTCACATGCCATTCTGACAGCGTGCGCATATTGGTGGTGGAAGACGACGCCCGGCTCCGCGAGTTGCTCACCGAGGGTCTGGAGCAGGAGGGTTTCACCATCGAGACGGCGGCGGACGGGCCGAGCGGCCTGGCGCTCGCCCGGTCCGGCGAATACGCGGCGATCGTGCTGGATGTGATGCTCCCCGGCTGCTCCGGCTACCAGGTGTGCTCGCGGCTGCGCGAGGAGCGCGACTGGACGCCGATCCTGATGCTCACCGCCAAGGACGGCGAGTACGACGAGGCCGATGGGCTCGATGTGGGCGCGGACGACTATCTGACCAAGCCGTTCTCCTTCGTCGTCCTGATCGCTCGGGTGCGGGCCCTGATGCGGCGCAGCGGGCTGGACCGGCCCGAGGTGCTGGAAATGGGCGATCTGCGGCTGGAGCCCGCGGCGTTGGCCTGTGCGCGGGGCACGGAGGAGGTCACGCTCACGGCCAAGGAGTTCGCCGTGCTGGAGTACCTCGCGCGCCGTGCCGGGCAGGTGGTCTCCAAGTCCGAGATCGTGCAGAGCGTCTGGGACACCGCGTACGACGGCGGGGCCAATCTGGTCGAGGTCTACATCCGGAGCCTGCGCCGGAAGATCGATGTGCCGTACGGACGGAAGTCGATCCGCACGATACGGGGCGCGGGCTATCTGCTGGCCCGCGACGGAGGGTGAGACGGTGGGGCTGCACATGGCGTACGAGGACGAGCCGGCGGACGCGGCGCCGCGCCGCCCACGTCGTCCGACGTCCGGGCTGAGCGTGCGGGCCAAGGCCGTGCTGGCGGCCGCGGGGACGGTGGCCTTCGCGATCGCGCTGTGCATGCTGGCCCTGGTGCTGGCCCTTCAGCACAACCTCCGCGCCAGCGCCGACCTGGACGCCCAGAAGGCCGCCGTCGCCATCAAGGGCCAGTTGGGGCGTACCCAGACGATGCCGAAGCGGGCGCTCATCGTCGCCCCGGGCGGGGTGACGATCAAGGACGCCTCCGGCCGGACGGTCACCCCCGTGGCCCCGACGGACCCCTCCGCGACAAAGCCGACCTGGCTTTCGACGCCTCCGGCCGAGCTCGCCGAGCCCCTCGGGGCCGGGCAGCCGTACAGCGTGAAGGTGAGCCCCTCCACCACCTCCCTCGACAGCGCCACCGGGCTGCTGCTGCGCCAGGCCGCCCCCGCGGCCGCGGGTCTTGTGCTGTTCGTGGCGGGTCTCACCTGGCTGCTCGTGGGGCGCGCGCTGCGGCCGGTGGCCGCGATGCGGCAGGAGTTCACCGAGATCACCGAGCGCGCTCTGCACCGCCGGGTGCCGGTGCCCCGGGCGCGGGACGAGATCCACCGGCTGGCCCGGACCATGAACGCCACGCTGGACCGGCTGCAACGGGCCATGACCCGGCAGCGTCAGTTCGTGGCCGACGCCTCGCATGAACTGCGCAGCCCCATCGCGGCCGTGCGCGCCCAGCTCGAACTGGTTCTGGCCCGTCCGTCGCGCACCGACTGGCCGACCGCCGTGCACAAGGCGCTGCGGGACACCGACCGGCTCCAGGCCGTCGCCTCCGATCTGCTGTTGCTCGCCCGGCTCGACGCCCAGGAGGCGCCGCCCACCGCGGCGGTGGATCTCGGCGCGCTGGCGGCCGAGGAGGTACGCCGCCACCCGGGCGCGCTCACGATGGACGGGGGCCAGGAGGGGGTGGCCGTCGTGACCGGCAGCCGGGTGCAGTTGTCCCGGCTGCTGACCAACCTCGCCGACAACGCCCGCCGGCACACCCGTACTACGGTCTCGGTCGGCGTGGCGGTCGAAGGCGGCACGGTCGAACTGGCCGTGGACGACGACGGCCCGGGTATACCCGAGGCCGACCGCGAACGCGTCTTCGAACGGTTCACCCGGCTGGATGATGCCAGGGCCCGCCACGACGGCGGCACCGGTCTCGGCCTCGCCATCGCCAATGACATCGCTCACGCCCACGGCGGCACCCTTACGGCGCTCACCAGCCCGCGGGGCGGCGCTCGCCTGCTGTTGCGCCTGCCACGGGCGGGGTAGCCGAACCCCGACCCCGGTGCGGACGCGGCTTGCCAGTCGTGAGAGTTTGGCAACTACCGGACCAGACTGATCAGTTGGTCAGTAGTATCTGCCCTTTCTTGGCCGTGTCCCAGATGGAGGTGTCAAAGGTGCTGTCGGGGACCGGGGCCGTCATCCTGGCCGCGTCCGCGGTGCTGGTACTGGTGTTCGCCCTGTTCCTCACCTGGGTGGTCAGACTGCGCCGCGCGCTCCAGGACGCGCGTAGGGCGACCGAGCGAGAACGAGCCGTTTCCGCACGGGAACGGGCCAATGCCGCACAAGAGCGGACGCTGGCGGCCGAGCGCGGCGAAGAGGTCAAGCGGCTGGCCGCCGTACGGTCCGAGCTGGACGAGGCGGCGCGCCGGGAGCGGATCCTGCGCGACTCCGTCCAGGCGTCGTTCGAGTCCGTGGCCCGCAATATGCACGCCATGTCGATGGTCCAGCAGCAGGTCCTCGACGGCCTCGAGCAGCATGTCGAGGACGCGCGGCTGATGGGCGAGGTGATGAAGGCGGACCACGCCGCCGCCCAGATGACCCGTAAGGCGCAGACGCTGCTGGTGATGTGCGGGATCTGGCCCGCGCGGCGGGAGACCCGGCCGGTGTCGCTCTTCGACTGTGTGCGGGGCGCGCAGTCGCGCATCGTGGAGTTCGGCCGGGTGGACGTCCACGGCGGGCAGAACCTCTACGCGGTCGCCCCCGCCGTGGAGGGCCTGATGCACGCGGTGGCCGAACTCCTGGAGAACGCCACGGTGTTCTCCCCCTCCCGCACCCAGGTCGCGGTCGCCGTCCGCGAGGTCGCGGCGGGCGCGGTCATCGAGATCGACGACGCGGGGCTCGGGATGCCGCCGGATGTGCTGGAGAAGGCCGCGGGCCAGCTGCGGGACGGTCTCGACCTGGCCCAGCTGGGCGCGGTGCCACGGCTGGGACTCGCCTGTGTGGGGCGCTGGTCGCGGGAGCTGGGCTTCGGCGTGGAGCTGTCCACGGCGTCGGCGTACGGCGGTACGCGGGTGGTGGTCTTCGTACCGCACCGGCTGCTGACCGAGCCGGCGGGCGCCGTCAGGGCGGCGGACCACAAGCCGGTGGTCGTGGAGCCCGTGGTCGTCGGCAAGGTGAACCAGGACGCGGGCGGCGCCGGTCTCGGCCCGGCCGCCTCGGGCCCCGCCGGGGGCGGCCCGCTGAACGGTGTGTCCGTGCCCGACGCGCCCGGCGTCCCCGCGCCGCTGGGCGGCGGACTGCCCCGGCGCCGCAACCGCCGCCGTCCGGCCACCGGCACCGCCCCGGCCGACGCGGCCACCGCTTCCGGCGCCGCGCCCACCGCGCCGGTCGTGGCCCCCTGGACACCCGAGGCCGCCCGCGCCTCCATCACCAGCGTCGTCTCCGGAACCCGCCGCGGACGGGCGGAGGCGGAGGAGGCGGAGACGCGGGCCGTACCGCTCGGGGATGAACCGAGTCCGGACCGAGAAGACCGAGAAGGAGGCTGGTAGTGGCCGGAACCATATCCAGGCTGCCCGACGTTGGGTGGATGCTGCGTCCGCTGACCGGGATTCCCGGGGTGCGGCATGCCGTCGTCGTCTCGGAGGACGGCCTGCGCATGGGCCATGACTCCGCAGAGGGGCTGACCGGCGAGGTGTCCCGGATCGGCGTGGACGAGGCGGAGTCGCTGGCCGCCGCGTGTGCCGCGCTGACGGTGACCAGCCAGTCCACCGTGTCGCTGCTGTTCGGCGACGACGCGGGGGTGCGACAGCTGATGATCGAGTCCGACAGCGGGTTCGTACTGCTCACCTCGGCCGGTCAGGGCGCCTCGCTGGGAGTGGCCACCGATACGGACGCGGATGTCGGTCTGGTGGCCCAGCAGATGCAGTTACTGGTCGCGAAGATCGGTGCCCATCTGAGCAGCCAGCCACGGGAGGGCCACCCGACGTCATGAGCTTTCCCGGCGAGGAACGCACCACGGCCGCGGTACGCCCTTACGTGATCACACGGGGGCGGGCCGGTTCCTCACGGGAAGCGCTGCCGCTGGAAACGCTCGTCATGGCGTCCGGAAACGCGCTGCCTCCACATCTTCAGCCCGAGTACCGGCGGATCGCCGACTTCTGCCAGGGGCTGCTGTCGGTGGCGGAGGTCGCCGCCCATCTCGGTCAGGCCCCGGCAGTGGTGCAGGTGCTGCTCGCGGATCTCATCGACTGGGGGCACATCGTGGCGCGTCCGCCCATCCGGGTGGTCAAGCGAAAACGTGCCGATTTGGACTTGCTGAGGAAGGTGCTCGATGGGCTTGAGAGCAAGCTCTGAGATCTCGATGGCCGGTACGGACGGCACAACGACGAACATGGATCACACGGCCCGGCCGGGCCACCCCGACCGCACGACCCGCATGGACCACACCAACGAGACAGGCAAGACGGACGAGACGGGCGATACGGACGACATGGATGACATGGACGACACACCCGTCATGTACGTGCAGTCCAGCGTGGCCGGGGCGGCCAAGATCCTCGTGGTCGGCCCGATGGGCGTCGGCAAGACCACGCTGATCGGCACGGTGTCGGAGATCAAGCCGCTCTCCACCGAGGCGACGATGAGCCAGGCCGGGGCCCGGCTCGACACCAAGGTGCGGCCGTCGAAGACCACGACCACCGTCGCACTGGACTTCGGGCGGATCACCCTGGGCGGCGAGCTGGTGCTGTACCTCTTCGGCACCCCCGGCCAGCAGCGGTTCCTGCCCGCCTGGAAGGACCTGGCGCGCGGTGCGCTGGGCGCGCTCGCGCTGGTCGACACCCGCGATCTGGAGGCGTCCTTCGACGCGATCGGGCATCTGGAGGACCTGGATGTGCCGTTCTCCGTCGCGGTCAACGCCTTCCCGGACAGCAAACCGCACAGCGAGGACGATCTGCGCTCCGCGCTCGATCTGCTCCCGCACACCCCGCTGGTCATCTGTGACGCCCGTGAGCACCAGTCCTCGGTCAAGGCGCTGATCTCACTGGTCTCACATCTGATCGAAACGCTCACGGAGGCGTCGTGACCGCCCGGGCCGCCTCGCGGGTGCCGCTGTACGGGACCGCGCTCGACGGTCCGCTGAACGAGCTCTACGAGCGGATGCGGCGCGACCACGGTCCGGTGGTCCCGGTGGAGATCGCGCCCCGGGTCGAGGCATGGCTGGTCATCGGCCACCGCGAACTGCTCCATCTCACCCGCGACGAACAGTACTTCTCCCATGACCCGCGCCGCTGGTCCCCGCTGCGCCAGGGCCGGGTGGCGGCCGATTCACCGCTGATGCCGCTGGTGGGCTGGCGTCCGGCGCTGCTGTTCGCCGACGGTGCGGCGCACCGCCGGATGCGCTCGGCGGTGGCCGACGCGCTGGCGCGGGTGGACGGCCATGAGCTGATCCGTACGGTGCGGGCCACCGCGGAGCGGCTGGTCGCCGGGTTCGCCGACCGGCACGCGGCGGACCTCGTGGAGAGCTACGCGCGTATCCTGCCGCTCCAGGTCGTCACCGAACTGCTGGGGCTGGACGAGGAGAACGGGGCCGAGCTGGTCGAGACGCTCACCACGATCGTCGCCCCGACCGTGGCCGCCACCGGCGCCAACAAGCGGATGGGCCAGATCCTGCTGGAGCTGATCGCCACGAAGAAGCGGCGGCCGGGCGCGGATCTGACGTCCTGGCTGCTGGAGCACCCCGCCGGGCTCAGCGACGAGGAGGTGCTGCACAACCTCGTGGTGATCATCGTCGCCGGAAACAACACCACCGTGAACTGGATCGCCTCCACCCTCCAGATCCTGCTCACCGACCCCGCGTTCCGCTCCTCCCTGTCCCGTGGCCACCTCACCGTGGACGACGCCCTGGACCTGGTGCTGTGGCGGCAGCCGCCCACCCAGAACTTCCCCGGCCGCTACGCCACCCGCGATCTGCGCTTCGGCGGCCAGGACATCCGCGCCGGGGACATGCTCATCCTCGGCCTCGCGGGCGCCAGCGCCGACCCGGAGGTGCTGCCCGAGGACGGGCGTCCGGTCGTCGGCAACCGCTCCTACCTCGCCTTCGGCGCGGGCCCGCACAGCTGCCCGGCGCGCGACCCGGCCCGGTTGATCACGCGCACCGCCGTGGACACCCTGCGCCACCGGCTGCCCGATATGGAGATCGCGGTACCGGAGGAACTGCTTCCGTGGATCACCTCGCCCTGGTCCAAGGGCCTGGCCAAGCTGCCCGTGCGGTTCTCCGCGCCGCAGCTCGCCGCCGACGCCGCGGCTTCGGCCCCGGCTTCGGCTTCGGCCCCGGCTCCGGCGTCGGCTCCGGCTCCGGCTCCGGCTCCCGGCTCACCGGCCGCGCCCTCCGGCTGACCAGCCCGCGCTCCCGGCTGACCGGCCCGCCCTCCGACCGAACGGCCCGCCCCCGACTCCCCCGCAGGAGACCGCAGATGACCGAAGGCCGCTGCCCCGTGTCGCACGCCGACCCCGCCGCACCGCACCGTCTGGACGCCTCCGGGGCGCGCCAGCACGCGGTCAACGAAGAGCTGCGCGCCCGCGGAGCCGCGGTCCCGGTCCTGCTGCCCGGTGACGTACCCGCGTACGCCATCACCCGGCACGAGGAGCTGAAGGACTTCGTCACCCACCCCGACGTGGCCAAGAACGCCTGCCACTTCGCCGCCTTGCAGAACGACGAGCTCCCGCCCGGCTGGCCGATGCGGACCTTCGCCACGGTCCGGGGCATGATCACCGCGGATGGCGAGGACCACAAGCGGCTGCGGTCCCTGGTGACCCGGGCGTTCACCCCGCGCCGGGTGGAGGCGCTGCGCCCGGTCGTCCACGAGCTCACCGCCACCCTGCTGGACCGGCTGGCCGGAGCCGCCGCCGCGGATCCGGACGGGGTGGCCGACCTGCGCCGCCACTTCGCGCTGCCGCTGCCGATGAGCGTGATCTGCCGGCTCCTGGGCGTCGACGACGTGCACCAGGACCGGCTGCACGAGCTGTCCAACGAGATCGTCTCCACCCAGACCGCACCGGAGCGGGTCCCGGCCGCCAACCGCGAGATGGTGGCGGTCCTCGGCCAGGTGGCCGCCGCCCGGCTCAAGGACCCCGGGGACGACCTCACCAGCGCGCTGATCGCGGCGCGGGACGTCCGCGACGGGGCGGAGACCGGCGACCGGCTCAGCGAGGAGGAGCTGATCGGCACCCTGATGCTGACGATCATCGCCGGGCACGAGACCACGCTCAACCTGATCACCAACGCGGTACGGGCGCTGTGCAACCACCGCGACCAGCTCGAGCTGATCCGCTCCGGCGCCGCGACCTGGGGGGACGCGGTCGAGGAGACGCTGCGGTACGACGGCCCGGTGAGCTACTTCCCATTCCGCTACCCCACGAAGGACCTGCCGGTCGGGGACGCGGTCATCCCCAAGGGCACGCCCGTGCTCGTCTCGTACACCGCCGCCGGGCGCGACGAGCGGGCCTACGGCCCGGACGCCGACCGCTTCGACATCACCCGGAGCGCCCGCCATCTGTCCTTCGGCCACGGCGCCCACTTCTGCCTGGGCGCCCCGCTGGCCCGGATGGAGGCCGTGATCGCCCTCGAAGCCCTCTTCACCCGCTTCCCCGGCCTGGACCTCGCGGTCCCGGACGAGGAGCTGGTCCCGCACCCCAGCTTCGTCGGCAACAGCCCGCAACGGCTCCCCATCCGGCTGGGGTCCCGCCCCGGGGTGGCTCACAGCGGCTGAGGGGATGCGCTGAGGGCAGCGTTGCCTCCGGGAAACGGAGGTGATGCGATCGGGTAACAGGCGCCCCGCACGCTTCCTGGCATGGAGTCGTACAGGGAGCCGATGAGCCCGCCCCGCCGCCGGGTGGTGATAGTCGGCGGCGGACTGGCAGGCACCCGGCTGGCACAGCAACTGGCTGGACGGGTGATGGGGCCGGGGTCGGGCCCGGGCGCTGGGTCGGACTCTGGCTCGGGCGCGGGCTCGGGCGCCGTCGAGGTCACGATCATCGGCGAGGAGCAGCACCCCGCGTACAACCGGGTGCTCCTCGCCGAGGTCCTCGCCGGGCGATACGCCCCCGAGGTCATCGCCCTCCCCACCCCCGCCGCCGGGGTACGGCGGCTCGGCGGGGTACGGGTGGTCCGCGTCGACCGCCCCACGGCGGAGGTGCTGTGCGACGACGGCCGCCGCGTACCGTACGACGCTCTGGTGCTGGCCACCGGCTCCAACCCGGTACTGCCGCCGCTGCGCGGCCTGTTCGAACCGGATGGCCACGACCTGCCGGACGGCGTCCACGCCTTCCGCACCATGGACGACTGCCTGGCCCTCGACGCGGCCGTACGCCCCGGCGCCCGTGCCGTCGTCATCGGCGGCGGCCTCCTCGGCGTCTCCGCCGCCCGCGCACTGGCCCAGCGCGGCGCCCAGGTGGTCCTGGCGCACCAGGGCGAACACCTGATGGAACGCCAGCTGGACCCGGACGCCTCACGGCTGCTGCGACGGCATATGGCGGCGCTGGGCGTGGAAACCCACACCGAGTGCCGGGTCCGCGGCCTACGCACCCACGCCGCGGACGCCGCGGACGCCGGGGACACCGCGGACGGCGGAGACGGCGGAGACGGCAGGGGCAGCGGAGACGGCCGGGACGGCAGGGGCAGCGACGGCAGCCGGGACCGCGGGGACGGCGGGGGGCGTGCGGCGCGTGCGGTGAGCGCCGTCGAACTGGCCGACGGCTACGCCCTGGAGGCGGACTTGGTCGTGCTGGCGTGCGGGGTCCGGCCACGGGTGGGGCTGGCGCGGGCGGCCGGGCTCGAGGTGGCGCGCGGGATCGTCATCGACGACGAGCTGCGGACGAGTGACCCGCGGGTGTTCGCGATTGGCGACTGCGCGGAGCACGCGGGGGTCGTGTACGGCTTGGCGGGGGCGGCGCAAGAGCAGGCGGACGTGCTGGCGCGGGTCCTCTCCCCCACCCCGCCCCTCCCCGAAACCGGGTGGCTACGCCCCCCGGCCCCCCACAGGGGCTCCGCCCCCAACCCCCGTCCGGGCCCCGCCCGTGAAGCCGACCAGATCTCCGCCTCTGGCCCCCCTCCGAGCTCCGCCGCTGACGCCCGGCACCCTGCCCCTGGGCCCCGTCCGGGCTCCGCCGCTGACGCTAACCGGGACTCCGCCCCTAGCCCCCGCGTGATCCCCGCCCACGACGCCCTTCGGGACCCCGCCCCCGACCCTCGCCGAGGCACCGCCCCCAACCCCTGCCAGGACTCCACCCCCGACACCCACCAGGGCTCCGCCCAGGAACCCCTTCCGGGCTCCGCCCCAACTCCCTGCCGCGGCTCGGCCCCTGGGCCCCATCCGGGCTCCGCCCATGAAGCCCACCGGGACCCCGGCCCGCACCGAGGCACCGCCTTCGAGCCCTGCCAGGGCTGCGCTCCCAACGCCCACCAGTGTTCCGCCCTCGCGTCCCATCAGGGCGTCACCCCCGAGCCACACCAGGCCACCGCCCCAGCCTCCCACCGGGGCCCCGCCCCTGGGTCCCGGGGCGGCTGGGGTGCCGAACCCCGCCAGGGCTCCGTCCCGGGGGCCGCTGACGCAGACCGGTTTGTGGGCAATCGTTCCGCGGGGCGGAACGGGTGGGCACAAACCGGCCACCGGGCCGCACCCGGCAACGAAAGCTCAACCCGGCACTCAGACCCCGCACCCGGCAACGAGACCTCAGCCCGTTACACCGGCACCCGCGCCCTCACCCGTCTCACGCTCACCGCAGTGCCCGGCAGCCCAACCCTCGCCGTCACCACCGCGGCCGCGGAAGCGCATTCCGCCCCCGGCCCCCTCGACCTCGCCGCCTTCGGCAATCCCATCCCCGCCCCCGGCGACGACGTCATTCACCTCACGGACGCCACGCGCAACACGTACCGCAAAGTCGTGGTCCGCGGGGACCGCCTTCTCGGCGGCATTCTTCTCGGCGATCTCGGCACCGTCGGCGCGCTCGCCCGGACCTGGGAGGGCGATGAGCCGCTCCCCGCCACCCCCTTGCTCCACCTGCTGACCAACGATGGAGGCTCCTGACGATGAGCGCACCGAGCGCACCGAGCACCCCAAGTGCACCGAGCGCACCAAAGCACGAAATCGCCGCCGAGAACGTCACCGAGGCCGTCGCCACCATCGTGCTGGTCGGCCACGGCATGGTCGGCCAGCGGTTCCTCGAAGCGCTGGCCGAGCGGAGGGTCACCGAGACCGCCCGCGTCGTCGTGCTCTGCGAGGAGCCCCGCCCCGCCTACGACCGCGTCCGGCTCACCTCGTACTTCTCCGGCCGCACCCCGGATGAACTCTCCCTCGTCGAGGACGGCTTCATGGCCCGGCACGGCATCGAGCTGCACCTGGGCGACCCGGCCGAGTCCATCGACCGCGCCGCCCGCACCGTGACCGCCCGCTCCGGGCTGACCGTCGCCTACGACACGCTCGTGCTGGCCACCGGCTCGTACCCGTTCGTCCCGCCCGTCCCCGGCCGCGACAGCGACGGCTGCTTCGTCTACCGCACCATCGAGGATCTGCTCACGATCGAGGAGTACGCCAAGAACTGCGCGTCCGGCGTCGTCGTCGGCGGCGGACTGCTCGGTCTGGAGGCCGCCGGAGCGCTCAAGGGGCTCGGGCTGACCACCCACATCGTGGAGTTCAACCCACGGCTCATGGCCATCCAGGTGGACGAGGGCGGCGGCACGGCCCTGCGCCGCACGGTCGAGGACATGGGCCTGATCGTGCACACCGGCGTCGGCGGTAAGGAGATCACCGCGGACGGCGACGGCGCGGTCACCGCCATGACGCTGTCCGACGGCTCGTCCATCGACACCGACCTCGTCATCTTCTCGGCGGGCGTGCGCCCCCGCGATCAGCTGGCCCGCGACTGCGGTCTGGAGGTCGGCGAGCGCGGTGGGATCGCTGTGGACGAGCGCTGCCGCACCAGCGATCCGGCGGTGTACGCGATCGGCGAATGCGCGCTGGCCGCCGATGGCCGGGTGTACGGGCTGGTCGCACCCGGCTATGAGATGGCCGAGGTCGCGGCCGGCACAATCGCCCCCCAGGCCACCGAGACCACCGGGACCACCGGGACCACGGAAGCGCCCAAACACTTCACCGGCGCCGACACCTCCACCAAGCTCAAACTCCTCGGCGTGGACGTGGCCAGCTTCGGCGATGCCCACGGCACCGCCGACGGCTGCCTCGACGTCGTCTACTCCGACTCCCGCGCGGGCGTCTACAAGAAGCTGGTGGTCGGCGCCGACGGCGCCCTCCTCGGCGGGGTGCTGGTCGGCGACGCCGAGTCGTACGGCATGCTGCGGCCGCTCACCGGCTCGGTGCCGCCCGTCGCCCCCGAACAGCTCGTGCTGCCGGCGGGGCTGGGCGCGCCCGCCGCCCTCGGCCCGTCGGCGCTCCCGGACGAGGCGATCATCTGCAACTGCCACAACGTCACCAAGGGCGCGATCCGTTCAGCCGTCACCGACCACCACTGCGCCACCGTCCCCGAGGTGAAGAAGTGCACCAAGGCGGGCACGGGCTGCGGCAGTTGCGTCAAGACGCTCACCTCGCTGGTCAACGACGAGCTGGAGGCGAGCGGCGTCAGCGTCGACAAGGGGCTGTGCGGCTGCTTCGGGTACACCCGCGCCGAGCTGTACGAGATCGTCCGCACCCTGCGCATCACCACCTACGCACGGCTGCTGGACAGCCACGGCCGGGCGGAGGCCCGCCAGGGCGAGGGCTGTGAGGTGTGCAAACCCGCCGTGGCCTCGATCATCGCCTCGCTGGCCCCGACGCTGGGCGCGAGCGGCTATGTCCTGGACGGCGAGCAGGCCGCGCTCCAGGACACCAACGATCACTTCCTGGCGAACCTCCAGCGCAACGGGTCGTATTCGATCGTGCCCCGGATCCCCGGCGGGGAGATCACCCCGGAGAAGCTGATCGTGATCGGCGAGGTGGCCCGGGACTTCGGGCTCTATACGAAGATCACCGGCGGTCAGCGGATCGACCTCTTCGGCGCCCGGGTGGACCAGCTCCCGCTGATCTGGGCGCGGCTGGTGGACGCCGGATTCGAGTCGGGCCACGCCTACGGCAAGGCGCTGCGCACCGTGAAGTCGTGCGTGGGGCAGACCTGGTGCCGCTACGGGGTGCAGGACTCGGTCCGGATGGCCATCGACCTGGAGCTGCGCTACCGGGGGCTGCGCTCACCGCACAAGCTGAAGTCGGCCGTCTCGGGGTGCGCCCGCGAATGCGCGGAGGCGCGCGGCAAGGACTTCGGCGTGATCGCCACGTCCAACGGCTGGAATCTGTACGTGGGCGGCAACGGCGGGGCGGACCCGCGCCACGCCGATCTGCTCGCCCAGGACCTGGACGACAAGGAGCTGATCCGGCTCATCGACCGGTTCCTGATGTTCTACATCCGCACCGCGGACCGTCTGGAGCGCACCTCGGCCTGGCTGGAGCGGATCGAGGGCGGTCTTGACCACGTACGCGATGTGGTGGTCGAGGACTCGCTGGGGCTGTGCGCCGAGTTGGAGGCGCTGATGGCCGACCATGTGGCCGGCTACCGCGACGAGTGGGCCGAGACCCTGGGCGATCCGGAGCGGCTGCGGCGCTTCGTCTCCTTCGTCAACGCGCCGGAGGCACCGGACCCGATGGTGCGGTTCGTGCCCGAGCGCGACCAGGTCAAGCCGGATCTGACGGTCCTGTCCGGCCCCACCATCCCCGTCCGTACTCTCGAAGGGACTGCCAGCCGATGACCTTGGCACCCGGAGCCGAGCGGACCGCGGTCCGCGTGGAACTCCTCGTCGACCAGCGGTGGTTCGCCATCTGTGAGCTGACCGACCTCACCCCCGGGCGCGGGGTGGCCGCCCTGCTGCCGGACGGCGCCCAGGTGGCGGTCTTCCTGGACCGCTCGGGACGCGCGTACGCGATCGGCAACCGCGACCCGTTCAGCGGGGCGTATGTCCTCTCCCGGGGGCTGCTGGGCTCGGCGGACGGGCGGCCGTTCGTCGCCTCGCCGCTGCTGAAGCAGCGCTTCGACCTGGAGACGGGGCGGTGTCTGGACGACGAGACGGTCGGCGTCCAGGCGTATGCCACGCGTACGCGCCCGGCGGTGTCGGCGCCGGCGCCCGTCGTCTGAGCCCCCGCTTCCACCTCGCGCTCGAGCCCCGCTCCTGGATCCCCCTCCCCAGCCCCTCCCCAGCCCCTCGCCAGCCCCGGCCGAGGCTTCGGCGCCGCGCGGCGCTGCGTAAGCTCAGGACCTTCATGGGGACGTCCCTCTCTCGTCTCTTCACGTCTGATCCGGTTTTCCGGAAGACTTCTGCAAGGTTCCGAGGGCGCGCCCCCGGAAAGTCAGAGGCGGGGATGGTTCCCGTCAATGGAGGAGGCGGAAATGGCTACGGAGAGCAGGGGCACCGAGGGCGGCACCCGGCCCAAGGTGACGATCACGGCCATCGCCCAGGAGGCCGGGGTGTCGGTGCCCACGGTCTCCCGGGTGGTCAACGGCCGTTCGGATGTCTCGCCCGAGACCCGGGCCCGGGTCGAGGACCTGCTGCGGATCCACGGCTACCGCCGCCGCCAGAGCGCGCCCGGCGACCGCGCCGCCCTGGTGGACCTGGTCTTCAACGATCTGGACAGCCCCTGGGCGGTGGAGATCATCCGGGGCGTGGAGGAGATCGCGCACCGGGACGGGGTGGGCACGGTGGTCTCGGCGATCCACGGCCGCGCGGGCTCGGCCCGGCAGTGGCTGAAGAATCTGCGGGCCCGCGCCTCGGACGGGGTGATCCTGGTGACGTCCGTACTGGAGCCGGTGGTCCACGAGGAGCTGCGGCGGTTGAACGTGCCGATCGTGGTCGTCGACCCGGCCGGCTCCCCCGCGCTGGAGGCGCCCACCATCGGGGCCACCAACTGGGCGGGCGGCATGGCCGCCACCGAACATCTGCTGAGCCTCGGCCACCGGCGGATCGGCCTGATCGCCGGTCCGGCCCGGCTGCTGTGCAGCCGGGCCCGGCTGGACGGCCATCGTGCGGCGCTCGAGGCGGCGGGCGTGCCGTTCGATCCTGCGCTGGTGGCGCAGGGCGACTTCTACCACGAGTCCGGTTTCCACGGCTGCGACCAGCTGATGGACAGCGACTCCCCGCCCACCGCGATCTTCGCCTCCAGCGATCAGATGGCCCTGGGGGCGATCGAGGCGCTGCGCCGCCGGGGGCTGCGGGTTCCGGAGGATGTGAGCATTGTCGGCTTCGACGATCTGCCCGAGGTCCGCTGGTCGGCGCCGCCGCTGACGACGGTTCGCCAGCCGTTGGCGGATATGGGGAAGTTGGCTGCTCGTACGGTGTTGCGGCAGGCGCGGGGGGAGGAGATCGAGTCCCCGAGGGTCGAATTGGCCACGCAGCTGGTTGTCCGCGCCAGCACGGCCCCGCCTACCGAGGGCTGATCCCCCACCACTTCGCTCGCCGAGGGCTGATCCCCCACCCCGCCCCTCCCCGAACGGGGGCTCCGCCCCCGCCCCCACCGGGGCTCCGCCCCGGACCCCGGTCCTCAAACTCCCCCAGCTACCGCTGGGAGGTGCCCCCTGACGGGCTGGATTTTCCAGCCCGTCCAGGGGCACATCCCAGCGGTAGCTCGGAGAGCTGGAAGACCGAACCCGGTAACGCGACCCCCACAGCAGGCGAGCACAGCCCCAGCAGGGCCAGGGCACAGCCCAACAGGGCCCGGACACAGCCCAGCGGGGCCGGGGGCGGAGCCCTCGTTCGGGGAGGGGTGGGGTGGGGAACAGAAGCGCGTCGTTGTCGGGCCCCTTGACACCGCTTCAGCACCCCCATACCTTCCACGAAACCGCTTCCGAGAATTATCGGGCTACTTCCGGAAGGCTCACGATGCGCTTACCTCGGTCAAGGTCCACCCTTCGTGCGTCCACCCTGGCTGCGGCCGTGCTGCTGGTCGGGACGGCACTCGCCGGCTGCGGAAGCGGCGGGCCCGGGGGATCGGACGACGACTCCCTCGACGTCTGGGTCTACCAGGACGCCTCGACCAAGGTGCAGCGCGAGGTGGTCGAGAGGTTCAACAAGACCTCCGACATCAAGGCGAAGCTCACCCAGGTGCCCGGCGAGGGCTATTCGGACAAGATGCGCACCTCCATGGGCACGCCCAACGCACCGGATGTCTTCTTCAACTGGGGCGGCGGCAGCATCGACGACTTCGTCAAGAAGGACATGCTGCTCGACCTCGACCAGGCGATGGCCAAGGACGCGGAGCTGAAGAAGGCGTTCATCCCGACGATCCTGGACGCGGGCGCGATCGACGGGAAGCACTACGGGATCCCCATGCGCGGTATGCAGCCGGTGATCCTCTTCTACAACAAGAACGTCTTCGAGGACGCAGGGGCCGAGCCCCCGAAGTCCTGGGACGATCTGCTGAAGCTCATCGACACGTTCAAGAGCGCGGGCGTCACCCCGTTCGCGCTGGCCGGCACCGATGCCTGGACCGAGCTGATGTGGGTGGAGTCCCTGGTGGACCGCCACGGCGGCGCCGGGGTGTTCCGGAAGATCCAGAGCCAGGGCATGGCCGCGTGGGACGACCCGGCGGTGCTCAAGGCCGCGCAGACCGTCAAGAGCCTGGTCGACCGGGGCGCGTTCGGCAAGAACTACAAGTCGGTCAACTACACGGCCGACGGGGCCTCCACGCTCTTCGCCAAGGGCAAGGCGGCCATGCATCTGATGGGCAGCTGGGAGTACGCCAACCAGAAGGCCAACCAGCCCGCGTTCGCCAAGTCGGGGCTGGGCTGGACCACCTTCCCGGCGGCCCCCGGCGGCAGCGGTGACCCCAAGAGCGTCGTCGGCAACCCGACCAACTACTGGTCGATCAATGTCAAGGTCGAGGGCGACAAGCAGAAGGCCGCGCTGGAGTTCGTGAAGTTCGCGGCGGACCAGGACTACGCCAAGGACCTGATCGCCAACGGCGACGTCCCCACCACCTCCAACGCCACCTCGCTGCTCACCGCGCATGAGAACCCCGAGTACGCGCGGTTCCAGTACGACCTGGTCAAGCAGGCCCCCGACTTCACGCTCTCCTGGGACCAGGCGCTGCCCCCCAAGTACACCCCGCCGCTGCATACCGCCGTGCAGAAGCTGTTCAACGGGCAGCTCAGCCCGGCCGGGTTCATCGACGCCCTGAGGGGCATGTGATGGCGGACGCCGCGACGCACGACCGGCACCCGGCGCGTGAGCCGCGCCGGGGCGCAGGTCCGGGCGGAGTCGGCAAGGGCAGGAGCGAGCGGGGCGGCAAGGGCGAGGGCCGCCGGAGCGGCACGGCCGGGGGCAGGGCCGGGGTCGGCCGGGCGGCGGTCGGCCGGCCCGGGGTCGTCTGGGCCCTGCCCGGGGCGCTGTTCTTCGTCTTCTTCGCCGTGGCGCCCATGGTCCTGGTCCTCGCCCTCGCCTTCACCGACTGGGACGGCATCGGCACCCCGAGCTGGACCGGGATGAGCAACTGGTCCCGGCTGTGGGACGACCCGGAAACCCATCAGGCCATCTGGCTCAGCCTGGTGCTGACCGTGCTGACCTGGGTGTTCCAGACCCCGCTCGCACTGCTGCTGGGTGTGTGGGCGGCCGGGCGGCAGCGCAACCGGGCCGTGCTGTCGGCGATCTTCTTCCTGCCGCTGCTGGGCTCCTCCGTCGCGCTCGCGCTGGTCTGGAAGTCACTGCTGGACCCCAACTTCGGTCTGATCGCCGATATCGGGCCCGCCCTGGGCTTCGCGGACGGCGATCTGCTCGGTGACTCCAAGGGCGCCTTCGGCGCGATCCTCTTCGTCACCGCCTGGCAGTTCATCCCGCTGCACACGCTGATCTACCAGGGCGGCGCCCGCGCCATCCCGCGTTCGCTCTACGACGCGGCGGCGATCGACGGCGCCGGTACCGTACGGCAGTTCTTCTCGATCACCCTGCCCCAGCTGCGCAACACCATCGTCACCTCGTCGGTGATCATGGTGGTGGGCGCGCTGACCTTCTTCGACACCGTCCTGATCCTCACCAAGGGCGGACCGGGCACGGACACCACGATCGTGCCGTATCTGATGTACAAGAACGGCTTCCAGGCGTTCGACCTCGGCTATGCCAGCGCGGTCGCCACCATCCTCGTCGTCGTCGCCACCACCGTCTCGCTGCTGCTGGTGCGGCTCACCGGTTTCGCCGCGATGCGCAGCACCCGGGAGGGGATGTGACCGACGTCCTCCACGACCGCAAGAACCACCCCCCGAACGGCGTCCATACGCCGAAGAAGACCCCGGCGGCCCCTCGCCCCCGCCTCAGCCGCCGGGGTCTGCCCCGCTCGAACTATCCGGCCGGGCTCGGCTCCCTGATCTGGCTCGGCATCGTCGGACTGCCGCTGTATGTGCTGGTGGCCGCCACCTTCCAGACCCGCGACGGCTATATCGACGACGGTCCGCTGGCCCTGCCCGACCACCCCACGCTCGCCAACTACCGGCGGGTGCTGCGCTCGGACTTCCTCTCCTACCTCCTCAACACCGCGCTGGTCACGGCCGTATGCGCGGCGATCGTGATCACGCTGTCGGTGACCGTCGGCTACACCGTCGTCCGCGCCCGCAGCCGGGCCTCCCGCCGGATCTTCCAGATCTTCCTGCTGGGCCTTGCGATCCCCTCCCAGGCGGTGGTGATCCCGGTCTATCTGGTCATCACCAAGCTCCAGCTGTACGACACCCTGCTCGCGGTGATCCTGCCGACGGCCGCCTTCTCCCTCCCGGTCAGCGTGCTGATCCTGGTCGGCACGATGCGCGACATCGACGAGGAGCTGTACGAGTCGATGGCGCTGGACGGCGCGAGCCCGACCCGGGTGCTGCTCCAGCTCGTGGTGCCGCTGTCCCGGTCCGGGATCTCCACGGTCGGGGTGATGTCGGCCCTGCACGCCTGGAACGGCTTCCTCTTCCCGCTGCTGCTCACCCAGTCCAAGAGCAACCGGCTGCTGACCCTGGGGCTGTACGACTACGTGGGCGAGTTCCGGGTGGACACCCCGGCACTGCTCACCGCCGTGGTGCTCTCCATCGTCCCGATCTTCCTGGTCTATCTCTTCGCCCGTCGTCAGCTGATCAACGGACTGATGGGCGTGGGCGGCAAATAGGCCGTACGGCCGTACCGGCGGCGCGTCAAGCCGTTCCCCCACCCCGCCGTCTCCCACCGCCCCGCCGTCCTCCCCCGCCCCGCCGTCCTCCCCCCGACAAGGAGCTTCATGCCTCAGCCCTGGCAGGACACCTCCCTCTCCGCCGAGGACCGCGCGGCGGCCCTGCTCTCCTCGATGACGCTGGAGGAGAAGCTGGCCCAACTCTCCAGCGTATGGCCGGGATCCGAGGCCGAGGAGGGCGAGGACGTCGCCCCGCTCCAGCACGAGGTGTCCGAGGCCGTGGACCTCGACGGCCTCCTCCCCCATGGCCTCGGCCAGCTGACCCGCCCCTTCGGCACCTCCCCCGTCGAACCGGCCGAGGGCGCCGCCGCGCTGGCCCGCCTCCAGACGCGGATCGCCGCCGGGAACCGCTTCGGGATCCCGGCGCTGGCCCATGAGGAGTGTCTGACCGGCTTCTTCGCCTGGCGCGCCACGGTCTTCCCCACCCCGCTGGCCTGGGGCGCGTCCTTCGATCCTGCGCTGGTGGGGCGGGCGGCCGAGCTGATCGGCGGTTCGCTGCGGTCGGCCGGGATCCACCAGGGGCTGGCCCCGGTGCTCGACGTGGTGCGGGACACGCGCTGGGGCCGTACGGAGGAGTCCATCGGCGAGGACCCCTATCTGGTCGCGACCATCGGCACCGCGTACGTCCGCGGTCTGGAGTCCGCGGGGATCGTCGCCACCCTCAAGCACTTCGCGGGCTACGCCGCCTCCCGGGGCGGCCGCAACCACGCACCGGTCTCCATCGGCCCGCGGGAACTCGCCGATGTGGTCCTGCCGCCCTTCGAGTTGGCGATACGGGACGGGGGCGCGCGGTCGGTCATGCACTCCTACAACGACATCGACGGGGTGCCCTCGGCCGCCAACCCCTGGCTGCTGACCGAACTGCTCCGCGACACCTGGGGCTTCACCGGCACCGTCGTCGCCGACTACTTCGGGGTGTCCTTCCTCGAGCTGGCCCACCGGGTCGCCGACAGCCGGGGCGGCGCGGCCGGGCTGGCCCTGGCGGCGGGGGTGGATGTGGAGCTGCCCGCGGTGCGCTGCTTCGGCACCCCGCTGCGGGACGCGGTGCGGTCCGGGGAGGTGGACGAATCGCTGGTGGACCGGGCGGCGCTGCGGGTGCTGCGGCAGAAGTGCGAGCTGGGGCTGCTGGATCCGGACTGGTCGCCGGTGCCGCCGGCGCTGCTCGGGGAGTCGACGGAGCCGACGGCATCGGCGGAACCCGGCTCCGGTCCCGGTCCCGATCCCGATCCCGATCTCGATCTCGATCCGCCGGGGATGCGGGCCGTGGCGCGGGAGCTGGCCGAGGAGTCGGTGGTGCTGCTCGCGGACGACGGCGATGTGCTGCCCCTCGCGCCGGACGCCCGGATCGCGGTGGTCGGCCCGCTCGCCGACGACCCGGCCGCCATGCTCGGCTGCTACACCTTCCCCCGCCATGTGGGGGTGGAGCACCCCGAACTGCCCCTGGGCGTCGAGGTGCCGACGCTGTTCGCCGCGTTGCGCGCCGAACTGCCCGGCGCCCGGATCACCCGTGCCGAGGGGTGCGCCGCGCCCGGCCCTGACGGGTACGCCGGGGAGACGGGGGCGATGGCCTCTGCGGGCGCGGCGGCGCTCACCGCCGAGAGCCGACTGGCGCAGGCGGCCAGGACGGCGGCGGACGCGGATGTGTGCGTCGCGGTGCTGGGCGACCGCTCCGGCCTGTTCGGCCGGGGCACCTCGGGCGAGGGCTGCGACGCGGCCGACCTCGAACTCCCCGGTGAACAGGGCGCGTTGCTGGACACTCTGGTGGCCACCGGCACCCCCGTGGTGCTGGTGCTGTTCACCGGGCGGCCCTACGCGCTCGGCCGCTGGTCGAGGCTGCTGGCCGGCGCCGTGCAGGCGTTCTTCCCCGGTGAGGAGGGCGGCCCGGCGGTGGCCGGGGCGCTCAGCGGCCGCGTCAACCCCTCGGGCCGGCTGCCGGTGAGCGTTCCGTACGCGTCCGGCGGTCAGCCCTGGACGTACGCACAGCCGCCGCTCGGGCTGCGGGGCGACGCCAGCTCGATCGACCCGACCCCGCTGTACCCCTTCGGGCACGGGCTGTCCTACACCTCGTTCGCCTGGGAGCGCCCGGAGGCCGACACCGCCGAGGTGCCGACCGACGGGGAGACCACGGTCCGGCTGACCGTGCGCAACACCGGTGACCGCGCCGGGACGGAGGTCGTGCAGCTCTACCTCCACGATCCGGTGGCCCGTATCGCCCGGCCGGTGTCCCGGCTGATCGGCTATGCGCGGGTGCCGTTGGGGCCGGGCGAGTCGGCCGAGGTCCACTTCACCTTCCACGCCGACCTCGCCTCGTATCCGCTCGGGGCGGATGGCACACGGGTGGTGGAGCCGGGCGCGCTGGAGCTGCGGCTGGCCTCCTCCAGCGCCGACTCCGGCGTACGGCACACCGTGCCGCTGAGGCTGACCGGGCCCGAGCGCACGGTGGATCACCGGCGGCGGATGGTGTGCGAGGTGCGGGTGAAGTAGCGCACCGGGGCGGCCCCGGGCGGGCCGGACCTGACCGCTCCCGGGGCTGGATCGGCCAGCCGCTCCCGCGGCCGGATCGGACCGGGGAGCTTCCGGGGCCGGGTGGGACCTGGCCACTCCCGGGGCCGGGTCGGCCAGCCGCTCCCGCGGCCGGGTTGGCCGGGAGCTCCCGGGGCCGGATCGAACCTGACCGCTCCCGGGGCCAGGTCGACTGGCCATTCCCGGGGCCGGGTGGGACTTGGGCACTCCCCGGGCTGGATCGGCCAGCCGCTCCCGCGGCCGGATCGGACCGGGGAGCTTCCGGGCCGGATCGAGTGGCCACTACCAGTGCCGGATCGGCTGGCCACTCCCCGGACTGGATCGGCTGGCTGCTCCCGGGGCCGGACCGGCCGGAAGCTCGCGGGGCCGGATCAGACCTGACCGCTTCCGGGGCCGGATCGGGTGGCCACTCCCGAGGCCGGGTGGGACCTGGCCACTCCCCGGGCTGGATCGGCCAGCCGCTCCCGGGGCCGGGTCAGCGCGGGCCCTCCCCCTTCTCCACCAGCGACCAGGCGTGGGCGAACAGCTCGGGCAGGGTGCGGGTGGGCAGGGGAAGGGGGTTCTCCAGCCGTCGGTTGTAGGACCGCCGCAGCCCTATCAGCTCCGCCTTCCACGCCTCCATGGGCTGGTAGGGCTTCTTGGCGTGGATCCACTCGCCGGGCAGGAAGACCTGGCGCCCGGCCCGGGGGCGCTTGTCCTCGGTGACGAGACCGCGCTCGACCAGTACGGTGGCCGCCTTCTGGTGCCGGGCGGTCTTCCACCCGTTCCAGGTGCGGACGTTGCGGTCGGTCGGCGCGGGCAGGGCCAGCAGCTGGAGGTAGAGCGCCGCCGCGTCCCCGTCGATGCCGAGCGTGTCGGCGACCCGCGCCACGAGGTCCGGCGCGGAGACCGCCGGATCCGACTCATACGCGCCGACCGGCAGCGAGGCGCCCTCGATCCGCTCGACGATGCGCGCGCAGACCGGGCCGCGCACCCACTCGACCAGGGGGAGGTCCTCACGGCCGAAGCCGGAGGTGGTCGCCGCCAGGGCCTGGGAGCGCTCGTCGTCGCCGTAGAACGCGGGGCGGAAGTACACCCTGGGCGGGGAGCGGTGTCCCCTGCGGTCGACCGTGCCGTCGGTGATGACGGTGAGCCCGTCGTCGATGCTCGCCACGTCCAGCCGCTCCGGGCCCGCGTACGGCCGGAATCCGAACCGCTCGTGCAGCTCGGCCACCGTGCGCCCCGATCCGGCGCCGGGGTGTCCGGCGCGCAGCAGCAGCCCCGGGTGGTCCAGCCGCTCGAGCAGCAGCCGCACCAGACCGGGCAGCCCCTCGCGGACCGGGTCGCCGGCGGGGAGCTCGGCGTAGACCCAGGACAGGCGCGGCACGACGGAGTGCAGAAGGTCCTCGAACCGCACGATGTCCCACCGGGCGTCGGTGAGCAGCGGGCCGTGCTCGCCGTTCTTGATCCAGGTGTCGAGGGGTGCGCTGAGCCCGGGTCCGGCGGCGGGGTCGGTGAACGCGGCGCAGAACTCGGCCGCCGAGAGCCGCAGCAGCTGGAGCTCGACCACCGCCTTGAGCGTGCGCTCGGGCACCACGGTGCGGGGGCCGTACCGCGTCTGCCACGCCTCGGCGAGCCGCTCCGCCACGCCCAGCATCCCGTCCGGCTCCCATAGCTCGGCGGGGTCCTCGGGCAGCACGTCGGCCAGCAGCTCCAGCCGGTCCAGCGAGGTCAGCCGGGCCAGTTCGGACCCGCCGTCCTCGGCCTCGGCCACCTTGAGCCGCAGCGTGGCCCGTTCATCGGCGTCCAGGAACGGGACGTAACCCCGCGTCAGGAGCCCGGCGAGCGCGAGGGACGCGGCGGGGCGGCCCATCCCGGTGCGCTCCCGCAGCAGCTCCACGGCCTCCCGGTGCCACGGGGCCGGGCCCCGCTCGCGGACCAGCGCCACCAGCCGCCGCAGCTGCTCCGCGCTCCCCCAGCCGCGCGGCACGTCCCGCACCTCTTCGACGGTCCCCAGGCTCGGCGGCTCCGCGTCCCCCGTCCGCAGCTCGACGAACCCGCGCCGCCCCTCATGGCTCCACCCCGCGCTGACGGCCGCCCCGCGCTCGTCCCGCACCGCCAGCCGCTCGGTGACCACGATTCCGGTGCGCAGCCGGGCCTCCGGATCGGCGAACGGGCTCTCCGCCCACATCTCCAGCATCGCCAGCAGCCGTTCGCGCCGCTCCGGGCGCGTGGACGCGGCGGCGGCCCGGAGCGCCACGGCCCCGATCCGGCCGATGAACCGCACCCACGACCCTTCCCCGGCGATCCCGGGCCCGTCCTCGCCCTCGGGGCCCGGCGGATCCCATGTCCCGGTCAGATACCGGCCGGTCCGCTCGATGGAGGCCAGCACCCCGGTCCGCCACATCCCCGTGCCGTCGATGAGCCCGCCCAGCGCGGGCACCAACCGCCGGTCGTCCACGGCCGTCCAGCCACCGGTCGCCATCGGACCTCCCCCGTCCTCCCCCGTCGAATACACCATGGCCAGATCATCGCTCATGGCTCCGACAGCGGCTCTCCGGCCTGCCTATGGGGGAGGGAGCGGGGCTGCTGGGCTCGGTTGGGTGCGGCTTTCGTCTCGCGCCTTCGGCGCCATTGAGCAGCGGGGCAGGGGGTGGGAGGCGCGGGTCGCGCCGCCGTCTGACGGGCCGGTAGGGGCTGGGCCCGGCGGCGGCGTCCGTGCCGGGAGTTGAGGCCGACGCCGGACAGCGGAGGGGTTGGGGTACCCCTTTGGAAATCGCTTGATGGATTAGTTGCGCCAGATCAAGCGTTTTCAGGAAGGGGGTACCGGGAGGGGCCAAGTGCGGCATTGGACCACCGAAACACCCCTGGGCGCGGCCCGGCATCGCACTGACCGGGATCTTGCCACCGCCCGCAGTCCGGCGGCGAACCCCCGGCCGCCGAGCACGGAAGCCGCCGCCGGGCCCAGCCACCACCGGCCGGTGGACGGCGATGGCATCGCGCCCCCACCCCCCTGCCCCGCTGCTCAATTGCGCCGAAGGCGCGAGACGAAAGCGGCACCCAACCGACCCGAGCAACCAGGCAACCCCGGCAACCCCAGCGACCCTGACTGACCAGAGCAGCCCCGGCAGCCCCGACACCCCTGGCAGGCATTCCGCCCACACCCACCGGCAAGGATCTCTGTTTCAAGCGCGGGCCCGCACATCTCGCACCTTCATCACCCCACCCTTAGGCTGTCGCCGGACACAGGGGGCTACCGGCGGGTAGCGCACACCGTGAAGGAGCGCGCGATGAAGGGCTGGACCGCGAGCGACATCCCCGATCAGACCGGCCGCACCGCCGTCGTGACCGGCGCCAACAGCGGTCTCGGCCTCATCACCGCCCGGGAGTTGGCGCGGCGCGGCGCCCAAGTGGTGCTCGCGTGCCGCAGCGAGACGCGCGGGGCCGAGGCCGCCGAGCGGATCCAGGCGCAGGCGCCGGGCGCGTATGTGCGGGTGGCGCCGCTGGACCTCGCGGATCTGGCGTCCATACGGGCCTTCGCGGCCGCGCACAAGGGCGACCGGCTCGATCTGCTGATCAACAACGCGGGTGTGATGGCCCTTCCGCACGGCAGAACCGCCGACGGCTTCGAGACGCAGTTCGGCATCAACCACCTGGGGCACTTCGCGCTGACCGGACTGCTGCTGCCGAAACTGCTGGCGGCGGGGCCGGGGGCACGCGTGGTCACCGTGTCCAGCTTTATGCACCTGCTGGGGACGGTCGACCCGCGCGATCTGAACATGGAGCGCAAATACCGGCGTTGGGCCGCCTACGCCCGCTCCAAGTCCGCCAACCTCCTCTTCACCCATGAACTGGCCCACCGTCTGCGCGCGACGGGCGCCCACCTCGTGGCGGCCGCCGCGCACCCCGGCTACGCCGCGACCAACCTCATGTCCGTCGCGCCGAAGATGGAGGGGCACCGGGCGAAGCAGCGCTTCATGGAGATCGGCAACCGCTACTTCGCCCAGAGCCCGGAGCAGGGCGCACTCCCGACCCTGTACGCCGCCACCGGGCCGGATGTCCGCCAGGACGACTTCTTCGGCCCGCCGCTCCAGGGGCTGTGGCACGGCTCCCCCGGCCGCTCGGCCCGCGCCAAGTGGACGCTCAGCGATACGGCGGGGCGTGGGCTGTGGGCCGCGTCCGAGCGGCTGACCGGGGTGCGGTACGAGGCGCTCGCGAGCTGAAGTCTTTTCCATCACCGCTACCGCCACCGCTACCGCCACCGCGGGCGGCCGGTCCCTCGGGCCCGTTTTGGGGTACTGTTGCCGCGCCAATGCCCACCGAGGAGGTGAGACCCATCAATGCCAGTTCAGGCTGGGTGCTCGCCCTTGAGGGCTGTGCGGTCGCCGCGACATACGCGGCCTAGCTGACCGCCGGGAGCGCCCTGAGACCTCCCGAAAGGCTTTCCAGGCTCCCATGTCGGCTTCATCCCTTCCCCTCCCCTTTCCCACCGTCGTCGCCAGACTCCGCACCGCCGGGTGCGTGTTCGCCGAGGACGAGGCGCGGCTCATCCTCGCCACGGCCCGTACCCCGGCGGGTCTCCGCGCCATGGTGGACCGGCGCGCCGCCGGGCTTCCGCTGGAGCATGTGCTCGGCTGGGCGGACTTCCGGGGCCTGCGGATATCCGTGGACGCCGGGGTCTTCGTGCCACGGCGGCGCACCGAGTTCCTGGTCGATCAGGCCGAGGCGCTGGCCCGGCCCGGGGCCGTCGTGGTCGATCTGTGCTGCGGCTCGGGCGCGCTGGGCGCCGCGCTGGCCTCGGCCCTGGACGAGGTGGAGCTGTACGCCGCCGATATCGACCCCGCCGCGGTGCGCTGCGCACGGCGCAACGTCGAGGCGGTGGGCGGCACGGTGTACGAGGGCGATCTCTACGAGCCGCTGCCCGCCGCGCTGCGCGGCCGCGTCGATGTCCTGCTCGCCAACGTCCCGTATGTGCCGACCGAGGAGGTCGAGCTGCTGCCGCCGGAGGCCCGGGTCCATGAGGCCCGGGTGGCGCTGGACGGCGGCGCGGACGGGCTCGACGTACTGCGCCGGGTGACCGCCGGGGCGGGCGGATGGCTGACCCCGGGCGGCTCGCTGCTGTTCGAGACGAGCGGCCGACAGGCGCCCTCGGCCATGGCCATCGTGGCGGACGACGGGCTGAAGCCGCGGCTGGCCGAATGCGACGAACTGGACGCCACGGTCATCGTCGGCACGAGGCCATCGGCCTCCAGTTCGTGACGCCTGCGGCGGGCTGCTCCCCTCCCCGCCCCTTCCCATAACCGGGGGCTCCGCCCCGGACCCCCAGCCCCCGGGGGTTTGGGGGCGGAGCCCCCGTCCGGAGTCTGGGGCGGAGCCCCCGGTTTCGGGAAGGGGCGGGGAGGGGGAAGACCCGCGCGGCTACGCGCGCAAGTCCTCCGCCGCGTCCGTGACCCGTGCGATCAGCCGCAGCAGCGTCTCGCGCTCCGTCTCGTCCAGGGGGGCCAGGAAGACCCGGTTCATCCGGGCCGTCCGCGTGACCAGCTTGCGGTGGACGCGGGCGCCCTCGTCCGTCAGCCGCAGGACGTTGCGGCGGCCGTCGTTCGGGTCCCGCACCCGCTCCAGCAGACCGCGCCGGGCCAGCCGGGCGACCAGGTCGGCGATGGTGGAGCGGTCGAGGTGGACATGTTCGCTCAGCGTCCGCTGGTCGATCTCCGGCCTCTCCATCAGCGCGTTGACCACCGCGAACTGCGGCGAGGTGGTCTCCTCGGAGACCATCGCGCCCCACAGCAGGGAGTGCGCCTGCTGGAAGCGGCGGGCCAGATGCCCGGGGTGCGTGTTCAGATCCACCGCGCCGCCCATGTCGTGCCTCCCGGCTCCCCCGCTACTCACTGCTCGCCGCACACTGCTTGCCGCTCGCCGCACACCGCTCGCTCGATGAGCTCATTAGTCCGTGTACTGAGCGATTCTGCCCTGTGGAAGACCCCATGTCGAGAGGCCGACATTCACCCTAGACTCCCTTGACGAGCGCACCAGCCAATGGCAGCGTGCGAAATCGGCAGCACATTAGTCAGCACACTGAGCATCCATGAGCATCTCGATCGCGGAGTGACGATGGCCGACATCCGAAGCCTCCAGGACGCCGTGGCGGACCTCGTCCACAACGGGGACACCGTCGCGATGGAGGGATTCACCCACCTGATCCCGTACGCCGCCGCGCACGAGGTCATTCGCCAGGGCATCACCGACCTGACCCTCGTCCGGATGACTCCGGACGTCATCTACGACCAGCTCATCGGCGCCGGACTCGTCCGCAAGCTGGTGTTCTCCTGGGGTGGCAACCCCGGCGTCGGCTCGCTGCACCGCTTCCGTGACGCCGTCGAGAACGGCTGGCCGCGGCCGCTGGAGCTGGACGAGCACAGCCACGCGGGCATGGCGAACCGCTATGTGGCCGGTGCCTCCAAGCTGCCGTTCGCCGTGTTGCGCGGCTATCGCGGCAGCGACATCCCGACCCGTACGGACACCGTCTCCACCGTCACCTGCCCCTTCACCGGGGAGGAGCTGGCCGCCGTCGCGGCCCTCAACCCCGATGTCACCGTCATCCACGCCCAGCAGGCCGACCGCGCGGGCAATGTGCAGATGTGGGGGCTGACCGGGGTGCAGAAGGAGGCGGCCCTCGCGGCGAACCGGGTGCTGGTGACCGTGGAGGAGATCGTCGAGGAGCTGACGCCACGGCCGGGCGGAGTCGTCCTGCCGACCTGGGTGATCGACGCGGTGTGCGTGGTCCCCGACGGCGCCCGCCCCTCCTACGCCACCGGGTACACGACCCGCGACAACGCCTTCTACCAGGCATGGGATCCGATCGCCCGCGACCGCGAGGCGTTCACCCGGTGGATCGACGAGCACGTGCGCAAGAGCGAGGGAGCACTCACCCGATGACCGCGACCACCGCAGGGACGACGGACTTCACATCCGACGAGCTGATGGAGGTCAACGCCGCCCGCGCGCTCGCCGACGCCACCACCTGCTTCGTCGGCATCGGCCTCCCCAGCACCGCCGCCAACCTCGCCCGCGCCACCGTCAACCCCGGTCTCGTCCTCATCTACGAGTCGGGCACCATCGGCTCCAAGCCCACCCGGCTCCCCCTGTCCATCGGCGACGGCGAGCTCGCCGACACGGCCGACGCGGTGGTCCCGGTGCCGGAGATGTTCAACTACTGGCTCCAGGGCGGCCGGATCGACGTCGGCTTCCTCGGCGCCGCCCAGGTCGACCGCTACGCCAACATCAACACCAGCGTCGTGGACCGCGGCCCGGACAAGCCCGAGGGCCGCCTCCCCGGCGCGGGCGGCGCCCCCGAGATCGCCTCCAACTGCGGCAAGGTGCTGATGGTGCTGCGTCACTCCACCCGCAACTTCGTGGAGCGGCTGGACTTCGTGACCACCATGGGCCACGGCGGCGGCCCCGGCGACCGTAAGAAGCTCGGCATGCCGGGCGCGGGCCCCGTCGCCGTCATCACCGACCTGGGCGTTCTGCGCCCCGACCCGGCCACCGCCGAACTGGTGCTGACCGAACTGCACCCGGGCGTCACCGTGGAGCGGGTGCGGGCCGCCACCGGCTGGGAGCTGACCGTCGCCGGCACCGTGGGCACCACCGAGCCGCCCACCCCCCATGAGCTGGCGGCGCTGCGCGCCCTCAAGGCCGCCGGGAAGCCCGGGAAGGCCCCCGGGAAGCCCGGGAAGACCGCCGGGAAGGAGACCCGATGACCACCTTGCGTGACGTCTATATCGTCGACGCCGTCCGTACCCCCATCGGCAAGTACGGCGGCGGGCTGGCCGGGGTGCGCCCCGACGACCTGGCCGCCCATGTGGTGCGCGGGCTGCTCGCCCGCACCCCCGCCCTGGACCCGGCGCGCATCGACGACGTCTACTTCGGCAACGCCAACGGCGCGGGCGAGGAGAACCGCGATGTGGCCCGCATGGCCGTGCTGCTGGCCGGGCTGCCCGTGACCGTGCCCGGCGCGACCGTCAACCGGCTCTGCGCCTCGGGCCTGGAGGCCGTGCTCCAGGCCGCCCGCGCGATCGCGGTCGGCGATGCGCATATCGCCCTGGCGGGCGGTGTGGAGTCGATGAGCCGCGCCCCCTGGGTGCTGCCCAAGCCCGAGCGCGCCTTCCCCGCCGGGCATCAGCAGCTGTACTCCACCACCCTGGGCTGGCGGATGACCAACCCGGACATGCCTCCCGAGTGGACCGTCGCCCTCGGCGAGGGCGCCGAACTGATCGCCGACAAGCACGGCATCAGCCGCGAGGCGCAGGACGCGTTCGCGCTCGGCAGCCATGAGAAGGCGGCGCGGGCGTGGAAGGACGGGGCGTACGACGCCGAGGTGCTGCCGTATCCGGACACCGACCTCGTCCGCGACGAGAGCATCCGCGAGACCACATCGCCGGAGGCCCTGGCCAAGCTCAAGCCCGCCTTCCGCAAGCCCGGCGGCACCGTCACCGCGGGCAACGCCTCGCCGCTCAACGACGGCGCGGCCGCGCTGCTGCTGGTGGACGAGGAGGGTCTGAAGGCCACCGGGCGCGAGCCGCTGGCCCGGATCGGCGCCTCGGCCGTCACCGGTATCGAGCCGCAGTACTTCGGGCTCGGCCCCGTCGAGGCCGTGACCCGCGCCCTCGCCAAGGCCGGCCGCTCCTTCGCCGATCTGGCCACCCTCGAACTCAACGAGGCGTTCGCCGCACAGGTGCTGGGCTGTCTCGCCGAATGGTCCGCCCAGGACCCCGGCTTCGACCCCGCGATCGTCAATCCGCGCGGCGGCGCCATCGCCATCGGCCACCCGCTCGGCGCCTCGGGCGCCCGTCTGACCGGGGCCGTCGCCCATCAGCTCGCCGCCCGGGGCTCGGGGACGGGCCTGGCCACGTTGTGCATCGGCGTCGGGCAGGGCCTGGCCCTCGTCCTGGAGAGGTAATCCCGCAACGGCCCGGAACGATCGGCTACGGCCCGCAACGGCAAGGTTGGAAAGGTAAGGCTGACGGCAGACATGTCTCTCACCCAGTCCGACATCGACCACGAACTCACCCACATACGGGAGTCGTACGACAAGGCGCGCGCCGAGGGCGCCCCCGCCGCCGACCATCCGTCGCGCGACTTCGCCCCGTACCGCAGCAGTGTGCTGCGCCACCCCAAGCAGCCGCTGGTCGCGGTGCACGGCGACCCGGAGACGGTGGAGCTGCACACTCCCGTCTTCGGCCAGACCGACATCACCGAGATCGACAACGACCTCACCTCACAGCACCGGGGCGAACCGCTCGGCGAGCGCATCACCGTCTCCGGACGGCTCCTGGACAGCCGGGGCCGCCCGGTCCGGGGGCAGCTCATCGAGCTGTGGCAGGCCAACGCGTCGGGCCGCTACGCCCATCTGCGCGATCAGCACCCCGCGCCGCTCGACCCCAACTTCATCGGTGTGGGGCGGACGTTGACCGGCGACGACGGTTCGTACCACTTCACCACCATCAAGCCGGGCGCCTATCCGTGGCGCAACCACGAGAACGCCTGGCGGCCCGCGCATATCCACTTCTCCGTTTTCGGCACGGCGTTCACCCAGCGGCTGATCACCCAGATGTACTTCCCCGGCGATCCGCTCTTCGCCTACGACCCGATCCTGCAATCGGTGACGGAACCGGCGGCGCGGCAGCGGCTGGTCGCGGCGTACGACCATGAGCTGTCGCGGCCGAAGTGGTCGCTCGGCTACCGCTGGGACATCGTGCTGGACGGGCCGTCCGCCACCTGGATCGAGGAGGGCCGCTGATGACCGAGAGGCTCGCATCCGCGCAGGGGGCCGCCACCGCGCGGGGGCTCGCGTCCACCGAGGGGCCCACCACCGCCGGAGGACCGGCCGCCGAGGGACCCACCGCCACCGGGGGACCGGCCGCCGAGGGACCCACCGACGGGCGGCTCGCGCCCACCCCGTCCCACACCGTGGGCCCGTTCTACGGCTATGCCCTGCCCTTTCCCGACGGCGGTGAGATGGCCCCGGCGGGCCACCCCGGCGCCATCACGCTCCACGGCCATGTCTACGACGGCGAGGGCACCCCCGTCCCGGACGCGCTGGTGGAGCTGTGGCAGGCGGGCCCGGACGGCTCCCTCGCCGGGGCGGGCGGGTCGATGCGGCGCGACCCGGTGACCGGCGGCTACCTCGGCCGCAACGGCGTGGACTTCACCGGTTTCGGCCGGATCGCCACCGACGCGGACGGCCACTGGGCGGCCCGTACGCTGCCGCCGGGCGGCCCGGCCGCGCCCGCCGCCCCGTACATCAGCGTGTGCGTCCACGCCCGGGGGCTCCTGCACCACCTCTTCACTCGTGTGTACTTCCCCGAGAACGCCGAGGCCAACGCCGCCGACCCACTGCTCGCCGCGCTGGATCCGGCGCACCGCGAGACGCTGGTGGCGACGGTGGGGTCCCGGCCGGGGACGTACCGCTTCGACATCCGCTTGCAGGGCGAGGGGGAGACGGTCTTCCTTGAGTTCCGATAGTTCTGGTGGTTCCGGTCGTACGGATGGTTCGGATAGTTCGGATCGTTCCGGCGTTTCGGACGGCCACGACGTGGGGCTGCTGTCCCCGGTGCGGACCGGGTCGGCGGTGGAGGCCGCCACGGGCGACATCGCGTTTCTCCAGGCCATGCTGGACGCGGAGGCGGCGCTGGCGCGCGTGGTGGCCCCCGCCGGGGCGGCGGAGGCGGTGGCGGGCGCGGCCCGCGCCGAGCTGTACGACGTACGCGACCTGGCGCTGCGCGCCCGCTCCGGGGGAAACCCGGTCATCCCGCTGGTCGCCGGCCTCACGGCGGCGGTGGCCCGTACGGACGGCGAGGCCGCGTCGTACGTCCACCGGGGCGCCACCAGCCAGGACATCGTGGACACGGCCGCGATGCTGGTGGCCGCGCGTGCGCTGCCGCTGATCGTGGCCGATCTGGAGCGTACGGCGGCGGAGCTGGCGCGGCTCGCCGCCGCGCACCGCGACACCCCGATGCCCGGCCGCACCCTCACCCAGCACGCCGTGCCCACCACCTTCGGACTGAAGGCGGCGGGCTGGCGGGCGCTCGTCCTGGACGCCCGTGACCGGCTCGCGGCGCTGCGGCCGCCCGCGCAACTGGGCGGTGCGGCGGGCACGTTGGCCGCCTTCGAGGCGGGGGCCGGGGCGGGTTTCGGGGCCGGGTTCGGGGCCGGTTTCGGGGCGGGGGCCGAGCTGCTGGCGCGCTTCGCGGAGGAGACCGGGCTGGCCGAACCCGAACTGCCCTGGCACACCCTGCGCACCCCCATCGCCGACCTGGGCACCGCGCTCGCCTTCGCCGTGGGGGCGCTGGGGAAGGTGGCGGCGGATGTGCTGGTGCTCTCGCGTACGGAGATCGGCGAGGTGGCCGAGGGGGCGGGCGGCGGCTCGTCCGCGATGCCCCATAAGTCGAACCCCGTACGGGCCACACTGCTGGCCGCCGCGGCCCGTCAGGCACCGCAGCTCGCCGCGACCCTGCTGGGCTCGCTGGCCGCGGAGGACGAACGGCCCGGTGGGGCCTGGCACGCCGAATGGCAGACGCTGCGGGAACTGCTACGGCTCGCGGGGGGCTCCGCCCGGGACGCGGTGGAGCTGACCTCCGGGCTGAAGGTGTTCCCCGACCGGATGGCCGAACATCTGCGGCTGACGGGCGGGCTCATCGTGAGCGAGCGCCTCGCCGCCGCCCTCGCCCCGGCCGTCGGCCGGGCCCGCGCGAAGGAACTGCTGATGGAGGCGTCGCGGCGGGTCGCGGAGGAGGGGGTGGAGCTGGCGGAGGCGCTGGCCGGGGTGCTGCCGGCGGAACGCTTGCGCGAGCTGACGGAGCCGGGCACATACCTGGGCTCGGCCCCGGCTCTGGTCGACCGCGCGCTGGCTCGCGATGCCTAACGCCTCCGGCGGCCATCCCCCACCCCGCCCCTTCCCGAATCCGGGGGCTGCGCCCCCAGCCCCCACCCCGGGGGCTCCGCCCCCGCACCCCCGCTCCTCAATCGCCGGAGAGGCTGGAAGATACCCCCACCCGGCACCTCAGGCACGTCCGGGTACCAAGCCCCCGAAGCCCGAGAACGAAGCCCTCGAGCCCGCGAACAGGACCGCTGGCTCCGGAGGCAGAACCCCCGGCCCCAGGAGCAGAGCCCCGAGGTACGAGGGCGAAGCCCCCGCAGTTCGGGGGCCGAGCGCCTGCGCTCGGGGGCAGAGCCCCCGGGGGTCTGGGGGCGGAGCCCCCGGAGCGGGGGGCTGGGGGCGGAGCCCCCAGATTCGGGAAGGGGCGGGGTGGGGAAAACGCCCCGCCACAGCCAACCACCACCCATCCCCAGAGCCCTCAGAGCCCCACTCCCCCAGGGCTCCGCTTCGTGGCGGACGGGGCCGTCCCGGGGGCGGAGCCCCCGGAGTGGGGGGCTGGGGGCGGAGCCCCCGGAGTGGGGGGCTGGGGGCGGAGCCCCCGGAGTGGGGGGCTGGGGGCGGAGCCCCCAGTTTCGGGGAGGGGCGGGGTGGGGGAAATGCACCCCGCCGCAGCCGCCCACGCACCCTCACACACCCACCCACCGGAGCCCCCCGTGACCAACAACCAACCGCACCACGACCTCAGCGGACCCCCCACCGCCCCACCACTCATCCTCGGCCCCTCCATCGGCACCTCCCTCGCCGTCTGGGAGCCCCAACTACCCGCGCTCACCCGGACACACCGGGTCCTGCGCTGGGATCTGCCCGGCCACGGCGGCTCCCCCGCCGCGCTGTTGCCCTCCGACGGCTCGGCCACCATCGGCGATCTCGCCGCCCTCGTACTGCGGCTCGCCGACGAGCAGGGATGGGAGCGGTTCGCCTACGCGGGCGTCTCGATCGGCGGCGCGGTCGGCCTGCATCTCGCCGCCCACCACCCCGAACGCCTCACCTCACTCGCCGTCGTCTGCTCCTCGGCCCGTTTCGGCGACCCCGCCGCCTGGCGGGAACGAGCCGCGCTGGTGCGGGCCGAGGGGACGGAGGCGATGGTGGCGAGCCGTCCCGGCACATGGTTCTCGCACGGCTTCGCCCACACGCCCGTCGGCGCCGCGCTGATCGAGGATCTGCGCGCCACGGACCGCGCGGGCTACGCCGCCTGCTGCGATGCCCTCGCCGCGTACGACATCACGGCCGACCTGGAGCGGATCGCCGTACCCACCCTCGTCGTGGCCGGTCGCGACGACCCCGCGACCCCGCCCGCGCACGCCCGCCGGATCGCGGACGCGGTGCCCGGGGCGAGTCTGCTGGAAGTCGCCGGGGCGGCGCATCTGGCGGGGGTCGAGCGGCCCGAGCCAGTGACGGCGGCGCTGCTCGCCCATCTCACCGACAGCACCGCCCAGCCCCACGACGACGCGACCACACGGCCCCAGAACGACACGCCCCACAAAGACGCGACCGCACGACCCCAAAACGACACGCCCCACAAAGACGCGCCCCACACCCACACACCCCACAACACCACCCCCCACACCGACGCCACACCCCACACCGACACCACCCCCCGCACCGACGCCTCCCGCCACGCCGCCGGGATGGCCGTCCGCCGGGACGTCCTCGGGAACGCGCACGTGGATCGCGCCGTGGCCCGGACCACCCCGTTCACCGCCCGCTTCCAGGACTTCATCACCCGCTACGCATGGGGCGAGATCTGGACCGGTGACGGTCTGGACCGGCGGACCCGCAGCTGTATCACCCTCACCGCGCTGATCGCGCACGGCCATGACGCCGAGTTGGCCATGCACATCAGGGCCGCGCTCACCAACGGGCTGACCCGTGAGGAGATCGGCGAGGTGCTGCTCCAGTCCGCGATCTACTGCGGTGTCCCGGCGGCCAATTCGGCCTTCGCCACCGCCCAGCGCGTCTTCGACGAGATCGACGCCGAGCACGTCACCACCAGAGCCACCACCAGAGCCAGCACCACAACCGCCACCACCACAACCACCACCACAACCGCCACCACCACAAGCACCAAGGTCGACACAGCGTCACGTTCTGATACCGAAAAGTGACATCCAGCCGCAACACCTCTGTCGTAATCCGCCTCCATCGTTGATCGTTGGGTCGTACGGGGACCGGGAGACGAGGGGGCATACCAATGTCCATGAGCCGCCGAAGGCTGCTGGGTGCGGGCGGAGGGCTGGCCCTCACCGGGGCGCTGGCCTCCGCCTGCGGGTCGAACACCGGGCGGGACGGCGATGACCACGCCGGCCAGCCGGTGATCGAGCAGTGGTACCACCAGTACGGCGAGCCCGGCACCGAACAGGCCGTCAAGCGGTACGCCGACGCGTTCGAGAAGGCGAGCGTCCGGGTGCAGTGGCGGCCGGGCGCCTACGACCAGCAGACCGCCGCCGCGCTGCTCACGACGTCCGGTCCGGATGTCTTCGAGGTCAACGGCCCGACGCTGGACCAGATCCAGGGCGGTCAGGTGGTCGACCTCACCGAGCTGCTCGCCGAGGCCAAGGACGACTTCAACCCGGCCGTGCTCGCCCCGAAGACGTATCAGGGCAAGATCTGGGCCGTTCCGCAGGTCATCGACACCCAGCTGCTCTACTACCGCAAGAGCATGCTCAAGAACGCGGGACTGGAGCCGCCGAACACCCTCGACGCGCTGATCGACGCGGCGAAGGAGCTCACCACCGGGGACGTCAAGGGGCTCTTCCTGGGCAATGACGGCGGCCCCGGCGTCCTCGGCGGCACCCCGCTCAACGCCGCCGGGCTCACGCTGATCACCGAGGACGGCAAGGTCGGCTTCGACGACCCGGCGGCCGCCCGTACGCTCGGCAAGCTGCGTCAGCTCTACACCGAGAAGTCGCTGCTGCTCGGGGCGCCCTCGGACTGGTCGGACCCGGCCGCGTTCACCCAGGGGCTCACCGCCATGCAGTGGTCCGGGCTGTGGGCGCTGCCGCAGGTGAAGAAGGCGCTGGGGGAGGACTTCGGGGTGCTGCCGTTCCCCCAGGACGGGGCGCACGGCGCGCCCGCGGTGCCGGTCGGCGCGTACGGGGCGGCGGTCAGCGCCCGGTCCCGGCACAAGTCGGTGGCGAAGGCGTATGTGAAGTGGCTGTGGGTGCAACGGACCGACTACCAGGAGGACTTCGCGCTCCGCTACGGCTTCCACATCCCCGCCCGGATCTCGCTGGCCACGAAGGCGGCCAAGCTGCGCCAGGGCGCGGCCGGTGAGGCGGTGCGCTACGCCACCGACAACGGCCACGCCGAACCGCTGCTGTGGACCTCCGCGAGCCGAACGGCCTACCTGGACGCGCTGAGCCGGATCATCAAGGGCGGGGCCAACCCCGAGAGCGAGTTGCGGTCGGTGGTCCGCAAGACCGAGGCCGAACTGCGGCGCGTGCAGAAGAAGAGCTGATGCGGGGCCCGCGGACAAAACTGGCAGAGAGGCTGCTGGGCCCGCAGAACCGCCATCTGTGGTTCTGGATCTTCGTCGGCCCGTTCGTGCTGGGCCTGACCCTCTTCACCTACGTCCCGCTGGCCTGGAGCGTCTATCTCAGCTTCTTCGACGCGCACAACACCGTGTCGCCCACGGACTTCGTCGGCTTCGGCAACTACACGGCGATGCTGGGCGACGACGCGTTCACCGACAGCCTGGTGACCTTCCTGGTCTTCACGGCCTTCATCGTCCCGGCGACCTATGTGCTCTCGCTCGCGCTCGCCCTGATGGTCAACCGGCTGCGCTGGGCACAGGCGTTCTTCCGGTCGGTGTTCTTCCTGCCGGTGGCGTGCTCCTATGTGGTGGCGGCGCTGATCTGGAAGATGTCGATCTTCAACGGGGTGCGCTTCGGGCTGGCCAACACCGTGCTGGACTGGTTCGGCGCCGATCAGATCGCCTGGCTGTCGACCACGGAGCCGCCCTGGTACTGGCTGGTCATCGTGACCGTACGGCTGTGGCTCCAGACGGGGTTCTACATGGTGCTGTTCCTGGCCGGGCTCCAGCGCATCCCCCCGCGGCTGTACGAGGCGGCGGCCGTGGACGGGGCGCGGCCGGGGTGGCAGGTGTTCCGGCACATCACCTTTCCACAGCTGCGGGCGACCTCGGTCGCGGTGGTGCTGCTGCTGGTGATCAACGCCTTCCAGGCGTTCGACGAGTTCTACAACCTGCTGTCGGACTCGCGCGGCTATCCGCCCTATGCCCGTCCGCCCCTGGTCTACCTCTACTACACGGCGCTGGGCCAGGGGCAGAACCTGGGTCTTGGCAGTGCGGGCGCGGTGATCCTGGCGCTGATCATCGCCGTGGTGACGGTGGTGCAGGCGCGCTGGTTCGGCCTGGGCCGGAAGGAGGACTGATGCGTACTCCCCCGAGGGTCCCTCCCAGGACGCGGGACGTCCGGGACGCTCTCGTCGGCGTGGGGCGCGCGGTGCGGCTGGTGCTGCTGCTCGCGCTCGCGCTGCTCTTCCTGATCCCGTTCTACCTCCTGGTGCGCAACGGGCTGTCGAGCGAGGCGGACATCACCTCGCCGGAGTGGACGTTCTTCCCGAGCGAGCTGCACTGGTCCAACGTCCGCGAGTTGTTCGACGACCCCAATGTGCCGATGGCGCACGCGCTGCTCAACTCCTCGCTGATCGCGGTCCTCACCACCGTGGGCACCCTGCTCCTGGCCTCGCTGGCCGGATACGGTCTGGCCCGTATCCCGTACGCCTACGCCAATGTGGTCTTCTACTGGATCCTGGGCACCTTGATGGTCCCGGCGGCGGTCACCTTCGTGCCCAGCTTCGTACTGGTCAGCTCGCTCGGCTGGGTGTCCACACTGCGCGGTCTCGTGGTGCCCACGCTGTTCAGCGCGGTCGCGGCGTTCATCTTCCGCCAGTACTTCCTGGGCTTCCCCAGGGAGCTGGAGGACGCGGCGCGGGTGGACGGTCTCGGCTACTGGCGTACGTACTGGCGGGTGGTGGTGCCGAACTCCCGGCCGGTCTTCGCGGCGGTCGGCACGATCGTCTTCATCGGCGCCTGGAACTCCTTCCTGTGGCCGCTGGTGATCGGCCAGGACCGGAAGGCGTGGACGGTGCAGGTGGCGCTGTCGACGTTCACCACGGCCCAGACCGTCAACCTCCATGAGCTGTTCGTGGCGGCGGCGGTGTCGATCGTGCCGCTGCTGGTGGTCTTCCTCATGCTCCAGCGCTATATCGTCGCGGGCGTCGAACGCAGCGGCATCGACGACTGAGACGACGGCTGAGACGACTGGCTGAGACGACGGCTGAGACGCTGATCAGCGGGCCGGGCCGCCGTCCGGCAACGGGTCACCGCCCGGCGGCGGGGCGTCGTCCGGTCCCGCGCCGTCATCCGGCAGCGGGGCGTACCGCCGCAGCCAGACCTCCGTCTGGGACAGATGCGCGGTGGCGGCCGCGGCGGCGGCCGCCGGATCGCGGGCGGCCACGGCGTTGATCAGCGCCTCATGGCCGAGGTCGCTGGCCAGCCGGATGGTGTCGGCTTCGGGGGCGCCGTAGATGCTGTAGTGGCTGCCGCGGGCGCGCAGCACATCGGCGAGGGCGGCCAGCGCCTCATTGCCGCTCGCCTCGCAGAGGGTGGAGTGGAACTCCCGGTCCAGCGCATGCCGTTCGGCCTCGTCCTCGGACCGGGCCAGCCGCTTCTGCACCTCGCGCAGCCGCGCGATCACCCGCTCATCGGCGCGGGCGGCGGCCAGCGCGGCGGCCTGGGCCTCCAGGGGGCGGCGGACGTCGAAGAGCTCCAGCAGCCCACCGAGCGGCAGGACGTCCACGGTCGCGGCGAACCCGGCCAGCATCTGCCCGGGGCGCAGCGCCGATACGAAGGTGCCGGCGCCGTGGCGGGACTCCAGCATCCCGAGGGCGGCGAGCGAGCGCACCGCCTCGCGCAGCGAGCCGCGCGATACGCCGAGCCGCGCGCAGAGTTCGGGCTCGGCGGGCAGCTGCTGACCGGGCGCCAGCTCACCCTTGGCGATCATGGCGCGCAGCCCGTTCGCCGCCTCGTCGGTCGCGGCCATCCCGCCACCCCTTTCCGACCGGCTCCAGCCGAAGTCATCAGATGACTCCATGTTACCGCCCGCCTTCGTTACCCCCAATTTACGTCGAGGGCCTGTTCAGAACGGCATGGCGCATCTACGGTTCCCGGAAGCTGAGCAAAGTCATCGGACAACTCGGCAAGCAAACCTCTCAGCCCCACCAGCCAACCGGAAGGGACCCATGGCCGCCGCCCCGTCGCACTGGACGCTCGATCCCTCGGTCGTCCATCTCAACCACGGCTCGTTCGGCGTCGTGCCGCGCACCGTTCAGGACGTCCAGCGGGCGCTGCGCGAGGAGATGGAGACCAACCCGGACGCGTGGTTCCGGGACCTGCCCGACCGGGTGGGCCTGGCCCGCGCCGCCGTGGCGCGGTTCCTGCGGGTCCCGGCTGAGCACACCGCCCTGGTGGTCAACGCCAGCGCCGGGGTGAGCACCGTCCTGGGCAGTCTGGCGCTGCCGCCCGGCGGCGAGGTGCTGCTGACCGACCACGCCTACGGCGCGGCGGCGATGGGCACGGTACGGGCCGCCGAGCGGGCCGGGGCCCGGGTGCGGACGCTGCACATCCCGCTGGAGTCGACCGCCGAGGGGATCGCGGCCATCTTCGAGGGCGCGCTGACCGAGGCCACCGCGCTGGTGGTCGTGGACCAGATCACCTCGGCCACCGCCCGGCTCTTCCCGGTGGCGGAGATCACCCGGCTCGCCCATGCCGTCGGGGCGAAGGTCCTGGTCGACGCGGCGCACGCGCCCGGCATGCTGGCCGATCCGGTCGGCCTGGCCCAGGGCGCGGACTTCTGGGTCGGCAATCTGCACAAGTGGTGCTGCGCCCCGCGCGGTACGGCGGCGCTGGTCGCGAGCGGGCCAGGCGCCCAGGACCTGTGGCCGCTCACCGACTCGTGGGGTGCCCCGGACCCCTTCCCGCAACGCTTCGACATCCAGGGCACCTTGGACCTCACCGCCTGGCTCGCGGCGCCGCGTTCGCTGGAGTTCATCGAGGAGACGTACGGCTGGGACCTGGCCCGCGCGCGGATGACCAAGCTGGCCGAGGTGGCCCAGGGGATGCTGGCCGACGCCCTGGGCGCGAACCTGACCGCCGTCAGGTTCGGCGAGGCCCCGGCGATGCGGCTGGTCCCGCTGCCCGCCGGTCTGGCCACCGACCACGAGGCCGCCCAGGCGCTCCAGCGGCGGATCGCGGTCGGCACCGGCTGCGAAACCGCGATCACCTCCTGGGACGGCCGGGGCTTCCTGCGGCTCTCGGCCCATCTCTACAACACCGTTTCCGACTACGAGCGACTGGCCGAGTGCCTTCCCGGGGTGCTCAGGGCCTGAGCGGCGCCGATGACGTCCGGTGCGGTTCGGGTGCGCCGGGCCGACGAAGGAGTGACCACCGCCATGCGCAACAAATCCATCGAAGCGACCATCGAGGACGCCGCGAGCCCGGAGACGCGGCTGGCCCGCGCCCTGGGCCCGCTCCAGCTGACCCTGATGGGCATCGGCGTCACCATCGGCGCGGGCATCTTCGTGCTGACCGGCACGGCGGCCGCGAACTACGCCGGGCCGAGCATCGCGATCTCCTACACCATCGGCGCGGTCGCCACGGCCCTGGTGGCGCTGTGCTACATGGAGTTCGCCAGTACGGTCCCGGTCGCGGGCAGTGCCTACACCTTCGCGTATGTCTCGCTCGGGGAGCTGGTGGCCTGGCTCATCGGCTGGGACCTGATCCTCGACATGACGATGGGCGCGGGCGCGGTGGCCAGTGGCTGGTCCCAGTACGTCACCGACTTCCTGGCCACCTTCGACATCCACATCCCGGCCTCCGTCTCCGGCCCCGACGCGGCCGTCAACGTCCCGGCCGTACTGGTCATCCTGGTGCTCACCGCCATCCTCGCCTCCGGGGTGCGCACCACCTCCCGGATCAACACGGCGATGACGATCGTGAAGCTCGCGGCCATCGTCATCTTCCTGGCGATCGGGGTGACGCATGTGGACGCGGCCAACTGGTCGCCGTTCATCCCGGCGTCCCAACCGGTGGGCGGCGACGGCGACATGTGGCAGCAGCCGCTGCTGGGCTGGGCCGGGCTGGGCGCGGACGCCACGTTCGGCATGGCGGGGATCCTCACCGGCGGCGCGATCATCTTCGGCGCGTACTCCGGTTTCGACATCATGGCCAGCAACGCCGAGGAGGCCAAGCGGCCGCAGCGCACCCTGCCCATCGCGCTGCTGTCCACCGTGGCCGTCTGCGCCGTGCTCTACGTCGCCGTCGCCCTGACCGTGACCGGGATGCAGCACTACTCCAAGCTGGACAACGCCGCCCCCATCACCGGCGCGTTGAAGGCGGCGGGTGCGGACTGGGCGGTGCGGATCGTGGGCATCGGCGCGATCTGCGGGCTGACCACGGTCGTGATGATCATGCTGCTGGGGCAGAGCCGGGTGTTCCTCGCGATGAGCCGCGACCGGCTGCTGCCCGAATGGTTCTCCCATGTGCACCCGGTCACCCGCAGCCCGCGCCGGATCACCTGGACCCTCGGGCTGATGGTCGCGTTCATGACGGCGGTGCTGCCCATCGGGGACCTCGCCGAACTGGGCAACATCGGCATGCTGACCTCCTTCATCGTCGTCTGCGTCGGAGTGGTGTACCTGCGCCGCTCCCGCCCCGATCTGCGGCGCGGCTTCCGCACCCCGTGGGTGCCGGTCGTCCCCGCCGTCGCGGTGCTGCTGTGTCTGCTGCTGGTGGGCAATCTGCCGCTGATCACCTGGGCGCGGTTCCTGGGCTGGATGGCCGCCGGGCTGCTGATCTACCTCTGCTGGGGCCGCCGCCACAGCAAGGTGGCCACCGGCGAACTCGCCACCGGGGCCACACCGGGGAAGGCGGACGACCACGAGATGGCCGACGGCCGGAAGGCGTAGGACCGGGCAACCGGGGGGCCGGGGGCCCAGGGCCGAGGAAGCCGGGGGCCGGGAAGCCTCATCCGCGACCTGCCGACGGGCCCCGCCCGCTCGTGACGACCGGCGGCAGCGGCGCCGGTGGGCCGAAGACCCGCTCCCCCGCCGCCCCGCCGCGCAGCAGCGCCGCCCCCAGCGGGGTCAGGGTGTGCAGGACGGCGCCGCCCTGCCGCAGGGTGTGCACCAGGCCCGCCTCGCGCAGCACACTGGCGTGCTGGCTGGCCGAGGCCAGCGATACGCCGACCCTGCGGGCGAGTTCACTGGTCGTACAGCCGCCGCCGACCTCCAGCAGCACCGCCGAGCGGGTGTGCCCGACGAGCTTGCCGAGCGTCCGGGCGGACCCGGCCCCTGATCCGGAGCCGGACCCGGCCCTGGCACCGGCCCCGGACGCGACGGCGGGCAGCTGTCCGGTGCGGAGCGAAAGGCCGCACCGGGCGTGTTCGACGGGGTAGACCAGAACGGGTGTCAGATCCGGATTCCGGAAGGTCACCGGCGTCCCCCGGCAGAAGAACGACGGCAGCAGCAACAGCCCCCGTCCGCGCAGCCACAGCTCGCGGTCCACCGGATAGTCGACCTCCAGCACGGGCGCCCGCCACCGCATCGTCGGCGGCAGCGAGGCCAGCAGCCCATCGGCGCCCCCGTCCAGCAGCGCGCGGCCCCGGGCCACCCGGTCGGCCTCGATCCGGGCCTGGATATGCGGCCAGTACGGGGCGACTGCGGCCTGGTGATAGGCACGCAGCGTGCTGATCAGCCGGTCCAGCGACTTGCGCTCGCCCTGCGCCAGATCCCGTATCCACCCCGGGAGCGCCCGCGCCGCCGGAAGCCCGGACAGCTCCGCGTTCAGCCGCTCCCCCGGTATGGCGCGCAGCGCGGACATCGCGGCATCGCAACCGATTACCCCTTCGGCGGGTGTCAGGAAGTCCGGGAAATAGCCGCGCGACGGAATGAGCGGCGCGAGCAGCCGCGCTTCACCGTTGAGTCGGTTTCGCGCCTCGGAACGCCATTTCCCGTATACGGTCTCCGCCCGGTTCTCCCGCAGCCGATGGAAACTTAAAACGGTTTCCCAGAGCGCGTCCGGGCGAACCGCCACCCGCACCCGGGCCAGATCGAGTTCACTGAAATGAACACGGAGCACCAGACCCCCACACGTGACATTATGACCGCCCCCCGATCACCGTTGAGTATGCACGCTGGCACGGTCAGTGACCACGCCCTTTTGGCCAGATGTGAAACGGGGAGCGACGCGGAGCCCGGAACAGGAAAGCTGTTCCCCAGGAAAACCGGGGGCCGCCGGTAAAGACATACGGGGGCCGTCCGGAATTCAACAGGCGGTGCCCGGAGCCAGTTTGCTCGTTCCCGTGGGGGGTGACGAGTACGTTACGGCGACTGGGCACTTGTGTTGCCGCACGTAGCCGATGCGCGCGGCAACAGCTCCCGTGGGGGGAGTGGGAGGGGGCGGCACCTCCGCACAAGGTGCCGCCCCCTTTGAGTTCCGGGGACGCTCGCGACAGAGGTGTCGAGGAAGCGCGACGACCGCCAGGTCAATGTGTCATTTCTCGGCCGGAGCCGGGGCCGGGGCTCGGGGAAGGCGTAGCCGAAAGCATGCTCCGAGGGTCCGGGGGGTGAGGGTGAGGGTGCCTCGGTGGCGGTGGGCCAGGTCGCGGGCGATGGCGAGGCCCAGGCCGGTGCCGCCGTGGTCACGGGAGCGGGCGTCGTCGAGTCGGACGAAGCGTTCGAAGATGCGCTCGGCGTCCTCGGTGGGCACGCCCGGTCCGTCGTCGTGCACCGTGAGGACGACCCAGGCGTCCTGGCTCCGGATGGTGACCTGGATGCGGTGTGCGGCGTGGCGGGCGGCGTTGTCGATGAGGTTGCGCAGCAGCCGTTCGCATTCATCGGGGTTTCCGTGTACGTGTGCGGGGGCGGTGCTGTCGCAGGTGAGGGCCAACGGTCTTTCGGTGAGGGGGTATTGCTCGGTCAGCCGGGAGGCGAGGGCTGTCAGGTCGACGGTTTCGGGGTCGGCTGTGGGGGCGCGGGTGTCGAGGCGGGCGAGGAGCAGCAGGTCTTCGGCGAGGGCCTGGAGGCGGCGGGTCTGCCGTGCGGCGGTAGTGGCCGCGGCGGGCCAGTCGGTGCGTTCCGGGTAGGCGAGCGCGACTTCCAGGCTGGCCAGCAGTGTGGTGAGGGGGCTGCGCAGTTCGTGGGCGGCGTCCGCGACGAAGCGGCGTTGCTGGGCGGCGGCGTTGTCGAGGCGCTGGAGGGTGGTGTTGATGGTGGTGGCCAGGGCGGTGATCTCGTGTCCCGTGGCGGGGACGGTGACGCGTTCGCGGGGGTCGTTCGCGGTGACCGAGGCGGTGAGGACGCGGATGGCCTCGACCGGCCGCAGCGCGATGCGGACGGTGAAGTAGGCGATGGCAGCGATCAGTACGAGGCCGACCAGTCCGGCCCGCAGGAGCAGAACATCAGTGGTCTTGGTGATCGACTCGGCGATCTCCTCGGCTGCGTGCGGGAGCACCACCACATAGACCCGAAGTTGGGCGTCGGGAGCGATGCCGAGGGCGGCGACTTTGTCGCTGCTCAGTTTATCGGCCCTGACGTCGTCGTACATGCCCAGGTAGGTCCCGCCGTCCTTGCCGAACCGGTCCCAGGGCTTGGCGTCGTGGCGCGCCGGTATGTCCAGGGGACAGTTCGTATAGCCCCAGGCCGCCCCGTCATCCGGTGGGGCGGGCACCTCGGCCTTCGGTGGGGCGGGCAGCACATGGCGGGTGCCGGGGTCGAACTCCTCCATGCCTCCGCCGTAGGCGACAGCGGCGCGGCGGCCGGTCGCGACGACCTCGTACGGCACAGTGCTTCTGCGAACCGGAACGCTTCCCTCCTTCAACTGATCGACGAGAGCCAAGAGATGTGTCTGGGCTTGTCGTTCGGCGATCTGCGCGCTCTGGCGGTAGACGTCGTGGTGTACCCACCAGCCGGTGCCGACCAGGATGACGGCGGCGGCCGAGGCGGCGGCCAGGGCCGCGCGAGCTCGTACCGAGCGCGGCCACCAGCGGCGTCGCGGCTCAGTCGCGTTCACGGTCGTCCACCAGCCGGTAGCCGGTGCCCCGTACGGTCTGGAGGGACTTCCGGTGGAACGCGGCGTCCACCTTCTTGCGGAGGGCGCTGACGCGCGCCTCCACCAGGTTGGGATCCTCGGCTTCGTCGGGCCACGCGTGATAGAGCAGATCCGATTTGGAGACCGCCTGGCCCGCCCGGCGGGCCAGCAGCTCCAGCACGGCGAACTCCCGTGGCGTGAGTTCCACCCGGGTCCCGGCCCGGCGGCAGACCCGGCCGGCGACATCCAACGAGAGGTCGCCCACGGCAAGGACAGGCGGGGCGACCGCGGCGGCTCGTCTGACCAGGGCCCGCAGCCGGGCGACGAGCACCGTGTAGGAGAAGGGTTTGGCCAGGTAGTCATCGGCCCCCGTGTCCAGGGCCTCCGCCTGATCCCACTCCCCGTCCTTGGCGGTGAGTACCAGGATGGGCGTCGCGTTGCCCTCCCGGCGCAGCTGGGCGCAGACCTTGTAGCCGTTGAGTCCGGGCAGCATCAAGTCCAGTACGACAAGGGCGTATTCGCCGGTCCGGGCCATCCACAGACCATGTCGGCCGTCATGGGCGAGGTCGACGCTGTAGCCCTCGGAGGTCAGACCGGTGTGCAGGGTGTGGGCGAGGTCCACCTCGTCTTCGACCACCAGGATGCGCATGGGGTGCAGCCTCGCACAGCGTCGGCCCGCCTTCCTGATCGGCCGGTCAGGTTGGATCAGCAACCGGTCAACGAGGTCCCGGCACGCTGGCGGAATGTCCTCGCCACTGCTGAAAGGCCCTGTCGCCGATGTCCGTTGACGCACATGCCCGCGCCGTGGCCACGACGGTTTCCCCTCCCGTACCCGCCCGTCGACCCTCACCGGGCCCGGCCGAAGCCGTCGTCGTCATCGCGCCCTTGTCGCTGACCATCGCTCTGGGGCTCTGGGGTATCCGCAGGCAGAACACCATGTGGGGGGACGAGTCCGTCACCTATCAGCTCGCGCACCGCGATCTTTCCCAGATATGGCACACCGCCCAGCACATTGATCTGGTCCATGCCCTGTACTACGCCGTGATGCATGAGATCTTCGGTCTCTTCGGCGGAGGGCTGCTGACGTTGCGGCTGCCGTCCGTGCTGGCGATGTCCGTGGCGGCGAGCGGAGTCGGGCTGCTGGCGCTACGCCTGGCGGGACCCCGTGCCGGGCTGCTGGCCGGGCTGGTGTTTCCGCTCCTTCCCCAGGTACAGAAGTACGCGCAGGAGGGCCGCTCGTATGCCATGGTCTGTGCCCTGGTCACCTGGGCCACCTATGCGCTCGTGGTCAGCGTCCCGCGGCGCGCCCGGTGGCGGTGGGCGGTCTATGGCTCCACCATGCTGCTGGCCTGTCTGCTCCATGAGTTCGCGGTCCTCGCCCTGGTCGCACACGGCGTCACACTGGTCGTCTCCCGTGTTCCACGACCGGTGATGAAGGCGTGGAGTGTGGCTGCCGCGGGCGTTGTGGCCGGGCTGTCGCCACTGGCGATCTACAGTGCGGGGCAGTCGGAGCAGGTGTCCTGGATCGGCGGACCGGTGCGGCTTCAATATTTCCTGGTGGTGGCGGTCATAGGCGTGGCGTGTGCCCGAGCGCCCCTGGGAGTGAAGGGGCCCGTACGGCTTTCCGCGCTGGCTGTGCCGATTCTTGTGCTTCCGGGCCTTCTGCTGCTGATCGCCTCGCTGGTCAAGCCCCTTTTCGTCGACCGGTATGTGGTCTACGGCAATATCGGAATCGCCGTGCTGCTGGGCGCTTGGATGGATTACTTCCACCGGCTCCGGCGGTCTTCCCGCCACGCGTGGATCGCGGTGGTCGCCGTACTGGCCGCGCTCGTCCAGCCGAGCCTGTCGCTGAGGACACCCCAGAGCCGGAGCAATGACGTCACCGCCATCGGCGCCACCGTACGCAAGGCAGGCCGTCCCGGCGACGGGCTGCTCTATCTCGCCGGCCAGCACCGGATCCTGACCGCGGCCAACCCCGAGGACACCCGTTTCCTGACGGATCTGGCCCTGGCACAGGACCCCGTTTCGTCGAACACACTCGCGGGTGTCGAGCTTCCCGCCCGGGAAATCGCGGCACGCATGCTGGAATTCGACCGGATCGTCGCGGTCCGCGCGGCGGGTGCGCACTCGCTGGGCGACCCGCGGGAGGAGGCGAAAACAAGCACCCTGCGGCGCCACTTCCGCGCGTACGGAACGACCCATGTCAACGGGGCGCGAGTGACCGTCTACGCCCGAGACCACGGCCCGTCCCCGAAGGCCGGTACCGATCAGCCGTACCGGCACCACCGCCCGCGGGTACCGTTCTGAGTGTCGAGGCCAGAACGGAGTTCACCATGCCGCAGAGCAATGAGGAACACACCGGCGCACGCATCGCTCGCACCCGCCGCGAACGCGACCTGACCCAATTGGGGCTGGCCATGCGCGCCAACGTCTCGAAGTCCCTGCTGTCCAAGGTGGAGTGCGGCCAGCGGCCCGCCTCACCATCGCTCATCGCGGCCTGCGCACGCGCGCTCAGCGTGACCACCTCGGATCTGCTCGGCCAGCCCTACACCCAGGAGCTTCGGCGTGAGCGGCTCGACGAGGTCATACAGCCCATCCGGGTCAGCATGGAGAACTGGGACATCCCCCTCGATTGGCAGGTGCCCGCCCGGCCGGTCGCGCTCATCCGTGCCGATATGGAGAAGGTCCTGGTACAGCGGCGGCAAGCCGAGTATCTGCCGATGGCCGTCGACCTCCCGGCGCTCATCGACGAATGCGTCCAGGCCATCCACACCGCCGGTGGCGAGGAGCGGCGCCAGGCCCATGAATGCCTGGCCTGGGCGTTCCGCTGCGTCTTCACGCTGGCCTGGTCCTTCGGATACGTGGACCTGGCCACCGTCGCGCTGCAACGCCTGGACTGGGCGGCACCCCGCGCCGACGAACCGGGCCTCGCCGCCATGTACGGCTATCTGCGCGCCCAGACCACCCTCTCGTCCAGCCGATACGACCTGGGCATGCGCGTCGTGGACAGCACTCTCCGGGACCTGGAGGGCCAGGACGCACGGCGCCCGCACGGCCTCGCCGCGATGGCCGGTGTCCTCCAGCTGCGGGCGGCCGTGATCGCCGGTCGGATGAAGGACCCCGACCAGGTCGAGGCCCGTGTGACCGAGGCCCGCGAACTGGCCCGACGAACCGGCGAGACCGCGGCCTACGGCGTCGGCTGGGGGCCGACGAACGTCGGCGTTCACGCCGTCGCGATCGCCTGCGACCTGGAGGAGTACGACCAGGCCGTCCAACTGGCGGACGACGTGCGCTTCCCCAACCGGTGGGACCGCTCTCGGGCAGGCCATCACTGGCTGGACCTGAGCAGGGCAAACGCATGGACCGGGAATTCCGCGCAGGCGCTCAGCTGCCTCCAGAAGGCACGCCGGACGGCCCCGCAGCAGACGCGCTACCACCCCACGACCCGCGAGACGGTCATCGCCCTGCGGTCACGCGAGCGGTCACGCGGCAGCGAACTATCCGAGTTCGCGAACTGGATCGGCCTGTAGCACGGGCAGTGGCCGTCAAGTTGCACTCTTCAGTGCAACTTGACGGCCCGCCAGGTCGACACGATGTGACGGTCAAGAAACACACCGTGCACGGAGCCGACCATGACGACGACCAGAACCCTGCCGTGGGCACCACCCAACACCGAGGACATCGAACCCTTACCGGTGGGCGAATGGTGGGACGCCATCTCCGCACCCACCCCCGTCGCGGACCGCGCCCTGGAACTGCTCGGCGGCCGGTCCGGAGCCGTCATCCAGGACGACACCTACGGCAAGACGTACTGGCTGATCGGCATCGACACCGCCCGCAGCTGGTGCATCCGGCGGATCCGCCTCCTCACCGCACTCGCGGACGAAACCACGCTCCTCGGCGTACCACCCGTCTCCTGGGGACCCGAGCACCGGACCCACTGGCGGATCCCCCTGGGCCCGAACCGGTATCTGACCGGCACCGATCAGCTGGCCCGCGCCCTGCGTCAGGCCGTCGACGAGGTCCTGGGCCCGGCACCGGACGGCCGTCAGCTCTGCCACCGCTGCCAACTCCCCACCGACGAACCGATCCCCATCGCCATCGAACACACCGGCAGCGTCGCCGCCACGACCATCTACGCCTGCCCCACCCACGCCCGGCATCACCCGCGCGACACCGTGGCCCAGGCCGCCGCCATGCGCCGCGCCCTCGACCAGGGCAGGGCCCGATGACCACCCCCGAAGAGCCCAAGGACCCGTTCGCCGACCAGGCATGGCGTGCCGCCATCGAGCACGCCGCGGGCTGCCCGGCCTGCCGGACCCCCGGCGCCGAGTGCGCGACCGGCGAGCGGCTGCTGCACGCCTACGAGGAGGCCGCACGGCAGGCCCGGACGGAGGAAGTCATGTAAGGCACCGCCGACGGACGAATAAGGGGGCGGCACCTCCGCACAAGGTGCCGCCCCCTTTGAGGTCCGGAGCCGAGGCCGGGGGTGAGGGTGGGTGTTCCCGGCGCCGGCTCCGGTGGCTTGATCCGCTGGTGGCTACCGGCTGTTGGCCGCCGCGCGGCCGGCCTCCAGGCGGGCCACGGGGATGCGGAACGGGGAGCAGGAGACGTAGTCCAGGCCCACCTCGTGGAAGAAGTGGACGGACTCGGGGTCACCGCCGTGCTCACCGCAGATGCCGAGCTTGAGGTCGGGGCGGGTGGCGCGGCCCGCGTGGGCGGCGTCGCGGACGAGGGCGCCGACGCCGTCCTTGTCGATGGTCTCGAACGGGCTGACGCCGAAGATGCCCTTCTCCAGGTAGGCGGTGAAGAAGCTGGCCTCGACGTCGTCGCGGGAGAAGCCCCAGACGGTCTGGGTGAGATCGTTGGTGCCGAAGGAGAAGAAGTCGGCGGACTCGGCGATCTGGGCGGCGGTCAGCGCGGCGCGCGGCAGTTCGATCATGGTGCCGAGGGTGAGCTTGAGGTCCACGCCCCGGGCCCGCTCGACCTCGGCGATGACCCGCTCGGCCTCCTCGCGGACGATCTCCAGCTCCTGGACCGTGCCGACCAGCGGAATCATGATCTCGGCGCGTGGGTCGGCCTTGGCGTTCCGGCGCTCGGCGGCGGCTTCGGCGATCGCCCGTACCTGCATGGCGAACAGCCCGGGGATGACCAGGCCGAGGCGCACCCCGCGCAGGCCGAGCATCGGGTTCTGCTCATGGAGCCGGTGGACGGCCTGGAGCAGCCGCAGATCGTTCTCGTTGTGGTCCTTGCGGGACTCGGCGAGCGCGACGCGCACCGAAAGCTCGGTGATGTCGGGCAGGAACTCGTGCAGCGGCGGGTCCAGCAGCCGGACGGTGACCGGCAGCCCGTCCATCGCCTCGAAGAGCTCGACGAAGTCGTCCTTCTGAAGCGGCAGCAGTTCGCCCAGCGCGGTGTCCCGCTCCTCCTCGGTGTGGGCGAGGATCAGCCGCTCGACCTTCTCCCGGCGCTCGCCGAGGAACATGTGCTCGGTGCGGCACAGCCCGATGCCCTGGGCGCCGAACCGCCGGGCGCGGGCGGCGTCCTCGGCGTTGTCCGCGTTGGCCCGTACGCGCAGCCGGCGCACCCGGTCCGCGTACGCCATGATCCGGTGCACGGCGCCCACCAGCTCGTCCGCATCGTCGGCGCCCGCGTGCATCCGGCCCTCGAAGTACTCCACGACCGGCGAGGGCACCACGGGGACCTCGCCGAGGTAGACCTTGCCGGAGGAGCCGTCGATCGAGACGACGTCGCCCTCCTCGATGACGAGGCCGTCCTTGCCGTCCCGGTCGGGCACGGTCATCCGGCGCCGCTTGGTGTCGACTTCGAGCTCCTCGGCGCCGCACACACAGGTCTTGCCCATGCCACGGGCGACGACGGCGGCGTGTGAGGTCTTGCCGCCGCGCGAGGTCAGAATGCCCTCGGCGGCGATCATGCCGTCGAGGTCGTCGGGGTTGGTCTCCCGGCGGATGAGGATGACCTTCTCGCCCGAGCGCGACCATTTGACGGCGGTGTACGAGTCGAAGACGGCCTTGCCGACGGCGGCGCCCGGGGACGCGGCGATGCCCCGGCCGATCTTCCGGACGCTGTCGCCGGAGGCCACCTCGTGGTCGAAGCGCGGGAACATCAGCTGGGCCAGCTGGGCCCCGTTGACCCGGCGCAGCGCCTCGGCCTCGTCGATCAGCCCCTGGTCGACCAGCTGGGTGGCGATGCGGAAGGCGGCCCCGGCGGTGCGCTTGCCGACGCGGGTCTGGAGCATCCACAGCTTGCCGCGCTCGATGGTGAACTCGATGTCGCACAGGTCCTTGTAGTGCGTCTCGAGGGTTTCCATGATCTGCATCAGCTGCTCGTAGGAGCGCTGGTCGATCCGTTCGAGGTCGGCCAGCGGCACCGTGTTGCGGATGCCCGCGACCACGTCCTCGCCCTGGGCGTTCTGGAGGTAGTCGCCGTAGACGCCCTGGTGGCCGCTGGCGGGGTCGCGGGTGAAGGCGACTCCGGTGCCCGAGTCGGGGCCGAGGTTGCCGAAGACCATGGAGCAGATGTTGACGGCGGTGCCGAGGTCGTGGGGGATGCGCTCCTGGCGGCGGTAGAGCTTGGCGCGGTCGCCGTTCCAGGAGTCGAAGACGGCCCGTACGGCGAGGTCCATCTGCTCGCGCGGCTCCTGCGGGAAGCCCCGGCCGGTCTCCTTGGCGACGATGTTCTTGAACTCGCCGACCAGCTTCTTGAGGTCGGCGGCGTCGAGGTCCACATCGACGGTGACGCCCTTGGCGCGCTTGGCGTCCTCGATGGCCTCCTCGAAGTGGTCGCCGTCCACGCCCAGCACGGTCTTGCCGAACATCTGGATGAGGCGCCGGTAGGAGTCCCAGGCGAACCGGTCGTCACCCGCCTGCGCGGCGAGCCCGGCCACGGACTGGTCCGAGAGGCCGATGTTGAGGACGGTGTCCATCATTCCGGGCATCGAGAACTTGGCGCCGGAGCGTACGGATACCAGGAGAGGGTCATCGGCCTGGCCGAGCTTCTTGCCCATCTTCGCTTCGAGCGCTTCGAGGTGCGCACTCACCTCGTCGCGCAGGGCCGAGGGTTCCTCACCGCTGTCGAGGTAGACCTTGCATGCCTCGGTGGTGATGGTGAAGCCCGGTGGCACGGGGAGACCGAGATTGGTCATCTCGGCGAGGTTGGCTCCCTTACCGCCGAGCAGGTCTTTGAGATCCTTGTTGCCCTCGGTGAAGTCGTAAACGAACTTCTGCTGATCTTGTGTTTCCGGCACGGGACTCGATCTCCTCGGCTCGGCTGCCCTGACGGCGGGGAGCGTACCCAGATCAAAGGCCCCTGAGTATGTGCACTCCACCGTCATACGGCTGTAACCACCCGCCTGCCACGTGTTCGAAAGTGTGGTGCCCGAACGAGGCCCCCTTGAGTCGCCTTCAAGGCTCGAACACACACCCACCCTCCGCCCGTGGTGGACGCCTGGAATTTCACTGTACGTAACCGATGGTTCGAGATGTCGAACATCAAGTGGGTGGCACTGAGTGCCACGCATTGGAGAGGTGAGCACAGCGGAGAACCGCCGCACCACCCCTCCGCAACCGCTCATCTGAGCGACACCCCGATCAGAGTGGCGAGAATCACGCCTTGTCACGGCCCATTGTCTCGCCTTTTGGATACAACGAGAGGGGCCCCGCTCAGATGAGCGATTCAGCGTTTCATGGCGTGGGGCGGCCGACCGCCCCCGGCCGGATCCGCCGAACCCCACGCGCGCACCGCGTGGCCCCGCCGCGCCGACGGGTATGTTGACGGTCGGACAGCACGAGGAGGGCTCTTGACCAGCGCACGGCCCGCCCCGACCGGCCTGGCGAGCGGCGCGCGGCGCGTGCTGACGGACAACTGGACCGGCTCCTCCACGGTCCCCGCACCCGGCCTCTATCCACATCAGTGGAGCTGGGACTCGGCCTTCATCGCGATCGGATCACGCCATATTTCGCCCCGGCGCGCCCAGCGTGAACTGGAAACCCTGTTCGCCGCCCAATGGGGTGACGGCCGGATCCCCCATATCGTCTTCAACCCGGCGGTGCCGCCCGCCGCCTACTTCCCCGGCCCCGGCTTCTGGCGCTCCTCCACCGCCGGTGCGGCCGCCGGCGCCCCGTGCGGCGTCGAGACCTCCGGCATCGTCCAGCCCCCGGTCCACGCGCTCGCCGCTCTGCTGGTGCACCGGGCCGATCCGCGCTCCTCGGCGCGCCACGCCTTCCTCGCCCGCGCCTACCCCCGGCTCGCCGCCTGGCACCGCTATCTGACCGGGGCCCGCGACCTGGGCGGCGGCGGGCTGGTGTCCGTGGTCCACCCCTGGGAGCCCGGGATGGACAACAGCCCCTGCTGGGACGCCCCGCTGGCCCGCGTCGAACCGGCGCCCCCGGGCACCTTCCGGCGCGCCGACCTCGACCACGGCGCGGCCTCCGACCGCCCCACCGACCTGGACTACGGCCGGTACGTACGGCTCGCGGCGGACTACCGGGACGGCGGCTACGCCGACGGCGGGGCCGGGCCGGCGTTCGTCGTCGAGGACCCCGGCGTCAACGCGCTGCTGATCGCCTCCGAGCACGCCCTGGCCGAGATCGCCGCCCTGGTGGGCGCGGACGCCTCGGTCCACCGGGACCGGGCGGCGCGTATGACGGCCGCTCTGGTGGACCGGTTGTGGGACCCGGCCGCGGGGCTGTTCCTGTGCCGGGATGTGCTCGGCGGCGGCCCGATCCGCGAGCTGAGCGCGGCGGGGCTGCTGCCGCTGCTGGTCCCCGGCCTGCCGCACGGCATCGCCGCCGCGCTGGTACGCACCGCCCGCGGCGCCCACTTCGGGCTGGGCCACCAGACGCGGCTGGTGCCCAGCTACGACCTGCTGGGCCCCGCCTTCGACGCCGCCCGCTACTGGCGCGGCCCCGCCTGGTTCAACGTCAACTGGCTGCTGGAGCGGGGGCTGCGGCAGCACGGTGAGTCCGCGTCGGCCGACGCGCTGCGCGCCGCAGCGCTGGAGACGGCGGTCGCGTCGGGCTTCGCCGAGTACGTCGACCCGTACACCGGCGAGGCGCGCGGGACACGCGGTTTCAGCTGGACGGCCGCGCTGGCGCTGGACCTGGCGGTGGCGGCGGGTCAGAGCGTCTGATCGCGCCCCCGGCCCCCGCAAACCGGCCGCGGTGGCGGCGGGTCAAGGCGCCTGATCGCCCCCGGCCTTCCGCAAAGCGGCCAGCGCCTCGCGGGTCTTGACGGTGCAGTTGTGCTCATCGCCGAGGACCCGCTCGCTGATCTCCAGCACGGCCCGCCACTCGGCCTCGGCCTCCTCCAGGCGGCCGAGGCCCTGGAGGGTGATGCCGAGGTTGTGGCGGGTCCACAGGGTGCCGATGCTCTCCGGGCCCAGCACCCGCAGCCGCCCCCTGACCGTCTCCCGGGTCTCCCGCTCGGCCTCGGTGAACCGGCCGAGGTGGTTGAGCACATATCCCCAGCTGTGCCGGGCCGCCAGCGTCGCCTCGGCCTCGGCGCCCAGCACCCGGGCGCGCCCCTGGGCCACCTGGCGGAACTCCGCCTCGGCCTCCTCGTAGCGCTCCTGGTCGCGCACCACCGCCGCCAGGTGCAGACGCGACGTCAGCGCGCCCGGGGCGTCGCGGCCCAGGACCCGGGCCTCCGCCTCCACCACCACGCGGTACTCGGCCTCGGCCTCCTCCCGGCGCTCCAGGTCGGCCAGGGTCCTGGCCCGGCCGCCCCGGGTCATGAGGGTCGCCTGGGTATCCGGTCCGAGGACCCGCAGCCACTCCTGGAGCACCTCGGTGTACTCCGCCAGTGCCTCCTCGTACCGCCCCGCCAGCCGCATGCTGGTCGCCAGGCAGTGGCGGGTGCTCAGGATGTTGGAGTGGTCCCGTCCGAACACGGGGACCTGCTGCTCCAGGAGTTCGCGGTAGATGGGCCGCGCCTCGTCGTAACGCTGCTGGTCCTCCAGGACGAACGCGCGCAGCCGTAGGGCGATGAGCGAGTCCTCGTGCCACTTCCCGAGCGAGCCGACCGTCTCCTCCACCAGCGTGTCGAGCTCGGCCTCCGCCTCGGCGTACCGGCTCAGGGCGCGCAGCCGGTGAATGCGGTTGCGACGGGCCCGGCGGATCCGCCAGTTCCACGGCTTCAGGCCCGCGGAGGTCCGCTCGACCAACTCCCGCCACAGCGCCTCGGCCTCTTCGTTGCGCTGTCTGGTGTCCAGGAGGTCGCCGAGCGCGTACTCCGCCGTCAGCAGGGCCTCGTCCAGCTCCGACTCCGCCGGGCGGCAGTCCTCGACCGCCGACCGCACCTCGGCCTCGGCCTCGTCGTACAGCCCGAGCCTGCGCAGCGCGGCGGCCAGCCAGACCCGCGCGGTGACGGTCCTGACATGCGCGGGGCCGTCCTGCTCCCGGCGCCCGGCGGCCACGGTCCGGAACTCCCGCGCGGCCTCCTCCACCCGCGCGAGGTCCAGCAGCACCCGCCCGTAGACCTGGCGCTTGGCCAGGAGGTGTGCCCGATGGTCGGTGCCTTCCCGGCGCTCCCACGCGTCGAGCAGGGTGCGGCACTCCTCCGCCGCCGCCTCCAGCCGCCCGGCGTCGTACAGCAGGTCCACGAGGTAGTCACGGGCGAAGAGCGTGTAGTCCTGCTCCTCGCCGTGCTCCCTCGTCGAGACCTCGACCACCGCGCGCAGCTCGCGCTCCGCCTCGTCGTGCTCCCCGAGCCTGTTCAGGGTGCGCGCCAAATGCCCGCGGAGATTGCGGGATTCGAGGTCCTCGGCGGACCTCAGCCCCGCGATCTGCTCCCGCGCCGCTTGTCTGAGCTCATCGGCGTAGGCCGGCCATCCGGACTTGACGAGCTGATAGGCGAGGTTGGGCAGCAGCCGCACACCCCACCAGCCGGATTCCTCGTTCCGCTCATCGGCCTTGTCCAGCACGTTGTCCACCTGCTCGCGCACCGACCTCGGCAGTCCGTCGTCGGCCGCGATCCGCCGCACCAGCGCGATCAGCGGCGGCTGGACGCGCTCGGAGGCGTAGGACCGGGGCGGGACGGCGCCGGCCGGGAGCGGGGCGGGTGCTTCGGCGGGCTGCCGTACGGGCTCCTCGGCCACCGGCTCCTCCTCACCCGCCTCCTCCAGCAGCCCCAGCCGCGACAGCAGCTCGGGGGAGGCCGCCGCGAACGGGCGGGCCTCCTCGGCGACGCGGGAGTCCCCGTGGCCGCCGGAGAGCCGGGCCCGGAACTCGGGGCCGCTGCCCTGCCGGTGCAGCAGGAACTCCGTGACCCGCGCCGCCGTCTCCAGCGCGTCCGACGTCCGGACCCCGTCGAGCAGCAGGTCGACGACGCCCGGGTGGAACTCGTACTCCTCCGCGCTCCCCTCCCGGCCGCGCAGCAGCCCGCCCAGGAACACCTCGGCCAGCTGCGCCGGGTGGAAGCGCTCCGCACGGCCCGCGCCCGCCTGGTGGATCAGCCGCATCACCGGCAGCGTCAGCGGATGGACGGTGGCCAGCGCCCCGGCCAGCCGCTGGGCCTCGGGCGAGGCCGCGCCCCGGAAGCGGCGCAGCCGCTCCTCGGCGGTCGGCCCGGGGACATGGGCCGTGGCCCGCGCGGCCACCGGCTTCTCCGCACCGTCCAGCAGCATCACCGGCAGCGGCTGCCCGCCGCCGCCCGTGCCGGTGAGCGCCGCCCACCCGCCCAGCTCGCCCTCGGCCAGCTCCAGCACCGGCACCGGGGTCTTGCCGTCGTAGGACACCAGGCCGCGCGGCAGCACCGGATGGCGCACGGACAGCGCACGGCCCGGCGCCCCCTCCCGGCCCCCGGCGTCGACCAGCAGCCGCTGGGTGGGCATACCGCGCTCGGGCCACATCCGCGCGGGCAGCGGCTGGAGGACCGCCACCGGCGAGTGGCGGGCCCAGCGCCGCAGCAGTCGCGGGATCGCGCCGCCGCGCCACCCCGGGCCCACCCCGTCCGAGAGGACCAGCATCACGGTGCGGCCGGAGGTGTCGGTGAGCTGGCGCGGGGTGCGGCGCGGGGCGCCGGGTGCGTAGGGGCGCGCCCTGAGCACCGGCTGGGACTCCTGGGCGCTGTCCATGCCGTAGCTCCGCACCGAGCGGAAGGCGCCCTGGCGCTCCAGGAGTCCGCGCACCTCGGCGGCGAGCTGCCGCCACAGCACCATCGACGGGCCGTCGTCCACGATGAGCGCGACGCTCAGCCAGCGCTCCGGGCGGGGGCGCAGCACCACGTCCGGCAGCCCGGTTTCGGCGATCCACTCGGCGGTGGCGGTCTCGTCGACGCGGAAGGACGTGCGGGACGGCACGCTGCGCCGCAGGGGCCGCAGCGCACGGGACAGCCCGCGCGTCCCGGGCAGCGCCCGGACGCCCCGGACGCCGACGGCGCGGGCCGGGCGGGCCGCGGTGGGGCGGGCGGCGCCGGGGGCGTAGAACCCGTCGGGGGCGAGCGGTCCGGGCTCGGGGTCGACGGCGAGCTGTGCCCCGGCGGGCTGCCGCTGGGCGCCCTTCGCGTCGTCCTCGCCGTCGGCCGCGCCGGAGGCGGGTCCGGCCGTCCCCGGGGGCGGCGTCCGCTTCCCGCCGTCCTCCTCGTCCCGTGCCGGGGCCGTGGTCGCGGCGAACCACAGGACGTCGCGCAGCTCCTCCTCGGAGAGCTCGACCCCCGCGTCCTCCAGCAGGGCCCACAGCCGCTCGATCATTGGGCGTCGACTTCGTTCAGCGAGCGGAACAGCTTGTCGAGGACGTCCTGGTCGACCCGCACCCCGGAGGACCGCAGCCGGACCGCGTTGAGCAACTGGTCGGTGGCCAGCTCCCGTTCGTTCCGCCGGTCCACGAAGTCGGCGATCAGCTGCTGGGCCCGTGCGCCGACCTCCTCGCCCAGATGCATGGTGACGATCTGCCGGAGCTGCCGCTCGTCGGGCTGCTTGAGGTCGAGCCGCACACAGCGGCGCAGGAACGCCGGGGGGAACTCGCGCTCGCCGTTGCTGGTGATGACGACGACGGGGAAGACGCCGCAGCTGACCCAGCCGCCGGTGATCGCGGCCTTCTCCCGGGAGCCGGCGATCTGCACCTCGATCGTCCGGCCCTCCCCAAGACGGGCCAGCTCCGGAATCTCGAACTCGCCCTCCTCGAAGACCGTGAGGAGGTCATTGGGCAGGTCGACATCGCCCTTGTCGAGCTCGTCCACGAGCAGAACCCGCGGCCTGTCCGCCGGGAGCAGCGCGGTGCCGAGCGCGCCGAGCCGCAGATAGTCGCCGATGTCCGGCTCGGATCCGGCGGTCTCGTCGGCGCGCCGCTTGAGGGAGGCTTCGCGCAGCCGGCCCACCGCGTCGTACGAATAGAGGCCCTCGGTGAGCGTGGAGCGGCTGTTGACCGGCCAGTGCAGCACCTCGCCCAGCATGAGTTCGCGGGCGATGGCGTGGGCGAGGGTCGACTTGCCGGTGCCGGGCCGCCCGGTGACCAGCAGCGGGCGGTGCAGATGCAGCGCCATGTTGACCACGTCGCGGTCCTCGTCGGAGATCAGGTACGGCAGCCCCCGCTCCTCGTCCCGGCGGCGGGCGTCGTCGCCGAAGCGCCGCCACGGCGGGGCGGTGGGCCAGGTCTCCACCTCATGGGGGTCGGTCGCGCCGCCCTGGAAGAGCCTCCAGTCCTGTGCCATCGTCTTCGTCTCTCCTCAGGGTGCGGACAGGTCGAGTTGGTCGGGGAGCGGACTGTGCGGATCGTCCCACAGGAGGGCCATATGCCTGCCGTGGTGGCTCTCGTCGGCCTCGCTCGCCGACCGGAGTCTGCGTAAGTGCTGGGGCAGGGACCGCAGCCGCTCGGTGCGGAGCAGGGTCTTCAACTCGGCCTGCGCGGCGTCGCCTTCGGCTTCGCCATGCCATATGAGGACGGGCACACCGCCGAACAGACAGGCGTTGAAGACCTCCTTACGGGCCCGCACCGGGGACGTCAGCACCACGCCAGGAGCGTCCTCCTGACCCTGGAGATCGCCGTTGACCTGCTTGAACGTGTCGTAGTGGGCGGGCAGCCAGTGCAGCTCCCCGGCATCCGCCGTACCGGCCTTCTCCCAGCGCCGCTCCCACAGATGCGGCTGGTGCTCCCGGAGTTCGGCGCAGCGCACGACGACCGGGTAGTCCGTGCCGAGCGAGCGCTCCAGGGGCCCCTCGGCGTCGAGCTGCCAGCGGTGCACGGCCAGTTCCAGATCGGTGGGGGTCACGAAGAACTCCACCAGTGTGTCGAGGGTGCGGGCATGCCTGCTCAGCAGGTGGTCCAGGCCACGCTGTATCTCCTCCAGGGAGGCGGGGGTGTCGGCCTTCGCCAGGGAGTTGACGTCGTCCCCGCGCCGCGACCAGACCTCATAGGTGCGCCGCTGCCCGTCCGCGCCCGGCGCGTGGAGCCTTATCTGGATCCTCCCCCGGCTATCGCCGGGAGGTGCCCCCTGGTCCGTGGCGGTGTCCGGGTCGGCCTTTACGCGCTCGGCGTGCTCCTGCGCCTCGCCGCGCCGTTCGTACAGCTGGCCCTCGAGATCGATCCGCCGGGCGCACTCCAGCGACCACGCTCGCAGTTCTCCCGCGACCGCTCCCCCGCACAGCGCGGCGAAGTGCTCCACGACACGCAGCAGCTGCGGGAGTTGTCTCGGCGGGGGGAGCAGCACCGCTTCGAGGTCGTCGACCAGCGCGGCCGGATCGAGGGACGACAGCGCCATGGTGGGGTACTTCTCGCGGGCGACCTCGGCGAAGTCGTACCGGGCCCGCTGGTCCAGACGGCCCAGCAGCGCGACCAGCTCGGTGTACTCGGCGTGGGTCAGCCACTGGTTCTGGAGGAGATGGCACGCCTTGCGGATCTCGGTGCGCGGCGGGGCGTGCGCGCTCAGCTCGGCGAGGAGGGTGACGGTGCCGTGCGGGTTCTCCAGCGCCCAGTCGACCAGCTCCTCGGCCGAGGGCGGCGTCGTGGGCGGGGCGGTGGCGAACTGCTCACAGAGCCGGGCGGCGACCCTGGCCGCCGATCCGGCCGCATCCGCCCCGAGCAGCCCGGACGCCTCCAGGACCAGCACCTCCCGGAACCGCCGCTTCTCCGGGTCGAGGGGCGGGGCGGGCGGGCCGAGCCGGACCATCCGCCCCTGCTCGTCCCAGTCGATGATGTGCACCGATGGGTACTGTCGGCCGCTGCCCGCCCCGTTCAGCCGGGCGAACTCGTCCCGCACGCCCTGCCAGACCCGGTCCAGGTCGAGCGCCGCCCCGGCCTCACCCTCCGCTTCGAGCTGCCGCAGCAGTACGGAGGTGAAGCGCCCGGTGCCGTCCCGCTCCATGGCGACGGCCCCGGCCTGGCAGGCCCGCATCCAGTAGACCGGCCGCTCGGGCTTGGTCTGGGGCCAGTCGGTGAGCGGCTGCGGGATGTCGGCCAGCTCGTGGGTGCCGGGGGGAAGGGCCTGCCGGCAGGCGTCGATGACCACGGTGACCCGCTCCACCGCGTCCCAGCGCAGATGGTCGGTGCGCACCAGATCGACCAGGCTGTCGGCGTCGAGCCCCTGGAGGTCGGTGTCCGAGGTCTCGGGATACAGCAGGCTCCACCGGCCGCCCCGCGTCTGCACCCCGTGCCCGGCCCAGTAGACCCACAGCCAGTCGTCGCCGTCGATGTGGCTGAGCCCCTCCCGGAAGACCTTGCGCACATCGGCGCGCTCCGCCGGGCGGTAGCCCGGGTGCGCCGCCTCCAGAGCCGCCCTGTTGCGCTCCATGGGCGAGGCCAGCAACCGGATGTTCTCCGGCGGTACGCCCCGCCCGGTCAGCCACTCCCGCATGCCGATGGCGTCCCGCACCGGGCCGTCGAGGTTCAGGCGGTCGCTGCCGTTGTAGCGCTCGACCGCCACCAGCACGGCATGGGTACGGCGCCAGTCGTGTTCGATCGCCGTCACGCCGGCAGCTCCGGGGCCAGCAGTTCGTAGAGCCTCCGGTGGGCGAAGTACGAGGTGTGGGCGCGCGGGAACGGCTGGCGGGTGTTGACGCGCAGATCGGTGATCCGGCCGGGGAAGACCTTCTCCCCGACGAAGCCGAGCAGGTCCTGCTCGTCGTGGACGTTGATCCAGCGGGGGAAGGCGCCGGGCAGCGGTTCGCCGCGGCGCAGCGCGGTGAGCGCGTCCAGCTCGTAGAGGAACGGCGCCTGCGAGCCGACCGTCACCAACAGCTCGACCCCGGCGGGCGGATCGGGCTCGGCGAGCAGATCGACACAGGCGATCCCGCCGAGGCTGTGGGCGAGCAGCACCACCGGGCCGTCCCCCGAGGCGACCGCGTCGCGCACGGCCGCCCGGATCGCGGCCCGCACCCCGGCGCCGCGCACCTGGTAGCGGAGGATGTCGCCACTGGCCGGGACGGCTCCCTCGGTGATGCCGCCCCGGAACGTGTGGGCCAGTGAAGACAGCGGCGAGAGGTAGGAGTTGAGCGCCCGTACGGCCACGCCCTTGGCTGCGCCGGCCATGAATCCGCCCCGTCCGGCGCCGCCCAGCTGATCGGTGAGCGCACCGACGACGGTGTCCCGGTCGGCGCCGTCCACCGCGAGCGGCTCCTCGTCGCCGTGCGGGCCCTCGGCCCGCTGGACGGCCAGGGCGTACACGGCGCGGGCGGCGATCGCCTCGATGCCGTCGGCGGGCGGAGTGCCGCCCAGGGTGCGGGAGATCTCCCGGGCCACGCGGCCACCGGCCGGGCCGAGGTGCGGCGCGAGGTCGGCCACCAGCTCGTCCAGGCTGCCCCCGCCGTCGCTCACCGCCGCCAGGCTCAGCCCGCGCGCCGTATCGGCGACGGCCTGCCAGGGGTCCTGACGGCCGGGGGCGAAACCGGCCCGCGCGCCCCCGCCGCGCCGCGCCTTCGCAGCCTCCGCGAACTCCCGCAGCTCCGCGAGCGGATCCACCTCCAGCAGCGCCCATACGGCCAGCGGATCGTCCTCGTCCAGCACCTCGTCACCGCCGGCGCCGCGGCTCTTCGACCGCGCCGGGATCGACGCCCCGTCGAGCCCCAGCGAGGCTCCGTGCTCCTCGCCCCAGAAACACCGGACGACCCGGATATCGGCTCTCACCCGCCCCAGGCCGCTCACGACCCGCGCGAGGCTCTTCTCATAGGACTTGGCCCGGACCCCCGTGCCGTGGACGAAGACGACGCTCGTCACCGATCCCCCCAGATCGTCTGGATTCCACCGCGACCACGAGCCCATCACTTTAACCGGTGATGACCCCGTGTGACCCCCGGACTACCAGCCTCAGCCGCCCGAGGTGTCCAGCTCGGCGTCCGCGCCGACCCCCGCGCGGTCGTACGGGTCGTCCAGCCAGCCGTCGGGCAGCACCACGCGGTTGCGGCCGGAGGTGCGGCCGCGCGGGCCGTCGGCGCCCGGGGGCCACTCCTGGTCCAGGTCCAGCTCGGCCAGCAGCGCGTCCAGCTCGGCGAGGGACGAGGTGATCGCCAGCCGCTTGCGCATCTCCGAGCCGACCGAGAAGCCCTTGGTGTACCAGGCGACATGCTTACGGAAGTCGATCACGCCGCGCTCCTCGTCCTCCAGCCACTCGGCGAGCAGCTCGGCGTGGCGGCGCATCACGGCCGCGACCTCCTTGAGCGTCGGCCGCGCGTACACCGGCGGCTCGGGACCGGGCTCGAACGCGGCCACCAGGTCGCCGAAGAGCCAGGGCCGCCCCAGGCAGCCGCGCCCCACGACCACGCCGTCACAGCCCGTCTCGCGCATCATCCGCACCGCGTCCTCGGCGGACCAGATGTCGCCGTTGCCCAGCACCGGGATCTCGGGGACGGCCTCCTTCAGACGGGCGATGGCCGCCCAGTCGGCGGTGCCGCCGTAGTGCTGGGCCGCGGTGCGGCCGTGCAGGGCGATCGCGGTCACGCCCTCCTCGACCGCGATCCGGCCCGCGTCCAGATAGGTGATGTGGTCGTCGTCGATGCCCTTGCGCATCTTCATGGTCACCGGCAGCGGGCCCGCGGCGGTCACCGCCTCGCGCAGGATCGAGCGCAGCAGATGCCGCTTGTACGGAAGCGCCGAGCCGCCGCCCTTACGGGTCACCTTGGGCACCGGGCAGCCGAAGTTGAGGTCGATGTGGTCGGCGAGGTCCTCGTCCACGATCATCTGGACGGCCTTGCCGACGGTCCCCGGGTCCACCCCGTACAGCTGGATGGAGCGCGGCTGCTCGGTGCCGTCGAAGTGGATCAGCCGCATCGTCTTGGCGTCCCGCTCCACCAGCGCCCGGGTGGTGATCATCTCGCTGACGAACAGCCCCCTGCCGCCCGAGAACTCCCTGCACAGCGTGCGGAACGGGGCGTTGGTGATCCCGGCCATGGGTGCGAGCACGACCGGCGGCCGGACCGTATGCGGTCCGATCCGCAGCTGCGTGCGTGGCGTTCGCGGCGTCTGGTTCATCGAGGTGAGCTTCCTCTGGCGTACTACGGTGGGAGGACGGGGCGGATCTCTCATTGTCCCGCACCCGCCAGAGGGACCGACAGGGCGGTTATGTCCGCCACACCGACGGTATCGATGTAGCGTTCAACCATGCGTGAGCTCAGCCATCGGCGGCGCATGCTTGTGCTGGCGATCTGCTGCATGAGCCTGCTGCTCGTCAGCCTCGACAACACCGTCCTTAATGTCGCCCTGCCCTCGATGCGAAGCGATCTGCACGCTTCCGTGTCCGGGATGCAGTGGACGATCGACGCCTACACCCTCGTGCTCGCCGCCCTGCTGATGCTCTCGGGTTCGACGGCCGACCGGGTGGGGCGCAAGCGCACCTTCCAGACCGGGCTGGTGATCTTCACCCTCGGGTCGGGGCTGTGCAGTCTCGCGCCCAATCTGGAGGCGCTGGTCATCTTCCGCATGGTGCAGGCGATCGGCGGTTCGATGCTCAACCCCGTCGCGATGTCGATCATCACCAACGTCTTCACCGAGCCCAGGGAGCGAGCCCGCGCCATCGGGGCCTGGGGCGGGGTCGTCGGCATCAGCATGGCGGCCGGGCCGATCGTGGGCGGGCTGCTGGTGGAGTCCGTCGGCTGGCGCTCGATCTTCTGGATAAACATTCCGGTCGGGGTCGCGGCGCTGATCCTCACCGCCCGCTATGTGCCGGAGTCGCGCGCCCCCAAGCCGCGCCGGGCCGACCCCATCGGCCAGTTGCTGGTCATCGCGGTGCTGGGCACCCTCACCTACGCGATCATCGAGGCGCCGGACCGCGGCTGGGACTCGCCGCTGATCGTCACCTGTGCCGTGATTGCCGTCGCGGGGCTCCTCGCCCTGGTCCGCTACGAGGGACGGCGTGAGGAACCGCTGATCGATGTGCGGTTCTTCCACAGCGCGCCGTTCAGCGGGGCGACGGTGGTCGCGGTGTGCGCCTTCGCGGCGCTCGGCGGCTATCTCTTCATGAACACGCTCTACCTCCAGGACGTGCGCGGGCTCAACGCGCTGCACGCCGGGCTGTGGATGCTGCCCATGGCGTTCATGTGCTTCGTCTGCGCGCCACTGTCCGGGCGGCTGGTGGGGGCCCGCGGGCCCCGGCCGTCGATGCTGGTGGCAGGGGTGGCCATAACGGCCAGCGGGGTCATGTTCGCCCTCTTCAACGCCCAGGCGAGCGATGCGGGGCTGCTGATCGGCTATGTGCTGTTCGGCCTCGGCTTCGGCATGGTCAACGCGCCCATCACCAATACGGCGGTCTCCGGGATGCCCCGCACCCAGGCCGGGGTCGCCGCGGCCGTCGCCTCCACCAGCCGTCAGGTGGGCCAGTCGCTCGGCGTCGCGGTCATCGGCGCGGTGCTGGCGGCGGGCGCCGCCTCGGCGGCGACGAGCAGGGTGGGGCACGCCGCCTCGCCCGCGGCCGCCACGGCGTTCGTGGACGCCGCCCGCCCCGCCTGGTGGATCATCGCCGCATGCGGTGCCGTGATCCTGCTGCTGGGGCTGGTGACCACGGGCCGCTGGGCCGAGCGGACGACCCGGCACGCGGCGGCGCTGTTCGAGGGGGAGGGCGCGCCGACGGGTCAGACGTCGGCGAGCGCGAAGGCGTAGTTGGCGCGAGGGGGGGCGGGCGTCCGGCGTACGGTGCCGCCTGCGGCGGGCCAGCCCCTCCCCGCCCCTCCCCGAAACCGGAGCTCCGCCCCGGACCCCCGCCGGGGCTCCGCCCCAGACCCCGGACCGGGCTCCGCTCCCCTTCCCACGCATCGATATGCGGCTCCGCCACGTGGCAGGGCTCCGGCTCCGCCGTATGGCGGGGCTCCGCCCCAGGCCCCGGGGTCCAGGGGCGGAGCCCCTGCCACGCGGCGGAGCCGCACATGCATGCTGCGGGAAGGGGCAGGGAGGGGAAAGATCCACCGGGCACCCCGATGCATCCACCGGGCACCCCCGATGCGTAAGGAGCCCGCCCGGCCCCGGGGTTCAGACCGCCGCCGGGGCGGCCTCCGTGGCCTCCGCCGCGAGTGCCAGGGCGTGCAGCCGCTCCAGGCGCTCATGGGTCTCGGCGTCCGCCGGAGTGTAGGTGAGCAGCTTGGGGCCCTGCTGGGGGCCGGTCCACAGACTGGTGGCGGCCAGCCGGACGATGCCCACCTCCGACTGGCGATAGACCTTGATCTTGTCGCCGGGCCGCACCACCTCGTGCCGCGCCCAGATCTCCCGGAACTCCGGAGAGGCGTCCTCCAGCCGCTTCACCATCGCCTTCCAGGCGGGCTCGGCCACATGCTCGGCCATCACGGCGCGGAACTTGGCCGCCATGAGCCGGATCGTCTCGTCCCGGTCCACCAGGCTGGAGCGCCACTCGTCATGGGTGAAGGCCAGCCACAGGCAGTTGCGGTCCTCCGGCGCCACCTTGTCCAGGTCGCACATCAGCAGCCGGTAGGTGCGGTTGTAGGCGAGCAGGTCGAAGCGGCTGTTCTGGACGCAGGCGGGGAACGGTTCGAGCTGTTCCAGCATGAGCTGGAGCGACTGCGGTACGCCGGTGCACTCGCTCGCCGGGGTCGGGTCGATGGCCGCGGCGAGCGCGAAGAGATGGGTCCGCTCGCTGCGGTCCAGGAGCAGCGCACGGGCGATGGCGTCGAGGACCTGCGCCGAGACATGGATGTCGCGGCCCTGCTCCAGCCAGGTGTACCAGGTCACGCCGACGGTCGAGAGCTGTGCGACCTCCTCGCGGCGCAGCCCGGGGGTGCGCCGACGGCGGCCTCGGGGCAGCCCCACCTGCTCGGGGGTGATCCGCTCCCGGCGGCTGCGCAGGAACGCGGCCAGCTCACCCCGCCGTATCTCGGCCCCCGCACTTCTGCTCTCGGCCGTGGCACCGGCTGTGGCACCGGCCACGGCATCACGCACGATCGTGGTCATGGTTCCAGGGTGCCCAAGGTCTCAGCCGGTTGCCAGGTAGTTCTTGTACCAGGATAAAGACACTCTGGTACCAGCTTGAGCCACCCGGGATCTTCGTAAGCGTGAGCGAAACGCAGATTCCGACGATACGCAACAGAACCGCCGGCCCGGACGCCGCGAAGACCACCGGCCGGCCCCGCACCTCCTCGGGCCCCGCGCTGAGCCCCCTCGGGCTGTTCACCGTGCTGCTGGGCGCGGCGCTGCCCCTGATCGACTTCTTCATCGTCAATGTGGCCCTGCCCACCATGGACCGCGATCTCCACGCCGGTCCGGCCGTGCTGGAGCTCGTCGTCGCCGGATACGGGGTGGCGTACGCGGTGCTGCTGGTCCTCGGCGGACGGCTGGGCGACACCTTCGGACGGCGCAGGCTCTTCCTCGCCGGGATGGCGGCCTTCGGGCTGACCTCGCTGGCCTGCGGGCTCGCACCGGACGCCTGGAGCCTGGTGGGCGCCCGGGTGGCGCAGGGCGCCTCGGCCGCGCTGATGCTTCCCCAGGTGCTCGCCACGATCCACTCCTCGACCAGCGGTTCGCGCCGCGCCCGCGCGCTCAGCATGTACGGCGCGACGGCCGGTCTCTCCATGGTGGCCGGGCAGATCCTGGGCGGTGTGCTGGTGGCCGCGGACATCGCGGGCACCGGGTGGCGCGCGGTCTTCCTGGTCAATGTGCCGGTCGCGCTGATCGGCCTGCTCCTCTCGGTCCGTACGGTCCCCGAGACCCGCTCGCCCCGGCCCGCGCCGGTGGACCTGCCGGGCACCGTGTTGCTGGCGCTGTCGCTGATCACGCTGATGGTGCCGCTGACCGAGGGCCAGGCGGCGGGCTGGCCGCTGTGGACCTGGCTGACGCTGGGCGCGTTCCCGTTCCTGGCCGCCGCGTTCTACGTCGTGGAGCGGCGCGCGGACCGGGCGGGGCAAACGCCGCTGCTGCCGCCGAGCATGTTCGCGCTGCAAGGGCTGCGGCGCGGGCTGCCGATGGTGGTGCCGTTCTCGATCGGCTTCGGGGGCTTCATGTTCGTCATCGCGGTCGCGCTTCAGCAGGGGCTGCGATACGGGCCGGTCGACGCGGGGCTTGCACTGGCGCCGATGGCGACGACGTTCTTCGTGGCCTCGCTGATGGGACCGCGTCTGGTGGGCCGGTACGGCAGCCGTGTGGTGACCGCGGGCGGGCTGATCCAGGCGGTGGGCGTCGTGCTGCTGACGCTGGCCGTGTGGCGCGACTGGCCGGGCCTGTCGCTGACCGGGCTGCTGCCCGGGGTCGCGCTGGCCGGGTTCGGGCAGGGGCTCCAGCTTCCGGTGCTGATCCGGATCGTGCTCGCCGATGTGCCGAACGAACGGGCCGGAGTGGGCAGCGGCGTGATGGTCACCACCCAGCAGTCGGCGCTGGCGCTGGGCGTGGCGACGCTCGGCACGCTCTTCCTGGCCCTGGCGCCGTCGGCAGGCATGGCCAACGCGCTGATCATCACGCTCGTGGCCCAGCTGGGGGCGATCGCGCTGACCCTGCTGCTGAGCCTGCGGCTGCCGCGCGCGGTGTCGTAGCAGCCCGTCCGCGGCTGCCGGACGGTGCCGTAACCCGTCCGCGGCTGCCGGACGGTGCCGTAGCCGGTCCGCGGCTGCCGCACGATGTCGTGGCCCATCCGCGGCTACCGCACGGTGCCGTAACCCGTCCGCGGCACCGTCGTGGCCGGGCGTCGCCCACGCGGCGGGGCCGCGCATCGAGTCAGCCCCGCGCCCCTTCAGGGCGCCCCTCGGCCCACGCCCAGGAAGCGCAGTACGGCCAGCACCCTGCGGTGGTCCGCCTCGGCGACCGGCAGGTCCAGCTTCCCGAAGATGGAGTTGATGTGCTTGGCCACCGCGCTCTCGCTGATCACCAGCGCCCCGGCGATCCCCGCGTTGGACCGCCCGCCGGCCATCAGCTCCAGGACGTCGCGCTCGCGCGAGGTCAGCCGGTCCAGCGGATCACTGTGCCGTCGTACCAGCAGCTGGGCCACGACCTGCGGGTCCAGCGCGGTGCCGCCGCCCGCCACCCGCCGCAGCGCGTCGATGAACTCCTCCACGTCCGCGACCCGCTGCTTGAGCAGATAGCCGATCCCGCTGGTGTGGGAGGTCAGCAGGTCCGCCGCGTACCGCTCCTCGACGTACTGCGACAGCAGCAGCACGGCGGTGTCCGGCCACTGCCGCCGGATCAGCAGGGCCGCCCGTACGCCCTCGTCGGTGAAACCGGGCGGCATCCGGACGTCCACGACGGCGATGTCCGGGCGGTGCTCCTCGACCGCCGCCAGCAGCCCCTCGGCGTCGTCCGTCTCCGCCACGACCTCGAAGCCCGCGGTCTGTACGACCTTGACCAGGCCGATCCGCAGCAGAACCGAGTCCTCGGCGATCACGGCGCGCACGGCAGCTCCACGGTGATGACGGTCGGGCCCCCGAGGGGGCTGCTGATGTCGAAGGTGCCGTCCACCGAGCCCACCCGCTGGGCGAGCCCCGCCAGACCACTGCCGCGGGCGGGGTCGGCGCCTCCGGCCCCGTCGTCGTCGACCACCACCCGCAGCCTGTCCCCGGCCCGTACGACCTCGACCCCGGCCCGGGTGGCGCGGGCGTGCTTGGCGATGTTGGCGAGGGCCTCGGAGACCACGAAATAGGCGACCGCCTCCACGGTCGGGGCGGCCCGTTCGGGGACGTCCACCCGCAGCCGCACCGGCAGCGGAGCGCGGGCCGCGATGCCGGAGAGGGCGGCGTCCAGGCCGAGTTCGTCCAGGACGGCGGGGTGCAGCCCGCGCACCAGGTTGCTGAGCTCCTCGATGGCCTCCTTGGCCTCGCGGTGCGCCTCGTCGATGACCTTGCGGGCCGCTTCGGGCAGATCGTCCATCGTGGCCTTGGCCAGGCCCAGGTTGACCGCCATGGAGACCAGCCGCTGCTGCGCGCCGTCGTGCAGATCGCGTTCGATACGGCGCCGCTCGGCGTCCGCCGCGTCGACCGCGCCCGCACGGCTCTCGGTCAGGTCCTCGACCCGCCGCTCCAGCTCCGCCGCGGGTCCTGGCCCGAGGAAGGCGGTCGCCGCGCGCGTGTCGAGCCGTACGAGGGCGCCGATGAGCCAGTACGCGAGGGCCAGCAGGGCGCAGCCGCCCACGGTGAGGTACGCGGCCGACGTGGCGTCCGGCAGGAACTTCAGCCGTCCGGCCTGCTGCCGCCAGAGGAACACGGTCGCGGCCGCCACGCCCACCAGGGCGAAGCCCCAGGCCAGCACCCCGCCGAAGGCGACGGCCGGACCGGCCAGCAGGTGGTACCACAGCTGCCGCCGGGCCCTTGGGGGGCCGGTGATCCCGACGCCGAGCAGCGCCGCGAACCGCTGCCGCTGCACACGCGTCAGCAGCGGGGTGGCCACGGCCGGGCCGATCAGCGGGACGGTGAGCGCGAGCAGGATGTCCACCGGCGACGAGGCGTTGTCATAGATCACCCACGGCACGCTCATCGGCGCCGCCCAGGCCACGAACTGCACCGCGATGCCCGCGGAGCCGAAGCGGACGTCGCGCCCCAGCCGGTGCGGCGAACGTCCGAACGCGGGGCGTATCGCGGGGCGGAGGCTCATGCGACGACCTTAGAGCGGCCCCGGGCGGCCGCGCGCTGGACCGGATGCCCGGAATCGGGGTGCACCTGGTGCCACCCCAAGTCGGCAACTGGTGTGACCGACACCGCGGGCCGCGCCGACGAGGCTGGTGGAGCGCCCGGGACGACCGACCGGGCCCGGAAGGAGATCCGCCCCATGACCACCCTGTCCTCTCCCGCCACCGGCCGGGGGACCGCGCGGAGGCCGCGGCGCGCGCTTCCGCGACGGCGAGTGCTTCCCCGGCGGCGCGAGCTTGCATGGCGACGCGTGCGGCCGGAGTGGGTGCTGCTGGTCTCGGGGGCGGCGCTGGTCCCCTGGCTGTACGTACTGGCCCGGACGGTGCCGTCCACGGCCCTGGTCGGCCGCTGGAACGCCGCGTGGGTGGGTCTGGACGCCCTCGAGGCGCTCGGGCTGCTCTCCACCGCCGCGCTGCGCAGACGTGGCGACGACCGCCATCGGCTGACCGCGGCGGCGACGGCGGCGCTGCTGGTGGTGGACGCGTGGTGGGACACGGTGACGGCCGCGCCGGGCGGGGCGCTGGTGTCGGCGGTCGCGATGGCGGTCTGCGCGGAGCTGCCGCTGGCGGCGCTGTGCACGGCGCTGGCGCTCGGCCGGGAACGGCGGCCGGTGACCGACGCGACCACGGTCGGCACCACCACGGCGCCCGGGCCAGCGGTCGCCCCGAGAACCCCGATCACCCCTGGGAGGCGGCCCACCAGAGAATGAGCGCGGCCACCGCGAAACAGGCCAGCATGATCAGGACGACCTGGCGCCGCGCCGCCGCGTCGGCGGTCATCCGGGGTGAGCCGAGGGCCCCGTGTGCCTGGGCGAGGTGGTCGAGCCCCTTGTGCCGGGCGCCGCCGTAGGTGATCCGCTCCTGCCAGTCGCAGTGTTGGCAGCCGAGCAGCCGCCGCTGCCCCGGACCGTAGCCGTAGCTCACCTCGAAGACCGTGCCGTCCTCGCGGATGGCGGTGATGTGGTGCGTCACTCCTCGCACGATTGGTTTGCCCCCCGTTCTGCCGATCGACGGGCTCCGGCGGCCACGGACATCGCGTCCGCGGCGCCGGAGCCCGTCGTCGGGTGTGTGTCCGGTGCCCGTGGTCCGGGCGCGGGGCCCGGACCGGGTCAGCAGCCGATCAGGCGGCCGCCCAGGTAGGACTGGATCTGGTCGAGGGAGACCCGCTCCTGCTTCATCGTGTCGCGCTCACGCACGGTCACGGCATTGTCGTCGAGCGTGTCGAAGTCGACGGTGACGCAGAACGGCGTGCCGATCTCGTCCTGACGGCGGTAGCGACGGCCGATCGCGCCCGCGTCGTCGAACTCGATGTTCCAGTGCTTGCGCAGGTCCGCCGCGAGCCCCTTGGCCTTCGGCGAGAGCTGCGGGTTGCGGGACAGCGGCAGCACCGCGACCTTGACCGGCGCCAGGCGCGGGTCGAGCCGCATCACGGTGCGCTTCTCCATCTTGCCCTTGGCGTTGGGCGCCTCGTCCTCGACGTACGCGTCGAGCATGAAGGCCAGCATCGCGCGGCCCACGCCCGCCGCCGGCTCGATGACGTAGGGGGTCCAGCGCTCGCCGGCCTCCTGGTCGAAGTACGACAGGTCCTGGCCGGACGCCGCGGAGTGCGCCTTCAGGTCGTAGTCGGTACGGTTGGCCACACCCTCCAGCTCGCCCCACTCCGAGCCGCCGAACTGGAAGCGGTACTCGATGTCAGCGGTGCGCTTGGAGTAGTGGGAGAGCTTCTCCTTGGGGTGGTCGTACCACCGGATATTCGCTTCCTGGAGACCGAGGTCCCGGTACCAGTTCCAGCGCTGCTCCATCCAGTACTCGTGCCACTTCTCGTCCTCGCCCGGCTTGACGAAGAACTCCATCTCCATCTGCTCGAATTCACGCGTACGGAAGATGAAGTTCCCCGGCGTGATCTCGTTGCGGAACGACTTGCCGAGCTGCGCGATACCGAACGGCGGCTTCCGGCGCGAGGTCTGCTGGACGGCGAGGAAGTTGGTGAAGATGCCCTGGGCGGTCTCGGGGCGCAGATACGCGATCGAGCCGGAGTCCTGGGTCGGGCCGAGGTGGGTGGCGAGCAGACCGGAGAACTGCTTGGGCTCGGTGAAGCTGCCCTTGTTGCCGCAGTGCGGGCAGTTGACGTCGGCCAGGCCGTTCTCGGGGAGCCGGCCGTGCTTGGCCTCGTACGCCTCCTCCAGGTGGTCCGCGCGGAACCGCTTGTGACAGGAGGTGCACTCGGTCAGCGGGTCCGTGAAGGTGGCGACGTGGCCGGACGCCTCCCACACCTCACGGGCCAGGATCACGGACGAGTCGAGTCCGACGACGTCGTCACGCGAGGTGACCGTGGAACGCCACCATTGCCGCTTGATGTTCTCCTTCAGCTCCACACCGAGCGGTCCGTAATCCCAGGCGGCGCGCTGGCCGCCGTAGATCTCGCTGCACGGGTAGACGAAGCCACGGCGCTTGCTGAGGCTGACGATGGTGTCGATCTTGTCGGCGGCCACGGTGCTCTCTTCATTGATGACGACATTGACGACGAAGCGAATGCTTCAGGTTACCGGCGGCGGCACCCCCCGGATCAAATCGATAGCCGAAGCGATCGGGAAGAGGACACTTGTTGACAATCGTTTCCATCTTTGTTGAAAATGAGAGTCATGAACATACGCCGCCTCAGCCCCATGACCGCCCTCGTCGGAGCCGCCGCACTGGGTCTGACCACCCTCACAGCCTGCTCCTCCGACGCCGGGGACGGAAGGAAGGACGGAAAGCTGGATGTGGTGGCGTCGTTCTACCCCATGCAGTTCCTCGCCCAGCGGATCGGCGGGGACGCCGTCCATGTCTCCTCCCTGACCAAGCCCGGTGTCGAACCGCACGACCTGGAGATAAGCCCCCGGCAGACCGCCGATCTCACCGAGGCCGGTCTTGTGGTCTACCTCAAGGGGCTCCAGCCCTCCGTCGACCGGGCCATCGCCCAGGCCGACCCGAAGCACGTCGCCGACGCCACCTCGTACACCACCCTCGAGGACCACGGCGCCGAGGTGGAGGGCGACCACCACGAGGGCGAGGGGGGCCATGAGGGCGAGAAGGGCCACGACGGGCACGCCCACTCCGGCGACGCCGCCGCCGACCCCCATATCTGGCTGGATCCGGTCCGCTACGCCCAGGTGGCCAAGGGCGTCGGCAAGGCGCTGGAGAAGGCCGACCCCGATCACGCCAAGACGTATCAGAAGAACACCACCACCCTGGTCAAGGAGCTCAACACGCTCGATCAGGACTTCCGGAGCGGTTTGAAGGACCGTTCTTCGGACACCTTCATCACGACCCACGCCGCCTTCGGCTATCTCGCCGAGCGCTACGGCCTGCGGCAGGAGGCGATCTCCGGGCTCGACCCCGAATCCGAGCCCAGCCCGGCGCGGATCAAGGGGCTGCATACCATCGCCAAGAAGGACAAGGTCAACACCGTCTTCTTCGAAACCCTCGTGAGCGACCGGACGGCCAAGACGCTGGCGGGCGATCTCCATCTGCGGACCGATGTGCTCGACCCGATCGAGGGCATCGGCTCCAAGTCCAAGGGCGAGGATTACATCCAGGTCATGCGATCCAATCTGAAGGCTTTGCAGCGGGCGCTGGGCGCCAAGTGACGGAGGAAGTCATGGAAGCGGAGGAGGCCCGGGAGACCGGGGTGACCGAGGAGCCGGACATAGCCACGGCCGCGGCACCGGCCGCCCGTCCCGCACCGACGGCGGATCCGGCCGCGCGCCCCGCCTCGGCCGCCGCCGAGGACCCGATATCCCTGCGCGGCGCCACCGCCACCCTCGGTGGCCGCCCCGTGCTGCGCGGTATCGATCTGACCGTCCGCCGCGGTGAGGTCGTGGCGCTGCTCGGCGCCAACGGCTCGGGCAAGTCCACCGCCGTACGGTCCGTCGTCGGCCAGGTGCCGCTGAGCGGCGGTGAGCTGACGCTCTTCGGCATTCCGCGCCGCCGCTTCCGCGACTGGGCCCGGATCGGTTACGTACCGCAGCGCACCACGGCCGCCAGCGGGGTCCCCGCGACCGTGCGCGAGGTCGTCTCGGCGGGCCGGCTGGCCCGCCGCCGGTTCGGCCCGCCGCGCAAGGCCGACCGGGCGGCGGTTCAGCGGGCCCTGGAGCTCGTCGGCATGGCCGACCGCGCCCGGGACCCGGTGGGCGCCCTCTCCGGCGGTCAGCACCAGCGCGTGCTGATCGCCCGCGCCCTCGCGGGCGAACCGGAACTACTGATCATGGACGAGCCGATGGCCGGGGTCGACCTCACCAGCCAGGAGATCCTCGCGGGCACCCTCCGCGAGCAGGTCGCCGCCGGTGCCACGGTCCTCCTGGTGCTCCATGAGCTCGGCCCGCTGGAGCCGCTGATCGACCGCGCGGTGGTGCTCCGCGACGGCTGTGTCGTCCACGACGGGCCGCCGCCCAAGGCCGTGGGCCAGCATGCGCTGCCCGGCCACGATCATGTCCATCCCCATGCGGCGGCCGACGCCGAACCGATCCGGACAGGGTTGCTGACCTGAGATGCTCGAGATCCTCGACTACGCCTTCATGCAGCGGGCCCTGCTCGCCGCCGTCCTGGTGGGCATCACCGCGCCCGCGGTCGGCATCTACCTCGTCCAGCGCCGTCAGGCGATCATGGGCGACGGAATCGGCCATGTCGCGCTCACCGGTGTCGCCCTCGGCTTCCTGACCGGCGCCAACCCGGTGTGGACCGCCGTCGCCGTCTCCGCGCTCGGCGCGATCCTCATGGAGCTGATCCGCTGGTACGGCAAGACCCGTGGCGATCTCGCGCTCGCGATGCTCTTCTACGGCGGGATGGCGGGCGGTGTGCTGCTGATCAACCTCTCGCCGACCGGCTCCAACGCCAACCTCACGACCTATCTCTTCGGCTCGATCACCACGGTCTCCCCCGAGGACGTCGTCGCGATCTCCCTCCTGGCCGCCTTCGTCGTACTGATCACCCTGGGGCTGCGCCGCCAGCTGTTCGCGGTGTGCCAGGACGAGGAGTTCGCCCGGGTGACCGGCCTTCCGGTGCGCACGCTCAATCTGCTGCTGGCCGTCACCGCGGCCGTCACGGTCACCGTCGCCATGCGCGTCGTGGGCCTGCTCCTGGTCAGCGCCCTGATGGTGGTCCCGGTCGCCGCCGCCCAGCAGGCCACCCGGGGCTTCGCGATGACGCTCGCGCTGGCGATCGCCATCGGCGTCGTGGTGACCCTGTCCGGCACGGTCTTCTCCTTCTACAAGAACGTCCCGCCGGGAGCCAGCATCGTCGTCCTCGCCATCGGCGTCTTCGCCGTGATCACGGCCCTGGCCGCGCCCTTGGCGAAAAGACGTGCTCAGCGGGCGGCCGAGGCCGAGGAACGGTGCACGTTGAGGGACGATGTACTCGTATAGTCCGCAGTTGGTCCGCAGTCCATGAGCCCCCTGCCCATGAGCCCGTCGCCGAGTCCGTCGCTCTCGTCCGTCCCCCAAGCGATAACTGGCACAATGGCCGGGCAGAAGGCGCACCGGGCGCGGAATGAGCCCCGAGAGCGACGGAGCATGCGAGGTTGAGGAGGCAGCTGTGGTGACCGCGGGTCCCCCAGTACGCGGCCGGTCCACCAGGCAGCGCGCCGCGGTGGCGGCGGCGCTGGACGAGGTGGACGAGTTCCGCAGTGCGCAGGAGCTCCACGACATGCTCAAGCACCGGGGCGACTCGGTGGGCCTGACCACGGTCTACCGCACCCTCCAGTCCCTCGCCGACGCCGGCGAGGTCGATGTCCTCCGCACCACGGAGGGCGAGGCGGTCTACCGCCGGTGCAACAGCGAGGAGCACCACCACCATCTGGTCTGCCGCGCCTGCGGCAAGGCGGTCGAGGTGGAGGGCCCCGCCGTCGAGAAATGGGCCGAAGCGATCGCCGCCGAGCACGGCTTCGTGGACGTGGCCCACACGATCGAGATCTTCGGCACCTGCTGCGACTGCGCCGCGGCCAAGGCTCCGCGGGATTGACGCCCACTCCGCGGATGGGCTTCCTCCACGGAGTCACCCCTACGGTCCGGCGTCCCCAGACCTACGGTTCGCTTCCCCTCAGGGCCGTCACAGCCTTGTACTGAAGACGCCGTCGTACGCGCGTCACCCGCGTTCATCGGCGGTGTGCCGGGTACGGTGCCAAGTACATGAACATTACGGCTGCTTGGGGGGAAGCCTGATGTCCTTGTTTCCTGATCTACCAGGGCTGCCGGACCTCTTCGTCGATCCACCGTCTCCCAAAAAGACCGCAGGCGCCTTCCACACCGCCAGCGCGACAGGGCAGAACAAGGTCAAACTGGACGACCCCGAGGCCGCCGGGAAGGCCCATTCGGGCTGGGCGGTCGCGGCGCCCAACCAGGAGTGCGTCACGGCATGGCGCAACCGTCTGCACGACCTCGGCAAGTCGGCCAGGGAGGCGGCCACCGCCATCACCGATGCCATGGACGACTACATGGACACCGACCTCTCCATCGAGGCGGAGCTCCGCAAGGACGCCCGCTGGCTGGAGGGTGCCTGATGGTCTCCGTACCCGACCTCCACTCCGCGAACCCGCAAGCCTGGCGCGACGCCGCCGCCGACGCCCTCACCGCTGCCAAGCACTGCGAGGAGATCGGCGCCTTCGCCCGCGACGACGTGGCCCGCACGCTCGAGAAGCAGTGGGTGTCCGACGCCGGGCTCGCCGCCCGCCGCACTTTCGTCAAGCACGCGGAGGACTACGAAGCGGCGAATCTGGCGCTGCGCGAGCTCTGCCGCGTCTACGACGACCTGGCCGACGAGATCGAGGCCGCCCAGCGCGATCTGACCAGCGCGCTCGGCTACGCCAGGGACCATGAGCTGACCGTCGACGACAGCGGCCGCGTCTCCAGCTCCGAACCCGCCTCCGGTCCCGGTGACGACAGCCAGTCGGAGCCGGTCCGGCACGCCCAGGGCATCATCGAGGGCGCCCTGTCCCGCGCGACCAAGGCCGACAACACGGCGTCGGCCGCGCTGCGGACCATCAGGGGCCTCACGGAGATCTCCGATCCGGAGCTGGTCAAGGAGGCGCTGAAGAAGAACAGCCCGCTGGCCATCGCGCTGCGCCTGACGGGAGCGCCCGACGGCCCGCATCCGATCAATGTCTCCCCCTCGCAGCTCGCCGCCGTGGAACGGGCCGCGAAGGAGACCGGGATGAGCAAGACACTGCTGCTGTCGATCCTCTGGCAGGAGCAGCAGTGGTACCAGAACTACGACAAGGACGGCCGCGGTCTCCTGCCGAGCTTCGGCCGGATCTTCAACTGGACGCTCCAGCAGACGATCAAGCCGGACAAGTCGCTCGGCATCACGCATATGAAACTGGGGACGGCCCGTAATGTGATCGGGCAACACCGACAGGCGTTCACCACGCCAGACGGCACCTATCTGGGAGACCTCAGCGATGCCCAACTCACCAAGTACATCGAGGAGAACCCCAACGAGGACATCCGCCTGAGCGCGTACTACCTCCAGGAGTTGCGGAAGAATCCGTACGGCTCGGACACCGACAAGCAGTTGTTCGTGCTCTACGCCGCCGACACTCCAGACGTCCGCGAGAAGAACGAGCAGTACGGGGACGACTCGGACCACCGAGGGGGCGACATCAAGGCCCGCGGCGAGAACTGGGACAAGCTCCAGCCACGTCTCGAGGACGCCAAGGCGTGGGAGGCCCTGAGCGACGAAGAGCGCCAGAAGGCCCTGGAGCAGTTGGAGGGCGACACCCCCAAGGGGCACTCGTTCACCATCGACCCGATCTACGGCGGCGACACGCCCGCCACCGGCACCGGCGAGCCAGAGCCCGGTACACCGTCGCCGGAGCCTGGGAAGTCCCCCACTCCGCCGTCCTCGGGTGGCGACGACGATGGAGGCGGTGGCGGGGGCGGCGACAAGAAGCCGACCGAGCCCAGCCCCGGCCTCACACCGCGTCCCTCGGCGACGGGCTAGGCCCCCTGAAGAAGTGAGTTCATGAAGCGAGTGATCAGCGTGTTCGCGGTGGGGGTGGCCATGGCCGTCCTCGCCGCGTGCGGCAACACCACGCAGGGCGGCACCGGCTCGTCGCCCGGCCCGAGCGCCACGATGCCGGGCAATGTGCCCACAAAGCCCGAGTACGCGGACGCCGACGCGGTCGTGAAAGCCCTCGAAGCAGGGGGCATCCCCTGCGAGATCACCCGCCGCTCGCAGGGCGGCAGTGCCGGAGGAAGCGGCCTCGGATGCGCCTCCGTCATCGACGGCGTCAAGTTCGAGAACGACATCCAGGTACTGAACCCGAAGAAGTTCAGCCGCGACGAGATCGGCGAGTCCATCGCCTCCCACCGAGAGCCGCCGACCAGCCACACGTTGGTCGCCGCGGGTCACTGGTTCGTATGGGTCACCGAGCCCCGCTTCGCGAACCGCGTCGCGGCCGCTCTCGGCGGTGTCGTACTGCCGTCCAAGAAGGCCAAGATCCCCGACTATCCGCTCCCGGACATCCCCCGCACCCCCCGCTACCGGACCGTCGGCGCCCTCGCCGACGACCTCGCGGCGGAGGTGGGCTGCGACGACCGGAAGCAGCGCTCGGACACCGTCCTGACCTGCACTACCGGCAAGGACACCGGCTCACCCAACTGCGCCACCCTCGCCCTGCACGCCTCGGACGCCGACCGTAACGCGGTGCTGCGCGAGGCCATCGCCTACAAGGGCGTGCCCGCGACCCTGGTCACGGCCGGCAACTGGACCGTCAACCTCTGCGACTACGACCTCGGGTCACGCGTCGCCGACACCCTGCACGGCACGGTCGTGTCCTACGACGGAGGCTGACCGCCGATGCCCTCGGAAAAGCCCGACCGCACCCCCGTCCGCGTGCTGCGCCGAGCGGCGTCCGTGCTCGGGCGGGGACGGACGGCGTTTGTGCGGGGCTGGGCGCATCCGCGGCTGAAGTGGCCCAAGCGGGTGGCGGCGGGTGCCGCTGTACTGCTGGTGGTGCCCATGCTGACCGCCGGGGTGTCGCTGCGGCTCCAGTACGCGGGAGACCCCGCGCCCGGAACGCGCACCCGTGAGCGGGACGCGCTGTGGCTCGGGCACGCCTGGGTGGACGGGCGCAACGGCGAGGCTCAGCTCGCCGGGCTGGTCCGGCGGGTGCGCGACACCGGCGTCCGGGACCTGTACGTCCACGCGGGCCCGCTGGAGCACGACGGCGACCTGCCCGCCTCGCGCTACCCCAAGGCCCGCCGGCTGGTGGACGCGGTGCGGCGGGAACTGCCCGGTGTACGCGTACAGGCGTGGCTCGGCGACGTTCTGTCCACCGAGGGCGAAACGGGGATGGACCTCGGCCGACGGGCGACGCGCGAACGCATCGTGCGCTCGGCGCGCCAGGTGCTGGACGCGGGGTTCGCGGGCGTCCACTTCGATCTGGAGCCGCTGCACTCCGGCGACCGGGACTACCTCTCGCTGCTGGACGACGTACGCGCGGTCACCCGCGCCCACCACGCACCGCTGTCGGTGGCCGCGCACCAGATCGACCCGCTCCCCTCCCTCCACTCCGTCGCGGGTTTCGTCACCGGCCACCCCAAGTGGTGGTCGCAGTCGTACTTCGGCGCGGTGGCCCGCCGGGTCGACCAGATCGCGGTGATGTCGTACGACACGTCGATGCCCCTGGAGAGCCTGTACGGGGGCTATGTGGCCCACCAGACGCGGCTGGCCCTGGAGGTGACCCCGCGCGGCACCGATCTGCTGATGGGCCTCCCTGCGTTCCACACCGACGACATGGGTCATCACGAGTCGGCCGAGACGGTGGCGGCGGCCGTGCGGGGCGTCCGCCTCGGCCTGAGCCGCGAGGACGCGCGCCGCGAGCGGTTCGGCGTCGCGCTGTATGTGGACTTCGCGGCGACACCGGGCGACTGGGCCGCGTACCGGGGCGGTTGGGGCACACCGAAATCCGATTGATCCCGGTCGGGCTCATGGGTACGGTGCCCGATGTGACGAGCCCCGAATCAGACAGAGCGGAGCCGCCGGTCGCCCGGCGGCGAGCGGTTGTCTGACCACTGACCCGACCCGTCTCCGGGTCGATTCTCTTGGGTCGATCTCGCTTCCGGCGACCGGACACGACTCCGTGTGTCTGGTTCCGCCTCATCGGCGCCCAGCACGCGGCCGTTCTTGCCCGCGCACGCTCATCGCATCGCTGGAGTCGACCTCTTGCCCATCTTCCTTTACGTCCTCGCGCTCGCCGTCTTCGCGCAGGGAACGTCCGAGTTCATGCTGTCCGGTCTGGTACCGGGAATCGCCCGCGACCTCTCCGTATCGGTGGGCGCCGCGGCGAGCCTGACATCCGCGTACGCGATCGGGATGATCGTCGGCGCCCCGGTGATGGCCGCGCTGAGCGCACGCTGGCCGCGCCGCCGCGCGCTGGCGGGCTTTCTGACGGCGTTCGTCGTGGTGCATATGGTCGGCGCGGTCACGACGGACTTCGCCGTGCTGTTCGGAACCCGTGTCATCGCCGCGATCGTCAACGCGGGTTTCCTGGCGGTGGCGATGTCCGTAGCGACGACACTGGCTCCCAAGGCCAAGCAGGCAAGGGCCACAGCGGTTCTGCTCTCGGGGGTCACCCTGTCATGCGTGGCGGGCGTCCCCGCGGGCGCGCTGCTGGGCGACTGGTCCGGCTGGCGCTCCGCCTTCTGGGCCGTGGCCGCCCTGTGCCTGCCCGCCCTGGCCCTGGTCTTCCACCAGGCACCCGCCGACGCGGCGGCCGCCCGGCGGGAGATCTCGCTCAAGGGCGAGGCCCGTGCGCTGCGTTCGCGCCCGGTACGGTCGGCCATGCTGCTCGCGGCCGTGGTCAACGGGGCGACCTTCGCGACCTTCGCCTATCTGGCCGTCATCGCCACGGACGTCGCCCACCTCCCCGACACCGCCGTCCCGGCCCTCCTCGCGGCGTTCGGCGCGGGCGCGTTCATGGGCGTGACCGCGGCCGGCCGCAGGGCCGACGGAGAACTCGGGCGCGGATTGCTCCTAGCGCTGTGCGCCCTCCCGGCGGGCTGGGTGCTGTTGGCGTTGACCAGCCCCTGCACAACCCCGCTCTTCCTGGTGACGATCGCCCAGGGCGCCCTGTCATTCGGCATCGGCTCGGCACTCGTCACCCGCGTCATGCACACGGCCTCCCGGGCCCCGTCGTTGGGCGGTTCATTCGCCACGGTCGCCCTGAACGCGGGCGCCTTCCTGGGCCCGCTGCTCGCGGGCATCGCGACCGGGACGACGGGCGACTACCGGGGCGCGGCCTGGGTCAGCGCGGCCCTGGCCGCGACGGCGGTCGCTCTTCGAGGGGTGCGAGCCGCCGACTGAGCCTGAGCACGTCCTTGACCGTCCGGGGGTCGCCGCTTCCGCGGAAGGCGCGGACGGGGGTGGCCTCGGGGCCGATGAGGAGGCCGGTCCGGCCGTCTAGTGAGGCGTCGGTCGCGGCGGCGACGGACGACCGGGCGGCCATGGCGGCGGGGCCCGCGGTGGAGCGTTCGAAGGTCCGCCGGACCAGCGGCCACAGCAGGCGCAGTGGCGGGGAGACGATCTTCGGTGAGCGCAGGGTGCCGTTGGTCATGTCGGTCGCGGCGCCGCCTGGGTCGGCCGCGAAGACCGTGACACCGCTGCCGCGCAGGCGCTCCGCCAGGTCCAGGGTGTAGACGAGGTTGGCCAGCTTGGCCCGGCCGTACCAGTGGAACGCGTAGTAGCCACCCGGCGGTTCGACGGCGTCGAAGGAGCGCTTGGCCGCGCGGATCGCTCCGGAGCTGACGTTCACGATCCGGCTCGGCCCGTCGGCCCGGAGCTGATCGAGGAGCAGCTCGGTCAGCAGGTACGACGAGAGGTGGTTGACGGCGAACGTCGCCTCGATCCCGTCGACGGTCCGCTGTCGGTCCGCGAACATCGCACCCACGTTGTTGACCAGGACCTTCAGTGGCCCCTCGGCCGCCAGCCGGGCGGCGAGCGCCCGGACGGCGCCGAGCGACGCGAGGTCGGCCGCGACGAACCGCGGCTCGCCCCCGGTGGCGACCGCGGCGATCCGCTCGACCGCGCGGGCGCCGCGCTCGGCGTCACGGCCGACCACGGTGACGGCGAGCCCGCTCGCCGCCAGCCCCATCGCGGTTTCCAGACCGATCCCCCCGGTCCCCGCCGTCACGACTGCTCGCTGCCCCATAGGTCTGCCCTCCACGGCCTCACCGACCCGCAACCGGATAAGTATCCGATTCGATGGAGGCACGCTAGCACGACCGGATACCTATCCGGTTAGCGAGATGGGCTGGTTGTCAGCGCGGGGGACGAAGCCCCTCGAGGAGGACATCGAGGTAGATCTCGGTGCGCGCCGGGTCGCCGTCGCCGGAGCGTACGGCGTGCTCGACCCCGCAGAGCAACCGGCGCACATCGTCCGCCTCGACATCCCGCCGGATGACGCCGTCAAGGCGGGCGCGGTCGAGCAACTGGGCGACGGCCCCGTCGAGTTCGGCCTTCAGCGCCGCGGTCTGCGCATCGGTATCGCTGGCGGATTCGAGCACGGCGGCGAAACCCGCATCGCTCAGCGCGTGCAGCAGAGCGAACCGCAGCAGACGGTGCAGCCCCGCGAGCGCGTCCTCGTCGGCGGCCGCCGCCCGCGCCTCATCGACCAGATCCTGAAAGCGCTCGGTCGACAGCGCCTCCCACAGCGCGTGGCGATTGGGGAAATGCCGGTACACGGTTCCCACGCCCACCCCGGCGAGCCGGGCGATGGCGTTCAACTGGAGCGAGTCATCCCCGGCGGCCAGTTGCTCACGGGCGACCCGCAACACCCGAGCGCGATTGCGCGCGGCATCCGCCCGCAGCACAGGCCCTTGCTCGCCTTTCGGTGTCACGACCTCAGCATAAGGGGCCACATAAGGGGCCACCGATGACGGCCCGCCGCGACGGATGCGTTGCGGGCGTGAGACCCACTTGACCGTACCGAGGTAACGATCACTCCGCTGACCTGGGGTTTTTACGCTGGTTGGCGTTGAAGCGGGCTTTCTTCTGACGATTCCCGCACGTGTTCATGTCACACCATCTACGGGTGCGGCTCTGACTGGCGTCGAAGAAGGCGGCTTGGCAGGTCGGCGAGGCACACAAGGCCAGTTTTCCGTCTCGTTCGCCCGCGATGATGCTGATCGCATCGGCGGCGATCACGCTGAGGGCATCTTCCACGCGGGAATCCGCGCCGAGCCGCCATCGGCGCTCGCCCTCGGGCGTCAGGATCGCCGCGGCCCGACCCCGAACACTGAAGTCATTGATGACCTGGACAGCGGACGCGGGGAGAACGTCCTGGATCGCGGCCGCCGTCGCGGCGGCGTGAATCGCCTCCCTCAGCTCCCGGGCGAGGTCGAGCTGGGCAGTGGCGCAGGAGTCCACGGCGAGGCCGTACACCGCCAGCCAGTCGACGAGTCTGCCCGGCGTGGGAATGCGCTCCACAGCGTCGCCATAACGCTCCGACAGCGTCCCCGTGAAGCTGGTCGCCAGCACCTTACCGAGGCGGAAATCAGGGAACCCAGCACGCATGGAACCACCTTAGCCGGTTGCGGCGTGGCTCGGAGAACTGCTAGAACCGGCTTAGCCGGTTCACGATGGACCGTAGCCGGTTCCACGATGGCCAGGAGGTCCCATGCCCCGCCTCACCAGCGACGTACAAGCATGTGAAGCCCGCGCGACCGACGCCGACCTCGACGATCTGCGCGCGCGACTGGCCGCGGCGCGGCTACCGGAGGCCGAGACGGTCCATCGCGCCGCGCCCGGCCCTCGCCGATGGGAACAGGGCGTTCCGCTCGCCGATCTCGTCGATGTCGTGAACTACTGGCGCACCGGGTACAACTGGCGGTCGTTCGAAGAGCGCCTTAACCGGATCGGCCAGTTCCGCACGACCATTGACGATCTGGGAATCCACTTCCTGCACCGCCGATCCGCGCGCGCGGATGCCACTCCTCTGATCTTGACGCACGGCTGGCCGGGCAGCATTGCCGAATTCATCGATGTAGTGGACGAACTGGCGGATCCGAAAGACGCGGACGCGCCGGCATTCCACGTCGTGGTCCCGTCGCTACCAGGCTTCGGTTACAGCGACAAACCGGCCGCCACCGGGTGGGGAACCGAAAAGATCGCGGCCGCATGGGTGGAGCTGATGGCAAGGCTCGGCTACGGCAAGTTCGCAGCCCACGGCGGCGACTGGGGAGGCAATATCACCACGGTTCTCGGCGGCAGGTTCCCGGCACACGTCCTCGGCATCCACACCACGTTCGCGGAGGCCCCGCCCGGGTTGACAACGGACGGGCTGACGGCGGCCGAGCGCATATGGACCGAGCAGACCCGCGATTTCTGGCGCCACCGCGCGGCGTACGCGAAGCAGCAGGCGACCCGACCGCAGACCATCGGCTATTCGCTCGTCGACTCACCGGTCGGGCTTCTCGCCTGGATCCTCGACAAGTTCGCCGAGTGGTCGGACACCGAAGACAGCCCGTTCGAGACGATTTCCAGGGACAGGGTCCTTGACAACGTCACCCTGTATTGGCTGACGCGGACCGGCGCATCGGCGGCCCGCATTTACTACGAAAGCCATAACTCGCTGGACCCCGAACTCCGGGTCGACGTCCCGTCGGCAATCAGCATGTATCCCCGCGACATCGAGAAGTGCCCGCGCCCCTGGGCACAGGAGCGGTACCGACAGATCGTCCGATGGAGGTCCCCCGAAACCGGGGGACATTTCCCGTCGCTGGAGGTTCCCGAGTATTTCGTCAAAGACCTACAAGAGGGCCTCGCGGCAGTGCTGGCCACCAACCGGTGAACGCGACCGGGACCTATCCGCCAACGCCCCCGACCACACCGGAGATCTCCGCTCGCGAAATGGGCGCCACCGCTTCGAGGTCCACGCCGCACGGCCCCTCCCCGAAGGCCGTTGACAAAGCGGAACGGCGTTCCGTATCGTAACCGGAACAAGGATCCGCTTCGGTTGGACGCGAGGAGAGTGCTGAGATGATTTTGGTTACCGGAGGGCTGGGCTTCATCGGCTCCCACACCGTGCAGGCCCTGCTGGACGCGGGCGAGGAGTGTGTGCTGGTGCAGCGGCGCCCCGCCGAGGTGCCGGACGGCCGCTTCAGTGCGCCGGTCGCGGTGGAGCGGGCCGATGTCACCGATCTGGACGGGTTGCTCGACATCGGCGCACGCCACAAGATCACCGGGATTGTGCACCTCGCCGGGTCGATGCCCTGGCCGCCGGACCCCGAGCACCCCGTCGAGGCGACCCGTAAGGCGATCGGCGGCCTGCTCAACGTGTACCAGGCCGCGCAGGACTGGGGTGTGAAGCGCGTGGGCATCGCGAGCACGATCGGCGTCTACGGCGGCTCCGGCGCCGAGGGGCCGTTCACCGAGGACACGCCCTTGTCGATGAGTTCGGGGCACCTCATCCCGACCTTCAAGAAGATCGGCGAGCTGCTCAACGGCCACCTGGCCGACGCCACCGGCATCGAGGTCGTCAACTACCGCATCTCCGGCATCTGGGGACCGCGCGAGCCCCACGGCGCGCTGTTCTTCGCCGCCCCCGAGCTCGTCCACGCCGCCGCGCGCGGAACCGAGCCGGACCTCTCCGCCCTCCCGGCGCCCGCGCACGCGGAGGACGCGCTCGATCTGTGCTACGCGAAGGACGCGGGCCGGGCCATCGCGCTCCTCCAGCTCACGGACCGTCTCAACCACCGCACCTACAACGTCGCCTCCGGCCGCGCGACGAGCAACGCCGAGATCATCGCCGCCATCAAGAAGGTCGTCCCCGACGCCCGGATCGACCTCCCCACCGGCGGGGCCACCACCCCGCGGAACTACCTCGACATCACCCGCATCCAGCAGGACACCGGCTACCGGCCCGCCTACGACACCGAGCGCGCGGTCGCCGAGTACATCGCCTGGCTGCGCGCGGGCAATGAACGCTGAGCGCCCGGCCCGAGCGCCTCGCCCGCCCCACTGCCGACGTCAGCGGCGGACGAGGTGCGTGAGCAGTTGGTGGCGGCCGCGGTGGAGCGCATCGTGGCGGCGGAGTAGGGGCGACCGAGCCACGGGCGGCACCACCCGGCGCCGCCCCGCGCGCCCACCCGCCCATGCGTTTACGCGCTTACGCGCTCACGCCGACGGGGAGTTGTCCTTCTTCAGCTGCTCCTCGTTGGGGATCGCCCCGCCGAAGCGGCGGTCCCGGGACGCGAACTCCAGGCACGCCCGCCACAGGTCGCGGCGGTCGAAGTCCGGCCACAGCACGTCCTGGTACACCATCTCGGCGTACGCGCTCTGCCAGATCAGGTAGTTGGACGTGCGCTGCTCGCCCGACGGGCGCAGGAAGAGATCCACATCCGGCATGTCCGGGTAGTAGAGGTACTTCGCGAACGTCTTCTCGTTCACCTTCGACGGATCGAGCCGGCCCGCCCGGACGTCCTCCGCCAGCGCCTTCGCCGCGTCCGCGATCTCGGCCCGGCCGCCGTAGTTCATGCAGAAGTACATCGTCATGGCGTCGTTGTCCTTGGTCTGCTCCTGGGCGACCTGGAGCTCCTGCGCCACCGACTTCCACAGCTTCGGCATCCGGCCCGCCCAGCGGATCCGCACGCCCATCGCGTCCATCTCGTCGCGGCGGCGGCGGATGACATCGCGGTTGAAGTTCATCAGGAAGCGCACCTCGTCGGGCGAGCGCTTCCAGTTCTCGGTCGAGAAGGCGTAGAGGGAGAGGTTCTTGACGCCCATCTCGATACAGCCCTTGAGCACGTCCATCACGACGCCCTCGCCGACCTTGTGCCCCTCGGTGCGCGGCAGCCCGCGGTCCTTGGCCCAGCGGCCGTTCCCGTCCATCACGCATGCCACGTGCTGCGGCACCAGCTCACCGGGGATCTTCGGCGGCCGGGCGCCGGACGGATGCGGTTCCGGGGTCTGGTACTCGCGCCGCTGTCGGCCCAGAAACCCGCGTCCTGCGATGCCTGCCATGTCTCCCTCAGCCCTTGCTCTCTGTGATGCTACTGCTACTTCTCTACGTACCGCAGCGACCGAAGTCCCCGCTCCAGGTGCCAGTGCAAATACGCCGCCACGAGGCCGCTGCCCTCCCGGGCGTGGCGCAGCTCACATGCGTCCGCCGTCTCCCAGTCGCCCGTCAGCAGCGCGCCCAGCAGCGTCAGCGACTCCGCCGAGGGTACGACGCTTCCGGGCACCCGGCACTCTCCGCAGATGACCCCGCCCGCGCCGACCGAGAAGAACCGGTTCGGACCGGGCATCCCGCACTTGGCGCAGTTGTCGAAACTCGGTGCGTAGCCGTTCACGGCGAGGGAACGGAGCAGAAACGCGTCCAGCACGAGATGCGGCTCATGATCCCCGGCCGCGAGGGTGCGCAGCGCGCCGACCAGCAGCAGATACTGCTGTACGGCGGGCTCGCCCTCGTGGTCGGTGAACCGCTCGGCCGTCTCCAGCATGGCCGTACCGGCGGTGTAGCGGGCGTAGTCGGTGACGATGGCGCTGCCGTACGGAGCGATGGTCTCACTCTGCGTGCAGAGCGGCAGCCCGCGCCCGATCAGCTCGCCGCCCCCGCGCGAGAAGAACTGCACGTCGACGTGGCTGAACGGTTCGAGCCGCGCCCCGAACTTCGACTTCGTCCGCCGCACGCCCCGCGCGACGGCGCGGACGCGGCCGTTGTTGCGGGTGAGCAGGGTGATGATCCGGTCCGCCTCACCCAGCTTCTGGGTGCGCAGCACGATGCCGTCGTCGCGGAACAGACTCATGGCGCCCATTGTCCCCTAGCGGGACAGCTGATCGAACCGCCCGGCCCGGACGGCCCGAGTGAGCGCCCGGAGGGCGGCGGGGGTGGTAGCGATCACGGTCCCGGGTTCGTCGCTCTCGCGGAGGAGGATCGCGGTGGCGTCCGGGGCCTGGCCCAGCTCGACGCAATTACTGCCCTCGGCGTCGGTCGAGTACGAGGACTTCCGCCAGTGATGCATACCCACCCCCCTCAGCCAGCCATGTGGTCGAACCCGCCGGTCTTGATCCTCGCGACTAGCCCTCGGAGAGCAGCCGGGGTGGTGGCGATCACGACGCAGGGATCATCGCTCTCGCGGAGGAGGATGGCCGCGTCGGAGGCGTGAGCCAGCTCGACACAGTTGTTGCCGGGGCCGTCCGCCGAGTAGGACGACTTCTGCCACTTTATGTCGGACATCTCGATGCCTTCAGAGTCGTTGTGCGATGGCTTGGATGAAATCGCGCGTGTCCGCAGGTGCGAGGGTCAGCGCTTCCGTGCGGTCGAGGACCCGACGGTAGTTGGCGAGATGGGCCTCCCCGTCCAAGAAGGTCACACCGGTGGGCGCGTCGAGCTGAACCGTATCCAACTGCGGGACCACTCCATGCATGTACGTCACGGAGGCTCCAGCGTTCGGAAAGCCCCCAGCGGAGAAGGGGATGGCCCGAACGGTTACGTTGTCCCATTCCGACGCCTCCAACAGGCGCTCCAACTGCCCACGGGTCACCTTCGCCCCGCCGAACTCCATCCTCAACGCGGCCTCGTGAATAAGGAAGATGCACTGCGGAGGGTCATCTCGATCGAGCACCTCACGTCGCCTCATCCGGTACGAGACGTTCACTCGCCGTTGCGCCGAGGTGAGTGCGGGTTCGGCCGTGGAGAACACGGCGTTCGCGTAGTCCTCGGTTTGCAGTAGTCCCGGAATGTGCATGATCTGCACCGCGCGCAGACTTACGGCGTGGGAGTCCAGCTCGGCCAAGTCCAGCGCGTCGACGGCCATCCGCTCCCGATAGTCGTCCCACCAGCCCCGACCTCGCTCGGCGGCCATGGCCGCGAGAGCGTCAACATACGGCCGATCACCACAGGAGTAGATGGCGGCCAACATCCTGACGCGCTCGCCACTGACGCCCAGTCGACCGGACTCCATGTTGCTGATCCGCGTGCGGTCCGCGCCCAGCCGCTCAGCGGCTTGCGCCACGTTCATACCCGCGTGCTCGCGCATCTTGCGCAGCTCGGCCCCGAGGCGGCGCTGCCTCACGGTCGGGACTGGCCTCTGAGGCATGTCACCCTCCCCTGTTTCACACAGTGTCGTCGCGACCTTACCGAGACGGCACGAAAGTTGCACGGGATCACGAGAAGTGATGCACGAGTGCATCGCCATGCCCTATGGTCCTCATCACAGCGTGACGAACCAGCCACGCACCGCGTTGGGAGAACCGCCATGCCCGAAACCGCAAACCTTCCGTACGCCTACCGACTCAGCGCCCCCAACTCCCCCAAGAGCCCCAGGGTCTGCCGGGACGCCATCGCCGCCCTTCTCCAGGCCAACGACCTGCACGACCTCGCGGACACGGCGAAACTCCTGGTCTCCGAGTCCGTGACGAACGTCAATCAGCACACGGACACCCGGCTGATCCACATCGACACCCTCGTCCGCGACCGCATCGCGACGATCGCCGTACGCGACGGCTCCCCGGAACGCCACCCGTACCCCCGCGACGCGGCGCCCGACGAGGAGGGCGGGCGCGGGCTGTTCCTGATGCAGGAGTTGGCCTACGCATGGGGCGTCACCTGGGAGAACGGGCTGCGCCCCACCGGCAAACACATCTGGTTCGAGCTGCGCGAACCCCTCACCGAATGAGTCGGGCGGCTCCGGCAGCCACCGTGAAGGCGCCCACTCGCTGAACGCATCCGCACGCCCCTGCCATGCGCCCTGACCGCCCGTCACCATGAGACGTATCAATCGACGAGGAGGAAGTCAGATGGGGAAGCATGGAGGCAAGCCGGACCCGGCCGAGAGCGACGGGCACAGGCCCGACAAGCCCATCCCGCCGCCCGATCCGAAGCGGCCGGAGTCGCCGAAGCGATGACCCCCGGCGGTATGGCCGACCTCGCTCAGCGGGTCTCGGACGGCGGCCACCTCCCGGCCGCGTGGCTCGGCGCCTTCACTCGCGTCGATCGCGCGGGGTTCCTCCCCGATCGCATCTGGGTCCGCGTCGCGGACGGGTACGAGCCCGTCGACCGCGCCACGGAGCCGGACCGTTGGCGGAAGCTGGCCTACAGTGACGAGGCTCTGGTCATCCAGGTCGAGGATCGGCCCGGCGCCGAGGTGGTGCGTACCCCGTCCAGCTCGGCGAGCATGCCGAGTGTCGTCGCCACCATGCTCCAGGCGCTCGACGTCCATGACGGGCAGCGCGTCCTCGAAATCGGTGCGGGCACCGGATACAGCGCCGCTCTCCTGTCCGCCAAACTCGGCAGCGAGCGGGTGACCACCGTCGAGGTCGATCCCGCCCTCGCCGACAGGGCGCGCGCCGCACTGAGGTCCGCGGGCTACCGACCCGCAGTGCTCACCGCGGACGGTGTCGACGGATGGCCCCCGGGCGCGCCGTACGACCGGGTCATCGCCACCTGCGCCGTACACGACGTGCCGCGCGCATGGATCGAGCAGACCGCGCCCGGGGGGCTCATCGTCATCCCCTGGGGCACGGCGCTGCGCAATGGCGTGCTGCTGCGGCTCACCGTCGAGGACGGCCCCGACGGGCCCGTGGCATCCGGCCCGGTCGTCGGCGACAGCGCGTTCATGTGGCTGCGGGCGCAGGCACCCGAGCGGGAGGTTATGGCCGTCGTCCATGGGGAGGCCGACAGCTCCCGGACTCGACTCGACCCGGGTTTCCTCGGCGACGACGACGCGTGGTTCGCGGCCGGAGTCCTGGTCCCGGGCTGCCGGTCGGCGGTAGGCCCAGGGCCCGACGGTGAGTGGACTCTCTGGCTCGCCGACTCGGCCTCCGGCTCATGGGCGTCCGTCGACTACGAGCCGGACGCCACCGACTACGAGGTGTGGCAGCGAGGCCCACGGCTGCTCTGGAACGAGCTGGAGGCGGCACACGCCTGGTGGACGCGGGCCGGGCGGCCGACGCGCACGAGGTTCGGGCTCACCGTTGCCTCCGCCGGTCAGCGGGTGTGGCTCGACCGTCCGGACAACGTCGTCGCCACTGACGTCCAGGGGGAGGGCAACGCGATCCCGGCGTGACGGACGGGGGGCGTAGGTGCCGCGTCCAGCCCGTCGGACGCCCTCGTCCCGCAGGTCGGCTCCGGGTCAGTTCCGCAGGCTGGTCAGAGTGGTCGCGGTGCGGCGGAACTCGCTCGGGTTGATGCCTCGGACCCGTTTGAACGCCGCGCTGAAGCCGAACGGGTCGGAGTAGCCCACAGTGCGGGCGATGTCCGCGACGGTTGCGGCCTGCCGCTCGACCAGCAGGTCCGCCGCGAGCGTCATGCGCCAGCGGGTGAGGTAGGTCAGCGGTGGTTCGCCCACCAGATCGGCGAACCGCTTGGCCAGCGTCGAACGCGACACCCCCGTGTGGTCGGCCAGTGCGGCGACCGTCCATGGCGCCGCCGGCTCGGCGTGCAGCAGGCGCAGCGCGTCACCGACCACCGGGTCCCGCTGGGCGGCCCACCAGGCCGGGGGCTCGCCGCCGGGCCGGTCGAACCACTCGCGCAGCGTGCAGACCAGCATCCAGTCCAGCAGCCGGTCGAGTACGACCTGCTGGCCCGGCGTGTCGACGGACACCTCGGCGGCGAGGTGGTCCAGCACGGCATCGGCCGTGCCCCCGCCCTCCACGCGCAGCACGACGGGCAGCGCGTCCAGCAGTCGGCGGCTGATCTCGCCGCGTACGGGATAGGCGCCGACGATCAGGGTCGTCGCACCGCGGCCGTCACCGGCGTCCCCCGCGTATCCGGCGCCTCCGGCGTCCCCGGCGTCCCCGCCGCGGTCGTCCTCGCCGGGGTCGTTCCAGCCTCGGCGGTGGCGGGTCCCGCCCTGCTCGGGCGTCGCACAGTGCTCGCCGCACGCGATCGGTTCGGCCCGGGTGCCGACCTCGTCGACGAAGGTGAACGTCGCCGGGCCGCGTACGACGATCGTCTCGCGGGCGCGAAGCGGCTCGGGCGGACGGTGCTCCGGCACGATCCAGCCCGCCCCGCTGAGGACGGTGCACAGGGTCAGCGGCGCGCCGTCCACGAAGTGCAGTGCCCAGGGCGGGGACAGGGTCGAGGCGCCGAACAACGAGCCGTGCGCTCGCACCCCTCGGATCAGGTCACTGAACGCGTCCATCTCAGTGAGCGTAGACGAATGGACAGGCGATCCGGCTTCTCACCCATGGGTTCGTCCGAGTCGGCCGTGTTCAATCGGCGTCATGAGCAACGACACCAGTTCACTGACCCCCCAGGACCTCGAGTTCCTCCGACGGCCCCTGCACGGGTTCCTGTCCGTGGCCGGGGGGCCGCTCCCGCCTCAGCCCCGGCCGGTGTGGTTCGAGGCCACCGACGAGGGCACGATCCAGCTGTTCACGGCCCCGGACTCGCTCAAGGTGCGGCGCCTGCGCCGCGACCCGCGCGCCTCGATCGTCGTCGCCGCACCCGTGGGTGAACGCGAGCGCTGGGTGTCGGTCGCCGGCCGCACCACGGTGGAACCCGGCGGAGCACACGACCTGTGCACCCGGCTGGCCGCTCGCTACTGGGACCTCGACGACCCGACCCGCGCCGACGACCTCGCCGGGATCCTGGCCGAGGACCAGGTCCGTCTCGTCATCCACCCGGAGACCGTGAGTCGCTACACATATTGATCCGGTCTGTCACAGCCGCGTGCCGGGCGCGATCTGGGCCGGTCACAACCCGGCGGGGGGACGGCAGTTGGCGCCTCGGCGGCCTTCTTCGTTGCGCACACTGGTGATGCGGGGCAGGTCAGCGACGAGTTGGGGGGATTACGCCATGGCGGCCGGTTGCCGGGACTGTGAGACGTGTACGAGGTCGTGGCTGGGGCGGCTGCTCCAGAACGCGGCGGTTGGGCTGATGCATGTGGTGACGATCGGCATCAGCTATCTGATCAAGAAGGGGTTCAGGCGGCACTGCCCGCAGTGCAAGCACCTGCTGTCGAGGCACGCCCGCAGGTCGGACGGTTCGTTCCGGGACTAGGTGCGTTCCGGGATCAGGTGCGTTCCGGGATCAGATGCGTTCCGAGACCGGGCTCACTCCGGGACCAGGCGGGTTCGCCGCGGCTCAGCCCTCTTCCGTGACCAGGGTGTACCGCACGGCCTGGGCCTGGATGAGGCCGTCGCGGAAGACGAAGGTGTCGACTCCGTCCTCCACACGCGCGTGGGCGGTGGCGGCCGACCACTCGAGGAAGAGCACGTCATCCGCGAACTGGGGCTTCAACTCCCATGCGGCGCCGGGGAGATCGCCGAGCAGGGCGCCGATGCCCCGCTTCACTCCTTCGCGTCCCCGCAGCACACCGGAAGGGCTGACGAAGACCGCGTCCTCCGCGTAGTTGGCGGCGATCTTGTCCAGGTCTCCCGAGCCGAGCGCCTGGCCGTGGTCGTGGAAGGTCTGTTCGGGCGTCCGGGTCATCGCTCCAGCCGTTCCGTTCGCAGGTGTGAGGTGACTCGAGACAATAGTTGCGTACGCAGTTGATTGTAAGCGCTGACTATTGCAGAGGCAACATCTTGTCGAGTTGGTCGGCCAGTTCGACGAGGCCGTCCGCGTACAGGTCGAACCGGTCCGAGGGGGCGGGCGGGTCGCCGACGGGGCGGGCGACGTAGGCGGTGCGCAGGCCGAGGGTCTGCGCACCGCGCAGGTCCCAGGCGTGGGTGGCGACCATCAGCAGCCGCTCCGGCGGACATCCGGAGACCGTGACGGCCAGCTCGTAGACCGCCGGGTCCGGCTTGTAGGTCCGAGCGCACTCGGCGGACAGGGCCTGGTGCCAGCGCAGATTGGCGTGGGCGTTGAGCCCCAGCAGCGCCGTCCGGCTCGCGTTGGAGAGCCCGATCAGTGGGAACCGTTCGGCGAGCCGGGCCAGCCCCGCCACCGTGTCGGGCCACGGCGGGAGCCGGCGGCCGGACAGGGTCAGCGCCGCCACGTCGGCCGGATCGTCGACTCCGGCGGCGTCGGCGACGAGCCGGGCAGCTTCCTGGTCGAGGACCTCGCTGGTGGCGTAGGGCCGGGCGCCGTCGAGGATGCGACGCTGCTCGCGGTCGATGTGCCGCTGCCACAGCGACAGAAGCCGCTCGATCCCGGAATCGTCGAGTGATGGGGCAAGTTCACGGATACCGGCGCGGATACCGGTGGGTTCGTCGACGAGCGTTCCGAGTACGTCGAAGACGACGGCGTCTATCTTCAGCTCTGACATGGGCGAGGTCTCCTGACGGAGCAGGGGCGGGTGGGTCGGCAGTCGGCAGTCGGTATGGTCTGTAAGGGCTAAAATTGCCTTTAGCCGAACGTAGCGAGGAGTACGTCAACGATGCAAGTGGCGTTGGACGATTACGCCTGGGCGGCGGGGATCGCGACCGAGCTGGTCAACACCACCGCCGAGGTCTGGCGCGGCGACGACCGCCTGCCCGACCTGGCCGCCCTCGTCGCGTTCGCCGAGCTGCACGGCGACCGGTCCGGAAGCGACGACGACGCTCCGGGCGCGCTGACCGAACTCGCCCGCCACGGACGCCCAGCCGACCTCCATGCGGTGCACGCGCTTCGGACCACCGTGCGGGACCTGATCGATCACCCCGACCGCGCCCACCTCATCGCCGGTGCCACCAGGCTCACCTCGCCCGGCCAGGGCGCCACCCTGGCTCCCGACCCCGCGCACGAGGGCCGCACGCGGTGGGCCGTCCCACTCCGGGACGGGGCGACCATCGCCGACGCCCTCTCACTGATCTGCGGCATGGGCATCCTGGGGGTCGTCCACACCCTCGGCGAGCGGCGGTTCCGCGCGTGCACCGCGCCCACCTGCCGGGGAGCGTTCATCGACACCACCCGGCCCGGCAGCCGCCGCTACTGCATGCCCGGACTGTGCGGCAATCGCGTCAACGTCGCCAACCACCGCGCCCGCCAAGCCGCGACGCGCGACCGGCCCGCCGACTCCGAACAGGCCGGCCGCTGAGCTCCCCTACCCGCCCCTTGCGGCTCCGCCGCGTGGCGGGGCTCCGGGAAGGGGCGGGTAGGGGAACCGCGCGGTCGTCGGCAATTCGGCCGCCCTATTAGAACGTGCCGAAAACCGGCCACCTGCTCACCATGCGGCACCTCGATGTCCTGGCGGGATCAGAGGTTCCGCTATCAGAACGCGCTGAGAGATCGGGACCGAAGTCGAGGTTTTTCATTCTTCTGAACGGTCAGAATAGTGTTGCGAATAACACATATTCACCCCTTGTAGTGCATCCGAACCTCACAGAAAAACACTATCCTCGGTCCAGTCGTTGACTGGGCGGAGGCCGGAACAGCGACGCTGCCCGCACATCCGTGGGGTCAACGACGAAGTAAGCGGGCGTGGTTCTCCACGTCTGGTGAGGGCCGCCGCCCCTGCTCCAACTGCCAGGAAGGGAGGGGCGGCGGTTTCCGGCCAACACCGTCATTGCTCACCGCTCGCGCGCACCATCCGCACATGATTTGCATTCGCGATCATCTCGTTGCATCCGCTATGGATAGGTCGCTCGGGCAATCACTTAGCCGGACAGCAGGCAGCCGCCAATTTGAGTGGCAATTAGCTGCACCGGAGAGCCAAAACTCCTGCCGAGCGTCGCCGCGCCCCATGCCGGACATGACGCTTCCACGAAGACGCGCCGAATATGCGAGCCAAGTGGCTTCTTGGGATGTTCTGTCGCCACCTGGAATGTGGCGTTGGCCATAGCGAACACAGGGCCAACTGGCGCGTTAAGTGCATTTACATGCGCTTCCTATCGCAAACTCGCGGAATACCCGTCGGTAAGTATGGCCGCTATGGTCGGCCATGAGGGCTATGCGGATCAATGTCCGTCAAGCGGAGGGGAATTGTAGGGTCACCCTCCGACAAACGATCGCTGACGCTTTGTCAGTGGTTAGTGCGGGTTTAGTTGCGTCGCGCGACGTGGCTGCGTTAACTACACGACACCTGTCCAACGGGCAGGCGTACGTTCCGACGTGGTGTTCCCCCTTCCTGGCAGTTGGAGCCGAACACCCCGTCAGCCCCTCACCAGACGGGCCCCGGCACCTGACCGCGGGCCACGAAATCTAGGGAGAATCCATATGGCCGAACTCAGGCGCCGGCGACACCTCGAGGTCAACCTCGACGAACACGTGACCCTCTCCGTCCGCATCTCACCCAAAGCGCTGCGGTGGGCCTGGGCCGTGTGCATCACGGTGGGCAGCACCGCCTGGTACACGCTGACGCACTAGGTGTGCTGTCCGGGGGCTCCAGCACCCCTCGTGGGCTGTCCTGGAGTCCCCGGAGCGCCGCCGCTGACCGGCCGATGCCATCCCACCATCGGAGAGACGCAGGTCACATCCAGCGCTGTCACATCTCTCCGAGCCGCTCCGTCAGGGAGGTGTAAGCACGGCAACCGCATAGGAGAGCTCATCATGAACGCTCGCTTGAACCTCTTCGGCAACCCGCTCCTCGGCACCTTCCTGAAGCACATCAACTCCGCGGGCAAGGCGGTCACGGGCTCGGCACTCCCGGCCGCCACGCAGGAGCTGGTGAAGCTCCGGGCCAGCCAGATCAACGGCTGCGGCTTCTGCACCGACATGCACACCAAGGACGCCGCGAAGGCCGGGGAGACCGTGACACGCCTCAACCTGGTCGCGGTCTGGCGGGAGGCCACGGTGTTCACCGAGGCCGAGCGCGCCGCCCTGGAGCTGGCGGAGCAGGGCACCCGCATCGCCGACGCGGCCGGTGGTGTCACGGACGAGGCATGGGCGAACGCCGCCAAGTACTACGACGAGGAGCAGCTCGCCGCCCTGGTGGCCATCATCGCCATCATCAACACCTACAACCGCCTGAACGTCATCGTCCAGCAGCCCGCCGGCGACTACCAGCCCGGCCAGTTCGGATGAGACCGGCGTCGCCGTAAGGGGTCGTCCGGGCGGGCCCGCGGACATTGGAGCGACGGGGAGTGGCTCAGTCGTAGAAGTCCACCTTGTACGCCTGGGAGTCGTTGGTGGCGATGTACAGCTCGGCCCTGTCGTTGCTGCCGTCCACATAGGCGCCGACGTTCCACGTCTCGCAGCCGCCGGCCGTCTGGGTGCGGATGGTGCCCACCAGTTCATGGGAGCTGGTCGGGTCGGATTCGTAGAGGGCGTACTGCGCCTCGCCACCCCAGGTGGTGTGGATGCAGGCGTGGAATTCGCCACCGTGCGACTCGGCCTCATAGCTGTAGTACACGTTGGCGATTTGGTAGAACTTCGTCGACTTGACGAAGTCCCAGCTGGGCGGCACGTCAGCGGCTGTGGCCGACGTGGGGGCGGCAAGCCCCAGGGTCGCGGCCGCGATGCCGATGAGTGCCAAACGACGTGCCCTGGCCATGTGGTTCTCCCCCGTTGTTCATGTGCGTCAAGGAACTTGACTGTCCCATGGGAGAAAAATCGATGAAAAGAGGTGTATCCGCGGACTGTCCGGTTCCGTTGCGTTGAACGGCCGATTCCGGACATGCCACCCCGGAAAGCCCGGCCCTTGTCGCGCGGGGCGCTTACGCGCGGACCAGCATGATCGTCTCGTTGGGCGTGATCGTGCCCTCCGCGCGGCGTTCCAGTACGAGGAAGCCGACCGCGAGGTTCCGGTAGTTGCCGGCCACCACCGGATCTCCGAGCACCCGGACGGCCACCTCGGACAGCGCCAGCGCCTCCAGCCGGAGAAGACCGGCCTCCGGCGCCGTGATGGACCACGGTGCGGTGCCGAGATCGGCTGTCGCCGAGGCGACCTCGTCGGCCATGTCCTCCAGGGCACCGCGGAACGGGGCGGCGCCCTCGCTCGGGCCCGGCATGTACAACGCCGCGCTCCTCGCCATGATGGAGAGCGTCTCCGGCAGCGGGGCCCGTACGCGGGAGGCGGTGAAGTCGACGCCGTTCAGCACCCCGTGCACCAGCGGCCGGAATCCGTCCGACCGCACGGTGCCACGCCGGGAGCCCCGCTGCTGTCCGGCCAGCAGGAGCAGAAGGGCGGCCAGCCGCATGGCCCGGTGGGCCTGGGGGGAGAGGCGCTCGAGGATCTCGGGGTGGGTTTCGCGGACAGAGGGTCCGAGGTTGTCGAGACCCGGCACGAGGGCGAGATCCAGGTCCGCGGCACCGCGAGCGGCATCGGGGAGGGCGGGGAGCACGGCTTGGCGCGCCTCGGATGTGGCACCGGCAGGGAACATGGACCGCAGCTCGTCACAGGCGAGGGCCACGGTCAGCACCCGGGTCGGGTACGCCACGTGGCTCCAGCCCGAGGCGGGGCGGGACGCCGCCCCACGGCCGGTGCGGCGCGAGCCGTCCCCGGAGGGGATGACGCCGCCCTCGACGGTGAGGTCCCGCACCAGGGCGAGCGCCCATTTCCCCAAGTTCAGGATCTCCTCGTCCCGCTCGCTCCGGCCGAGCCAGGAGTCGGAGCCGATCCTCGGCTCGGCGGACCCGCCGGGCGCCTCGGACACGAGACCGGGCCGCAGGTCCTCCGGTCCGGGCCACCATGGGTTCCTCGCCCCCTCCGGCACCCACAGCGACACCGGCCTGGGGTCACCATCCGAGGGGGCGTACCAGACGGTGTGCTCGGTGGTCGGCAAGGCGAGGCGGAAACCAGGGTCGGCGACTTCCGCTTCGGTGGGCAGCCGATAGCTGACGTCCTCGGGCAGGAGGCCGTTCAGCCATCGCACGAAATCCCAGGACCGCTCCCTGGCCATCCCCACGGCGACCGCCTCCGGCAGGCCGTCGCCCAGGCCACGCGCTGTCGGCAGGAGCTGCTCCGCCTCGAAGAGATCGAAGATCTCCCGCGTCACCGGCCGCGTACAGACCAGCGTGTCCTCGCCGAGCCGTACCGTCTCGCGCAGCCACCGCATGACCGTGACCGCCGTCATCAGACGGCGCCGGGGCGAGTCGAGGGGCTCCCGAAGGGCTTCCTCGCGCAGCGCTTCCAGCCGGCGGGCCATCGACACGTCGAGCTCGGTCGCCTCCTCCTCGCAGTCGAAGGCCAGGGCGAGCGCCCTGACGGTCTCCGAGACCAGGCATGCCTCCACCACTGGGGCCGGGTCCACGCGGGCCGCGTACAGCAGGGTGGTCTCACGCCACCAGTCGTCGTCCACGTTGGCGGCCAGGACGTCGACCCGGCCCCGGTGCTGGATGTGCAGGGCGGCCAGATGTTCCTGGAGGGTGAGATGGGCGAAGGAGTACAGCCCGCGCTCCCGCTCGATCAGCAGTCCGCTGACGACGATCGCGTCCAGGAACTCCTGCGAGGACAGGATCGAGGAGACCCGGAAGAGAAGCGGGCGCAGTACGTCCGAGGCGTACTCGCCGCGGATGTCGCGCATCCGGTCGGCCATCATCACAAAGGCCAGCTCGCGCAGCACGACCTCCTTCTTGGCCCCCGTCAGCTCGTCCCGCGGCACCGCCGCGCCGCCCTTGGCCTCCTGGCGGCGCCACAGCAGCACCTCGCAGATCTCGCCGTACAGCTCGGCCCGGCTGCCGGGCAGCGCGCCCCGGTAGCGGTGCACGTTGGCGATCATCGTCAGCAGGAGCGGATTGGCCGCCAGGTCGTACAGGACGGGGCGGGCGCGCAGCCGGTCCAGCAGGTCCTCGGCGCCCTCCTCGGCGCGGTCGGTGACGGCGGCGTCGTCCGTGCCCGTACTCAGCCGCTCGATCGCGCGGTACCAGCCGTGGACGAAGCGCCGGATCTGCTCGCCGGTGAAGCGGCGCACCTGAAGCACCCGGGCGCGGTTGACCGGGGCGCTCGCATAGCCGTGGGGGCGTGAGGTGAGGACGAAGTCGTTCCCCTCGTACTGCTCGATCTGCTCCTCGACCCACTTGGACACATGGCGCCGGTCCTCCTCGCGGGCCACCTCGTCGAGGCCGTCCAGCAGCACCACGCACCGCCCCTCCTGAAGCTGACGGTCGAACCACCCCGGTGGCTCATCGCCCTTCAGCCGCCGCAGCGAGGCCCCGATGATCTCCGGCAGCGAGACGTCCGGGCGGGCGCCGATGGCCTCGGCGTGGTCCCGTAACAGCAGCAGTACCGGCAGATCGCGTCCGCCCCGCTCCCGTGCGAGTCCCAGCGCCAGATGTTTGAGCAGGGTGGTCTTACCGGTACCGGGGGCTCCGATGACCGCGAGCGCGGCACCATCCGGCTTGCCGAGGAAGTCCCGTACGGACTGCCGCACACCCACGGCACCGTTGGCGTCCCCGGGGAGCGCCCCCGGCAGGGGCTCCCTCCCCGCCAGGGACTCGCGCGACGCCTCGTGCGTCGGCCTCGGCACCAGGCTGACGTCCACGAAGACCTCCTCGAGGCCCGGGGTGTAATCCCCGCGCGTGGCCAGGCCCTTGAGATCGATGAAGCGGTGGTGGCTCAATACGTACGCGCGGTAGTCCCGCTCGAAGCCGGAGAGCCGCCACCGCAGCCGCCGGTCCACGGCGTCGGCGACCCGCTCGACCCACCGGTCGGCGACCTTGCCGTACACCTTGGCGAGGAATCCCAGCCCCGCCAGCAGCGCCCCGTACCCGAGGAAGAGCAGCAGCGAGACGGCGGGATGCGCGTTGACCGACGACCAGAACCTCGTCCCCAGCACCGCCGGCGGCAGCAGACTCGCCACCACGAGCCCGAACCGCGTGAGCACCTCCGCATTGCCCTTGCCGACCGCCACCATGCCCCCCCGAACCCTCGGTCCCCCGCTCCCGTGCCGCCCCTTATACCCGTACGCGTCCGCTCGGCCCAATGGTCGCTTCACATCAAACGTTTCCGGTGAGCCCCGGGCGATTCCGGTGAGCCCCCGGCTCCGAGTTGCGGGCCCCCGGGCGGGGGGTGACGGTGGACATAAGGGGGACCGTGGTGGCCGGGGGAACGTGGAGTGGCTAAAAGCGCAGAGGACCGCGCCGGTCACGCGGGAGCACCGGACCGTCGTTTGGGGCCTGAGCTTTCCGCGCGGTGGCGTGTGTCCGCGATCCGGGGGAGCGATCCGGGGGAGGGCACTGACCGCGTACAGGAGCGGAGAAAGGCAATGACGAACGGACCTGGACCCGTGGGGCCCGTGGGCAAGGGCCCGAACGGGGAGCGGCCCCAGCGGCCCGGAATGCCGCTGGGGGCGCAGACGACGGAGTACACCGGGCCGTATGTGGTCCTGCTCGATCAGCGGGAACCCGATCGCGGGATGGAGGCGCTGCGCTCGTCCGTCGGGATCGCGTCGGTGGAACGCGTCCGCGGGGCGGAGCCCGGAGCGGCGGAGCGGCTGGGGCGGCCCGATGTGTCGGTGGTCTTCGACGAACTCGGCGTCGCCGTCGTCGATGTGCAGCCGGACCAGCGCCACGCACTGGTCACCACGGCGGAGGCGGAGCCGACGATCATCGCGACGGAGCCGGAGCGCGTGGTGTACGCGTCGGTGATCACCGAGCCGCAGCGCACGCTGACCGGCTTCTCCCCGACCTACCGCAGCGACGATGACGAGGTGACCCGGCACACCCGGGCCGAGCTCGCCACCTCGCTGGGGCCGGCATGGGACGAGCGGAACACCACCTGGGGACTCCAGGGAATCCGCGCCAACTGGTCCCATCTGACGGGCAGCGGAGTGAAGGTCGCCGTGCTCGACACCGGTGTGGACACCGACCACCCCGATCTGACCGGCTGCGTCGAGGCCACGGCCTCGTTCGTGGCCGGGGCGAGCGTCGAGGACGGCCATGGCCATGGCACCCACTGCGTCGGCACCGTGGCCGGACCGGCCAAACCCGCGGCCGCGCCCCGGTACGGCGTGGCCGGAGAGGCCCGGGTGCTGGTGGGCAAGGTGCTCAGCGATCAGGGCGTGGGCTCCGACGGCGAGATCCTGGCGGGCATGGCCTGGGCGGTCTCCCAGGGCGCCCGGGTGATCTCCATGTCGCTCGGGGCCCCGGTGGAGCCGGGCGAGCTGTTCCCGCAGACGTACGAGAACGTGGCACGGCGCGCGCTGCGGCGCGGCACGGTGATCGTGGCCGCGGCGGGCAACGAGAGCCGGCGGCCCGGCTTCGTGGCGCCCGTGGGGCGGCCCGCCAACTGCCCATCCATCCTGGCGGTGGCGGCGCTCGGCAAGGACCTGGGGACCGCGTTCTTCTCCTGCGACGCCATCAACGGCGAAGGCGGGGAGGTCAATATCGCGGCGCCCGGGGTCGACATCTTCTCGGCCGCGCCGGACGGGACGTACCAGACGATGAGCGGCACGAGCATGGCGGCGCCGCATGCCTCCGGTGTGGTCACGCTGCTGGCCCAGGCCCATCCGGACGCCTCGGCGGCCGACCTCAGCGCCCGTCTGCGGTCCGGCGCCCATCCGCTGGCGCAACCGGCCGCGGACGTCGGCTCGGGTCTGCTCCAGGCCCCGTGAACGGAGGCGTTATGGGGCAGGCGCCGCGGTCCGGGCCGGTCGGGGTCATCCTCTCGGTCGCCCCGGACCGGTTCGCCCAGGTCGTGGAGGCCGCGCGCCGGACCGGGCTGACGGTCACCGGTGAGCAGCCGGTCCTCGGCTCGCTGTCCGGGACGATCGCCGAGGACCGGATCCCGGCGCTGGAGGCGGTGGACGGCGTGGAGTCGGTGGACCGGGAGCAGATCGTCCGGCTTCCGCCGCCCGATTCACCGATCCAGTGAGCCTTGGCCGATCCGCCTCGGCTGATTTGGTGTGCCTCGGCTGATTTGGTGCGGCTCAGCTGATCCGGTGGGGCTCGGCTCGTGCTCAGACGCGGTCGAACGGCTCGGCGTAGGTGAAGGGCCCCTTGAGGCTCGGCTGATAGGCGGTCAGGGTCCGGACCTGGAAGTAGTCGCCCCAGGCCGGGTCCGGAGCCGTGATGCCGTACTCGGTCGACGGGCGGAAGCCGAACCGGCCGTAGTAGGCGGGGCTGCCCAGCAGGGCGACCAGGGATTCACCGAAGGCGTCCGCGGCGCCGAGCACCGCGTGGACGAGGGCGAGGCCGACGCCGCGGCGCTGATGGGCGGGGTGCACGCTGAGCGGGCCGAGACCGAGGGCGAGGGCCAGATCTGAGCCGACATGGCCACGGGTGCACACCACATGCCCGATCACCTCGCCCCGGTCGCCGGTGGCGACGAACGACAGCGCGGGCAACCAGCCGTCGCTGACGCGGAGTTCGTCCAGCAGTGTGGCCTCGACCGGGACGGTGGTGTTCAAAGCGTGCCGGGTTGCCAGGGTGCTCGGGGAGTTCGGCGGATCCGGGGGGTTCGGGGGGTTCGGGGTACTCACGGTGTCCGACTTGGCGAACGCGGCCGAGGTGACGGCCCGAATGGCGTCGATGTCGGAGCGGGTCTCTCGTCGGATCAACATCGGGTCAGGATGCGTCCCGACCCGGCGCGGCGGCAACCGAATTGCGAGTCGTCGCGCGAGGTGGGACGAGGCGGGATCCGGTATCAGCCCTTCGTGGCACGGGTGGTGAGGGCACGTTCGACCTGAATGTAGGTCACATCGTGGTCGGCCAGGACATGCGCGGCGACACCGGGGCGGGCGGTGAGGGAGAGCAGCAGATGCTCATCGCCGATGTGCCTGTCGCCACGGGCGACGGCCATCCGCAGCGAGCGCTCCAGCACCGACCTGGCCTCGCGGGAGAACGGGCGGCGTGCGAGACGCCTGCCGCGCCGGGGAGCGCGGGCGGGGGTGGAACCGGCGGCCGCGAGCGCGCCCACGCCATGGGCCTCCTCGACGCGGGCGACGATCTCGTCCACATCGATGCCGAGCCCGGCCAGCGCCTCCGCGTCGGCGCCGGTGATGCCCCCGCGCCTGCGGACCTCGGCCAGGGACCGCTCGATCGAGGCGCGGCGACCGTGCGCGCCGAGGGCGGTGAGGACCTCGGCGGCGGGGCTGCCGGTACGGTCCAGGAGCGCGAGCAGCAGCTCGGCCTCGCCGACCGCCTCGGCGCGGGTGTCCGCCGCGTGCTGGACGGCGCCGCGCACCACTTCGCGAGCGCTGGTGGTGAACCTCTCGAACATCAACGCCTCCCGTGCTTCTTGTGGACCGCCTGCCTGCTGACGCCCAGCTCGGCGGCGATCTCCTGCCATGACCAGCCCTGTGCGCGGGCGCTGCGCACCTGGACGGCCTCCAGCTGCTCCAGCAGCCGGCGCAGCGCGGCGACGGCGCGCAGTCCGATCCGGGGGTCCCGGTCGCCCGCGCGCTCGGCGAGATCCGTTGCTTCGGTCATACCGTCAATGTAGGTTGACACTCCGCTCGCCGTCAACATGGGTTGACGAATCGGGCCGTAATTGGTTCGACGCGGCGGCCGTGCCTCCGGCAGCCTCCCCTCATGGACTCCCATTACTGGCCCCTGTACGGGCTTCGCCTCCGCACGCCACGCCTTGAACTGCGGCTTCCCGACATCCCCCGGCTCGACGAACTCGCCGCGGCCGCGGCGGACGGGGTGCACGACCCGGCCGAGATGCCCTTCAGCAACCCCTGGACCGACGCGCCCCCGGAGGAGCGCGGCCGCAGCAGCTTCCAGCATGTGCTGCGCACGATCGCCGAATGGCGGCCGGAGCAGTGGACGCTGAGCCTCGCGGTGCTGTACGAGGGCACGGTGATCGGGCGGCAGGACCTGCTGGCGACCGACTTCGCGGTCACGCGGGAGGCCGAGACCGGCTCCTGGCTGGGCGCCGCCCACCAGGGCAAGGGCCTGGGCACGGAGATGCGGGCGGCGGTGGCACACCTGGCGTTCGAGGGCCTGGGCGCGCGGTCGGTCACCTCGGGCGCGATGGTGGAGAACGGCCGCTCGCTGGGGGTCTCCCGGCGGCTCGGCTACCGCCCCGACGGGCTGTCCGTAGTCGCCGTAAGGGGCGAGGCCCGCACCCTCCAGCGGCTGCGGCTGGACCGCGCGGCCTGGGAGGAGCACCGCACCACCCCGGTCGAGATCACCGGACTGGAGCCGTGCCGCCCGCTGTTCGGCACTGTCTGACGGCGTCCCCGCGCTCCTCCGATGTGCCCCTGATACGCGCCCCTGATGCGCTCGGACGCGGGAGTGCGAGGCCGCATCGCCCGCTCTACGGTGGTTTGAGGGGGCCGCGACGGCTAATGGAGGTGGCACCCATGGCGGGCAAGTTCGAGATCTACGAGGACAAGCGCGGCAAGCACCGCTTCCGGCTGAAGGCGGGCAACGGCGAGATCATCGCGGTCGGCGAAGCCTACGAGTCCAAGTCCGCCGCGCAGAAGGGCGTCGAATCCGTCAAGAAGAACGCCCCGACGGCCGAGATCAAGGAGATCCCGGCCGACAAGTCGTAAGCGGTCGCAGGAGGCCGTGAGCGGTCGCAGGAGGCCGTGAGCGGTCACGGAGCGCGGAACGGCCCAGGGCGGCCGCACGGCGCCGGCCGCCCTTCGCTCGCGCCTCCTGGCGGCGCGTTCGTGCGGCCCCGTGCGGGCGGGCCCGGTCAGGAGCGGGACGGGGTGACCAGGCCGGACTCATAGGCCGCGATGACCAGTTGAGCGCGGTCGCGGGCGCCGAGCTTGCCCATGATGCGGCTGACATGGGTCTTGGTGGTGAGCGGTGAGAGGCCGAGCGCCTGGGCCGCCTCCGCGTTGTTGAGACCGCGCGCGACGAGGGCGAGCACCTGGCGCTCGCGCTCGGAGAGCACGCCCAGCGCGGCCGGGGCGGGGACACCTGGCGGCGGGGCGTCCGGCAGGCGCAGCACGCGGGCGATGAGCCGGGCGGTGGGGCCGGGCGACAGCAGGGACTCCCCCGCCGCCACGGTCCGTATGGCGTCGAGGAGTTCGGCGGGCCGGGTGTCCTTCACGAGGAAGCCGGACGCGCCCGCGCGCAGCGCCTCGACGATGTGCTCATCGGTGTCGTAGGTCGTCAGGACGAGCACCCTGACATCGGCGAGGTCCTCGTCGGCGGCGATACGGCGGGTGGCCTCGATGCCGTCGAGATCGGGCATCCGGATGTCCATGACCACGAGGTCGGCACGGGCGGTGCGGGCCAGTTCGACGGCCTCGCGGCCGGTGCCCGCCTGCCCGACCACGTCCATGTCGCGGGCCGAGGAGACCAGCATGGCGAAGGCGGCACGGACCAGCGTCTGATCGTCGGCGAGCAGCACCCTGATCGGCACGGCGGTCCCGGACGCGGGGTCCGGCGCGGTGGCCCCCGGGGCGGGGTCCGCTTGGCCGTTGATCCCGGAGGCTGGATCCGAGCTGGTCCCGGACGCCGGGGCTGAACTGGTCCCGGACGCCAGGTCCGAGCTGATCCCGGACGCCGGGGCTGAACTGGTCCCGGACGCCGGGTCCCTTGGCGTGGTCATGGGGTGGCCTCCCTGGGCGGTACGACGGTCTGTCCGCTGCCGGTGCGGCCGCCGGGCGAGCCGCCCCTGCCCCACGGCAGCGCGGCCCTGATCGCGAAGCCGGGGCCGTCCTCGCGTGGCCCGGCGGTCAGGGTGCCCGAGACGCTGCGGGCCCGCTCGCGCATGCCGACGATGCCATAGCCCGGCTCGGCGGCCCCGGCGGTCATGGGCGGCCCTTCACCGCTCGGGCCTTCGTCCACGGCGGCGACGCACAGCTCCGCCTCGTCCCGTACGAGCGTGATCCGCACCCGCGTCCCCGGTGCGTGGCGGACTGCGTTGGTCAGGGCCTCCTGCACGATCCGGTACGCGGCGGCGCCCACGGCGGGCGACAGCTCGGACGCCTCCACGTCGACCGTAAGGTTCACCCGTACGCCCGCCGCCTCCGCCGCCGCGGCCAGGTCGGCGAGTCCGGCGAGCCCCGGCAGCGGCCCGGTGTCCTCCTCGTCCGGACGGTCGGAGGCGCCGCCCGCGGCCCCGCGAAGCACATGGAGGGTCGCCCGGAGCTCGGCGCGGGCGTCCCGGCAGGTGTCGGCGATCCCGTCGAGCGCCTTGGCCATCGCCTCCCGGTCCAGCCGCTCGGGGTCGGCGATCAGCACATGCGCCGCGACGGAGGTCTGAACGCCGATGAGGGTGATGCTGTGCGCGAGCAGATCGTGCAGATCCCGCGCGATGCGCAGCCGTTCCTCGGCGACCCGGCGGGCCGCCTCCTCCTCGCGGGTCCGCTCGGCGCGCTCGGCCCGCTCCAGGATCGCGGCGATGTACTTGCGGTGGATACGGATCGCCTCGCCGATCACCACGACCGACAGCACCCAGCCCGAGCTGCGCAGCATGTCGGCGCCCGCCTGCACATTGCTGCCCAGGGTCATCAGCGTCACCATGCCCGCGAGCAGGATGGAGACCGTAAGAAAGGACCGCAGCGGCGGGCCGATCACGGCGAGGGTGTAGACGGCGAGCAGCCCGGCCGGGACGACCGCGATATGGACGTTGTCCATGGCGTGGTACGGCCCGACCATGAGCACCACCGCCGCGGTGACCACCATCGGGCTGTGCCGCCGCCCCACGAGCACCGCGGCGCTCGCGGCGAGCAGCGCCCAGCCGATCGCGTCGGGCCGATGGCCGTTGTCGCCGAGCCCCAGCAGGGCCAGCCCGATCTGTAGGACCAGCACCACACCGGCGATCCCGGCGTCCACCCAGCGCCGCCTGCGGGTCTCGCCCCGGCTCTCGGCGGGACGGGGGCCGCTGTGCAGGGCACGCAGCACGGAGGCGATGGCGCGGTGGACGGCGGGGCGCGCCGGTGGGTTGTTCGCGGAGTGGGTCGCGGAAGGTGCGGGCACGGGCTCCATCCTCGGGGATCCGCTTCGGGCCGATCCATAGGGCGGCAGGGATCCGTACAACGGTGGGGATCCGTAAGGCGCTACGCATCCCCTGGGGCGGGACCAGGGGGGTTCCGGACCGGCCGTCCCCTGTGCGGCCGGTCCGGGCTGAGAGACGGCGTCAGCCGCCGCGTACGGCCCGGCGTCAGCCGCCGCGTACGGCCGGTTCGGGACGGGACCCGGCGCCGGAGGGGCCGCCCTGGCCGACCGGGGCCGACGAGTCGGGCGACCCGGCAGCGTCAGGCACGCCGGGCGCGGCGGCCGTACGCCGGAAGAGGGCACCCGGCCACCACACCCACCGCTTCAGCAGCAGGCTCGCCGACGTCACCAGGTACGTCCGTACGAGGAAGGTGTCGAGCAGCACCCCGACCGCCACCACGAACCCCATCTCGACCAGCATCACCATCGGCAGCGTGGCCAGCACCGCGAAGGTCGCCGCCAGCACCAGGCCGGCCGAGGCGATCACCCCGCCCGTCGTGCGCAGCGCGGTCACGGCCGCGTCCGGGACGTTCGCCCCGCGCAGCGACTCCTCCCGCATCCGGTGCATCAGGAAGATGCCGTAGTCCACGCCGAGGGCGACCAGGAAGACGAACGAGAGCAGCGGCAGCCCGGGATCGACCCCGGCGAAGCCGAAGACCGGCTCGAAGAACAGCCCGCCGAGCCCCATCGCCGCGCCCCACACCGCGACCACGGCGACGACCAGCACCAGCGGCGCGATAAGGCTGCGCAGCAGGGCCGCCAGGATCAGCAGCACGGCGATCAGCACCAGCGGGATGACCAGCATCCGGTCACGGGCGTTGGTGTCCTTCAGATCGAGCTGTTGGGCGCTGGGCCCGCCGACCAACGCGTCGGCGTCCTCGACCCGCACCAGACCGGAGCGCAGAGCGTGCAGGGTGGCCGTCTCCCGCGCCGACTGCGGGGCGCCCCGCGGGAAGACGTCGATCTCCGTCCAGCCGCCGCCGCTGCGCCCGGCGTCCGCCCGTGCCACCCCCTCCGTGGCGCGGGCCAGCCGCAGCGCCTCGTCCGCCGCCGCGGTGCGCGCCATGACGCTGATGGGCTGGCTGCTGCTGTCCGGATAGGCGCGGGCGAGGGTCTCGGTCGCGGCCACCGACTCGGGCTTGTCGGTGAAGGTGTCCTCCTGCTTGAGGTCGCCGGGCAGATTGAGCACACCGATGGCGAGAACGCCCAGCAGCGCGGCGCCACCGAGGAGTACGGTCCCGGGCCGGCGGCGGGCCGAGCCGCCCATCGCCTCGAAGAACCCGCGCCGGGTCGATCGCGGCTCGCTGCCGTAGGCGGGGATCAGCGGCCAGAACACCCGCCGCCCCAGCAGCACCAGCACCGCGGGCAGCAGCGTCATCATGGCGGCCAGCGCGCAGACGACCCCGACGGCGCCGACCGGGCCCAGTCCGCTGCTGCTGTTGAGGTCGGCGGCGAGCAGACACAGCAGTCCGGCGGCCACGGTGCCGCTGGAGGCGAGCACGGCGGGACCGCAGCCGCGCAGGGCCTCGCGCATCGCGTCGTACGGGGCGCGGTGGCGGCGCAGCTCCTCGCGGTAGCGGGACACGATCAGCAGGGCGTAGTCGGTGCCCGCGCCGAAGACCAGCACCGTCATGATCGAGGAGCTCATGCTGGTGACGACGAGGTCGAAGCCCTCGACGAGGCCGTAGACGATCGCCATCGCGGCCATGGCGGCGACGCCGACCACCCCCAGCGGGACCAGCCACAGCAGGGGGCTGCGATAGGTGATGATCAACAGCAGGGCGACCACCCCGGCGGTGGCGAACATCAGCGTGCCGTCGGTGGAGGCGAAGACCTCCTGCGAGTCGGCTCTGAGCGCACCGGGGCCGCCGACCTGGACGCGCAGCCCCTCGGGGTGCGCGGCGAGCTCGGCGCGGACGTCCTTGACGGCGTCCGCCCGCTCCTTCTCGTCCGTCAGGCCGGTGAGCGCCACCGGGTACATCAGGGTCGTGCCGTCCTTGGACGGGACGGCGCGCGGCGCCTGGCCGCCGACGAGGTCGTGGTGGGCCGCCACCTCGGCCACCCGCTCGCCGGCCGCCTTACGGTCGCCACCGGTCAGCCCGCCGTCGCGGTGGAAGACGAGGACGAGGTCGATGGCGTCGCCACCGGGCAGCCCCTCCTGGAGCCGGGCCACCTGGGTGGAGTCGGCGCCCGCGGGGAGGTAGTCGACGGCCGTGTCCCGTTTGGCGCCCTCCAGCTTGCCCGCGAAGGGGACGGCGACGAGGAGCAGCAGCACCCAGCCCGCGATGACCGCCCAGGGCAGTGTGCGGCGCCGCCGCTTTCCGCGGGCCGCGGAGGGCGGCGGCGCGTCCGGTTGTTCGGAATCTCTCGGGTTCCGTGACGATGTCGTCTGCATGCCCCCAGGCTTCCGGCGCCGGGGCGCGGACGCGTCGCGCCGACGACGGAGATGACGGCTACTGCGCCGGGGGCGGGACGGGGGCGATTACTCCCGCGGGAGTAATGAAGCGAACCGGAATCGCCGGTTCAGAACGCCGCCCTTGTGGCCGCGAGCAGACGGGCCGTGTCGTCCGGGCCGATCATCAGGGCCCGGCCGACGGTTTCCAGGACCGCGCGCTCGGCCGGGCGGTAGGGCCCGTCGGCCACGGCGATCCGGGCGCCTTGGAGGAGGATGGCCTCCCGGCCGGTGGGGGCCAGATGCGGCGCCAGCGGCTCCAGTGCCTCGTGCAGCTCGATGGCCAGCGCCGTACCGCACGGGTCCAGGCCGTCGCGCTCGCCGCACGCGCCCGGGAGCCGCCCGGTGTCGGCGGCGAGGGCCTCGATGAGCGCGAGGAGTTGGTCCTCGCTGCAATCGGCGAACCCGGCGGCGCGCACCGCGCCCACCGCGACCTGCCGGACCGCAGTCGCCTCGGTGCCGCCCGCGGCCAGGACCGCGAGGGCCACGGTGTGCACCGCGTCGCGGAGCATCGCGGAGAAGCGGGTGGTGGTGGGGTGGTCCAGCATGTCCGTGCCGTAGCGGCCGCCGCAGGCCGCGCATTCCACGATGGGCGCCACCGGTCCGCGCGGCAGCACGGGCAGGCCGAGCACCACGATGCGGCGCCGGCCGGTACGCCGACGGTAGTTGCGGTCGCCCCCGCATTCCGGGCAGAAGAACTCACCATCGCCGACGGTCCGCCACAGAGTGCGTACGCCTACCACACACAGGTCCCGGTCACGGCGGGCTCGCCGGTGCACCACGTCACACCTCCATAACGCTTCGGCCACGTTGCCGCGTTGACGTGATGCTAGCCACATCCATGATGTGACGTCAGTACCCCGAACGGAGACAACAGGCCAAACCCGGGGCCCCGTCCACCTCTCGTGGTGCATGGGGCCCCGGTGGGTGACCAGGTCAGCGGGGTGATGGACCCGCGCGGTGCGGACCGGTGGGACCGGCAAAACCGGCGAGAGATCACCGGCGCGAGATCACCGGCGCGTTCAAATAATTACCTGCGCGCCCGGTTCACGGCGGAGACGACCGCCTTGAGGGAGGCCCGGACGATGTTGGCGTCGATCCCGACACCCCACAGCACCTTCCCGCCGATGGCGCATTCGATGTACGCGGCGGCCTGGGACGCGGCACCCTCGCTCAGGGTGTGCTCGGAGTAGTCCAGCAGCCGTACGTCCAGGTCGATCGCGGCCAGGGCGTCGAAGAAGGCCGCCAGCGGGCCGTTGCCGGTGCCGGTCAGCACCGTCTCGGCGCCGTCCACGACCGCCTCGACGGTGAGCGCGTCGGTGCCCTCGCTGGTGGTGGAGGTCTGCGCGCTGCGCAGTGCGATCCGGCCCCACTGGTTGTCGTCGGTCGGCAGGTACTCGTCCTGGAAGGCCGCCCAGATCTGGCCCGGGGTGACCTCGCCGCCCTCCGCGTCGGTCTTGGCCTGAATCGTCTTGGAGAACTCGATCTGCATCCTGCGCGGCAGGTCCAGGTTGTGGTCGTTCTTCAGGACATAGGCGATGCCGCCCTTTCCGGACTGCGAGTTGACGCGGATGACCGCCTCGTAGGAGCGGCCGACGTCCTTGGGGTCGATCGGCAGGTACGGAACCGCCCACTCGATCTCGTCCACCGTTTTGTCCTGCTCGGCGGCGCTCGCCTCCATCGCCTCGAACCCCTTCTTGATGGCGTCCTGGTGGGAGCCGGAGAAGGCGGTGTAGACCAGGTCGCCCGCATAGGGGTGGCGCGGGTGGATCTCCATCTGGTTGCAGTACTCGGCGGTGCGGCGGATCTCGTCGATCTGCGAGAAGTCGATCTGCGGGTCGACGCCCTGGGAGAACAGGTTCATGCCCAGCGTGACCAGGTCGACATTGCCGGTGCGCTCGCCCTGCCCGAACAGACAGCCCTCGATCCGGTCCGCCCCGGCCATGATCGCCAGCTCGGCGGCGGCGACGGCGGTGCCGCGGTCGTTGTGCGGATGCACCGACAGGCAGATGTGCTCACGGCGGGACAGATGGCGCGACATCCACTCGAAGCGGTCCGCGTGGGTGGACGGGGTCGAGCGCTCCACGGTGGCCGGCAGATTGAGGATGATCTCGCGGCCCTCCTCGGGCTGCCAGACGTCCATGACGCCCTCGCAGACCTCCAGCGCGAAGTCCAGCTCGGTGTCGGTGAAGATCTCCGGGCTGTACTGGTAGCCGAAGACCGTCTCAGCGCTCAGGATCTTGTCGGCGTACTCCATCACCAGCCGGGTGCCGTCCACCGCGATCTGCTTGACCTGCTCCCGGGTGCCGCGGAAGACCACGCGGCGGAAGGTGGGGGCGGTGGCGTTGTACAGGTGCACGGTGGCCCGGTGCGCCCCGCGCAGCGACTCGACGGTGCGCTCGATCAGCTCCTCGCGCGCCTGGGTGAGGACGGAGATCGTCACGTCCTCCGGGATCGCGCCCTCCTCGATGATCGACCGTACGAAGTCGAAGTCGGTCTGGCCGGAGGAGGGGAAGCCGACCTCGATCTCCTTGTAGCCCATGCGTACCAGCAGGTCGAACATCTCGCGCTTGCGGGCCGGGGACATCGGGTCGATCAGCGCCTGGTTGCCGTCCCGCAGATCGGTGGACAGCCAGCGCGGGGCGACCGTGATGCGGTTGTTCGGCCAGGTGCGGTCCGGGATGTCGACGGCCTCGTACGGGCCGTACTTGTGGATCGGCATCCCCGAGGGGCGCTGGGTGACGGTCGCGGCGGTGATGGGCGTGGGACGGCCGACGGCGTTACCGGAGGTCTCGGACTGGCCGGGCGTATCGGAGTGGGTCATGGTGCGCGGGGCTCCTTGTTGAATCCGCTGTCCGCTGGACGAATCCGCTGTCGCGGAGGTCCTGGGGCGGCCGACAGGGCGTGATCACCGCAACGCCGAACTCCGCGGGGAGGGGGTCGGCCTTCGACTACAGGCCCTCGCCGCGGCAGCTAAGGAGAAGCAGCCCGAAACGCATGATGGGAAGCAGCCTAACCGAGCCGGACGGCCATGGCGGACCTGTATCACTATGCGGACCAGAACATGATCCGCGGAGGAATACACACCTTCCCCCATCTTCCACTCGATTTCAGCAATCATGACCGCAAGGCGTGACACCGGGATGACGCGGTGCGACATTGCCAGCCATGGACGCCAACGCCAATGCCCACGCGCAGGCCCCCGCGCCTGCCCCTGCCCGCCGTCGCCGCCACAGCGCCTTCTGCACCATCGTGCCGCCCCACGTCCTCGACAAGCTGTCCCACGCCGAGGACGCCTCGCTGGCCGATCCCGCCCGCCGCACCCTGGAGCACGACGCGCTCCAGCGCACCCGGCGCCGGATCACCACCGTGCGCGGGATCCCCGCGGCGCGCGCCGCCGCGCCCTCCGACAAGCCCGTGCGCACCATCTACGACGCCGGCCACAAGACCGCGCTGCCGGGAAAGAAGGTGCGCGCCGAAGGCGGCGAGGCGGGCGGGGACGACTCGGTGAACCGCGCCTACGACGGGCTCGGCGCGACCTTCGAGCTCTTCCTCAAGGCGTACGGGCGGCGCTCGATCGACGACTCCGGCCTGCCGCTGAACGCGAGCGTCCACTACAGCGAGGACTACAACAACGCCTTCTGGGACGGCGAGCAGATGGTCTTCGGCGACGGGGACGGCGAGGTCTTCCTGGACTTCACCATCCCGGTCGACGTGATGGCCCACGAACTCACCCACGGCGTCACGCAGTACACCGCCAACCTCGAGTACTTCGGCCAGTCCGGGGCGCTCAACGAGTCGATGTCCGACGTCTTCGGCGCCCTGGTCAAACAGCATGTGCTCGGCCAGAGCGCCGAGGAGGCCGACTGGCTGATCGGCGCGGGGCTGCTGACCGACCGGGTCACCGGAGTGGCGCTGCGCTCCATGAAGGCCCCGGGCACGGCCTACGACGACGATGTGCTGGGCAAGGACCCGCAGCCGGGCACGATGGACGACTACGTCCACACCTCACGCGACAACGGCGGCGTCCACATCAACTCCGGCATCCCCAACCACGCCTTCTACCTCGCCGCCACCGCCCTGGGCGGCAACGCCTGGGAGCGCGCCGGGCAGATCTGGTTCGACGTGCTGACCGGCGGCGATCTGGCCTCCGACGCGGAGTTCGCCGATTTCGCGCACCTTACGGTGGCCGCGGCCCACGCCCGCTACGGCGAGGGCGAGGAGCAGGCGGCGGTGCGGGAGGCGTGGGCCGGGGTGGGCATCACCGATCTGCGGGCCCGCGTGGGCGCGCGCTAGGGCACGCCATCGGGTAGTGATGGAGCCATGCGCATCTCCGTCACCCGCACCGGCGGATTCGCCGGAATCGAGCGCCGGGCCGAGCTGGACACCGCCGGCCGGCCCGACGCCACCCATCTGGACGCCCTGGCCCACCAGGCCGTCGAGACCGGCCGCACCACGGCCGCCCGCGGCGTCCCCGACGGCTTCCAGTACGAGATCACCGTCGACGGCCGCACCGTCCACGCCGCGGACCCCCAGCTGAGCGACGCCCAGCGGGAACTGATCCGCACGGTGCTGAAGGAGGGCGCGTAGGGGTCACGTCGGAGAAGGGCTCGTAGGGGTCAGGCGGCTGCGCTCAGAAGCCCAGCTTCCGCAGCTGTTTCGGGTCCCGCTGCCAATCCTTGGCGACCTTCACATGGAGATCGAGGAAGACCGGCGTACCGAGCAGCGCCTCGATGTGTTTGCGGGACTTGGTGCCCACGTCCTTGAGACGGCGCCCCTTGGGGCCGATGACGATCCCCTTCTGGCTCGGCCGCTCGATGTAGAGGTTGGCGTGGATGTCCAGCAGCGGGCGGTCCGCGGGGCGGTCCTCGCGGGGCAGCATCTCCTCCACGACCACCGCGATGGAGTGCGGAAGTTCGTCCCGTACGCCCTCCAGCGCGGCCTCCCGGATCAGCTCGGCCACCATGACCTGCTCTGGCTCGTCGGTGAGGTCGCCCTCGGGATAGAGCGCCGGCCCCTCGGGCAGCAGCGGAACCAGCAGATCCGCCAGCAGATCCACCTGGCCGGCTCCTCTCCCACCACCACCCTCGCCCGAGGGACTGCGCCCCGCCCCCCTTTTCTCCGGTTTCTCCGCCTTCTCCGTTTTCTCTGGTTTCTCTGGTTTCTCTGGTTTCTCTGGTTTCTCTGGTTTCTCCGCATCGACCGCCGACACCGGGACGATCTCGGCCCATTCGATGCCCAGCTCCTTGCCGAGCCGGTCGATGGCGATCAGCTGCTGGGCCAGCTGCTCGGGCTCGACCAGATCGGTCTTGGTGACGATCGCGACCTTGGGCGTCTTCTTGATCCCGGCGAGTTCGGTGGCGATGTAGCGGTCGCCGGGGCCCAGCTTCTGGTCGGCGGGCAGGCAGAAGCCGATGACGTCGACCTCGGCCCAGGTGGTGCGCACCACATCGTTGAGCCGCTCGCCGAGCAGGGTGCGCGGCTTGTGCAGACCGGGGGTGTCGACGAGCACCAGCTGGGCGTCGGGGCGGTGCACGATGCCGCGGACGGTGTGGCGGGTGGTCTGCGGGCGGTTCGAGGTGATCGCGACCTTCGTCCCCACCAGCGCGTTGGTCAGGGTCGACTTGCCCGCGTTGGGGCGGCCGACGAAGCAGGCGAAGCCCGAGCGGTGCGGGGTCTCCCGCTGCTCGGTCGGGGACGGGGAGGTACCGGCAGTCATGGCCCCCATTCTCCCCGATGCCCCGGCCCGCTCCGACCAGCCGTCCCGGTCTCGTACGACCGCCCGCGGCGATGGGTGCGGTCAGGCGGGCAGCGTGGCCCGCACGGTGCCGTCCGGGCCCGCGAGCAGCACCGGGGTCCCGGCCCCGCCGAGGTCCCGTACGGCCGCGCGGTCCTCCTCCGACGCGCTCTCCGCGTCGGTCACCACGGCCGCGGCCTCCAGGGACGTGGCGCCGCTCGCCACGGCCATGGCGACGGCGGTCCGGAGTGCGCTCAGCTTCAGCGAGTCGAGGGCCACGGTCCCGGCGGCATACGTACGCCCCGTCTCATCACGGACGGCGGCACCCTCCGCCACGGAGTTGCGGGCCCGCGCCGAGCGGGCCAGCGTGATGATCTTGCGGTCTTCGGGGTCCAGCTGCGCTGCTTCGCTCATGCGGATGAGCATATGCGGGGCGTTGACCGGGGGTGACTCCGGTGGGGCGGCCGGGAAGCCGGTCCCGGTCCGCCACCGGGCACGCGGCGGCCCGCGCCGGACCGCTGTGCGGCGGCCCGGCGCGGGCGATACGCGGTGTCCTCCAGGTGTGCTGCCCAGATGTGCTCAGGGCCCTACGGAAGGAGCGGCGTCGGCTGGAAGTTCAGCGAGGCCGAGTCGGACGACGGGTTCAGGCCCGGAGCGCCGCCGAAGGAGGCGGTGTACGTCGAAGCGGTGATCACCGTCGGCGGGACGGTGACATTGCTGAGCGTCGCCGTGCCGCTGGCGTTGGTGACCGCGCTGCCCAACACGATCGGGCCCAGTACGGAGTTGGCGACGAAGGTGATGGTCTGGCCGGGGATCGGGTTGTTGGACGAGTCCCTCAGCGTCGCGCTCAGGGTCGGGATGACGAACGTGCCGTTGAACCGCAGCCGGATGGTGGCCGGGGTGGCGGTCACGGTGGTCCCGGTCGGCGCCGTGGCCACGTTCTGGGTGATCGCCGGTGAGGTCGAACCGGCGAAGCAGCCGTCGCCGCCATAGGTGGCCACGACCGTGTGCGCCCCGGTGGTGAGGGTGTTGGTGCTGACGGTGGCCTGCCCCGCGCCGTTGAGCGTGCCGGTGAGGGTGGGCCCACCGCTGATCACGAAGGTGACGGTCCCGGTCGGGGTGCCCGTGGCCGGCGGCACCGCGGTCACGGTGGCGGTGAAGGTCACGTTCTGGCCGGGGGTGGAGGGGTTCGGCGAGGAGGTGAGCACGGTCATGGTGGTCGCCTGGCCGACGGTGACGGAGCCGGAGGCCGACGAACCCGCGACACCCGTATCCCCGCCGTACGTGGCCGTCACCGCATGCGTACCCACCGGGATCGCGCTGGTCGTCACACACGCCTGACCGGTCGCGTTCAACGTCCCGGTCAACGTCGGACCACCCGCGACCGTGAACGTCACCGTCCCGGTCGGAGTGCACGTGCCGGGCGGCGTCGTGGTCACCTGAGCGCACAGGGTCACCGACTGGCCGCACACCGGGGAGGCGGGGGTGATGGTCAGCGCGGTCGTGGACGCGGCCTGGCCGACGGTGACGGAACCGGAGGCCGACGAACCCGCGACACCCGTATCCCCGCCGTACGTGGCCGTCACCGCATGCGTACCCACCGGGATCGCGCTGGTCGTCACACACGCCTGACCGGTCGCGTCCAGCGTCCCGGTCAACGTCGGACCACCCGCGACCGTGAACGTCACCGTCCCGGTCGGAGTGCACGTACTGGGCGACGCGACCGTCACCTGAGCGCACAGGGTCACCGACTGACCGCACACCGGGGAGGCGGGGGTGATGGTCAGCGTCGTGGTCGAGACGCCCTGGCCCACGGTGACGGAACCGGTGTCGCCCGAGCCTGCCACGCCGGTGTCCCCGGAGTAGGTGGCCATCACCGCGTGCGTGCCCACCGGGATGGCGCTGGTCGTCACACACGCCTGACCGGTCGCGTCCAGCGTCCCGGTCAGAGTCGGACCACCCGCGACCGTGAACGTCACCGTCCCGGTCGGAGTGCAGGTGCCGGGCGGCGTCGTCGTCACCTGCGCGCACAGGGTCACCGACTGGCCGCACGACGGAGAGGGGGGCGTGATGGTCAGCGCTGTCGTGGAGGACGCCTGGTTCACCGTGACCGGTGTGGTCGCCGTCGAGCCCATGACGTCCCCGTCGCCCGCGTAGGTGGCGGTCACGGTGTGGGGGCCGACCGGGATGTCACTGGTGGTCACACACGCCTGGCCGGTCGCGTCCAGGGTGCCCGTCAGGGTCGGGCCGCCGCTGATCACGAAGGTCACCGTGCCGGTGGGCGTACAGGTACTCGGCGGCACCACCGTCACCTGGGCGCAGATGGTCACCGCCTCACCGCAGACGGACGGGCTGGGCAAGGCGTTCACCGAGATGGTCGAGACGCCCTGGCCCACGGTGATCGACGCCGTGCCGGTGGAGCTCGCGATATCCGTGCTGCCCCCGTAGGTGGCCGTCACGGTGTACGACCCCGCGGTCAGCGCGTTGGTGGTCACACACGCCTGGCCGGTCGCGTCCAGCGTCCCGGTCAGGGTCGGGCCGCCGCTGATCACGAAGGTCACCGTGCCGGTGGGCGTACAGGTACTCGGCGGCACCACCGTCACCTGGGCGCAGATGGTCACCGCCTCACCGCAGACGGGTGCGGCGGGGGTCACCGTGACCGACGTCGTGGAGGCTCCCTGGCCGACCGTGACCGTTCCGCTGTCGGTCGAGCCCGCGACATCGCCGTTGCCCTCGTAGGTGGCCGTCACGGCGTGTGTCCCCACCGGGATGTCACTGGTGGTCACACACGCCTGGCCGGTCGCGTCCAGCGTGCCCGTGAGCGTCGGGCCGCCGGCGACCGTGAACGTCACCGTGCCCGTCGGGGTACAGGTGCCGGGCGCGACGACCGACACCTGGGCGCACAGGGTCACCGACTCACCGCAGACCGGCGAGGCGGGGGACACGGTGAGCGCCGTGGTGGAGGACGCCGGGTTGACGGTGAGCGGCGTCAACGGCGAGTTGGACGCGGCGAAGTCGGCGTCGCCGCTGTAGAACGCGGCCACCTGGTGCGTGCCCACGCTCAGCCCGGGGACGGTGACGGAGGCGTTCCCGGACGCGTCGAGGGTCCCGGTCACCGTGGGCCCGTCCGCGCTGATGATGAAGGTGACCGTACCGGTGGGGGTGCCGCTGCCCGGGGGCACCGCCGCCACACTGGCGGTCAGCGTCACGGTCTCCCCGCAGACGGGCGCGGGCGGGACGAAGGTGACGGTGGTGGTGGTCGCCGACTGGTTGACTTGCTGGATGGTCGTACCGGACGAATTGTCCGACGGATCGGTGGAGTTGACGAAGTTCGCCGTGACCAGATGGGACCCGGCGGCGAGGGTTGAGTCGGCCACGCTGGCCGTGCCGGAGTCGGGCCCGGTGGCGGTGAGCGTCACGGGGCCCAGGGTCGGGCCACCGGTGATGACGAAGGTCACGTCTCCGAACGGAGCGGTCCCGGCGGTGATGCCGGAGACGGTGGCGGTGTAGGTGACGGACTGGCCGAAGACGGAGGGATTCGGTGTGGAGGTCACCGTGGTGGTGGACATGGAAGCGGCCGCCCTTTCCTGATCTCAGGGGGATGAGCCGCCCGGCCCCGCGCGGCGCATGCCACGCGGGGCCTCGGCCTCTGCACGGGGGTGCCCATACGGCCGACCCGTCTACGTCAAGCAGACAAGCCGGCAGTCCCCCGACAGAGGTATGGGCGACCCACCAGTCGGTAGTTGCAAGTAAGCGGGGGCCTACGTCGGATGAGCCAGGGAGCGGACGGCTATTCCACTCATATGGCGCAGCGCGAGCCGCGCGTTGCCGATGCACCGGCGCGACGGCCCGCTTTCGCGCGACCGGATGCCGCGCCCCCGCGCATACGGCGGGGGCACGGGAAGCGGCCGGTCCGGAGAGGTCGGAAGAAGTCCGCTGTGGTTCCGCAGCGCCCCGAAGGGGCGCGGGGCCGTATCGATATGCGGCTCCGCCTCGGCCGCGTCGATATGCCGCTCCGCCTCGGCCGTGTCAATATGCGGCTCCGCCGCGTGGGACCAGCCACGACGGCGCCGCGGATGGCCGCCGACGCATCGCGGCACTTCCAGCGGAACGCTTATTCGGCCGCGGCGGTCTCGCGAACCGGCTCGACCAGCACCGTGACGATGCGGTTGCGGCGGCCCGCCGGGGACTCGGCGGTCAGCCGCAGCGCCTTGAGCGCGGGGTCGACACCGCCCTCGGGAACCTCGACCTCCGCCTTGGCGCCCGCGATCGGCACCCGGCCCAGCGCCTTGGCGAGCAGCCCGCCCACCGTCTCGACGTCCTCGTCGTCCAGGTCGGTGCCGTACAGCTCGCCCAGGTCCCCCAGGGCGAGCCGGGCGGTCACCCGGTGGGTGCCGTCGCCGAGGTCCTCCACGGGCGGCAGCTCGCGGTCGTACTCATCGGTGATCTCGCCGACGATCTCCTCGAGGATGTCCTCGATGGTGACGATGCCGGCCGTGCCGCCGTACTCGTCGATCACCACGGCGACGTGGTTGCGCTCCTGCTGCATCTCGCGCAGCAGATCGCCCGCGTTCTTGGTGTCCGGCACGAAGGCGGCGGGCCGCATCGCGGTGGAGACCAGCTCGGCCTCGGCCTCGCGGTTGATATGCGTCTTGCGGACCAGGTCCTTGAGGTAGACGATTCCGACGATGTCGTCCTCGTTCTCCCCGGTGACCGGTATCCGGGAGAAGCCCGAGCGCAGCGCGAGGGTGAGGGCCTGCCGGATGGTCTTGAAGCGCTCGATGACCACCAGGTCGGTGCGCGGCACCATCACCTCGCGCACCAGGGTGTCGCCGAGCTCGAAGACGGAGTGGACCATGCGCCGCTCCTCGTCCTCGATCAGCGACTCCTGCTCGGCGAGGTCCACCAGGGCGCGCAGCTCGGCCTCGGAGGCGAACGGGCCCTTGCGGAAGCCCTTGCCGGGCGTGAGCGCGTTACCGAGGAGGATCAGCAGCGGCGGGATGGGGCCCATGACCCGGGCCAGCGGGATCAGCGCATAGGCGGCCGCGGTCGCGGTGTTGAGCGGATGCTGGGCGCCGATGGTGCGCGGGGAGACGCCGACGGCCACATACGACACCAGGACCATCACGCCGATCGCGACGGTCAGCGCCTTCCAGGTCTCGGGGAACTCGCGCAGACACGCGAACGTGACGACCGCGCCCGCCGCGACCTCACAGGCGACCCGCACCAGCAGCGCCACATTCAGATACCGGGTGGGGTCCTCGGCGACGAGCATCAGCTTGGCGCTGCCCCGCCGCCCGGAGCGCACGGCCTCCTCGGCGCGGAACCGGGTGGTGCGGGCGAGACCGGCCTCCGCGCAGGCCGCCAGCCAGGCCACCACGACCAGCAGGACGGCCGCGGTGACGAGCTGCGCGCTCATCGGACGGTGGGGGCCGGGGAGGGGCCGGTCAGGCCCTGCTCCGCGCGCCAGCCGTCGATGATGGCGGCTTGAAGGCCGAACATCTCGGCGCGCTCGTCCGCCTCCTCGTGGTCATAGCCGAGGAGATGGAGGACGCCGTGGACGGTGAGCAGGTGGAGCTCCTCGTCCATGGAGTGCCCGGTCGGCGCCTCCTCCCCCTGCTTCTTGGCCACTTCGGGGCAGAGCACGATGTCCCCGAGGAGGCCCTGCGGGGGCTCCTCGTCGTCCTTGGCCGGCGGGCGCAGCTCGTCCATCGGGAAGGACATGACATCGGTCGGCCCCGGCAGATCCATCCACTGGATGTGCAGCTGCTCCATGGCGTCGGCGTCGACGACGATCACCGAGAGCTCGGAGAGCGGGTGGATACGCATCCGGGCGAGTGCGTAGCGGGCGACGTCGAGCACCGCCCGCTCGTCGATATCGGTACCGGATTCGTTGTTGACGTCGATCGCCATGGTGGGTTCGCGGTTACTTTCCGTTGCGACTGTCGTACTGGTCGTATGCGTCGACGATCCGGCCGACCAGCTTGTGACGGACCACGTCGGTGCTGGTGAGCATGGAGAAGTGAACGTCCTCGACGCCGTCCAGGATCTCCCGCACCTGGCGCAGACCGCTCTTGGTCCCGCCGGGAAGGTCGATCTGGGTGATGTCGCCCGTGATCACTATCTTGGAGTCGAAGCCGAGCCGGGTGAGGAACATCTTCATCTGCTCGGGGTTCGTGTTCTGGGCCTCGTCGAGGATGATGAACGCGTCATTGAGCGTACGGCCACGCATGTACGCCAGCGGAGCGACCTCGATCGTGCCCGCGGCCATCAGGCGCGGGATGGAGTCGGGGTCGAGCATGTCGTGCAGCGCGTCGTAGAGCGGGCGGAGATACGGGTCGATCTTCTCGTAGAGCGTGCCGGGCAGGAAGCCGAGCCGCTCCCCCGCCTCGACCGCGGGCCGGGTCAGGATGATCCGGTTGACCTGCTTGGATTGCAGTGCCTGGACCGCCTTGGCCATGGCCAGATAGGTCTTTCCGGTGCCCGCGGGGCCGATGCCGAAGACGACCGTGTGCTTGTCGATGGCGTCGACGTAGCGCTTCTGGTTGAGCGTCTTGGGGCGGATGGTGCGGCCGCGGTTGGAGAGAATGTTCTGGGTCAGCACTTCGGCAGGCGTCTCCTGCACTCCGCCCTCGCCGTTCTCGGCCGCGCGCAGCATGGAGATCGAGCGCTCCACCGCATCCTCCGTCATCGGTTGACCGGTGCGGAGCACCAGCATCATCTCATCGAACAGACGCTGGACCAGGGCGACTTCCTTCGGGTCCCCGGTGGCGCTGACTTCGTTGCCCCGTACGTGGATATCGGTCGCCGGGAACGCCTTCTCGATCACACGGAGCAGCGCGTCACCGGATCCCAGCACCATGACCATCGGGTGCTTGTTCGGGACCGTGAACTGCGCATGCGCCTGCGGTGCTGTGGTTGGTTGCGTCATGGGCCGGCTCTCTGGCCTGCTCCTACCTCCCGATACAAGGGTTCTCGCCGCTCGACAACCTTGGGTTCCAGGGTACGACGGAGCACCGACAAGACCCGAGCCCTTTTACTCCCATCCGCTCATCACTCCGCTCGGGATGCGGCACCGCGCCCGGTCCGTGCCCGGCCTACGCCTGGCGGAAACCGATCGTCGGGACGGCCCGGCGCAGCGGCCAGGGACGGGCGGCGCCCGGGAGCAGCCGGTCGAGGAAGGCGTAGCGGCGCAGCGCGCGGGCGGGCTGGTCGTCGTAGGCGCGGGCGTGCTGCCACCAGGCGGCGATCTCGACCCAGCCGGGCGCCGACAGCGAGCCGCCGAACTCCTGCACCGACAGCGCGGCGGTCAGCCCGGCGAAGGCCAGCCGGTCGGCGAGCGGCCATCCGGCGAGCGTGCCGGTGACGAACCCGGCGACGAACACATCCCCGGCCCCGGTCGGGTCCAGGGCCTCCACGGAGATCGCGGGCACCTGCGCGGTCTCGCCGGTGCGGCCGTCGACCGCGTACGCCCCCTCGGAGCCGAGCGTGACGACGGCGAGCGGGACCAGGTCGGCGAGGGCGCGGGCGGCGGCGCGCGGGCAGTCGGTGCGGGTGTAGCGCATCGCCTCCTCGGCGTTGGGCAGGAACGCCTCGCAGTGCTCCAGCTCGGCGAGGTCGGCCGGATCCCAGCGGCCACTGTCGTCCCAGCCGACGTCCGCGAAGACCCTGCTGCCGTGGCGGGCGGCCTCGGCCACCCACTCCTGGCCGCGGCCGGGCACCAGGGAGGCCACGGCGGCGCGGGCCGGGGGCGGGCAGCTGGGCGCGGGCTCCTCGGGCGGCGGGGCCTCATGGCCGTGGGAGACCATGGTCCGCTCGCCTTCGTAGGCCATGGAGACGGTCACCGGGGAGTGCCAGCCGGGGATGGTGCGGGAGAGCGAGAGATCGATGCCCTCGCCGCGGTCCAGGGCGTCGCGACAGTAGTCCCCGTAGTGGTCGTCGCCGAAGGCGGCGGCGAGGGAGGTGCGCAGACCGAGCCGGGCCAGGGCGGTGGCCATATTGGCGACGCCGCCGGGGCTCGAACCCATGCCGCGGGCCCAGGACTCGGTGCCGCGGACGGGGGCGCTGTCGAGACCGGTGAAGATGATGTCCAGGAAGACGGTGCCGGTGAGATAGACATCGCACTCCGGGTCACCGGGCCGACGCACGGTCGCGAGCGGGTCGAGCATGGGGTAGCCCGCCATGAGCTTGTCGCCGTCGTGTGTCGTCACCGCGCTCTCCCAGGTCTTGCGGGTCCGCCTCCATCGTCGGACGCGGGTGCGGCCAGTGTGCACGATGGGACCGACAAGGGGCCGGGGTCCGGCCACGACCCCCTCCGGGGTCCGCCCCGGGCCCAGGGACCCGCCGCCGCCCTGCCACGGGGCCGGGGGCCCGCCACCGCCCGTATCGAGCCCGGAGCCAGCCACCGCCCCGTATCGGGCCCCCAGGGACCCGCCACCGCCCCGCCACAGCCCCGGGGACCCGCCACCGCCCCACCTCGGGACCGGGGCCCGCCACCAGCCCGGGGCCCGCCACCGCCCCATCTCGGGCCCGGGGGCCCGACTGCCCCGTCTCGGGCCCGCGCCGTACCGCGGCTTCCCGCGGGTCCGGACGGCTCCCGCCGACCCTTCCGCGGCGCGCTCAGCGCCGTTTGGGCACCGCCACCGTCATCAGGTCCTGGGCGACCGTGAGCTCCCCCTCGAACCCGGCGGCCCGCGCCTGGCGCTCGAAGTCGGTGGGATCGCCGTAGCGCTGCGAGAAGTGCGTCAGCACCAGATGCCGCACTCCCGCCCCGGCGGCGACCCGGGCCGCCTGTCCCGCGGTCAGATGCCCGTACTCGACGGCCAGCGCCTCGTCCTCGTCCAGGAAGGTCGACTCGATGACCAGCAGATCGCACCCCTGCGCCAGCGCGTCGGCGCCGTCGCACAGCCGGGTGTCCATGATGAACGCGAAGCGCTGCCCCCGGCGCACCTCGCTGACCTCCTCGATCGTGACCGTACGCCCCTCGACCTCCAGGACCCGCTCCCGCTGGAGCCGCCCGATCTGCGGGCCGCGGATGCCGAGCGCGGCGAGCCGCTCGGGCAGCATCCTGCGGCCGTCCGGCTCGGTCAGGCGGTAGCCGTAGGACTCGACGGGATGCGAGAGCCGGGCCGCCTCCAGGGTGTACGCGGAGGTGCGGGCCAGCATCGCGCCGTCACCGGCGACCGGCTCCTCGGTCAGCGCCACGGTCTCGCGGTAGGCGGTCGCGTACCGCAGCCGCTCGAAGAACCGCTGTCCGCTCGCCGGGTAGTGGGCGGTCACCCGGTGCGGCACCCGGTCGAGGTTGATCCGCTGGATCACCCCGGCCAGGCCCAGGGAGTGGTCCCCGTGGAAGTGCGTGACGCAGATCCGGTCGATGTCATGGGCGGCGACCCCGGCCATCAGCATCTGGCGCTGGGTGCCCTCGCCGGGGTCGAACAGCAGGCCCTCACCGTCCCAGCGGAGCAGATAGCCGTTGTGGTTGCGGTGCCGTGTCGGCACCTGGCTCGCGGTGCCGAGGACGATCAGTTCCCGTGCGGACAAGGGTTATCCGGGAGGCCAGTTGAGCCCGCGGCCGCCGAGGACGTGGGCATGTGCGTGGAAGACGGTCTGCCCCGCGCCGGAGCCGGTGTTGAACACCACGCGGTAGCCCGTCTCGTCGAGCTTCTCATCGGCCGCGACCCCGCCCGCCTCGCGCAGCACATCCGCGGTGATCTGCGGTTCGGCCGCCGCGAGTGAGGCCGCGTCCGAGTAGTGCACCTTGGGGATCACCAGGACGTGCGTGGGCGCCTGGGGATTTATGTCGCGGAAGGCGACAGTGGTGTCCGTCTCACGGACGACGGTGGCCGGCACCTCCCCCGACACAATCTTGCAGAACAGGCAGTCGGCCTGCGGTTCTCCCGCCACCGGTGGCTCCCTTACGGATCGTCGGCACGTACGGTCCGGATGGTACCGGGAGGCCCTGCCGGCGGAAGAGATCGTGGACTATTCGCCCGGACCGGTGCCCTGACCGCCGCCCTCGGTGCCGTCCTTACCGGCGCCGTCCTCGGCACCGGCCTGGCCGCCGCCGTCCTCGGTGGCCGGGTGGTCCGAGGGGTGGCTACGGGTCGGCTCGGGGCCCTCCGTGGTGCGGTGGTCCCACGGGTGGCTACGGGTGGGCTCGGGCTCCTCGGTCGTCCGGTGGTCCCAGGGATGGCTGCGCGTCGGCTCGGGGCCCTCCGTGGTCCGGTCGTCCGAGGGCTGACCGCCGGTCGGCCGGGGGCTCTCGGTGTCCCGGGCGCCGCCCTGACACTCTCCGATCACATTCGCCTGGAAGACCTTCCGGCCGTCCACCTGGCCGGTCAAGTCGCCCCGGACGCAGTGGTCCTCCCGTACGTAGGTGACCCGGCCCCTGATCCTGATGTCCTTGTCGTTCTGGGTCCTGCCCTGGCAGTCCACCCGCGCGTCGGTCTCCCCGGCCCGCTCGCTCCGCGAGGGCGAGGCACTGGCATCGGTACCTGCCGTACGACCGCTCCTGAAGTCGGCATTGCAGCTCATCCAGCGGACGCCGACACCGCCCCGCTCCAGCGCCTCGGTGGTCACCCGGTCCGTGGTGATCGCGATCGTCGCGGAGCTGATGCTGCCGCCCGTCGGCTCACACCCCGTCACCGCGACCACCGCCGCGCCGACCACCGCGGCGGCACACAGCGCCCGTCCCCGCCTTGCCTGGCTCAATACCCCCATGGTGGATAGGTTCCCATCGGCCGACGCCAACCGGAAGGCCGTCCTCGGCCAGGTGCGGACCCGTCAGAAGAGGCCCCGGAGGGGCGGGCGCTCCAGAGGTCGTGGAGGGCGCGCCAGAGGCCGCGGAGGGCCTTCTCATCCCCAGCGGCCGGTGCGGCCGAGCAGCAGCGCGGCGGCCGCCGTTCCGGCCGTGGAGGTGCGCAGCACGCTCGGGCCCAGCCGGTACGGCCGCGCGCCCGCCTCGGCGAAGGCCGCCAACTCCTCCGGGGAGACGCCCCCTTCGGGTCCGACGACCAACACGATGTCGCCACTCGCGGGCAGTTGGGCCGTCGCGAGCGGTTCGGCGCCCTCCTCATGGAGCACGGCCGCGAACGCGGCCTCCGCGAGCAGCCGGGCCACCTGCCGGGTCGTCATCGCGTCCATGACCTCGGGGAAGGTCAGCCGACGGGACTGCTTGCCCGCCTCGCGCGCGGTGGACCGCCACTTGCCGAGCGCCTTGAGCCCGCGCTCGCCCTTCCACTGGGTGATGCAGCGGGCGGCCGACCACGGGACGACGGCGTCCACGCCGGTCTCCGTCATGGTCTCCACCGCCAGCTCGCCCCGGTCGCCCTTGGGCAGCGCCTGGACGACGGTGATCCTCGGCTCCGGGGCCGTCTCCTGGCGCACCTCGTCCACCGCGACCTGGAGCCGGTCCTTGCCCTCCACGGCCGTCACGATGCCCTGGACGCCCGTGCCGTGACCGTCCGTCAGCACCACCGGCTCACCGACGCGCAGCCGCCTTACGGACACCGCGTGGCGCCCCTCCGGACCCTCCAGCCAGACCCGGGCTCCCGCGACCGCCCCCGCCAGGGAGTCGGCCACGAACACCGGGGCGCTCACGACACCGCACCCCGCTGGGGCTGAAAGCCCAACGCGCCCCGCGCCGCGTCGAGTTCGACCGCGAGCGTCTCCACAAGCCGCGCGGCGGGCAGCTCACGCGCCAGCCGGTGCCCCTGCCCGGCCCACAGCGCCATCCCCTGGGGGTCGCCCGCCTTGGCGGCCGCCTTACGGAGGCCGGAGGTCATGTGGTGCAGCTGGGGGTAGGCGGCGGGCGCGTACGGGCCGTGCTCGCGCATGAAGCGGTTGACCAGGCCCCGGGCCGGACGGCCGGAGAAGGCGCGGGTCAGCTCGGTCCGGCCGAACAGCGGATCCGTCATCGCCTGCTTGTGCAGCGCGTTCGCCCCGGACTCGGGGCACACCAGGAACGCCGTCCCCAGCTGGGCCGCGACCGCGCCCGCGGCCAGCGCGGCGGCGATCTGCGAACCGCGCATCATGCCGCCCGCCGCGATGATCGGGATCTGGACGTACTCACGGACCAGCGTGATCAGCGACAGCAGACCGAGCCCGACGCCCATCCCGTCGGCCGCCGGGTCATTGCTGTACGTGCCCTGGTGGCCGCCGGCCTCCACGCCCTGCACACAGACGGCGTCGGCGCCCGCCCACTGGGCGGTCTGCGCCTCGACGGGCGAGGTCACGGTCACGACGGTGCGGGTGCCGACCTTGGCGAGGGCGTCTAGGACCGCGCGGGTCGGGCAGCCGAAGGTGAACGAGACGACCGGTACCGGGTTGTCGAGGAGCACCGCGAGCTTGGCGTCGTACGCGTCGTCGGAGCCCGAGTCCGGGTCGCCGAGCAAGGTCTCGTACCAGGCCGCCTCGCCCACGAGCCGCTCGCCGTAGGCCGCGACGGCGGCCGGGTCGGGGTTGGGCGGCTGCGGCATGAACAGATTGATGCCGAAGGGCCGGTCGGTCAGCCCCCGCAGCTGTTTGATCTCCTCATACATCGCCTCCGGCGTCTTGTAGCCGGCGGCGAGGAATCCGAGACCACCGGCCTCGGAGACGGTGGCGGCGAGCTGCGGGCAGGAGGCTCCACCCGCCATCGGCGCCTGCACGATCGGGTACCGGTGGAGATCGGTCAGCGCGGAGGACATGGCCACATCGTGTCATGCCCTCCGCACGGGCTCACCACCGGATCAGGGGCGTCACGGGACCCTCGGCGGCCCCACCACGGGCCGATCCCGGCCCGGGGCGCCTACCGCCCGTTGAACGCGTCCTTCAAGCGCGAGAACAGCCCCTGCTGCCCCGGCTTGCCGCATCCCCCGGGGGCAACCCCCGTACCCCCGGCCGGAGCGCCTACCGCCCGTTGAACGCGTCCTTCAGCCGCGAGAACAGCCCTTGCTGCCCCGGCTTGCCGCATCCCCCGGGGGCAACCCCCGTACCCCCGGCCGGGGCGCCTACCGCCCGTTGAACGCGTCCTTCAGCCGCGAGAACAGCCCCTGCTGCCCCGGCTTGAATTCGCCGGTCGGGCGCTCCTCGCCGCGCAGCTTGGACAGCCGCCGCAGCAGCTCCTCCTGCTCCGGGTCCAGCTTGGTCGGGGTGGTCACCTCGACATGCACGATCAGATCGCCCCGGCCGCCGCCCCGCAGATGGGTGATGCCGCGCTGGTGCAGCGGGATCGACTGGCCGGACTGGGTGCCGGGCCGGATGTCGACCTCGTCCAGGCCGTCCAGCGTCTCCAGCGGCACCTTGGTGCCCAGCGACGCCGCCGTCATCGGGATGGTCACCGTGCAGTGCATATCGTCGCCGCGCCGCTGGAAGACCGGATGCGGGACCTCGTGGATCTCCACATACAGATCGCCCGCCGGGCCGCCGCCCGGTCCGACCTCGCCCTCACCGGCCAGCTGGATCCTGGTGCCGTTGTCCACACCGGCGGGGATCTTCACCGTCAGGGTGCGCCGCGAGCGGACCCGGCCGTCGCCCGCGCACTCCGGGCACGGGGTCGGCACCACGGTGCCGAAGCCCTGGCACTGCGGGCACGGCCGCGAGGTCATGACCTGGCCCAGGAAGGACCGCGTCACCTGCGAGACCTCACCGCGGCCACGGCACATGTCGCAGGTCTGCGCCGAGGTGCCCGGCGCCGCGCCCTCGCCGCTGCACGTCGTGCAGACGACCGCGGTGTCGACCTGGATGTCCTTGGTGGTGCCGAACGCGGCCTCGTTGAGCTCCACGTCCAGCCGGATCATCGCGTCCTGACCGCGCCGGGTCCTGGAGCGTGGGCCGCGCTGCGAGGCGGTGCCGAAGAAGGCGTCCATGATGTCGGAGAAGTTTCCGAAGCCGGCGCCGCCGAAGCCGCCGGCGCCACCGCCGCCCGCCCCCGACATCGGGTCCCCGCCCAGGTCGTAGACCTGCTTCTTCTGCGGATCCGACAGGACCTCATAAGCGGCGTTGATCTCCTTGAACCGCTCTTGGGTCTTCGGATCCGGGTTCACATCCGGATGCAGCTCGCGTGCGAGCCGGCGGAATGCCTTCTTGATCTGGTCCTGCGAGGCATCACGCGGCACGCCCAGGACTGCGTAGTAGTCCGTCGCCACTTACGACTCCGCCAGGATCTGTCCGACGTAACGTGCCACTGCGCGTACCGCTCCCATCGTTCCGGGGTAGTCCATGCGGGTCGGTCCGACCACGCCGAGTTTGGCGACCGCCTCGTCGCCGGAACCGTAGCCGACCGCGACGACCGAGGTGGCGTTGAGCCCCTCGTGAGCATTCTCATGCCCGATGCGCACGGTCATACCCGAGTCCTTGGCCTCGCCCAGCAGCTTGAGGAGGACGACATGCTCTTCGAGTGCCTCCAGAACGGGCCGGATCGTCAGGGGAAAATCATGCACGAAACGCGTGAGGTTCGCGGTGCCGCCGATCATCAGCCGCTCCTCGGTCTCCTCCACCAGCGTTTCGAGCAATGTTGACAGTACGATCGAGACGGTCCCCCGGTCCTCCTGTTCGAAGGACTCCGGAAGATCCTGCACCAACTGCGGCACATCCGCGAAACGCCGCCCCACGACCCGGCTGTTGAGCCGGGCGCGCAGATCGGCCAGCGAATCCTCGGAGACCGGGGCGGGGCAGTCCACCATGCGCTGCTCGACCCGGCCGGTGTCCGTGATCAACACCAGCATCACCCGGGCCGTGGCCAGCGGCAGCAGCTCCACATGGCGCACCGTCGAGCGGGTCAGCGACGGATACTGCACCACCGCCACCTGCCGGGTCAGCTGCGCCAGCAGCCGGACCGTGCGGCCCACCACATCGTCGAGGTCGACCGCGCCGTCCAGGAAGTTCTGGATGGCCCGCCGCTCCGGGCTGGACAGCGGCTTGACCCCGGCCAGCCTGTCCACGAAGAGGCGGTAGCCCTTGTCCGTGGGGATCCGCCCGGCGCTCGTATGCGGCTGGGCGATGAAACCCTCGTCCTCCAGAGCGGCCATGTCGTTACGCACCGTGGCCGGGGAGACCCCCAGCCGGTGCCGCTCGGTGAGCGCCTTGGAACCGACCGGCTCCTCCGTCCCCACGTAGTCCTGGACAATGGCACGCAGCACTTCGAGTCTGCGTTCGCTGAGCACCCCGCGCACCTCCAGTCCAGCGGTCTCATCAGGTCGTCCGTCTGGCACTCACCGGGCACGAGTGCCAGAGCCCCTCCGCCAGTGTACGGCGGGGTGCGGTGGCATGGGCAAGAGCCGCCGCTGGCAGCAACTCTCCTCCATCCCCGTTGAGCTAGCGTCGCGGTATGGAGACGTGTTGGGAAGAGGCAGGCTGGGAGCGGCTCGCCCCCGGTGTGGCCCGCCGTCGGATGCCGGAGTGGGACGAGACGGTCGGCGTGGTCGTCGGCCGCACCGACATCCTCGTCGTGGACACCGGCGCGACCCTGCGCGCCGGGGCCGAGCTGCGCTCCCTGATCACCCGGCTGACCGGCCGCCGCCCCACCCGGATCGCGCTCACCCATCCGCACTTCGACCACGTCCTGGGCTCGGCCGCCTTCGCGGGCTGCGAGGTGTACGGGGCCACGGGCCTGGACGAGCTGCTGCGCCGTGAGCGGGAGACGCTGCGCGAGGACGCGATCCGCCACGGGGTGGACCGGGACGCCGCCACCGAGGCCGTGGACCACCTGGTCCGCCCGCATCACCTGGTCTCCGGGGAGCTCACCCTCGACCTGGGCGGCCGGCCGGTGCTGCTGGCCAATGTCGGCCCCGGCCACACCGCCCATGACCTGGCCGTTCTGGTGCCCGGCCGACCCGAGGTGGTCTTCTGCGGCGACCTGGTGGAGGAGTCCGGCCCGCCCCAGGCCGGGCCCGACGCCATCCCCGGCCACTGGCCCGCCGCCCTCGACCGGCTGCTCGCCCTCGGCGGCGCGGACGCGGTGTACGTCCCGGGGCACGGCTCGGTCGTGGACGCCGCGTTCGTACGGGCCCAACGCGATGAGCTGGCGGCCCGCTTCGGCGTGTCCGGATAGGCGCTCCGCTGGAAGTGTCGCGATGCGTCGTCGGCCGACTGCGGCGCCGTCGTGGCTGGTCGCCCACGCGGCGGAGCCGCATATCGACACCGCCGCGGCGGAGCCGCACATCGAATCTAGCCGTTCGCCTAGTAGTCCGCCTAGTTGTCCGCTAGTTGTCCGCCTACGGGAGCGGGCGGTCGTCGCGCGCTATCGTCACCCGGATGCGACAGTACGACCCGGATCTGACCCCGCCCTGGAAGCGGCAGCGGCCCGCCCCCGAGGTTCCCGCCGAACCGGACCTCGTGGTGGAGGAGGTCAGCACCGGGTTCTGCGGTGCCGTGATCCGCTGCGAGAAGACCGCCCAGGGCCCGACGGTCACTCTGGAGGACCGCTTCGGCAAACATCGTGTCTTCCCCATGGAGCCGCGCGGTTTCCTGCTCGAGGGGCGTGTCGTCACCCTCGTACGCCCGCGCGCGGCGGCCCCCAGCGCGCCCCGGCGGACGGCCTCGGGGTCGATCGCGGTTCCGGGAGCGCGCGCCAGGGTCGCCCGCGCGGGGCGCATCTACGTCGAGGGACGCCATGACGCGGAGCTGGTGGAGCGGGTCTGGGGCGACGATCTGCGCATCGAGGGCGTCGTCGTGGAGTACCTGGAGGGCGTGGACGACCTGCCCGCCATCGTCGAGGACTTCTCCCCCGGCCCGGACGCCCGCCTCGGCGTCCTGGTCGACCATCTGGTGGCGGGCTCCAAGGAGTCCCGTATCGCCGCGCAGGTGACCGACGAGCATGTGCTGGTCCTCGGCCACCCCTACATCGACATCTGGGAGGCCGTGAAGCCGTCCTCCCTCTCCATCCCGGCCTGGCCGAAGGTGCCGCACGGCCAGGACTGGAAGAAGGGCGTCTGCCGCGCCCTGGGCTGGCCGGAGAACACCGGGGCCGCCTGGCAGCGGATCCTGTCCTCGGTCCACTCCTACAAGGACCTCCAGCCGGAGCTCTTGGGGAAGGTCGAGGAGCTGATCGACTTCGTGACGGCCCCGCAAGGCTGACGGGGGTCCGGGAGGGTCGAGCGGGGCTGACGCCTCCGTAGGGCTGAGCAGAGCCGAGCAGGGCTCCCGGCTCCCGGCTCCCGGCTCCCGGCTCCCGGCTCAGTCCACCAGGTCGCGCACCACGGCGTCCGCCAGCAGCCGCCCCCGCAGCGTGAGCACGGCGAGCCCGCGCCCGTACGGCTCCGGCTCCAGCAGGCCGTCCTCCAGCGCCCGTGCCGCGGCCGCCGCCCCGGCCGGGCGCAGCAGCTCCAGCGGGCATCCCTCGGCCAGCCGCAGCTCCAGCAGGATCCGCTCCACCCGGCGCTCCTCGGCCGACAGCAGCTCCCGGCCCGCGCCGGGCGACCTGCCCTCGCCCAGGGCCTGTGCGTACGCCCCGGGGTGCTTCACGTTCCACCACCGCACACCGCCCACATGGCTGTGCGCGCCGGGGCCGGCGCCCCACCAGTCGGCGCCGCGCCAGTACAGCTCGTTGTGGCGGCAGCGCCCGGCGGGCGTGGTGGCCCAGTTGGAGACCTCGTACCAGGCGAACCCGGCCGCCGACAGGGTCTCCTCGGCGATCAGATAGCGGTCCGCGTGCACGTCGTCGTCGGTCATCGGGACCTCGCCGCGCCGGATCCGCCGCGCCAGCTGGGTGCCCTCCTCCACGATCAGCGCATACGCCGACACATGGTCCGGCCCGGCACCGAGCGCCGCCTCCAGGGAGGCCCGCCAGTCCGCGTCGCTCTCCCCCGGCGTCCCGTAGATCAGGTCCAGGTTCACATGGTCGAATCCGGCCGCCCGCGCCTCGGCCACACACGCCTCCGGCCGCCCCGGGGTGTGCGTACGGTCCAGCACCTTCAGGACGTGCTGCCGGGCGCTCTGCATGCCGAAGGAGATCCGGTTGAACCCCGCCTCCCGCAGCTCCTCCAGATACCGCGGATCGACCGACTCCGGATTCGCCTCGGTCGTGACCTCGACCCCCTCGGCCAGCCCGAACTCGTCCCGGATCGCCCCGAGCATCCGCCCGAGGTCCGCCGCGGCGAGCAGGGTCGGGGTGCCGCCGCCGACGAACACGGTCTCCACGGTCCGCGGGTCGTCCCCGAGCACCTTCCGCGCCAGCCGGACCTCCTCCACGACCTGCTCGGCGTAGTTGTCCCGCGAGGCGAGCACACCGCCGGAACCGCGCAGCTCACTGGCGGTGTAGGTGTTGAAGTCGCAGTAGCCGCAGCGGGTGGCGCAGTACGGCACATGCAGATAGAAGCCCAGCGGCCGCCGCTCCGCCCCCGCCAAAGCGGTCGCGGGCAGTGCGCCGTCCTCGGGCATGGGCTCACCATCAGGCAGTACGGAAGGCATGCCCCCATTGTCCGCCACGAGCCGGACAGCCCGGGACCATGAGGTAATCGTCGCCAGGCTGGGCCCGTGCGGGGCGTGCGGGGCCCCGCACGCCCCGGCCCAGCGGTCCCTAGAGCACCTTCAGGACCAGCATCGCCAGGTCGTCGTCCGGCGGCTCCGCCGCGAACTCGTCCACCGCCCGCCGCACCCGCTCCGCGACCTGCCGCGCGCTCAGCCCCGCGCACAGCGCGAACGCCGCCGCCAGGCCGTCCTCGTCGTCGAACTGCCGGTCACCGGACCGGTGCTCCGTCACCCCGTCCGTCACACACAGCAGCGTTTCCCCGGACGCAAGATCGAACGATTCACACTCGTACGTCACATCGTCCACGACGCCCAGCAATATCTGCGGCTCCGCGACGGTCCGCACCTCGCCGTCCGGCCGCAGCACCAGCGGCAGCGGATGCCCCGCGCTGGCCAGTGTGCAGCGCACCCCCTGGCCATCGCCCAGCGGCTCCAGCTCCCCGTACAGCAGTGACAGGAACCGCGCGACCCCGCCGCCCGCCGGGAGCCCCGCCCCTCCGATCAGACCGCCGTCCACCAGCTCCACGACCCCGACGCCTTCCGCGGCCTCCATACCGGCCACCACGGCCTCCGCGGCGCCCTCGACGGCCTGCTCCACCGCCTCCTCGCCCAGCAGCTGGTTGAGCCGGTCCAGGACCTCCCCCACGCCGTACCCCTCGCGGGCGAGCAGCCGCAGCCAGGGCCGGACGAGGCCGGTCACCACGGCCGCCTCCGGGCCGTTCCCGCAGACGTCGCCCAGGACGAAGCACCAGCGGCCGTCACCGGCCGGGAAGACGTCGTAGAAGTCGCCCCCGGCCGAGATGTCGCCGGTCGGCTCGTACACGACCGCCGACTCGACACCGGGGATCCGCGGGATGACGGACGGCAGCAGCCCGCGCTGGAGCACCCGGCTGATGGTCGCCTGCCGGGTGTAGCGGCGGGCCGAGGCGAGCGCCAGGGCCACACGGCGGTTGAAGTCCTCGACGAGGCCGACCACTTCGGCCGGCATCCGCACCAGCCCGGCCCGCCCCAGCAGCAGCGTGCCGAGCGTGCGGCCGCCCGCGACCAGCCGGCAGGCCAGCGCCGCGCCGCCCGGCCCGTACGCGGCGGGGTCGGCCGGCCAGGGCCACTCCACGGCGCTGCCGCGGTGGGCGGGGGGCACCTGGGGCGGCTCCTTCTCCAGCACCTGCCGCAGGCCCTCGATGCGCCCCTCGCTGGCGTGCCAGACCCGGGCCAGCCGCGGCGGGCCGGTCGTGGAGTCGAGCCAGATCGCGCACCAGTCGGCGAGCCGGGGCACCAGCAGCTGTCCGGCGAGCGAGGTCACCATGTCCTCGTCGAACTGCCCGGCCAGCAGATCGGACGCCTCGGCGAGGAAGGAGAGCGCACCGCGCTGGATCCACTCGGGGTCGCGGCGGACGGGGACGCGGCCCGGCGCGGGCGCGACGATCTCGACGGCCTCCTTACGGCCTTCATGAACGGGTCCCGAGCCGTCGGACGCGGCCAGACCCTCGGGGACGGTTTCCAGGCCCTCGCCGACGGCCCCCGCCCCGAACCCGCCGTCCGGCCCGCCCACCGGCGCGTCCACCGCGACCGCGGCGTCCATGAAGGCGGAGCCCCTGGCGCCCGCCCCCGCGACGGCCGGGCCCGTGGGCGCCACCGCCATCTGGAACCACACCGACTTCGTCGCCCGCCGGTATGTCGTCCCCCACGACTCGGCGATCTCGGCCACCAGCCGCAGCCCATGGCCACCGGCGAACTCCGGCGGCTCGTCCGGATCCGGCGGATCGCCGCGCACCGCCCGGGCGGGATGGCGGTCGGTCACCTCCACCACCAGGGACGGCGGTTCGCCCTCGCGGTCGGACACATCCAGCGCACAGCTCACCTCGACGGCGGTGCCGGCGTGCACCACCGCGTTGGTGACCAGCTCGCTCACCAGCAGTACGGCCTCGTCCGCGACCTGGTCGGTGATCCGGTCGGCGGCCGGGACCTCGAGCGCGGCCCAGTCCGCGAGGGCGGCACGGACGAACCGGCGCGCGGCCGAGGCCGCGAGCGGAGTACCGGGCAGGCTGACGCGCGCCGAGGCGCTGGTACGGACAGGTCCGACCCCACCCCCGACCGGTAGAACCACCCCACCGTCCTCAACCGACCCACCAGAAGTGGCAGAAGATGACGTCCCCACTGTGCGGCTCCTGAAGAAGCTCCGTCATAACGCCGTATCCGTAACCGTATCCGGCACCGACAGGGTGACAGACGGACCGCCCTCATATGCACCGGGTTACGCAAGTGAACCGCGATAAGGGGAAAATTCATGTGTCCGGCGGGCCGGTCCAGCTGAAATCCGGCGCGGGGTCGTATCCTTGCTCGTTAAACCTCCCGCGCGCCCGCGTACATGTCCTCGATCAGGTCCTTGTACTCGCGCTCGACCACGGGCCGCTTGAGCTTCAGGCTGGGCGTCAACTCCCCGTGCTCCACGTCGAGATCGCGCGGCAGCAGCCGGAACTTCTTGATCGTCTGCCAGCGCTGGAGCCCCTCGTTGAGCCGCCGCACATAGCCGTCGATCAACTCCCGCACCTCATCGGTGGCCACGACGTCCGCGTAGGACTTGCCCGCGAGTCCGTGGTCGGCCGCCCACTTCATGATCGTCGGCTCGTCGAGGGCGATCAGCGCGGTGCAGTAGTTGCGGTCGGCGCCGTGCACCAGGATGTTGGAGACGAACGGGCACACCGCCTTGAACTGGCCCTCGACCTCCGCCGGGGCGACGTACTTGCCACCCGAGGTCTTGATCAGGTCCTTCTTGCGGTCGGTGATCCGCAGATAGCCGTCGGGGGACAGCTCTCCGATGTCCCCGGTGTGGAACCAGCCGTCGGACTCCAGCACCTGCGCGGTCAGCTCCGGCAGCCCGTGGTAGCCCTGCATGATGCCGGGGCCGCGCAGCAGCACCTCACCGTCCTCGGCGAACCGCACCTCCAGGCCGGGGAACGCCTTGCCGACCGTGCCGGTGCGGTAGTCCTCCGGGTTGAGGAAGCTGGCGGCGCTGGACTCGGTCAGGCCATAGCCCTCAAGGATGTTGATCCCGGCGCCCGCGAAGAAGTAGCCGATGTCGGGCGCGAGCGCGGCCGAGCCGGACACCGCGGCCCGCAGCCGGCCGCCGAACGCCTCGCGCAGCTTGGCGTAGACCAGCTTGTCGGCCACCGCGTGCTGGGCCCTGAGGCCGAAGGGCACGGAGGCGGTGCCGGTACGGCGGAAGTTGTCCTGAGAGGTCCTGGCGTACTGCCGGGAGACCTCGGCCGCCCACTGGAAGATCTTGTACTGGGCCGCCCCGCCCTCGCGCGCCCGCTGGGCCACTCCGTTGTAGACCTTCTCGAAGATCCGCGGCACGGCACACATATAGGTCGGCCGGACCACCGGCAGATTGTCGATGATCTTGTCGACCCGGCCGTCCACCGCCGTGGTGTGGCCGACGTAGATCTGCCCAGCCGTCAGCACCTTGCCGAAGACATGCGCGAGCGGCAGCCACAGGTACTGCACATCGTCGGCGTAGAGCAGCCCGTCCTGATTGCCGATCACAATGGCCATGTACGACCAGGAGTCATGCGCCAGGCGTACGCCCTTCGGGCGCCCGGTGGTACCGGACGTGTAGATGAGCGTCGCGAGCTGATCGCCGCGCAGGGCGTCCATCCGCTCCCGTACGACATCCGGCCGGCTCTCCAGAAGGGCCGTGCCGCGCTTCTCCAGTTCGGCGAGCGAGAGCACCCAGCCCTCGGGGTCGTCCTCGGCGGGGACCGCGTCCTCGGCCCGGATCACCACCACATGGGCCAGTTCGGGGAGTTCATCGCGCTGCGCCCGCACCTTGGTGAGCTGCGCCGCGTCCTCGGCGATCAGCACCCGGCTGCCGGAGTCGGAGAGGATGAAGGAGGTCTCGTCGGCGTTGGTGGTCGGGTAGACCGTGGTGGTGGCCGCGCCCGCGCACAGCACGCCGAGGTCGGCCAGGATCCACTCCACGCGGGTGGCGGAGGCCAGCGCCACCCGCTCCTCGGGCCGGATGCCCAGATCGATCAGACCGGCGGCGATGGCGAAGACCCGATCCGCGCTTTCCCGCCAGGTCAGCGGCCGCCAGTCGTCGGGGCCCGTACCCGAGGCGGGAGGCACCGGATAGCGGTACGCCTCCTTGTCCGGTGTCGCCTCGACGCGCTGGAGGAAGTGCGTCGCCAAGGACGGCGGCCGGTTCTCGAGCAAGTTCTGTGTGTCGGTCACGGCATCCTCCGGGGCCCGCCTCATTGCTTGGTGACTCGCGAGTAACCTTCGAGTGGTGATCAGAGTAGGGGCCGAATCCTTACGGCGTAAGGGGGCCCACGTCACGTTGTCCTCACGAGATGCCCAAGGGGTTCCCCCGAGCGCGGCGGGCCCGGCGCATCCCGCACGCCGGGCCCGCCGACCCTACTCTCCCCGGGCTGATCCCGGGGCTCCGCCCCCACCCGGGGGACGGTTCGCCCTTCTTCGCCCCGGAGTCCGTTACTTCTTCGCCTTGGAGTCCTTGCCGTCGGAGTCGGAGGACAGCACCGCGATGAACGCCTCCTGGGGGACCTCCACGTTGCCGACCATCTTCATCCGCTTCTTGCCCTCCTTCTGCTTCTCCAGCAGCTTCCGCTTACGGGAGATGTCACCGCCGTAGCACTTGGCGAGGACGTCCTTACGGATGGCACGGACCGTCTCACGGGCGATGACCCGGGAGCCGATGGCCGCCTGGATGGGCACCTCGAAGTTCTGCCGCGGGATGAGCTCGCGCAGCTTGGCGACCAGCCGGACGCCGTACGCGTACGCCTTGTCCTTGTGGGTGATCGCCGAGAACGCGTCCACCTTGTCGCCGTGCAGCAGGATGTCGACCTTGACCAGGTCGGAGGTCTGCTCACCGGTGGGCTCGTAGTCGAGCGAGGCGTAGCCGCGGGTCTTGGACTTCAGCTGGTCGAAGAAGTCGAAGACGACCTCGGCCAGCGGCAGGGTGTAGCGGATCTCGACCCGGTCCTCGGAGAGGTAGTCCATGCCGAGCAGCACCCCGCGGCGGTTCTGGCACAGCTCCATGATCGCGCCGATGAACTCGCTCGGGGCCAGGATGGTGCCCCGGACGACCGGCTCATGCACCGTGTCGATCTTGCCCACCGGGAACTCGCTGGGGTTGGTCACCGTGTGCTCGCTGCCGTCCTCCATCTCCACCCGGTAGACCACATTCGGTGCGGTGGCGATCAGGTCGAGATTGAATTCGCGCTCCAGGCGCTCACGGATGACCTCCAGGTGCAGCAGACCGAGGAAGCCGACGCGGAAGCCGAAGCCGAGGGCGGCCGAGGTCTCCGGTTCGTAGACCAGTGCGGCATCGTTGAGCTGGAGCTTGTCCAGGGCCTCGCGGAGCTCGGGGTAGTCCGAGCCGTCCAGCGGATACAGCCCCGAGAACACCATCGGCTTCGGGTCCTTGTAGCCGCCCAGCGCCTCCTGCGCGCCCTTGGTGAACTGGGTGATCGTGTCGCCGACCTTGGACTGGCGGACATCCTTCACACCGGTGATCAGATAGCCCACCTCGCCCACGGACAGCCCGTCGGCGGGGGTCATCTCCGGAGAGTTGGTGCCGATCTCCAGCAGCTCATGGGCGGCGCCGGTGGACATCATCTTGATCCGCTCGCGCTTGCCGAGCGTGCCGTCGACGACCTTCACATAGGTCACGACACCCCGGTAGGCGTCATAGACGGAGTCGAAGATCATCGCGCGGGCGGGGGCGTCATGGACGCCCACCGGGGCCGGGACGAGGTCGACGACCCGGTCCAGCAGCTCGGCCACGCCCTCGCCGGTCTTGGCGGAGACCTTGAGCACATCGGAGGGGTCGCAGCCGATGAGATGGGCCAGCTCGGCGGCGTACTTCTCGGGCTGGGCGGCGGGCAGGTCGATCTTGTTGAGGACCGGGATGATCGTGAGGTCGTTCTCCATCGCCAGATAGAGGTTGGCGAGGGTCTGCGCCTCGATGCCCTGGGCCGCGTCGACCAGCAGAATGCATCCCTCACAGGCGGCGAGGGAGCGCGAGACCTCATAGGTGAAGTCCACGTGGCCGGGGGTGTCGATCATGTTGAGGATATGGGTGGCCGGCTTGCCGCCCTCGTCCTTCGTCGGCGCCCAGGGCAGCCGGACCGCCTGGGACTTGATCGTGATGCCGCGCTCGCGCTCGATGTCCATGCGGTCGAGATACTGCGCGCGCATCTGCCGCTGCTCGACCACACCGGTCAGCTGGAGCATGCGGTCGGCGAGCGTCGACTTGCCGTGGTCGATGTGCGCGATGATGCAGAAGTTTCGGATCAGAGCCGGGTCGGTACGGCTCGGCTCCGGCACATTGGTAGGGGTCGCGGGCACGCAGGGTCCTGTGTCTAGGCGGGACTCGGTGTTATCGGTATCGGGTCAGTCCCGTCCATGGTCCCATGAATGGCGACCTCTTCCGGGTTTGGGACGCCATGGACCCTGCTGGTAGCCTGGTCGACTGTGTCTCGTGCCCCCTCTTTCACGGACACCTCCAGGGTGATCTCGAAGGTGATCCCCATGGACGTCCTCGTGGGCACGGACGCACACGAAGCAAGCGAAACCCATCGAACCTGCGAAGGCTTTTTACGTGGCGAACATCAAGTCCCAGATCAAGCGGAACAAGACGAACGAGAAGGCGCGTCTGCGCAACAAGGCGGTCAAGTCCGAGCTGAAGACCGCCATCCGCCGCACCCGCGAGGCCGTGGCCGCCGGTGACGCCGAGAAGGCCACCGAAGCCGCCCGCGTCGCCGGGCGCAAGCTGGACAAGGCCGTCAGCAAGGGCGTTCTGCACAAGAACAACGCCGCCAACAAGAAGTCGGCGCTCGCCCAGCAGGTCTCCAGCATCCAGGGCTGACCCCCGCCGGAGGAGCTGACCTCCAGGGTCGGCACCTTACGAGACCGACCTGCACGGCTGATCTCGAAGGCCGACACCTTCCGGGGCGTCACCGCCCCACCCCGCCGATTTGGGCACAGCGGTCCCTCTCACCCGCTCCAACCGGCAGCCGAGAGCTCTTCTTCAGCTCCCTCAGCGGCACCGCGCCGCACGCGGCCTGCGTTCGCCACGCGGGTGCGGCGCACTCGATCGACACGAAGGCCCCGTGCCTGCCCTTTCCCCAGGGCAGGGCGGGGCTTTCGCGCTGAATACGGGTATGTTCACGTCATGTCGACACCGGGGGAAACACCCAATCCGTACGGGCCGCCGCAGCCGCCCCAGCCGCCTCAGCCGCCTCAGGCGGCACCTCAGCCACCGCAGCAGAGCCCGCCGCAGAGCCCGCCGCCCGGCCCGTATGGGCAGGTGCTGCCGCCCCAGGCCCAGCAGCCCCAGCACAATCCGTACGCCCAGCCGACGATGCCTTCCGTGCCCGTGGGCGGCGGGTACGGGCCGATGGGCATGGCTCCAGGTGCCCCGCCCACTGGCTTCGGCGGCGGGAGCGGTGGCGGCGGTGGCAAGGGCTGGCTGTGGGGGCTGGGCGGGGCCGTGGTCGCCTCGGCGGTCTGGGCCGGGGTGCTGTTCGCCACGGGAGGGTTCGACGGGGACGCCGCGGAGGCCGATCTCGCGGGCTACCGCTATACGACCAATCTGTGCACCCCGACCGATACCCAGAGCTTCAAGGACTCCGGCTATCAGCAGAAGGACGGCACCGGGTCGACGTCGAACCCGCAGCACAGCAGCTCCGAGAACCCCGCGCTGGACTCGATGACCTGCAATATCGACTTCGAGCCGAACGCCGCGAGCAGCAGCGACTACTCCTCGGTGTGGCTCTACACCACGGCGTCGCTGCACAAGAAGACCGACCCCGCCCCTGAGTTCGAGGCCCAGTACCGCGCCTACGAGGACCAGAAGACCTCCAGTTACAGCTACCAGGTGAGCCCGGTCAGCGGGCTGGGCGACGAGGCGTATGTGGTGAAACAGGAGGGCAGGACCAGCTCCACCGGCGCCTATGTGATCCTCGCCGTGCGGGACGGCTGGATGACGTATCAGTCGACCTGGTCGGAGTATGTGTCGTCCTCGGCCAGCGCCACGGCCAAGACGCCCGAGGAAGCCACCGACATGCTCAAGAAGAGCGCGAAGGCGACGCTGGAAAAGATGAAGCGGTAAACCGGGACCGCCCCACCCCAAGCCCGAACCACCACCCGGGCCGAACGGGCCTGGGGCCGGACACACACAGAGCCGGATACACGGAGGCCCGGGCGCACGTCGGCCCGGAGCCCGGCCCAGGCATGAAGCCCGGCCCAGGCATGAGGCCGGAGCCCGGCGCCCGTCCCAGGCCCGGAGCCCGGCCGAAGGCCCGGGGCCCGGGCTGGGCGGGGAGCCCTGGAAACGCCCGGGGCGAAGCCCTAACGGGGCCCGAGGCTGAGGCCCTAGCGGGGCCTGGGGGCGAAGCCCCAGCGGGGCCCGGGGCGCAGCCCCGGTTCGGGAAGGGGCGGGGCGGGGAACAACACGTGCCCTAAAGGGGCGCGAGGAACTGCGCGACCAGCCACAACACCACCGCAGACAACCCACGGCAGATCAGGGCACATCCAGCGGACCGCATAGCGCACAGCGCATCGCGCCTAACGACGCCCCGCCCGCGCCGCGCGGGCAATCGTGACGACCGCCTTCTCCAAGGCGTACTCCGGATCGTCCCCGCCGCCCTTGACCCCCGCATCGGCCTCGGCAACGGCACGCAGCGCGACCGCCACCCCGTCCGCCGACCAGCCCCGCATCTGCTGCCGCACCCGGTCGATCTTCCACGGCGGCATGCCCAGCTCACGGGCGAGATCGCCGGGACGGGCGCCGCGCGGCGCGGAGGCCAGCTTGCCGATGGCGCGGACGCCCTGAGCCAGGGCGCTGGTGATCAGCACCGGCGCCACCCCGGTGGAGACGGCCCAGCGCAGCGCCTCCAGCGCCTCGGCCGCGCGGCCTTCGACGGCGCGGTCGGCCACGGTGAAGCTGGACGCCTCGGCACGGCCGGTGTAGTAGCGGGCGACGACGGCCTCGTCGATCGTGCCCTCGACATCGGCCACAAGCTGGGAGACAGCGCTGGCCAGCTCGCGCAGATCGCTGCCGATGGCGTCGACCAGGGACTGGCATGCCTCGGGCGTGGCGGACCGGCCGGTGGCACGGAACTCCGACCGCACAAACGCCAGTCGGTCGGCGGGCTTGGTCATCTTGGGGCAGGCGACCTCGCGCGCCCCGGCCTTACGGGCGGCGTCGAGCAGCCCCTTGCCCTTGGCCCCGCCCGCGTGCAGCAGCACCAGGGTGATCTCCTCGGCGGGGGTGCCGAGATAGCCCTTCACATCCTTGATCGTGTCGGCCGACAGATCCTGTGCGTTGCGCACCACCACGACCTTGCGCTCCGCGAAGAGCGAGGGGCTGGTCAGCTCGGCGAGGGTGCCGGGCTGGAGCGCGTCGGGCATGAGGTCGCGCACATCGGTGTCGGGGTCGGCCGCGCGGGCGGCCGCCACCACCTGCTGCACCGCGCGGTCGAGCAGCAGTTCCTCTTGGCCCACGGCAAGGGTCACCGGGGCGAGCGGATCGTCGGTCGTCGTCTTCCTGGCCATCGCGGTCCAGCATCCCACGGACCGCCGACAGCCCCGTCCGCCCGGATGTCCGACAATGTTCCGGTGATCGATGAAGGACTGACCGGCGAAGGGCTGACCGGCGCCCGCCATATCCTGGTCCTGCCCGACCGCGACGCGGCGGAGGAGGTGGCCGGGGCTCTCCCCGAGCGCTTCGGCACCGCCCAGGAGCCGCAGCTGGTGCGGGACGCCCTGGCGGGCGAGGACGACGCCGAGGACGCCCAGTGGCTGGTGGTGATCGAGGACCCGACCGGCGAACTGGACCCGGCGGCACTCGACGCGCTCGCGGACGAGTACGACGGCTGGCTGGAGGCCGAATAGCCGGTCCCGGCGAAGGGCAGGACCAACTGTGGTCGATGAAAAGGGGGAACCGAGGGTGAGTGGAACAGTCACGGCAGTCAGCAGCAACGGCAAGTACTCGTTCACCAAGCCGAACCGGGACAGCATCACCCTGCTCGTCGGCCTCGGTGTCGAGGGGGACGTACACGCCGGTGTAACGGTCAAGCACCGCTCACGCGTCGCCCAGGACCCCACCCAGCCGAACCTGCGCCAAGTCCACCTCATCCACGAAGAGCTCTTCACCGAGGTCGACGCGGAGGGGTTCAAGGTTCTGCCCGGTGACCTCGGCGAGAACATCACCACCCGCGGCATCGACCTACTCGGCCTACCGGTCGGCACCCTGCTGCACATCGGCGATGACGCGGTGCTGGAAGTGACCGGCCTCCGCAACCCCTGCCTACAAATCGACCACTTCCAGAACGGCCTCCTGAAGCGGGTCGTCGGCCGCGACGAGGCCGGAAACATCGTCCGCAAGGCCGGAATCATGAGCGTCGTGAAGGAGGGCGGCACGGTCCGCCCAGGCGATCCGATCAGGGCCGAGCTCCCGGCCGAACCGCACCGCCCCCTGGACCGGGTCTGACGCCCTCCGCGCGGCTTCTTCGCAGCTTCCTCGCCTTGCCGCGATTACATCGTGGTGTGCGGAGATGAGTGAGGCGCCAGGGTCGAAGGAAAGACCTCCGGCGCCCCACTCGCGGCCGAAACCGCTTAGTCGTGACGTAGGGCCTCAACGATCGCCGCCCAGACGGCTCGCGCCGCTAGGGACACCGCGAAGCGCTCCACGAGACTGCCGCGACACCTTTTTCCTTTTTTCACGGACGACCTGAAGAAGCCGACCATTGTCACCACCTCCAAGGGGTTCCACCCACCGCCCTCTGCGATAGGCCCGTCCCTCCCCCTTCGGGGTCAGGCCAACCTGACGGCGGTGAGCAACCACGCCTTGTCCGTGGTGACAGGCTCTAAGGTACAACCGGCCCGCGATGATCGGTAGTTGGAGTGATTTACCCGGCTTTCCCGGCCTCTACGGCCTCCTCCTGGAACGGCCTGGCCTTACGTCGTCCGCCACGTCGGCCCGCAGAGCGTTTCGCGGCCGTGCTACGGCCTCCTAGCACCGCGTGTAGGCCCGGGTCCCCCGTCACCGCGATCGGGCCATCGGTGTCGGTCCGGAGCACGGCGGCTCCCCGGGCGCGGAGGGAGCCGATGGTGCGGGGAGATGGGTGGCCGTAGGGGTTGTCGGCGCCGCAGGAGATCAGGGCCAGGCGGGGGCTGAGGCGACGGAGGAGCTGGGGGTCCTGGTAGGCGGAGCCGTGGTGGGCGACCTTGAGGACATCGACCTCGGGGAGGGCGGGGTGCGCCGTCAGCAGGGCCTGCTGGGCCGGGGGTTCCAGGTCGCCCAGGAGGAGCAGGGTCAGGCCCGACGTACGGACGAGGAGGGTGACGCTCGCGTCGTTCGGCCCCTCGGCGGCGGCCGGGGCGGGTGGCGGAGCGGGCCACAGGACCTCCCAGGACAGCGGGCCCAAGCGCCGCCGCTCCCCCGGCGCCGCCTGGATGACCGGGATATGCGCCAAACGGGCCCTGCGACGTACGAACTCGGCCTGGCCGGGTGGTTCCTCCAGGCCGGTGGTCTCGATGGCGCCGACCGCGCGACCGCGTAACGCACCGGTCAGCCCCGCCACATGGTCCGCGTGGAAGTGGGTCAGGACCAGCAACGGGATCCGGACGATGCCCAGCGAGCGAAGACAGCGGTCGACGGCTCGCGGCTCGGGGCCGGTGTCCACGACGACGGCCGTGCCGGGGCCCGCGGCCAGGACCAGGGCGTCGCCTTGGCCCACATCGCATACCACCATCCGCCAACCGGGCGGCGGCCAACCGGTGATGACCCGGGCCAGTGGCGCCGGGCGTACGACGGCCAGCAGCACCAGCAGCGCGCATACGGCGCACAGCAGGCGGTGGCGCAGGAGGCGGCGGCCCGCGAGGACCGCGGCCAGGGTGACGGCGGCCAGCAACAGCCCGCCGGTCCAGCCGTCCGGCCAGTCCGCCTCGGCCCCGGGCAGCTCCGCGCCGGTACGGGCCACCTTCGCGATCCACCCGGCGGGCCAGCCCGCCGGCCAGGCGATCCACTCCGCGATCGGCGGGGCGACAGCGGCCACCGCCAGCGCGATGAACCCGAGGACGGTGGCGGGGGCGACCGCCACCTCGGCGATGAGGTTGCAGGGAATCGCCACCAGGCTCACCCGGGCGGCCATCACCACCACGACCGGCGCGCAGACCGCCTGGGCCGCGGCGGCGGCCGCCAGCGCCTCGGCCACCCGTGGCGGTACGCCCCGGCGCCGCAGAGCCGCACTCCATCCGGGCGCGATGGTCAGCAGGGCACCGGTGGCCAGCACGGACAGGAGGAAGCCGTAGCTCCGCGCGAGCCAGGGGTCGTAGAGCACCAGCGCGAGGACGGCGCCGGCCAGCGCGGGGAGCAGGGAGCGACGGCGTCCGGTACCGAGGGCGAGCAGCGTGATCAGCCCGCAGGCGGCGGCGCGCAACACGCTGGGCTCGGGTCTGCACACGATGACGAACGCGAGCGTGAGCCCGCCACCGAGGAGAGCCGTCGTGCGCAGCCGGATGCCGAGCGCGCCCGCGAGACCGCGCCGCTCGGCCCGCCCGGCCAGCTGCGGCGGCCCCGTGAGCAGGGCGAGCACCAGCGTCAAGTTGCTGCCGGAGACAGCCATGAGGTGAAGCATGTCCGTGGCCCGGAACGCCTCGTCCAGCTCGGGCGGCACCCGTGAGGTGTCCCCCACGACCAGCGCCGGGAGCAGCGCCCGCGCGTCCGGGGAGAGGTCGTCGGTCGCGGTGCGCAGTCCGGCGCGCAGCCGTCCGGCCAGCCGCTGGACCGCGCTGGGCGGGCCCGTGATCCGCGGTGGTCCGCCCCTGACACGCACTACGGCCGCGACGCGGTCCCCGTCGCGCATCGGCGGCGCCAGCCGGCCGTGGACCCGCAGACGTGTGGACGGCAGCAGCCCGAGCCAGGCCGTCCGCTCCCTACCGGCCCTGGGGTGGATCGTCACCAGCACGGGAGTACGGGTGGTGGTCGTGGTGCCGTCGGGGGCGGTGATCCGGTCGGCCTCGGCCTCCAGGACCACGGACGCGGGCGCGAGCGCCGCGCCCCGTACGTGTGGCCTGGTGAGCCGCGGGTCCCCCGTGACCGCCACCTCGACGGTGGCCTCCGCGTACTCCCGGGCCAGCGCGGGCACGGGGCTGCGATGTACGTCCGCACCGTGCAGCCAGGCGACCGCCCCCGCGGCGGCTCCGCCCAGCAGCACTGCCGCCACCGCACCCGCCATACGGCGCCCACACCAGAGGGCGCCGCGCGGCGGCCAACTGGCTTGTCGGCCCGGCATGTTGTGGCTCTCGCCAGCTCTTGGCCGCCCGCCAGCCCCGGGTGCGGCACCGGGCGAGGACACAGCCGCCACCGGCCCTGCCGCACGGCCCCCACGGGGTGCGACAGCACGAGACTGCGGAGCGGCCCGCCGCCCCGGCGTGTTACGGCCCTCGCCGAGGCTCGGCGCCCCGTCGGCCCCGGATGCGGCGCCAGGCGACAGCGCAGCCGCCACCGCACCTGCCGCACGCCGCCCACGCGGCACGACAGCACGCGGCGACCGGACGGCCTGCCACCCCAACGAGTTGCGGCCCTCGCCGCTGCCCGGCGACCCCTCGGCCCCGGATGCGGCGCCGGACGGCCGCCCGGTGACCGCCCCGGACAACGGCTCGGCCGCCAGCGACCTTGCCGAACGACCCCCACGCCGCACGACAACACGCGGCGACCGGACGGCCTGCCACCCCGGCGTGTTACGGCCCTCGCCGGTGCCCGGCGGCCCCTCGGTCCCGGGGGCGGCATCGGGCGGTCGTCCGGCCCTCGATGGTCGTGGCTTCCGTCCTCGCTGGCGAGGCTCTTCGTCGCGCTGCTGTGGCGTCGTGGGTTCGGGGGCGCGCCGGTCGTCCGGGGGCGGTATTGGCGCGGGCGTGCCTGGCCCGCGGCGGGGACGGGGTGCGTCGCGGCGGCGTCCGGCCGGGGCCGGGGCGCGTCGGCGAGTCCGGATGAGCAAGGCGGCCGCGGCGAGGGTGGCTGCCGTGCAGGCGAGGGCCACCACGGGGGCCGGTGCGTCCAGGGCGAGTGCCGCGGCTGCCCAGGCGGCCAGGGCCGGGGGCACGAGGCGGAGGTCGGGTGGGCCCTCCTGGCGGGGCTGTGACGCACCGCGCGGGGACGCGGCCGCCGCATGGACCGGGGTGCGGGTCCGCGTCGGCTTCGCGACCGTCATGGCTGGACCAGCGGGCGCAGGTCGGCGAACCGGCGCTCTCCGATGCCGTTCACCTCGCGGAGTTCATCGATGGAGCGGAAACCTCCGTGCTGGGTGCGGTAGTCGATGATGTGCTGGGCCAGGACGGGGCCCACTCCCGGGAGGGTGTCCAGTTGTTCGGTGGTCGCGGAATTGAGGCTGATTGAGCCACCGGGCGCCCCGGGTCCGGCCGGGGCGTTCAAACCGTTGGGCGCGGTCGGCGCGCCGACCGCCGGATCCGCGGCCGCGCCCGGCCCGGGCGGCGGTCCGCTCCCGGGAGCGCCGACCACGATCTGCTCTCCGTCCACCAGCGGGCGGGCCCGGTTCAGTCCGCTCAGGTCGGCGCCCGGCCGTACCCCGCCCGCCGCTTCCAGGGCGTCGGCGACCCGCGCCCCGGTCGGCAGCTTCCGCAGCCCGGGGCTGCGGACCTTGCCCGTCACATCCACCACGACCGTCCGGCCACCGCCTGACGGGGTGAGCCCACCAGGCGTCGGGGCGGGCTCGGAGGAGGCGGCGCGCGGGGGCTCCGGGTCCGGCGCGCGCACGGTCTGGGGACGGCCGGTCCAGAAGTGGTAGGCCGCGAAGGCCATCGCGGCGAGCAGAGCGACCGCCAGGGCGGCGACCGTCCTCAGCTCCATTCCGCAGCGCAGCTGAATCCACATCGGCAGCCGCTCGCGCAGGGCGAGCCCGGCCCGGTCACGTCGGCGGAGTGGAGCATCCTTGGGCCCGTCTTCAGGCCCGTGCTCGGGCAGGTCCTCTGACGGTTCGTCGTTCCGTACCTCTTCCGCTCCCTCGGGCGGCGCCTCCTCCTCGCCCCTCGTCCCCGCAGCACCCTTCGGTCCGTCCCGGCTGCCCAGAGCGGTGGACCCCACCGCGATCGGGGGCGACGTCGGTGACATGGCGAAGAGCGCCGCCGCGCGGGTCGCGGGCGAGGGTGTGGAGGCGTGGGACCGGTGATGGACGCCGCGGTGGTGGCTCCCAGCGCGCAAAAGGCCGGGGCCGGACGGCGGGCGTGGGCGGCGGCCCGCCCCGCCGTCGCGATGGCGGCCGCGCCCCGGACCGAGCCCCGGACCCGTGGTTACTGTGCGTGATCGTGACCTCATGCCACCTGACGGTAGACACGTCCCGCCGATCGCGCCGAGCCGCCTCAATTCCCGGGGATAACCCCCAGGTTGTGGATAACTCCGTCACCCCACCGGGCGAAGCGCATTGCCCAAGTACGACCCCAACACCCGCACACCCACCCCAACACCCCCGCCAGCCCCAGCACCCCCACCTACACCCCCGCCCCCGCTACCGCGGAGACACCACCGCCCCCACCAGCCCCGGCCCGGCGTGTGCCCCGATCACCGCGCCCACCTCGCTCACATAGAGCTCCGCCAGCCCCGGCACCCGCTCCCGCAGCCGCTCCGCGAGCGCCGCCGCCCGCTCGCTCGCCGCCAGATGCTGTACCGCGATATCCACCCGGCTCCGGCCGGCCCGCTCCACCACGATCTCCTCGAGCCGGGCGATCGCCTTCGAGGCGGTGCGGACCTTCTCCCGCAGCTCGATCCGCCCCTCGTCGAGCTGGAGCAGCGGTTTGACCGCGAGCGCCGAGCCGAGCAGGGCCTGGGCCGCGCCGATGCGGCCGCCGCGCCGCAGGTAGTCGAGGGTGTCGACGTAGAAGTAGGCGGCGGTGCCTTCGGCCCGCTTCTCCGCCGCCGCCACTGCCTCGTCCAGCGTGCCGCCGCCCTCCGCCGTCTCGGCCGCCGCCAGTGCGCAGAAGCCGAGCGCCATCGCGACCATTCCGCTGTCCACCACCCGCACCGGAACGGGCGCGTCCTGTGCCGCGAGCACCGCCGCGTCGTAGGTGCCGGAGAACTCGGCCGACAGATGCAGCGAGACGATGCCCGTGGCGCCCTCCTCGGCGGCGGCCCGGTAGGCGGCCGCGAACATCTCCGGGCTGGGCCGGGACGTCGTCACCGGCTTCCGCTTCTGCAACGCCTGTGCGAGGGACCGGGCCGAGATCTCGGTGCCTTCCTCCAGGGCCCGGTCGCCGAGCACCACCGTCAGCGGCACGGCGGTGATGCGATGCCGCTCCATCGCATCCTGCGGCAAGTACGCCGTGGAATCGGTCACGATCGCGACATGGCGGTACATGACTGGGAGGTTATCGGGGGATGGAGCCTGCCGATAGCGCGACCCCAGCGGATGATCAATTGCCTTACCGATCATGCCCTGTTCAGACGTGACTCAGATCCTGTTCTCTGGCCGGGTTCCGGGGTCTCAGGCCGTGTTCTCCGGACGGGGGGACTTCTGCCAGGGCTTCTGCCACGCCGGGGGCTCCGTCGGGGGCCTCGCACCGAGCGGGGGCCGCGGCGGCTCCGGCCGCTGCCCCGCCTCGGGCGCCGGCCACGCCCCCGCCTCGGGCCCCGATCGCGCTCCCGCCTCGGGTGACGTCCGCGCCCCGGCCCCGGGCGCCGTCCGGGAAGACCCCGCCCCGGGCTCCGGCCACGCCGCCCCCGCGTCCGCCCCCGGCTCGTCCGGCTCCGCCGCCGTCCAGTGCCGCAGCGCCCCGGCCTCCATCTCGATCTCGCGGCCCAGCGAGTCCAGATCGTCGTGCGCCATCCGTGTCGTCCGCTCCTGCACCGCCCAGCGCAGCGAGTCGGCCGAATGGGTGATCCGCTCCGTACGCTGCCGCAGGTCGGGCAGCAGGGCTGCGATACGGGATTTGTCGGGCTCCTGCTCCAGCCGCTTGAGATCCGCTTCCAGATCCTTCGCATGGGCGCTCAGCCGCCGGAACAGGCCCAACGACTCCGACAGGGACCGGTCTTGCGGGGCGGCCGCCTGGAGCGCCTGGCTGGTGGCTCGCATCGAGCCGCGCAGGGAGAGCTGGAGCTGGGCGAGTTCACCGACCGCGCCCGGTTGCGCCAGCTGCCGGGCGCGGAGTCTGGTGTCCTCCACCGTGCGGCGGGCCTGGTGCACCGTACGGTCGATACCGCGCTTGGCCGCCCTGATCGCGCGAACAGCCGCATAGACCCCGGTCAACATGATCAGGACGAAAAGCAGCAACAGGATCCAGATGGCTTCCATGTGCGCTCCTTGGGCGGCGGTCACGGCACGGTGGCGGTCGTCCTCCCAGCGTAAACGCGCCGGGCGGGCCAGAGGTTCCTGACGAACCCCCAACCCGCCCACGCGTGGGACCCCGGTCGGGCGGGAACGCTGCGGGATTCCCGCCCAGGCCGGAACGGCGCGGAATTCCCGGTCACACCGGAACGGTGTGGGATCCCGCTCAGGCCGGAACGATATTGACCAGCTTCGGCGCCCGCACGATGACCTTACGGATGCCCGCGCCGTCCAGCGCCGCCACGACTGCGGGGTCACCCAGCGCCAGCGCCTCCAGCTCCTCGTCCGAGACCGAGGGCGCGACCTCCAGCCGGGCCTTGACCTTGCCCTTGACCTGCACCACACAGGTGACGGTCTCGTCCACGACATACTCCGGGTCGGCGACCGGGAAGGTCTCGTGGACGACCGATGTGTCATGGCCCAGCCTGTGCCACAGCTCCTCGGCGACGTGCGGGGCCAGCGGCGAGATCAGCAGCACCAGCCCCTCGGCCACCGAGCGGGGCACCTCGCGCACCTTGGTGACGTGGTTGTTCAGCTCGGTGATCTTGGCGATGGCGGTGTTGAAGCGCAGACCCGCCATGTCCTGCCGGACGCCGTCGATGGCCTTGTGCAGGGCGCGCAGCGTCGCCTCGTCGGGCTCGGCGTCGACGACGGTGACCTCTCCGGTCCCCTCGTCGACGACATTGCGCCACAGCCGCTGCAACAGCCGGTACTGGCCGACCACGGCGCGGGTGTCCCAGGGCCGCGAGACATCCAGCGGGCCCATGGCCATCTCGTACAGACGCAGGGTGTCGGCCCCGTACTCGGCGCAGATCTCGTCCGGCGTGACGGCGTTCTTCAGGGACTTGCCCATCTTGCCCAGCAGCCGGGTGACCTTCTCGCCCTGGTACCAGTAGGCGCCGTCCCGCTCCTCGACCTCGGCGGCCGGGACGGCGATACCGCGGCTGTCCCGGTAGACATACGCCTGGATCATGCCCTGGTTGTACAGCTTGTGGAACGGCTCGACCGAGGAGACATGCCCCAGGTCGAACAGCACCTTGGACCAGAACCGGGCGTACAGCAGATGCAGCACCGCGTGCTCGGCGCCGCCCACGTACAGGTCGACGCCGCCGTGCGGCCGCCCCTCGCGCGGCCCCATCCAGTAGCGCTCCGCCTCGGGGTCGACCAGCCGCTCGCTGTTGTGCGGGTCCAGGTAGCGCAGCTCGTACCAGCAGGACCCGGCCCAGTTGGGCATGGTGTTGGTCTCGCGGCGGAACGGCCGCGGCCCGCGCCCGTCGCCCAGGTCCAGCACCACGTTGACCCAGTCCTCGTTCCGGGACAGCGGGGTCTCCGGGGAGGTGTCGGAGTCGTCCGGGTCGAAGGTGCGCGGTGAGTAGTCCTCGACCTCGGGCAGCTCCAGGGGCAGCATCGACTCGGGCAGGGAGTGGGCCACGCCCTCCTCGTCGTAGACGATCGGGAAGGGCTCGCCCCAGTAGCGCTGCCGGCTGAACAGCCAGTCGCGCAGCCGGTAGTTGACGGTGCCCTCGCCGATGGAGCGGGACTCCAGCCACTCGGTGATGCGCGCCTTGGCCTCGACGACGCCCAGCCCGTCCAGCGATACGGACTCCCCCGCCGAGTTGACGATCTTCGCGTCGTACGAAACGAAGGCGTCGTCCCAGGTGGAGGGGTCGGTGCCACGCTCGTCCGAGGGCTCGACAACGCAGCGCACGGGCAGCTCGAAGGCGCGGGCGAAGGCGAAGTCACGGCTGTCGTGCGCCGGAACGGCCATGATCGCGCCGGTGCCGTAGCCCATCAGGACGTAGTCGGCGATGAAGACCGGCACCTGCTCGCCGCTGACCGGGTTGATGGCGTAGGCGCCGGTGAAGACGCCGGTCTTCTCCTTGACCTCGGCCTGCCGCTCGACGTCGGACTTGGCCGCGGCCTGCTTGCGATAGGCGTCGACGGCCTGGGCCGGGGTGGCGTGGCCGCCGGTCCAGGCGTCGTGGGTGCCCTCGGGCCAGGCGGCCGGAACGATCTCGTCCACCAGGCCGTGCTCGGGCGCCAGGACCATATAGGTGGCGCCGAACAGGGTGTCCTGGCGGGTGGTGAAGATCGTGATCTTGGCGTCGGGATGGCCGGACACCGGGAAGTCGACCCGGGCGCCCTCGCTGCGGCCGATCCAGTTGCGCTGCTGGAGCTTGATGGCCTCGGGCCAGTCCAGCTCGTTCAGATCGTCCAGCAGCCGGTCGGCATAGGCGGTGATGCGCATGTTCCACTGGCGCAGCTTGGCCTTGAAGACCGGGAAGTTGCCGCGCTCGGAGCGGCCGTCCGCGGTGACCTCCTCATTGGCCAGCACGGTGCCCAGGCCGGGGCACCAGTTGACGGGCGCGTCCGAGGCGTAGGCCAGTCGGTAATCGCCCAGGATGTCGGCGCGCTCGGACTCGGTCAGCTCGGCCCAGGGGCGGCCGTCGGGGGTGGCGCGCTCACCGGTGGCGAACCGCTGGACCAGGGTGTCGATGGGGCGTGCCCGCTTCGCCTCCGGGTCGTACCAGGAGTTGAAGATCTGGACGAAGATCCACTGGGTCCACTTGTAGTAGTCCGGGTCGATCGTCGCGAAGGAGCGGCGCTGGTCGTGGCCCAGGCCCAGTCGGCGCAGCTGCCGCCGCATGTTCTCGATGTTGGCCTCGGTGCTGACCCGCGGGTGGGTGCCGGTCTGCACCGCGTACTGCTCGGCGGGCAGGCCGAAGGCGTCGAAGCCCAGGGTGTGCAGGACGTTGTGGCCCGTCATGCGGTGGTAGCGGGCGTATACATCGGTGGCGATGTAGCCCAGCGGATGGCCCACGTGCAGTCCGGCGCCCGAGGGGTACGGGAACATGTCCATGACGAACTTCTTGGGCCGGGCGACGGCCTCGGCGTCGCCGGCCAGGTCACCGCTCGGGTTGGCCGCCTCATACGTGCCGTGCGCGGCCCAGAAGTCCTGCCAGCGGGCTTCGATGTCGGCGGCCAGGGCGGCCGTGTAGCGGTGCGGCGCGGCCACCTCGGCCGCGGCATTGGTCTCGCTCATGGTCCTCAAAGCTCCATCGGTCGTCTCTGCCTGCGGCTACGCAGCGAATCCCTGCTTTCCGAAACAAAAAGACCCCTCGCACAGGAGGGGACGCCGCGCTGATGCCGACCGGAGCTGCTCTCGGTCGGTACTGATCAGCGCGGCCCGCTAAGCAGAAGGCGTACGGCACGCATGGGGTCAGGTTACCGCAGGGCACCGACGGCCCGCACGGAGGTGACCCCCGTCACGCAAGGCGAAAGGCGGGCCGTCCGCACTGGACAACCCGCCTCCTCGATGTGGAGCTAAGGAGAATTGAACTCCTGACCTCCTGCATGCCATGCAGGCGCTCTACCAACTGAGCTATAGCCCCAGGTCTCGCTCCGCCCGGTTTCCCCGGCGGCGACGCCTACATTACACGGATGCCCCGGCCTTCCGCCAAATCGTTTGACCGGGGGCCGGAGCAGGTGCCCGTTACGCCGTCGCGAACGAATAGAAACGCTTCAGCGTGCAGTGCTCGTCGAGGAGCCGGCCGTAGATCGGCTCCCCTTCGAGCTCACGGTAGGTCTCGATGGGATCGCCCCTGATGATCAGCGCCTGCGCGCACTCCGCGCACCAGTACTGGTAGTCGGGGTTGAGCGGCTCCATATCGCGGACGATCGGTGTGCCGGTGCCGCACCAGTCGCACTTTCGGCTGTGGGCGCCCATCTCACTCAGCTCCAGCTATGGCCGCAGGCCGTACACACGTAGGAAACACCGCCGTTGTCACCGAGGACCTGAGCCACATTCGCGGAGCCGCAGGACGGGCACACGATGCCCGGTAGTTCCCCGCGGGACGGGTCCTCGATCGCATCGAGGATGCTGGTCGGCATCCCACCTGCCCTCCCCATCGGACGTGTCGGCCCCATCCCCCTCCGGCTGTCCGATTCTGCCACGGGACGACGCGCAGGTCAGCGGAGATTCCCCACTCGTCTCGACAGACTCATCAGTGCTTCGCGCGGCGCGGCCCCGGCCAAGGCGACGCAGGTCACCCGCAGGGCGTCCGCGGAGCCATCCGCACTGGGCACGGTACCGTCCACTGCGCCCAGGAACACCGCCCCGAAGACCGCGACACCGATGAGCAGGCCGAGTTGAGCCGCTGTCACCGGAACTCCGCCGGTGTCCGCCGCGTCCCGCTGCCTTACGGTCGCCAACATCCGCGTGAGCGGGGGACGGTATCGGAAGCGGGCCCGAAAGCGGCGCTGAAAGCAGCGATCCCGCCCCCCGGTGAGGGAGGCGGGATCGTGAATCTGTGGAGCTAAGGAGAATTGAACTCCTGACCTCCTGCATGCCATGCAGGCGCTCTACCAACTGAGCTATAGCCCCGCTGTTCTCTGCGCCGAAGCGCTTCGAACGAGAAGGAGCATAGCCGGTGACCTGCCGGGAAAGGAAATCCGCTCAGTCGTCGTCGCCGAGCACCGGCTCGGGCAGCGATCCGGCGTTGTGCTCCAGCAGCCGCCAGCCCCGCGCGCCCTCGCCCAGCACGGACCAGCAGCAGTTGGACAGGCCGCCCAGCGCCTCCCAGGTCCTGGGCTCCAGGCCGAGCAGCCGGCCGATGGTGGTGCGGATCGTGCCGCCGTGGCTGACCACCACGAGCGTGCCGTCGTCCGGCAGCTTGTCGGCGCTCTCCAGCACCACCGGGGCCGCCCGGTCGGCGACCTCGGTCTCCAGCTCACCGCCGCCGCGCCGCACCGCCTCCCCGCGCTTCCACGCCGCGTACTGCTCGCCGTAGCGCTCGATGATCTCCTCGTGGACCAGCCCCTGCCACGCGCCCGCGTAGGTCTCGCGCAGACCCGCGTCATGCGAGATGGACAGCCCCGTGACGGCGGACAGCTCGGCGGCCGTGGCCGCCGCCCGCTTCAGGTCGGAGGCGATGATCGCGTCCGGCTTCAGGGCGGCCAGCAGCCGGGCCGCGCGGCGCGCCTGTGCGACACCGGTGTCCGTGAGCTCTATGTCCAGGGAGCCCTGGAAACGCCGCTCTATGTTCCAGGCCGTCTGGCCGTGGCGCCACAGGACGATGCGGCGGCCGCGGCCCCCATACGCGCCGTTCAGCTCAGCTCACCGCCCGAGCCGCCGTCCGCGGCCTGCGCCTGCGCGTACTCCGCCCCCTTGCCGCGGGTGGCCTCGGCGTCGGCCGGGAGCTCCAGCTGCGGGCAGTCCTTCCAGAGCCGCTCCAGCGCGTAGAACACCCGCTCCTCGCTGTGCTGGACGTGCACCACGATGTCCACGTAGTCCAGCAGCACCCAGCGGGCCTCGCGGTCGCCCTCGCGACGCACCGGCTTGGCGTCCAGGTCCTTGTTCAGCCGCTCCTCGATCTCGTCGACGATCGACTTGACCTGGCGGTCGTTGGGCGCCGAGGCCAGCAGGAAGGCGTCGGTGATGGAGAGCACATCGCTGACGTCGTACGCGATGATGTCGTGCGCGAGCTTGTCGGCGGCCGCCTGGGCGGCGGCGTTGATGAGCTCGAGGGAGCGGTCCGTGGCGGTCACAGGCAAGGCTTTCGGTCGGTGGTACCTCGAAGGTCTGGCTCCCCCCAGGGTCTCACGGCCCACCGTCACGCCGGGCGGCCGAGGAGCGGCCACCCGGCGTGCCCGAGGGGAACGCCGGGAGTACCCCGGGGGAACGCCCGGGGCACCCAGGAGGCTCAGCCCGTGGCGTCGTAGTCCGGGCCGAGGAGGACGGTGATGTCCGCGTTGGCCGCGCCCTTGGCCTTGCGCACCGCCGTCTCGGGCAGCCCGAGCGTCTTGGCGACCTCCTTGGCCTGGCCCGCCTGGGCGGCGTCTGCATAGGTCACCCGCGAGGCCGACTGCGGCGTACCGCCGCCCTCATTGGCCGCCACGACCGTGAAGCCGCCGTTGACCAGGGCGACCCGCGCGTCGCCCGACGCGTCCTTGGGACCTCCGGCGTTGGTCACACTGACCCGGGGCGCGGTGTTCTTGTCGGTGTTCTTGACCGTGCCGCCCAGGATGTCCTTGACCACATGGTCGGTCGCCTGGCTGCTGAGCGTCCCGTCCGGCTGGACCGGCAGCATCGCGGTGTCGTACGCCCCGCTCTTGGCCTGCCCGGCCAGCCTCGCCAGCGACGCGCCGAGCTGCTGCTCGGACAGCGACGGGTCGGGGATCTGGGCCAGCGACTCCACGGTGCTGGTGGCGCCCTTCGCATCGCTGGAGACCTTCTTCAGCGTCGCCTGCATGACCTGCCCGAACCGCGCGAGCTGTTTGGTCTGGGCCTCGCCGGGGGCGCGGTACGTGGCGTACGCCACGGCCGCCTGACCGCTCAGGATCTGGTCCTTGCCCTGCTTGACCAGGGGGTCCTCGCCCTTCTTGGGGCTGGGGACGGTCGTGTCGGTGTCGAGGCCGATCGCGCCGACCAGCTCGACGAGGTTCTCCAGATACGGGGTGTCCAGTCGCCAGGTGCCCTGGATCTTCGAACCCAGCAGGGTGCCCAGGGAGTCCCGGGTGGAGTCGGAGCCCTCGTCGGTCACCGACTTGCCGAGCGTCGTGGAGGCGCCGTCCTCGTTGGCGACGGCCAGCGCGTTCGGCAGCAGGACGGTGGTGCCCTTCTTGGTGGTCTCGTTGTCCACCAGCAGGGCCGTGGAGGTGCGGCCGCCCTTGGTCTCGCGCAGATGGACGACGATCACATCGCGCTTCTGCGGACCGCTCGCGGCCGCCTGGTCGTCGGCGCCGTCGGACAGCCCCGGGAGCTTGCCCGCGTACCAGAGGTAACCGACACCGCCCGCCGCGGCGAGGACCAGGACCACGACCAGCGCGACGACTCGGTTGCGACCCTTACGGCGGCGTTCATCACGGCGCTCGGAGCGGGTCTCGGCGAACTTCAGCCAGTCGATGACGTCGTCGGACTCGGCGTCCTCCTCCTCGACGAAGGAGAACTGCTCGGTGTGGTATTCCTCCTGATCGGCGCCCCCGGGCCGCCTCGGCTGCGCGGAGCGGGGCCCGGTGGACCGGGGCTCCTCGGCCGGAGCCGTCTCGGAGCCGCCGCGCAGCTGCTCCGGGCTCAGCTCCTCATAGGGGTTGGGCTCGTGCCGCGGCTCACGTTGCGGCTCGCGCTGCGGGGGGACGGTCGGAGCGGCGGCCGGTGGGTAGTCGTAGCCATAGCCCTGTGGCTGTTGTTGGTACTGATGCTGCTGGGCCTGGTGTTGCTGGGCTTGTTGCTGTTGCTGTTGCTGTTGCTGGGCGTACGGGTCGTAGCTCTGCGTCTGGTGGTGCTGCTGAGGGTGTTGCTGTTGGGGCTGCTGGTGCTGGTGATGCTGCGGCTGGGTGTAGGGGTCGTAGCCGTACCCGTCGTGCTCTTGTTGCTGCCCGTACTGCTGCGCCTGCTGCTGCGCGTACGGGTCGTAACCCTGCTGCTGTGCCGCCTCCGGCTGGTACACGGGACGCCCATAGGCGTCATAGCCGTAGATCTGCGGCTCCTGGCCATACGGGTCCTGTGCGTACGGGTCGTAAGGATCCTGCCGGTCGTTCACCGGTACCCCTTCAGCAGTCGTGCCGGTACAGCTCGCGCTTGTCGATGTAGCGCACCACGCCGTCCGGCACCAGGTACCAGACGGGGTCGCCATGAGCGACCCGCGCCCGGCAGTCCGATGACGAGATCGCCAGTGCCGGAACCTCCACCAGCGACACCCCGCCCTCCGGCAGCCCCGGGTCGGCCAGTATGTGCCCGGGTCTGGTCACCCCGATGAAGTGGGCCAGCGAGAAGAGCTCTTCGGCGTCGCGCCAGGTGAGGATCTGGGCGAGTGCGTCGGCCCCGGTGATGAAGAAGAGATCCGCGTCACTGTTGAGCCCGCGCAGTTCCCGGAGCGTATCGGTGGTGTAGGTGGGCCCGCCGCGGTCGATGTCGATGCGGCTGACCGAGAATTGTGGATTCGAGGCGGTCGCGATGACCGTCATCAGATAGCGGTCCTCGGCCGGTGAGACCTTCTTGTGGCTCTTCTGCCAGGGCTGACCGGTCGGTACGAATACCACCTCGTCGAGGTGGAACTGCGAGGCCACCTCGCTCGCCGCGACCAGGTGACCATGGTGGATCGGGTCGAACGTCCCGCCCATCACACCCAGCCGCCGCTTGCCGGCCCCTTTCTGCTCTTCCATGCGTGCAGACCCTACTGGGCCCGGCCCGGAGCCGGGGCCCATAGGGGCTATGGCCCGGCTCAGCGGTCCCGGTTGAAGCGCGTGGTGATCCACAGCAGCAGGAAGAGGATCACCAGGGCCGCACCGCCGGTCATGAAGGGGCTGATGCTCGGGTGGGTGTCGGTGTGCTCACCGCCCTCGGACGCGAGCGTGGTCAGGGCGGCATGTGCGGTGCTGAAAGCGGTCATCGCGGCAGTACCTATCCGGGTCTAGGCGTCACAACACGTCGGCCACATCGTATGCGAGGCGGTTTTCGGTCCTGATGTCCGTCCTGCCTCGCATCAGTCCTGCCCGTACCGGCGCTGTCCGTACCGGCGCTGTCCGTACCGGCCCTGTCGGTATCGGTCCTGTCGGTATCGGTCCTGTCGGTACCGGCCCCGCCCGTATCAGTCCTGCTTGTATCCGCGCAGCAGGAACCAGGCGAGCAGGCCGGCGCCCACGACGCCGACCACGATGACGGTGCGCAGCAGCGCTCCCGGGCCGTCGTTGCTGTGGGAGGTGGCGGCGAGGGTTTCGGTGAGGCCAGTCATATCGGGCATGTCTCCACGCTAACCCCCGGACCTCCAGGGCCTAGGCTGGGGTCCGCCGGACGAGGGCCCGGACCGGGCGGCCCCCGTCGAGCGGGCGATCCACGAGGGGGCCAGATGAGCGACACTCATGAGACGGGCGGCGGAAACGGGGCGGGAGACGCCCGGGAGCATGTGCCCGACCGGGCCCGGCGGCGGTTCCCCGGGATCTCCTCACGGGCGTACGAACATCCGGCGGACCGCTCCGCGCTGGTCGCGCTGCGCAAGCTGACCGGCTTCGACACGGTTTTCAAGGCGATGAGCGGTCTGCTGCCCGAGCGGAGTCTGCGGCTGCTCTACCTGTCCGACTCGGTGCGGGTCGGTGATCGGCAGTTCGCCCATCTCAACGACATGCTGCGGGACGCCTGCTACATCCTGGACCTGGAGCGGGTCCCGGCGATGTACGTCACCCAGAACCCACAGCCCACCGCGATGTGCATCGGCATGGACGCGCCGATCATCGTGGTCTCCACCGGTCTGGTCGAGCTGCTCGACGAGGAGGAGATGCGGGCGGTCATCGGCCATGAGGTGGGCCACGCCCTGTCGGGCCACGCGGTCTACCGGACGATACTGCTGTTCCTCACCAACCTCGCGCTGAAGGTCGCCTGGATCCCTCTCGGCAATGTGGCGGTGCTGGCGCTGGTGACGGCGCTGCGGGAGTGGTTCCGCAAGTCGGAGCTGTCGGCGGACCGGGCGGGGCTGCTGGTCGGGCAGGATCTGCGGGCCTCGATGCGTGGGCTGATGAAGCTCGCGGGCGGCCATCACCTCCATGAGATGAACGTGGACGCCTTCCTGGAGCAGGCGGAGGAGTACGAGTCGAGCGGCGATCTGCGGGACTCCGTCCTCAAGATCATGAACATGCTGCCGCGCAGCCATCCGTTCACCACCGTGCGCGCCGCCGAGCTCAAGAAGTGGGCCGCGACCCGCGACTACCAGCGGCTCATGGACGGCCACTACCCGCGCCGCGACGAGGACAAGGACACCTCGGTCAGCGACTCGATCCGGGAGTCCGCGAACCACTACGCGGAGTCGGTCCGCAGCAGCAAGGATCCGCTGTTCGCCTTCGTCAGGGACGTGGCGGGCGGCGCCGGGGACCTGGGCAGCAAGCTCCGCGACCGGTTCACCGGCGGCGCCGGGGCCAGGCACGGCGAAACGGCCTCCGATGAGGGCACGCCACCCCGGGACGAGCCCCAGGGCGGCGGCCAGGACGAGCCCCGGGGTGGGGCTCAGGACCGGCGGCCCGGGGACGACGGGCCGGAGGAGCGGCCGGGGAACGACGGGCCCGGGGACACCCCGCCGAAGGGCTGAGGCGGCCCCGAGGAGGGCCCTCACGGCCCCGCGGAGGCTCTCAGAGCCACCGGAGGGCTCAGAGCCCCTGCGGAGGCCCTCAGGACTGCCCATCGACGGCGGGCTGGGTTCCGGGGGCCATGACGCCGCACAGCGAGACCGTGGTGCGGCCCGTGGTGTACGGGTCGGTGCCCGTGGGGGCGTCGCCCTTGGCGCTCTGCCCGGCGAGCATCGGCCGCAGATAGCCGGAAGCGTTCGCGGCGCATGCCTGCGGGCCCGCCAGTACGGTGCTCTGCACCAGCTCCACATGGTGGTCGCGCAGATCGTCCCGGTCGAAGCGGAACCGCGTCTCACGGCGCACGGTGAACAGCGAGGCGTGGTCCGGTCCGCGCTCATGGGCCCGCTGGAGCGCGTAGACGAAGACGTGGTCGGCGGCGACCTCCAGGGTGGCCGGGCTGCGCTCGACGACCGTAAGGGTGCCACGGACCCGCACCGGAGTGTCCACCATGCTCACCTCGGCCGGGTTGAAGCGGGTCAGCCAGCCGGTGGCCGCATGCCGTCCGTCGTCGACCGGGTGTTCGAAGCTCTGGTCGAACTGGGTCTGCTGGGCGGGGTCCAGCAGCAGCCTTACGGCCTGCACCGGGCCGCCGGTGAGCACACCCGGGTCGATGGCGGACTTGACCAGGTACTCCTTGGCGGTGGTGAGCGCCGTCATCACCTGGCTCTCGGAGAAGCTCTGGGTGCGCCCGGCGCCGGGCACGGTGACCCCTTCGGCGCCGGTGCGGAACTCGGCGGCCGGGCTGTGGCGGAACAACAGGTCCGGCGGCCCTCCGGGCACCTCACCGCGCGGCGCGAGCGGCACCATGCTGCTGTGCAGTGGCTCGACGGTCTGCGGCTGCGGCGTCTGGTACGGGTGGCGCACCCCCATGTAGACGGCCGCGGCGAAGGCGATGGCGATCAGCAGGACGAGCGCCACGGCCTGACGTGACGCCCCGGCCCTGGCCCAGGCGTGCCGGCTGCGCACGGCCCGCGCGTGGTCGCCCATGCGCTCCTGGGCGGAGAACTCCTGGAGCCGGGCAGCACGGACGAACGACTCGTCGAATACGACGGAGCGGTACTCGTCCTCACCACCTCCCGGGACGCCCTCGGGTGTCCCCTCGGGAGGGTCTCCACGCCCGGCCATATCTCAAGAGTAGGTCGCGGGGGGCGACGGTAAACGCGGTGGTACTCCACAACTTGGGAGGCGGGTGGGGAGGAAACGCCCCATACGCCGCGACGTGCTAAGCACTCCGCCGACGCGCCTTGAGATGCCCTCGGCCGTCCGCGGCTCCGCCGTGGCCGGCTGCGCCCACGCGGCGGAGCCGCATATCGACGCGACCCCGCGCCCCTTCAGGGCGCCCCGCGAACAGCGGCCGACTTCCGCCGATCCGCTGAGCGATATGCGGCAATACCCAGCGATATGCGAGGACGTCACCGCGAAGGCGGTACGGCGGAGGCGGGCGAACCCTTGGCACCGGTGGGCTCCGGGGCCGACTCCGACCCCGACGGCTCCAGCCGCGGCTGCCCCGCGGGCGATCCGTCGACGCCGCTGGTTGCGGGCGGTGGAGCGGGGTCCTGGCGGTTGCCAGAGGCGCCCCGGTAGACCGCCGTGAAGGCCAGGGCGACCACTCCGATGCCCATCAGGACGGCCAGCAGCCAGGCCACCGGGCGGTGCCAGCGGGCGTGGCCGCGGTAAGGGCGTCCCGCGCTGCCGTAGCGCCCATAGGGGCCGTAGGCGTCGTCCGCGTCCCGCCCGGGGCCGAAGCGCCCGTCGGGGTCGTCCGCGCCGTAGAACTCGGCCTCCTGGCCGTAGCCGTCGTCGAAGAGCTCGTCCTCGGGCGGGACGCCGGACCTGCGGCGGCGGGACGCCTCGGCCTCGGCACGGGCCTCCGCGGCGGCCAGCATCCGCTCGATGGCGGTGGGCTCATGGATCGGGGCCGCCCGTACGAAGTCCTCGTCGAAGACCACGGCGGCGAACTCGTCGTTCGTCTCGCCGTGGCTGCGGTCGTCGGGCTCGTCGCCGTCCGGGAACGGCTTGCCCCCCACGTCGTCCGGCACCCATTCAGAGTAGACCGGACGGGTCAATTTGGGCAGGGTGAAATGGTATTCGGGGGAAGATCCACCCCAGCGTCGCCAGGAATCGGACATCCCCCGAACGGGTGAGTCAGCGGATGTGGCCGTCCCCGGTGACGATGTACTTCGTCGAGGTCAGCTCGGGCAGGGCCATCGGCCCCCGGGCGTGCAGCTTCTGGGTGGAGATGCCGATCTCGGCGCCGAAGCCGAACTGCCCGCCGTCGGTGAACCGCGTGGAGGCGTTCACGGCGACCGTGGTGGAGTCCACCAGCTGGGTGAAGCGCCGGGCGGCCTGCTGGGAGGAGGTGACGATGGCCTCGGTGTGCCCGGAGGACCACAGCCGGATGTGGCCCACCGCGGCCTCCAGGGAGTCCACGACGCCCGCGGCGATGTCGTACGAGAGGTACTCGGTCTCCCAGTCCTCGACCGCCGCCGGGACCACCGTGGCCTTGGAGCCCTCCGCGAGGGCCATGACGCGCTCGTCCGCATGGACGGTGACCCCGGCCTCGGCCAGCGCCTCCAGGGCGCGGGGCAGGAACACGGGGGCGATGTCCTGGTGCACCAGCAGCGTCTCCGCCGCGTTGCACACGCTCGGCCGCTGGGCCTTGGAGTTCACCAGGATCTCGACCGCCATGTCGAGGTCGGCGTCGGCGTCCACGTACACATGGCAGTTGCCGGTGCCGGTCTCGATGACCGGGACCGTGGACTCCTCGACCACCGTACGGATGAGGGACGCGCCACCGCGCGGGATCAGCACGTCCACCAGGCCGCGGGCGCGCATCAGCTCGCGCACCGACTCCCGGCTCTCGCCGGGCACCAACTGCACGGCGTCCGCGGGCAGTCCCGCCCCGCCGACGGCGTCGCGCAGGACCTTCACCAGCGCGGCGTTGGAGTGGGACGCCGAGGAGGAGCCGCGCAGCAGCACCGCGTTGCCCGACTTCAGGCAGAGCGCCGCGGCGTCCACCGTCACATTCGGCCGGGCCTCGTAGATGATCCCGACGACACCGAGCGGCACGCGCACCTGGCGCAGGTCGATCCCGTTGGGCAGCGTGGAGCCGCGCACCACCTCGCCGACCGGGTCGGGCAGCGCGACCACATCGCGGACATCGGAGGCGATGGCCCGCACCCGCTCGGGGGTGAGCGTGAGCCGGTCCACGATGGCGTCGCTGGTGCCGGCCTCGCGGGCCCGCTCCACATCGGCGGCGTTGGCCTCGACGATCTCCTTGGTGCGCACCTCCAGCGCGTCCGCCATCGCGAGCAGCGCGTCGTCCTTGACGGCGCGCGGCAGCGGCGCGAGATCGGCGGCCGCGGCCCGGGACCGGTAGGCGGCCTGGAGGACCGGGGACTTCGGCCAGGGGTCGGTGAGCGGCGACGTGGGTGCGCTGGTCATGCAGGAAGCCTACTGAGCCCAGGGGCGGGGGCCATGCGGTATTCCGCACTTCGAGATGGTGTTCTCATATCCCGGTGCCGCACATCCGTCCTCAGAACGGATGTACGCCCACCGGGGACGCCGGAGGCGGACCGTATCCCTCCGCGACCCGCTGGTGATACGTATCACGGTCGATGACCTCGAGCCCCACGATCTCCCAGGGCGGCAGCTTGGCCGAGGCCCGGTGCTCGCCCCACAGCCGCAGCGCGACCGCCGCGGCGTCATGCAGATCGCGGGCCTCCTCCCAGTAGCGGATCTCCGCGTGATCGGTGGCATAGCGGCTGGTCAGCAGAAAGGGATGGTCATGGGCCAGCTGCTCCAGGGCCCTGCGGACCTCCCGCAGCGGCGCCTCGCTCCCCGAGACGCTGAGGGTGATGTGCCACAGCCGGGACGCCTCGGCGCGCGCGGCGTCGTGCGCCACGGCGTCGCCGGGCCCGGCCTCGCCCGTTCCGACACTGGTCAGCGTGCGCTCCGCCGCCCCTCTGGGCGACGCCCCCGGGCGCCCTCGTCTCACCGGCGGCCTCCTGTAACTCGCTGCTCCGCTCACGCGCGGGCGGAGCATCTCGTGACGGTGCGGTGGTCGCGGCATTCCGCTCCGTCTCCGCCGCGTCTCCCACAGCGGACGCGCTGCCCCGCGCGACCCCGTTGAACAAAGTTGACCAGTCCTCGCCCGCCCGCGGGGCGCTTTTGAGGTTTTTCGGAGGCTGCTTATTTCCGGGGCCAGGCCGGGCCCCGGTCCGCCTTCAGGACGCCTGCGCCGCCCGCCGGCTCAATCCAGGACGACGAGGTCGTCGCGGTGGACCACCTCTCGCTCGTAAGCGGGGCCGAGCTCCCGGGCCAGGTCCCTGGTCGAGCGGCCGATCAGCTGGGGGATCTCCTTGGCGTCGAAGTTCACCAGGCCACGGGCCACGGGGCGGCCCTCGGTGTCCCTCAGCTCGACCGGGTCACCGGCGGTGAATTCCCCCTCCACGGCCGCGATCCCGGCCGGCAGCAGCGAGGTCCGGCGCTCCACGACGGCCCGTACGGCGCCGTCGTCCAGGGTGAGGGCGCCGCGCGGCGCGGAGGCGTGGGCGAGCCACAGCAGCCGGTTGGCCGAGCGGCGGCCGGTGCGGTGGAAGTACGTGCCCGTAGGGCGGCCGAGCAGCGCGTCACCGGCCCGGCTGGCCGAGGTGAGCACCACCGGGACGCCGGCCGCGGTGGCGATCCGGGCCGCCTCGACCTTGGTGACCATGCCACCCGTGCCCACCCCGGAGCGGCCCGTGCTGCCGATGGAGACGCCATCGAGGTCCTGCGGGCCCCGGACCTCGTCGATCCGGGAGGTGCCGGGGGTCCTGGGGTCCCCGTCGTACAGGCCCTCCACATCGGAGAGCAGCACCAGCAGATCCGCCCGTACGAGATGGGCGACCAAGGCGGCGAGCCGGTCGTTGTCGCCGAACCGGATCTCGTCCGTGGCCACCGTGTCGTTCTCGTTGACGATCGGCAGCGCGCCCATGGCCAGTAGCTGGTCCAGGGTGCGCGTGGCGTTGCGGTAGTGGGCGCGGCGGCTGGTGTCGTCCGTGGTGAGGAGCACCTGGCCGACCCGGCGCCCGTAGCGCGCGAAGGAGGCGGTGTAGCGGGCCACCAGGAGCCCCTGTCCGACGCTCGCGGCCGCCTGCTGGCGGGCGAGGTCGCGGGGGCGCCGGTCCAGGCCCAGCGGCGCCAGACCGGCGGCGATGGCGCCGGAGGAGACCAGGACCATCTCCTTGCCGCCCGCGCCGCCCTTACCGTCGCCGTCCCTGCCGCCGTCGCCCTTACCGTCGCCGTCGAGCACCTTGGCGACCACGTCGACCAGCGCGTCCACGCGGTCCGCGTCCAGACCCCCCGCCGCGGTGGTGAGGGAGGACGAGCCGACCTTGACCACGATCCTGCGGGCGGCGGCCACCTCGTCCCGCACCGCCGACCCGTCCTGCTCCGCCACGCCGCTCCCTCGCTCGTCCCCGGCTCGCCACACGCCCCGAAGAAACGCATGCCCTACACACTCATCATGACAAGTGGGCAATCTACGACAGGCGAGCCCCGGCCCGCCTCGGCATTTCAGCCTCCGGACACCGCCCGCGCACACCGCCTCACACACCGCCATGAGCGCCCCGCGGGGATCCTCCGGGGGACCTTTGGCACCGATTGCGACCGGTTGGCACCGGCGCGGATTGTCACCGGGCAGGGCGGCGGCATACGGTCAGGGGTCCCCCCATCAGTCCGTTGCCCTCCTGCCAGGAGCCCACCCCGTGCCCTCTGCCGGAATCGCCCCACGTCGGGTCGTACAGCTGACGGCGCTGCTCGCGATGCTCGTGTTCTTCGCCACACAGCTCGTCGGCGCCGTGCTTCCGAACGTACCGCTTTTCATCGCCGCCTCGGCGTGCGGTCTCGCGCTCGATCTCTTCCTTCAGCACAAGCAGCCCGGTCTGCTGTCGCTGCTGGGCAAGATCCGCCTCGACGTCACGGTGCGCCAGCTGTTCCGCGACATGCTCATCATGGTCGGGCTGCTCCGCATCGAGGGCATCAATCCCCTCCATGAGCAGGCGCCCCTGACCGTGGGGCTGCTGCTCTTCTATCTGGTGCACTTCGCGTGCCAGGCGGCGGCCATACTCGTCCGCCGGAGCCGGCAGCTGCCGTTCGTCACGCGCAACATCGACGCGTCCGCGCTGCGCCTGAGCGATGCCCCGCCGCGGCTGTTCGCCCGCCAGCACGGGCGCCGTCTGCTGCGTCTGGCCGCACCCGTCACCGCCGGTCTGCTGATCACCGCCGCCACCAAGGACGCGGTCTGGGGCGGTGCCGGTCTGGCGATCTCGCTGCTGATCGGCATCGGTGGCACGGCCCACCTCGCCAGCTGGATGCTGCCGGGCAAGCGGGTGGCGAACGAGGCCACCGCCCTGCGGTGGCTGGACACCTGGCTGGCCGACTACAAGCCGACCGTGGGCATGTACTTCTCCGGCGGCAACTCCTCGGCGTACCAGGCGAACATGTGGCTCTCCACGCTCGCCGCGCTCGACGGCAAGCCGATCATCCTGCTCCGCGAGCGGTTCATGGTGCAGAAGCTGGAGGCGACGGACGTGCCGATCGTCTGCCTCCCCAAGGTCGCGCATCTGATGCGGATGGAGCACTCCACGCTCAAGGTGCTGCTGCACCCGGCGAACTCCGGCAAGACCTCGCAGGTGCTGCGCATCCCCTCGATCAAGCACGCCTTCATCAACCACGGCGAGAGCGACAAGCTCTCCAGCTGCAACCCGTACGCCAAGGCGTACGACGAGGTGTGGGTCGCTGGCCCGGCGGCGCGCGAGCGCTACCAGCTCGCCGACATCGGCGTCGAGGACAAGGACGTCGTGGAGGTCGGGCGGCCGCAGCTGGCCCCCATCCGCCCCTACGCGGGCGTGCCCACCGGCGCCCTCGGCGGGGCCGGTGACGAGCACTTCACCACCGTGCTGTACGCGCCGACCTGGGAGGGCTGGGACGGGAACCCCGGCAACACCTCGGTGATCCTGGCCGGTGAGAACATCGTCCGCGAGCTGCTCGCCGACCCCAAGGTGCGCCTGCTGTACAAGCCGCACCCGATGACCGGCTCGGTGGACCCGCGCGCGGGCCGTGCCAACGACCGCATCAGGGCGATGATCGCCGAGGCGAACACCAGGCGCACCGGCGACCGCCCCGGTCCGGAGGCCGCCGCGGAGCTGACGCGGTGCGCCGATGAGCTCAACCGCCTCACCAGCACCGACTTCCGCGCCAGCGCGGACGAGATCGAGCGCATGAAGCTCCAGGGCGCCCCGGACGGGGACCGCGCGGCGGCCGTCGTCGCGGCCACGACCGCCTGGGAGAGCGCCTACTGGGCCTCGCTACCGGTCTGGGAGCACCAGATCATCACCGGTCCGCGTCCGGCGATCTTCACCTGCTTCAACCAGGCCGACGTGCTGATCAGCGATGTCTCCAGCGTGGTCTCGGACTACCTGACGAGCGAGAAGCCGTACGCGGTGGCGAACACCAGCGGACTGACGGAGGAGGAGTTCCGGTCGGGCTTCCCGACGGTGCGCGCCGCCACGATCCTCACGCCGGAGGCCGAGGGCGTGCCCGAACTGCTGGAGGCGGTCCGGGACCCCGAGAAGGACACCCTCGCGGCCGCCCGCGCCGAGCTGAAGGTGCATCTGCTCGGCCCGTCCGACCCGCCGTCGCTGGTCCGCTTCAACCAGGCCGCGCAGGACCTGTGCCGCAAGGCCGACGAGCGCCGGGCCCGGATGGCCACCCGGCTGTCCGACGAGATCCCCACGCAGCGCGAGGCCCGGGACGCGGCGGAGGAGATGGAGCTGGAGTCCGGCTCGCCGGAGCCGGAGGAGACCGCGACGGTCTGAGACACCGGCAGAACGGACCGAGGCGCCGATAAGCACAGGTCACGAGGAAGGGCCCGGGGAGGATTCCCCGGGCCCTTCCTCGTGACACCCGCCGGACGGCGCCCAGAAGCCCGTTCAGGGCCCGTGAAGCGGCCCTCCGGGCCGGCGGCGCGCCCCGCCGCGGCAGCCGCACCCCTCAGAACGGCTTGAAGGTGTCGAACTCCTGCTCCGCCTCGTCCCGCTCGGCATCCCGGTCGCGGCGCCGCTGCGCTGCCGGACGGGGCTCGTCGAAGCGGTGGTCCTCGCCGCGGCGGCCCAGCATCTCCGCGCCGGTCGCCATGGTCGGCTCCCAGTCGAAGACGACCGCGTCGTCCTCGGGGCCGATGACGACCTCGTCGCCCCCGTGGGCGCCCGCCTTCACCAGCTCCTCCTCGACGCCGAGGCGGGCCAGGCGGTCGGCGAGATAGCCGACGGCCTCGTCGTTGGCGAAGTCGGTCTGGCGGACCCAGCGTTCGGGCTTCTCGCCCAGCACACGGTAGAAGCCCTCCTCGGCGACGACCGTGAAGCCCGCGTCGTCCACGGCCTTCGGCCGGATGACGATCCGGGTCGCCTCCTCCTTGGGCTTGGCCTCCCGGGCGTCCGCGACGATCTTCGCCAGAGCGAAGGACAGCTCCTTGAGGCCGAGATGGGCGACCGCCGAGACCTCGAGGACCTGATAGCCGCGGGCCTCCAGATCGGGCCGGATGATATCGGCGAGGTCCTGGCCGTCGGGGATGTCGACCTTGTTGAGCACCACGACCCGCGGCCGGTCGTCCAGACCGCCGTACTGGGCCAGCTCCGCCTCGATGACATCGAGGTCGGTCAGCGGATCGCGCTCGGACTCCAGGGCCGCGGTGTCCAGTACGTGCACCAGCACCGAGCAGCGCTCGACATGGCGCAGGAACTCCAGGCCGAGGCCCTTGCCCTGGCTGGCGCCGGGGATCAGCCCGGGGACGTCCGCGATGGTGTAGACGGTCGAACCGGCCGTGACCACACCGAGGTTGGGCACCAGCGTGGTGAACGGATAGTCGGCGATCTTCGGCTTGGCCGCCGAAAGCACCGAGATCAGCGACGACTTGCCGGCGCTCGGGTAGCCGACGAGCGCCACGTCCGCGACGGTCTTGAGCTCGAGGACGACGTCCCCGGAGTGACCGGGCTCGCCCAGCAACGCGAAGCCGGGGGCCTTACGGCGGGCCGAGGCGAGCGCGGCGTTGCCGAGGCCGCCGCGGCCGCCCTGGGCGGCGATGTAGGTGGTGCCCTGTCCGATCAGATCGGCCAGGACGTTGCCCCGCTTGTCGAGGACGACGGTGCCGTCCGGGACCGGCAGGACCAGGTCGGTGCCGTCCTTGCCGGAGCGGTTGCCGCCCTCGCCGGGCTTGCCGTTGGTGGCCTTGCGGTGGGGGCTGTGGTGGTAGTCGAGCAGGGTGGTGACGGACTGGTCCACGACCAGGATCACATCGCCGCCACGGCCGCCGTTGCCGCCGTCCGGCCCCCCGAGCGGCTTGAACTTCTCGCGGTGCACGGAGGCGCAGCCGTGGCCTCCGTTACCCGCGGCGACATGCAGTTCGACGCGGTCCACGAAGGTGGTCATGACGGGTGCCTCCAGTTACATACGGGTTAGGTGTGTGGTGATGTGCCTCAGGCTCGTAACGCGCCGAGGGCGGACCCGCTTCCCGTCACGGGAAGAGCGGTCCGCCCTCGGAAAAGCTGTGCGTCTACGCCCGGGCTGATTACTCGGCGACCGGGACGATGTTCACGACCTTGCGGCCCCGGCTGGTGCCGAACTGCACCGCACCGGCGGCCAGCGCGAACAGCGTGTCATCGCCGCCGCGGCCGACACCCGCGCCCGGGTGGAAGTGCGTACCGCGCTGGCGGACCAGGATCTCACCCGCGTTGACGACCTGGCCGCCGAAGCGCTTGACGCCGAGCCGCTGGGCATTGGAGTCGCGACCGTTCCGAGTGGACGATGCGCCCTTCTTGTGTGCCATGTCTCCTCAGTCCCTTACTTCGCAGCCGGGTCGATGCCGGTGATCTTCAGCGCGGTGTGCAGCTGGCGGTGGCCGATCCGCTTCCGGTAACCGGTCTTGTTCTTGTACTTCAGGATGTCGATCTTGTCACCCTTGTGGTGATCGACGACCTCGGCGTGAACCTTCACACCGGCCAGCACCCACGGGTCGCTGGTGACGGCATCGCCGTCGACAACGAGCAGAGTCGAGAGCTCGACGGTGTCGCCGACCTTGTTGCCGGCCAGACGGTCGACCTCGATGACATCGCCCACGGCCACCTTCTGCTGGCGGCCGCCGGTGCGCACGATTGCGTACACGCGGTTCTCACTCTCTCGCTAGAAAACAGGACCTCTGATGCCAGCCGCCCAACACGGCCCACGAGGGTCGTGACAACCGAGTGATCATGCGATTCACCATCGGCCGAACGGCCTCTTCCGGCGAAGCGGAAGGGATGTGCTCAGGGGTTTGGCGTACAGACGCCGAGGGTCAAGGTTAGCAGAACCCAAGGGGCACACTGCCACGTGACAGTGTGCCCCCGGTCGGCCGGACGGCCGTGTCAGTCGTCGGCCGCCGCCGAGACCGACTGCGGAGTCTGCTGCTCCGCCGCCGCGGTCTTCTTCGCCGCCGTCTTCTTGGCGGTCGTCTTCTTGGCCGTGGTCTTCTTGGCGGCCGTCTTCTTCGCCGTCGTCTTCTTCTCGGCGGTCTTCTTGGCCGTCGCCTTCTTGGCCGGAGCCTTCTTGGCGGCCTTACGGGCGGTCCGCTTCTTCGCCGGCGCCTCGGTCTCGGCCTCGCCCTCGGCGGAGGCGCTCTCGGGCGCCGCCTCCGACTCGGACCGCGCATCCGGCTCGGACTGCGGCTCCGGCTCGGCCGAAGACCCGCTCACGACCACCACGGCCGCCTCCTCGGAACCCGTCGGCGAGCCCGCGGGGGCGGACACCTTACGGGTCGCACGGCGGCGCGTACGCGGCGCGGGAACGCCCTCGATCGGGGCCTCCAGCTCCTCGGCGGAAGCGGAAGCGGGGGCCGCGGCGGCCGCCTCCGGCTCCGGCTCGGCCGCCTCCCTCGGCTCGTCGGCCACCACGACCACCACGCCCTCGGGCTCCTTGGCGGCCTTCGGGGCGCCCGCCGGGGCGGACACCTTACGGGTGGCACGGCGGCGGGTACGCCCACGGGTCGCGGCGGCCTCGGCCTCCGCGGCGCTGCTGTACAGCTCCTCGTCGGCCGCGAAGACCGGCTCGGGCAGCGGCTTCGGCTGGGTGGCCTCCGCCGCGATCTCGGCCGCCGCCTCGGTGACGTCCTCGGGCTCGGCCTCCGCCCCGGCCACGGCGGCCGGCTCCTGCTCGGCCGGCTGCTGACCGGCACCGGCCGCGGACTTCTTCTTCTTGCGCTTGCCACCGCCGCCACCGCCACCGGCGGCCGACGCCTGGTCCATGTGGACGATCACGCCGCGGCCGTTGCAGTGCACACAGGACTCGGAGAAGGACTCCAGCAGCCCCTGGCCGACCCGCTTACGGGTCATCTGGACCAGTCCGAGCGAGGTGACCTCCGCCACCTGGTGCTTCGTACGGTCCCGGCCCAGGCACTCCAGCAGTCGGCGCAGCACCAGATCGCGGTTGGACTCCAGCACCATGTCGATGAAGTCGATCACGATGATGCCGCCGAGGTCGCGCAGCCGCAGCTGGCGCACGATCTCCTCGGCCGCCTCCAGGTTGTTCCTGGTGACCGTCTCCTCGAGGTTGCCGCCCTGACCGGTGAACTTGCCGGTGTTGACGTCGATGACGACCATCGCCTCGGTCCGGTCGATCACCAGCGAACCGCCGCTGGGCAGCCAGACCTTGCGGTCCAGCGCCTTCATCAGCTGCTCGTCGATCCGGTAGGTGGCGAAGACGTCGACGTCCGAGGTCCACTTCTGGAGCCGGTCGGCGAGGTCGGGCGCCACATGCGAGACATAGCCGTGGATGGTCTGCCAGGCGTCGTCACCGCTGACGATCACCTTGGAGAAGTCCTCGTTGAAGATGTCGCGGACGACCCGGACGGTCATGTCGGGCTCGCCGTAGAGCAGCGACGGGGCGCCGCCGTTCTTCGCCTTCTTCTTGATCTCCTCCCACTGCGCCTGGAGCCGGGCGACGTCGCGGGAGAGCTCGTCCTCGCTCGCGCCCTCGGCGGCGGTGCGGACGATCACGCCCGCGTCCTCGGGGACGATCTTCTTGAGGATCTGCTTCAGCCGCGCCCGCTCGGTGTCGGGCAGCTTGCGGCTGATACCGGTCATCGAGCCCTCGGGCACATAGACCAGATAGCGGCCCGGGAGGGAGACCTGGCTGGTCAGCCGGGCGCCCTTATGGCCGATCGGGTCCTTGGTCACCTGCACCAGAACGGACTGGCCGGACTTCAGTGCGGTCTCGATGCGGCGCGGCCCGTTGGCGAGCCCCAGCGCCTCGAAGTTCACCTCGCCCGCGTACAGCACGGCGTTGCGGCCCTTGCCGATGTCGACGAAGGCGGCCTCCATCGACGGCAGCACGTTCTGGACCTTGCCCAGGTAGACGTTGCCGACGTAGCTGGTCGCCTGCTCCTTGTTGACGAAGTGCTCGACGAGGACGTTGTCCTCCAGCACACCGATCTGGGTGCGATCGCCGTTCTGCCGGACGACCATGACCCGCTCGACCGCCTCGCGGCGGGCCAGGAACTCGGCCTCGGTGATGATCGGGACCCGGCGGCGGCCCTGCTCACGACCCTCGCGGCGGCGCTGCTTCTTGGCCTCCAGACGCGTCGACCCCTTGATCGACTGCACCTCGTCGGCGCTGGACTCGGCTTCCTTGCCGCGCCGCTCCCGGGGCTCGCGGACCTTGACGACCGTACGCTCCGGGTCGTCGCCGCCCGTCGTCTCCGCCTCGGCGGCCTCGCCGCTGCGACGGCGGCGGCGACGGCGACGGCGGCTGCTGGTGGAGCCGCCGGACTCACCGGACTCGGCGCCCGACTCGTCGCGGCCCTCGCCCTGCTCCTCGGCGCCCTCGCCGTCGGCGGCCGACTCGTCCTCGTAGCGCTCACCGGTCTCGCCCTCGGAACGCCCCTCGGCGCCCTCAGCGCCCTCGGCGGTCTCGCCCCGGCGGCGGCGACGTCCGCCACGGCGACGGCGACGGGCCGGACGGTCGCCCGGCTCCTCCTCGCCGTGCTCGCCCTCGGGGTGGCCGGACTCGGCCTCGGTCTCGGACTCGGCGGCCTCGGACTCGGCGGCCTCGGTCTCCTCGGGCTCCGGGTGCTCCTCGGCGGGCGCACCACGGCGGCGGCGCCGACGACGGCCGGCGGACGTCTCGGGCTCGACGGCCTCGACGGCCTCGGCGGTCGGCTGGTCCTCGTCCTCGTCCGCGTCGTCGGCGCCCTCCAGCGCGGCGGCGGCCTCGGCGGCGGCGCTCTCCGGCGTCTGGAAGACGGGCTCGGTGAAGACGGGCGCCTGGAACACGGCTGTCGGCGGGCGGGCCGCCCGGCGCCGCGAACGGGGCGCGGGCTCCGGCTCGGAAGCGGCCTCGGCGGCCGGGGCCCCGGCCTCGGGCCCGGCGCCCTGCGCCTCCGGGGCGCCGCTCGGCTCCTCGGCGGCGGGGGCGGTGCCCCGGACGGCACGGCGGCGGGTACGGGTGCGCGGCGCCTCCTCGGCCTGCGCACCGGCGGGCTCCTCGGCGCTCTCGCCCCGCCGCTCCTCGGCGGCGGGCTCTTCGGAAGCCTCGGCCTCCGCGGGCGCTCCGGCGGGAGCGGTCGCCTTACGGGCCGCACGACGGCGCGTACGGGCGGCCGCCGCGGGCACGGTCTCCGCCTCGGCCTCCGCAGCGGCCGCGGGCTCCTCGGCCCGCTCCGGCTCCACGGGGGATTCCGCCGGAGCGGTCGTCTTACGGGTCGTACGACGGCGCGTACGGGCGGGCGGGGCCTCGTCGGCCGGGGCATCGGCCGCGACTGCGGCTGGGGCCGTGGTCTCGTCGCCACTGCCACCAGCGGCCGCCGTGGACGACGCGTCCGCGTCGGCGGTCTCCGCCTGCGGCGGACCGGCGGGGGCCGTCGCCTTACGGGTCGCACGACGGCGGGAACGGGCGGCCGCCGCGGGCACGGTCTCCGCCTCGGCCTCGGCTTCAGAAGCGGCCGCGGACTCCTCGGCCTCCTCGGACTCTTCGGGCTCCTCCGGCTCCACGACCTCCGCCTCCGCCGGCGTACCGGCCGGAGCGGTCACCTTACGGGTCGCACGACGGCGCGTACGGGCGGGCGGAGCGGCCTCGGGGGCGGCTTCCGACACGGCTTCCGACACGGGCTCCGCGGCGGCTTCGGTCTCCTCGCCGCCACGTCCGGCATCGGCCGACACCACGGTCTCCGCGGCCTCCGGCGAACCCGCCGGGGACGTCGCCTTGCGCGCCACCCGGCGCCGCGTACGGGCGGGTGGAGCGGCGGATTCGGGGTCGGCCCCGGCCGCGGACGCGGTGGCCATGGCGGCACCGGCGGCGACGGGCTCGGAAGCGGCCTCGGCGACGGCGATCTGATCTGCCGGTATGGCCGGTGCGGAGGACGTGGTGACCTCGGCCTCGCTCACCGCACCGGGCGGTGGGCCCGCCGGGCGGGACGCCGCACGGCGGCGGCGCGGCGGCAGAGTGTCGCTGGGCGTGCTCTCGATGGATTCCCCGGGCGCCGCGGCACGCGGCGCGATGGGCCCTGGGGACTGGATGTGTTCGGTCGGCTCAATTGGTTCGAGCATGCGGGCGTTTCTCCCGTCACGCTCCCGGGCGCCGCGCCTGCTTCCGGCCGGCCACTCGCGCACTGTGCGCGTGTGCCGCCGTCCGGGGCGCGGGCGCCGCACGGGAGCTGTCGTCTCGCTCACCGGGACCGGATATGTCGGGACCGGCGAAAGTCTTCTGGTCAGTGCGCCAGCCGGACCCGGGTGGCTCCCAAGTGCGTCGGCGGCGCATCGACGGCGGCCCTACGCGGGACCTCCCGGCGCCATCGCGGCGGTCAGCTCGCCGGCCGCGGATGTCGCGGCCTGAGCTGCCTCGCGATCGGGCGCGAGCGGATCGGTCACCGTGCCGGACTCCTCATCGAGCAGCCCCTGCGCCAGCCTGGTCACCGCTGCGGGGACCGGCGGCGCCAGGTCGGCCGTAGCGCGGAGGCCGGACAGGACGTCGTCGGGTCGTACGGCAGGTGTCAGATGCCGCACCACCAGCCGCAGTATCGCACAACCACCGTCGCCGGGCCTATCGGCCCGGAGCGGAAGCGTCTCCAGCCGGGCCACCGCGGCACGGGCGTCGAAGGTTCGCAACCCGTTTTTCGTCCGGCGCTCGACCTCGACCGTGTCGGCCTCCAGGAAGGCGGCGACGGCCCGCTCGGCGTCCGTCCGGGCCACCTGGTCGAGCCGGATCTCCCACTCGGACGCCTCCAGCCGGTCGGCGAGCCCCGGAGTGCGGGCCTCCACGGACTCGATCACATCGAGACCCGCGGGCAACGACTCGTCGAGGACCGCCCGCAGCTTCTCGGGGTCGCGTGCCTCGGTCAGCTGGATCTCCAGGTACTCCGCCTCGCTGCCGGTGCCGGTGGGTGCGGCATTGGCGTAGGACACCTTGGGATGCGGGGTGAAGCCCGCCGAGTAGGCCATCGGCACCTCGGCGCGGCGCAGCGCGCGCTCGAAGGCGCGCTGGAAGTCGCGGTGGCTGGTGAACCGGAGGCGGCCGCGCTTGGTGTAACGCAAACGGATGCGCTGCACCGCGGGAGCGGGCGGCGGGCCTTCGGGCTGTCGCTTGCCCAGGGGACTGTCTCCTTGTATTCCTTGCGGTCGAACACCAGGGCCACCGGGGCCCCGGTCTCTTCCAGCGTACTTTGTGGGCGGCCCGGTGACGGAGGGCCGCCGGACGGCCGCCTCACCGCCGGAGGGCTACTTCACCGGCACCGGAGGGCTACTTCACCGACAGCGGCAGCAGCTTCCGGCCGGTGGGGCCGATCTGGATCTCGGTCTGCATCTGCGGGCAGACGCCGCAGTCGAAGCAGGGGGTCCAGCGGCAGTCGTCGACCTCGGTCTCGTCGAGCGCGTCCTGCCAGTCCTCCCACAGCCAGTCCTTGTCCAGGCCCGAGTCGAGGTGGTCCCAGGGCAGGACCTCCTCGTAGGTGCGCTCGCGGGTGGTGTACCAGTCGAGGTCGAGGCCGAAGTCGGGCAGGGTGCGCTCGGCGCACTCCATCCACCGGTCGTAGCTGAAGTGCTCGCGCCAGCCGTCGAAGCGGCCGCCGTCCTCGTAGACGGCGCGGATGACGGCGCCCACCCGGCGGTCGCCGCGCGAGAGCAGGCCCTCCACGATGCCGGGCTTGCCGTCGTGGTAGCGGAAGCCGATCGAGCGGCCGTACTTCTTGTCGCCGCGGATCTTCTCGCGCAGCTTCTCCAGCCGGGCGTCGGTCTCCTCGGCGCTCAGCTGCGGGGCCCACTGGAAGGGGGTGTGCGGCTTGGGGACGAAGCCGCCGATCGAGACGGTGCAGCGGATGTCGTTCTTACCGGACACCTCGCGGCCCTTGGCGATGACCTTGGTGGCCATGTCGGCGATCTGAAGCACGTCCTCGTCGGTCTCGGTGGGCAGCCCGCACATGAAGTACAACTTCACCTGCCGCCAGCCGTTTCCGTACGCGGTGGCCACCGTACGGATGAGGTCATCTTCCGAGACCATCTTGTTGATGACCTTACGGATGCGCTCACTGCCGCCCTCGGGGGCGAAGGTGAGGCCCGAGCGGCGCCCGTTACGGGTCAGCTCATTGGCGAGGTCGATGTTGAAGGCGTCCACCCGGGTCGACGGGAGGGACAGGCCGATCTTGTCCTCCTCGTACCGGTCGGCGAGGCCCTTGGCGATGTCGCCGATCTCGGTGTGGTCGGCGGAGGAGAGCGACAACAGGCCGACCTCCTCGAATCCGGTGGCCTTCAGCCCCTTCTCGACCATCTCGCCGATCCCGGTGATCGACCGCTCGCGCACCGGGCGGGTGATCATGCCCGCCTGGCAGAAGCGGCAGCCGCGGGTGCAGCCGCGGAAGATCTCCACCGACATCCGCTCATGGACGGTCTCGGCCAGCGGCACCAGCGGCTGCTTCGGGTAGGGCCACTCGTCGAGGTCCATGACGGTGTGCTTGGACACCCGCCACGGCACGCCCGAGCGGTTGGGCACGACGCGCGCGATCCGCCCGTCGGCCAGGTACTCCACGTCGTAGAACTTCGGGACGTAGATACTGCCGGTGCGGGCGAGACGGAAGAGCAGCTCGTCGCGGCCGCCCGGGCGGCCCTCGGCCTTCCAGGCGCGGATGATCCCGGTCATGTCGAGCACGGCCTGCTCACCGTCGCCGATCACCGCGCAGTCGATGAAGTCGGCGATCGGCTCGGGGTTGAACGCGGCGTGGCCGCCCGCGACCACGACCGGGTGGTCCTCGGTGCGGTCCGCGGCGTCCAGGGGGATACCGGCGAGGTCGAGCGCGGTGAGGAGGTTGGTGTACCCCAGCTCGGTGGAGAAGGAGACGCCGAAGAAGTCGAACGCGGAGACCGGGCGGTGCGAATCGACGGTGAACTGCGGCACCTTGTGCTCGCGCATCAGCTCCTCGAGGTCCGGCCACACGCTGTAGGTGCGCTCGGCGAGCACGCCCTCGCGCTCGTTGAGGACCTCGTAGAGGATCATGACGCCCTGGTTGGGCAGCCCGACCTCGTAGGCGTCCGGGTACATGAGAGCCCAGCGGACATCGCAGCTCTCCCACGGCTTGACAGTGGAATTGAGCTCGCCACCGACGTACTGGATGGGCTTTTGCACATGCGGCAGCAGGGACTCGAGCTGTGGGAAGACCGACTCGACAGACATCGCGGACTTTCGTGAGCTGACAGGGGTGACCCTCAAGCGTACCCGCCCCCACGGGGCTCCTTCGCCATGGATCACGCCTCCAGGGCCGCCCGGTGCTTCTTGCGCGAGACCTCGGCCCACAGGCCGGGCAGCTCACGCTCGCGGGCGGCGGCCCGCCCCTCCTCCCTGCCGTAGAGCAGGCCGAAGGTGAAGTCGCTCTCCCCCGCGCCATGGGCCTGGGTGGCCAGCGTCCGCAACGCCTCGCGCGTGACGACGCTGTCCTGGTGGTCGCCGAGCACATCCTGCACGCCCTGCATACGGCGGGCGAAGGTCTTGGCGGGCTTGCCGAGCGCGGGCCGGGCCGTCTCGGCCGCGTAGCGCACACGCTTGGCGGCCTTACGGGCCTGGTGGACGGCGACGTCGCGGTCCGGCCCCCGGGGCGCCTCCAGGGCGGTGGCCATACGGCCGGCGAGCCGCTCGTAGTCACGCAGCACGGCCTTGACGACCACCGGTGTGGCCGGCTTTCCGGCGGCGGGGCGCAGCGGCGGATCGGCCGCCAGGGCGTCGAGGGTGTCCAGGAGCGCGAGATAGCGCTCGCTGTCCAGCGCGGCCAGGACGGTCGCGCGGGCGCCGTCGCGCTGCCCCTGCGACCACTGACGCAGCCGGTCCCGGACCGGGCCGAGCCGGAGGTCGCCCGGCAGCTCGGCGAGCCGGCCCTCGAGCCGCTCGGTGAGCACCTCGCGGTCGCGCTCCACACCGAGCTCACCGGCCAGCCACTTCAGCTCGTCGCCGAGCGGATCGGTCACCGTACGGTCCAGGACCGCGCGGTAGGAGCGGAAGGCGCTGCGCAGCCGCCGGGTGGCGACCCGCATCCGGTGCACCGCGTCCGGCAGGTCCCTGCGCACGGCGGGGTCGAGCCGTACCAGGGCGTCGATCTGACGGCGTACATAGTCCAGGACGACATCGTCGGCGCCGAGGGGCCGCCGGGGCGCCGGGGCGGCCCGCTCGACCTGACGGGCGGTCTTCGCGGGCTTCCCGGGCTTGGCCGGCCGGCCGGGTCCGTCTCCGCCGGTCTCGACGGCGACCGCGGCCCGCTCCGTCTCGGCCAGGGCCTTGGCCAGCTTGGAGGGGGTGTCGGCGCGGTGCAGCCCGCCGTCGCGCAGCCGCACCTCGACCGCGTCGAGCAGCCGCCGATCGTGGCCACGGCCCTCGGCGAGCTCGACCTCGACCTCGGTCCACCGCACGGGCTCGCTCTCCTCGGGCGCCAGCCGCCGGGCCGTCACCCGGTCGACGCACACCTCGGCGAGCACGGTGCCGTCGGCGTCCACCAGATCCTTGCGGTCCCGCTCGGTGTGCAGATGGGCGAGCGGGCGCAGCGGATCGTGGCGGACCCGCGAGCGCAGCAGCGCGGCCATCTCGGCGGGCACCTCGCCGCCGAGCGGCGCGTGCAGCTCCTCCCGGACGTCCGGGCCGACGGGCAGCTTCAGATGCCAGCCCTCGTCATGGCCGCCGGTGCGATGGCGCAAGGTGATGCCGTCGGCCAGCAGCCGTCGGCCGGGGGTGTCGTAGTAGGTGGCCTCGAGGGTGGCGACACCCCGGCCCACCACGGTCGCGACCGGGCCCGCCCCGGTCAGCTCGGGCAGACCCGGCAGGTCGGGCCGCCCGGACGGACCGGCTTCCTCGGCGGTGGCCTCGTATTTGCGCTCGATCTCCCGCTTCGTGTCCACCATGTGTGTCACGTACCCAAACTCGGGCTTATCAGCCCTTTCTCAGCCCTAAGCGGAGACGGGCCGCTGCACACGGATGGACTGGAGCAGCCCGATCGCGATCCATACGGCGAACATCGAGGATCCGCCGTAGGAGACGAACGGCAGCGGCAGACCGGCCACCGGCATGATGCCCAGCGTCATCCCGATGTTCTCGAACGCCTGGAACGCGAACCAGGCGATGATCCCGGCCGCGACGACGGTCCCGTACAGCTCCGTGGTGTCGCGCGCGATCCGGCAGGCGCGCCACAGCACGACCCCCAGCAGCAGGATGATCAGGCCCGCGCCGAGGAAGCCGAGCTCCTCACCCGCGACCGTGAAGACGAAGTCGGTCTGCTGCTCGGGCACGAACTGACCCGTGGTCTGGGTGCCGTGGAAGAGCCCCTTACCGGTGAGTCCGCCCGAGCCGATCGCGATCCGCGCCTGGTTGGTGTTGTAGCCGACCCCGGCCGGGTCGAGCGCGGGGTTGGCGAAGGCGGCGAAGCGGTCGATCTGGTACTGGTCGAGGATGTGCAGCTGCCAGATGAGCAGTGCGCCGACCACGGCCGTGAGGATCAGCCCGGCGATCCAGCGGTTGGAGGCGCCGGAGGCGAGCAGCACGGCGAGCACGATCACCGCCATGACCATCACCGAGCCGAGGTCCGGCATCAGCAGCACGATCGCGATGGGCAGCGCGGCCAGGCCGAGCGCCTGGACGACGGTGCGGTGATCGGGGTTGAGCCGGTCGCCCGCGTCCACCCGCGCGGCCAGCAGCATCGCCATCCCCAGAATAATCGTGATCTTGGCGAACTCACCGGGCTGGATGGAGAATCCGCCGCCGATCACGATCCATGCGTGGGCACCGTTGATCGTCGAGCCCAGCGGGGTGAGCACGGCGAGGACGAGGACGACGGACAGCCCGTAGAGGACCGGGACCGCGCCGCGCAGGGTGCGATGGCCCAGCCAGATGGTGCCGATGGCGAGCACCAGCCCGATACCGGTGTTGAGGGCGTGCCGCACCAGGAAGTAGTACGGATCGCCCTGGTTGAGCTCGGTGCGGTTGCGGGTGGCCGAGTAGACGAGCGCCCCGCCGACCGCGGACAGGGCCAGCGCGGTGAGCAGCAGCACCCAGTCCAGGCGGCGCACGACCGAGTCGCGCGCCATGAGCTTGCTCCAGGCGCCGCGCTCGGGAGTGAAGCGGCGGACGGAGTACCCATGCGTGGATGTGCTCACGCCTGCCTCCTGTTCGCCCCGCCGCGGCAGCGGCTCATGTCACCGTCGCCCGCGCGGCGCAGAAGCGCGCCTTTCATCGTCGTCTGCGACCCGGCGGCCGCGCGTGCGTCGCTCACGCCTGCCTCCTGTTCGCTTCTCCGCCCGCGCGGCGCAGAAGCGCGCCTTTCATCGTCGTCTGCGACCCGGCGGCCGCGCGTGCGTCGCTCACGAGTCAGCTCCCCGCCGCCGCTCCCGGCCGGCCGCCTCGAACTGCTTGCCCAGCGGCTGGGCCTCGACCGAGCCGTCCGACGAGATCTTCGGCAGTTTGGCCTGCGGCTGGGGCAGCAGCGCCTTCTTCTTGTCGATGCCGCCCTTGGCGTCGACCCCGTACAGCGCGTTGTAAATCTTGCGCACGGCGGGGCCGGAGGCCCCGGAGCCGGTGCCGCCCTGGGAGATCGTCATGACGACCGTGTAGTCCTTGGTGTACGTCGCGAACCACGAGGTGGTCTGCTTGCCGTAGACCTCCGCGGTACCAGTCTTGGCGTGCATCGGGATCTTGTCCTGCGGCCAGCCCTGGAACCGCCAGGCGGCGGTGCCCCGGGTGGCCACGCCCGCGAGCGCGCTGTCGATCCTCTTGTGCAGCGAGGCGCTGATCGGCAGCTTGCCGTGCGACTTCGGCTTGATCTCCGTGATGTCCTTGCCGTCGGGGCTGACGATCGCCTTGCCGACGGTCGGGTCGTGGAGCGTTCCGCCGTTGCTGATGGCCGCGTAGATGGTGGCCATCTGGATCGGGGTGACGAGGGTGTCGCCCTGGCCGATGGAGTAGTTCACGGAGTCACCGGCGCGCATCTTCATGCCCTCGAGGCAGTTCTCGTAGGCGATCCGCTCGCCGTAGCTTCCGTTCTTCTTGCCGCTCTTGCACCAGGCGTCCTTGTTGGCCTTCCAGTAGTCCTTCTTCCACTGGCGGTCCGGGACCCGGCCGGTGACCTCGTTGGGGAGGTCGATGCCGGTCTCCTTGCCGAGGCCGAACTGGTGGGCGGTCCGGTAGAACCAGTCCCCCGGCTTCTTCTTGGGCTTGTTGCCGCCGTCCCGCTTCCACTCGTCGTAGGCGATCCGGTAGAAGACGGTGTCGCAGGAGACCTCCAGCGCGCGGCCGAGGCTGATCCCGCCGTAGTTCTCGGACTCGAAGTTCTTGAAGACCTGGCCGCCGATGTTGAACGAGCTGGTGCAGGCGTACGGGCCGTTAAAGTCGTAGCCGGCGTTGACCGCGGCGGTGGTCGGGATCACCTTGAAGATCGAGCCGGGGGCCGCCTGGCCCTGGATCGCCCGGTTGAGCAGCGGGAAGTTGGACTTCTTGCCGGTGAGCTGCTTGTAGTCCTTGCCGGAGATGCCGCCGACCCAGGCGTTGGGGTCGTACGTCGGATTGGACGCCATGGCCACCACCCGGCCGGTCTTGGCCTCCATGACCACGACCGCGCCGGAGTCCGCCTTGTAGTTGGTGCCGGTGTTGCGGTCGTGCTGCTTGCGGGCGTCCCGCATCGCCTGGTCCAGCTCCTTCTCCGCGACCGCCTGGACGCGTGAGTCGAGGCTGGTGACGACGTTGGCGCCGGGGCGGGCCCGCTGGCTCTCCCGCTGGCCGATGACCCGGCCGAGGTTGTCGACCTCATAGCGGGTCACCCCCGCCTCGCCGCGCAGCTCGCTGTCGTACTGGCGCTCGAGGCCGTTGCTGCCGACCTGGTCGGAGCGGAGGAGCGGCGACTTGGTGTCCTCCGCCTCCTTCACCTGCTCATCGGTGACCGGGGAGAGATAGCCGAGCACCTGGGCGGCGTTGGAGCCGGCGGGCGCGGCGTAGCGGCGCACCGCGGTGGGCTCGGCGCTGATGCCGGGGAAGTCCTCTTCGCGCTCACGGATCTGGAGCGCCTGCTTGGCGCTGGCCTCGTCGGTGATCGGGATGGGCTGGTACGGGGAACCGTTCCAGCAGGGCTGAGGGGTCTTGGCGTCGCACAGCCGGACCTTGTCCAAGACGTCCTTGGGCTTCATGCCCAGGACCTCGGCGAGACGGGTGAGGACGGCCTCGCCGTCGTCCGGCATCTTCATCAACTCGGTGCGGCTCGCGGAGACCACGAGACGGGTCTCGTTGTCGGCCAGCGGCACCCCGCGGGCGTCCAGTATGGAGCCGCGCACGGCGGGGTGGACGACCTGCTGGACGTGGTTGTTGGCGGCTTCGGCGGTGTACTCGTCGCCGTTGCGGATCTGGAGGTACCACAGGCGTCCGCCGAGGGTCAGCAGCAGCGAGAAGACCAGGATCTGGAGGCCGACGAGCCGGATGGTGACCCGGGGGGTGCGTCCGGTCTGAGGAATATTACTCATGGCATCCCCTGAGGGCGGCGGCGGGCGACGGGCGGGCATTGCTCACAGGCGCTTGACCCCCTTGATGCGTGCCGTCCTGCTCTTCCCGGTGCGGGCCAGCAGCCCGCCGCGCTGGCTGCCGATCCGGGCCGCCCGGCCCGGACGCCTGAGCCGGCTCATCCGGCCGAGCCGGCCGGTGCTGACGCCGCCCGCCGTGCTGATCCAGCGGGACGGGCCCTCACCGCCACCGCCCGCGCTGTCGGCCATCGGATCGTTCTCACTCCGTCTGGCGAGCCCCATGATCACCGGCACGGCGAAGGGTGCCAGCAGCAGGTCGTAGAGGGCCGCGGTGAACAGCAGCTTGCCCAGGCCCACCTGACGGGCCGCGTCGTCGCCGACGAGGATGCCGACCCCGGCATACAGCAGCGTGGCGCCGATGGCCGCCGCCACGACCACCAGCATCGGCCCGGTGGCCGACCTGAGCTGGCCGGTCTCCGGCTTGGCGAGCCCCGCCAGATAGCCGATGACGCACAGCACCAGGGCGTAACGGCCGGCGGCGTGGTCGGCGGGCGGGGCGAAGTCGGCGAGCAGCCCGGCGCCGAAGCCGATGAGCGCGCCGCCGGTGTGGCCGTAGACGAGCGCGAGGCCGAGCACGACGAGCAGCAGCAGGTCCGGGACGGCGCCGGGCAGTTGCAGCCGGGCCAGCACACAGACCTGGACGACGAGGGCGAAGACCACCAGGCAGGTCGACAGGACGATCCGGTTGAGGTGCAGCATCGGTCAGCTCCTGTTGGCGGCCGGGCTGGTGGCGGAGGCGGAGGGGTTGGCCGTGACAGTGACCGTGGGCGCGGGCTTGGGCTTCGCGGGCTTGGGCGGCAGCACGGTGTCACGCGGGTTGTCGCGCGGCGGCTGGATGACGACCCCGACGATGTCCAGCTTGCTGAACTGGACGTAGGGGCGCACCTGGAGCGTGCGGGTGAGGTCACCGCCCGTGGGATCGACGCGGACCACCTTGCCGACCGGGACACCGGGGACGAACGGCTTGTCCGCCTGGGAGCCGAAGGTGACCATCCGGTCGCCCTTCTTGATCCGGGCCTTTCCGTTGAGCAGCTGCACATGGAGCGAGCGGTCGCCGCGCCCGGTGGCGAAGCCGAGCTCGCCCGACCCCTCCATACGGGTGCCGACGGTGAAGTCCGGGTCGATGGCGAGCAGCACGGTGGCCGTCGAGGAGCCGACGGTGGTGACCCGGCCGACCAGCCCGTCACCGTTGATGACGGTCATGTCGCGGCGGATGCCGTCGTTGCTGCCCATGTCTATGGTGACGGTCCAGGAGAAGCCCTGGGCGGCGCCGATGCCGATGACCTGGGCGCCCTTGATGCCGTATTGACCGGCGCCCGCGGTCTTGAGCAGCTTGTCGAGCTCGGCGGAGCGGGCCCGGTCACGGGCGTTGTTGCCGAGCCGCTGCTTGAGCTTGGTGTTCTCTTCCTCCAGCCGGCGGACCCGGTCATGCCGGTCACCGGATTCCCGTACGGCCGCGACGGCGTTGCCGACCGGGTCCACGGCGGACGCCACGCCGTCCTCCACCGGCCCGAAGACGGAAGCGGCGGCCTGACGGGCGCCATCGAGGGGGGAGTCCTCGCCGCCGCGGATATCCACCGTGATCAGCGCGAACGCGATGGCGACCAGCAGCACCAGGAGCAGCCGGCTCTCTCGTGTGTCCCTCACGTGCGGCGACGTGCCTTCCTCGTCGAAGTCGGACCGGGTGCCGGAGACATGGTGACCGGCCGGTCCTGGGGAGCCTTATGCCTGTATATCAGCGTTCCGCCGCACGGGCGCCCAACCACCCGCACGGCCGGTCCGCCGGGTTTGTCTCATCTGCGGGGCTGGGCGTCCAGCACCTGCTGGAGCGCCTCGAACTCCTCCACACACTTGCCGGACCCGAGCGCGACGGAGTCCAGCGGGTCCTCGGCGATATGGATCGGCATCCCGGTCTCACGGCGCAGCCGCTCGTCCAGGCCGCGCAGCAGCGCACCGCCGCCGGTGAGCACGATGCCGCGGTCCATGACGTCGCCGGAGAGCTCCGGGGGGCACTTGTCGAGGGTGGTCTTGACCGCGTCGACGATCGAGTTGACCGGCTCCTCCATGGCCTTGCGGACCTCCGCGGCGGAGATCACCACGGTCTTGGGAAGGCCGCTGACGAGGTCACGGCCGCGGATCTCGGTGTGCTCCTCCTCATCACCCTCGTAGGCCGAACCGATGGTGATCTTGATGTTCTCGGCGGTGCGCTCACCGAGCAGCAGGCTGTACTCCTTCTTGATGTGCTGGATGATCGCGTTGTCCAGCTCATCGCCCGCCACCCGGATGGACTGCGCGGTGACAATCCCACCGAGCGAGATGACGGCGACCTCGGTGGTGCCGCCGCCGATGTCCACGACCATATTGCCGGTGGCCTCATGGACCGGAAGGCCGGAACCGATAGCCGCGGCCATGGGTTCCTCGATGATGTGCACCTGGCGGGCGCCCGCCTGGGTGGACGCCTCGATAACGGCGCGGCGCTCGACACCGGTGATACCGGACGGCACACAGACGACCACCCGGGGCCGGGCGAGATAGCGGCGCTTATGGATCTTCAGGATGAAGTACCGCAGCATCCGCTCGGTGATCTCGAAGTCGGCGATAACGCCGTCCTTGAGCGGACGCACAGCGACGATGTTGCCAGGGGTGCGGCCGATCATCTTCTTCGCCTCGGCGCCCACGGCGAGAATTCCGCCGGTGTTGGTGTTGATGGCGACGACGGATGGCTCGTTGAGGACGATCCCGCGGCCCCTGACGTACACCAGCGTGTTGGCGGTCCCGAGGTCGACAGCCATGTCACGGCCGATGAACGACATGTTGTTCCCCATGAGGATACGTCAGGCCTTCCCTGCTGGAGCGATTGCTTGCTAGAGGTCGGCAGGATGGGTGTGCGCTGCGAGGCGCGGAGGCTTCATCGTAGTCACGCCCGCTCGAACACGCTGCGGGGGTCCTCCGCCATTGTCAGCAGAACACGACCCCGCCTCCTCTAATGGTGACGTCGTGTCGCGGAGATGCGTTCCCCCGATCGGCTCGCATATGCCGGGGGGCAGCCGAGCAATTCGACCGCCCCCAGGTCAGCAGGGGTGTGGCAAACCGATGATCAAACTGATGGCCGATCAGTTCCGATCGGATCGGGTTCAGGCGAGCCCGGGAAAGAAAATCTTGATTTCCCGTTCGGCGGACTCCGCCGAGTCCGACGCATGGATCAGATTTTCCCGAACGATGGTGCCGAAATCGCCACGGATGGAGCCCGGCGCCGCGGCGATCGGGTCGGTCGGCCCGGCCAGCGCCCGGACCCCCTCGATCACCCGCTCACCCTCCACCACCAGCGCCACGGCCGGCCCGGAGGCCATGAACTCCACCAGGGGCTCGTAGAACGGCTTGCCGACATGCTCCGCGTAGTGCTGCTCCAGCACCTCGCGCTCCAGCTGACGCAGCTCGAGGGCGCTGATCGTCCAGCCCGCCTTCTTCTCGATCCGCCCCAGAATCTCGCCCACCAGACCTCGTCGGACGGCGTCGGGCTTCAGAAGGACGAGCGTGCGCTGGCTCACGTGCGGGCTCCTTTTGGGAAAACGTCATGCGGGTGGGGCTGTGGGGCAGAGGCTACATGGGTGAACGACGCCCAGATCACGCAGTGTCAGGTGACGCACCCGAGGACGCGGCGAACCGCGCCTTCGCCTCGTCGACCTTGCGGCCGAAGTGCACCGAGGCCCACCACAGCCCGGCGAACACCGCCCCGAGGAAGAACATGGTGGTCACCACGAAACCGCTCAGCACCAGGCCGATCTGGAGGGCCCAGCCGATCTGCACCGCACCCGGACGGCTCAGCAGCCCGCACAGCAGCAGGCACAGCGCCATGGCGATCCCGCTGACCGTCCAGACGGTGCCCATCGACAGCCCGGAGGTCTTCATCGCGACCAGCCCGGCGAAGCCGATCACAAAGAACTCGCCGATGAGGGTGGAAGCGCACAGCGTTCGCATATCAGCCCTTTCCCAGAAGCAGCCGGGCCTCGCCGACCGTGACCACCGACCCGGTCACCAGAACACCCGCCCCGGCGTATTCGCCCTCTTCCTCCGCCAGGGTGATGGCCTCCTCCAGGGCGTCGTCCAGCCGCGGCTCGACCTGCACCCGGTCGGCGCCGAAGATCTCGACGGCGATCGCGGCCAGCTCGTCCGGGTCCATGGAGCGATGGCTGGAATTGCGGGTCACCACCACCTCGGCGAAGATCGGCTCGAAGGCTTCCAGCAGACCGCGCACATCCTTGTCGTCGCTCGTCCCGACCACGCCGACCAGCCGGCTGAAGTCGAAGGACTCGGTGACCGCCTCGGCCGCGGCGCGGGCGCCCGCGGGGTTGTGCGCGGCGTCCAGCACCACGGTGGGGCTGCGGCGCACGACCTCCATCCGGCCGGGCGAGGTCACGGAGGCGAAGGCGGAGCGGACGGTGTCGATGTCGAGCGTGCGGGCGTGCTGGGAGCCGACGCCGAAGAACGCCTCGACGGCCGCGAGCGCCATCGCCGCGTTGTGCGCCTGGTGGGCGCCGTGCAGCGGAAGGAAGACATCGGGGTACTCCCCGCCGAGGCCGCGCAGCGTCAGCAGCTGACCGCCGACCGCCACCTCCCGGGACAGCACACCGAACTCCATGCCCTCACGGGCGACCGTGGCGTCCACCTCGACCGCGCGCTTGAGCACCACGGAGGCGGCCTCCACCGGCTGCTGCGCGAGCACCACGGTGGCGTCCTGCTTCACTATCCCGGCCTTCTCCGTGGCGATCTGCTCCGGGGTGGTGCCCAGCCGGTCGGTGTGGTCCAGCGAGATCGGCATGATCACCGCGACGCCCGCGTCGATCACATTGGTGGCGTCCCAGGAGCCGCCCATGCCGACCTCGACCACCGCGATGTCCACGGGCGCGTCCGCGAAGGCCGCGTACGCCATGCCGGTGAGCACCTCGAAGAAGGACAGCCGGTGCTCCTGCTGGGCGTCGACCATCTCGATGTACGGCCGGATGTCCTGGTACGTCTCGATGAACCGCTCGGCCGAGATCGGCGCGCCGTCCAGGCTGATCCGCTCGGTGATCGACTGGACATGGGGGCTGGTGTAGCGGCCGGTGCGCAGTTCGAAGGCGCCCAGCAGCGACTCGATCATGCGGGCGGCGCTGGTCTTGCCGTTCGTACCGGTGATGTGGATCGAGGGGTAGGCCCGCTGCGGCGAGCCGAGGATGTCCATCAGGGACTCGATCCGCACCAGCGACGGCTCCAGCTTGGTCTCCGGCCAGCGCTTGGCCAGCTCGCCCTCCACCTCCCGCAGGGCGCGGTCCACCTCGGGGTCGGCCGGGCGGGTGGGGATGCCGTCCCCCTGCGGCGGCCCGGACTGCGCACGCAGCGTCCGGCTGCCGGCCTCGATCACCGCCAGATCGGGGTCGCGGTCGGTCTCGGCTCCGACGATCTCATCGAACTCGTCGGACTCGTTCTTGGGGCGCTCCTCGCTCACGCCGACAAGTCTACGAGGCGGGGGTGACAAGCCCCGCCAGCGCCATCCGCCGGTCACGGCCCGGTATCGGCCCGGTATCGGCCGGTGCGCCGGTCACGACCCGGTGTCGGCCAGCGCGGCCTTCATCATCGACTTGGCGATCGGGCCCGCCAGGCCGCCGCCGGAGATATCGGCGCGGGCCGCGTCGCTGTCCTCGACCACCACCGCCACCGCGACCTTGTGGCCGCCGCCGGCGTCCGCGTAACTGATGAACCACGCGTACGGATTGGCGCTGTTGTTCTCACCGTGCTGGGCGGTGCCGGTCTTGCCGCCCACCGTCACCCCGGGGATCTTCGCGTTGGTCCCGGTGCCCTGGTCCACGACCGTACGCATCGCGGACTGGAGCTCGGACGCGGTGTGCCGGGACATCGCCTGGCTATAGGTCTTGGCCCGGGTACGGTCCAGCGCGGACGCGCTGCCGTCCGTGGTGCGGTCGACCTCGTACGGGGTCATCAGCTTGCCGTCGTTCGCGATGGCCGAGGAGACCATCGCCATCTGAAGCGGGGTCGCCGTCACATCGAACTGGCCCATACCGCTCAGGGCCGTCTGCGAGTCGTCCATCCCGCTGGGGTAGACGCTCTTCGCGGCGCGCACCGGGATGTCCAGCTTGGAGTCGTCGAAGCCCAGCTTCTCGGCCTGCGCCGCCACCTTGGTCTGGCCCAGGTCCACGGCCATCTTCGCGAAGACCGTGTTGCACGAGTACTGGAGGGCGGTGCGTATCGTCGCGTTCTCACAGGGCGCCGACCTGTTCTCGTTGTGCATATCGGTGACCGTGCCCGGCAGCCGGTAGGGATCCGGGCTCTTGGTGGGCTCGTCCACCGATGAGTACAGCCCGTTCTCCAGCGCCGCGGCGGCCACCAGCACCTTGAAGGTCGAGCCCGGCGGGTCCGTCTGGCGCAGCGCGCGGTTCAGCATCGGCTGCTTCTCGTCCTTCTGGAGCGCGACCCACGCCTTCTCGTCCGCCTTGGAGGTGCCCGCGAAGGTGCCGGGGTCGTACGAGGGGGTGCTGGCCAGGCCCAGGACGGCGCCGGTCGTGGGGTCGATCGCCACGGCCGCGCCGGTCTTGTCGCCCAGGCCCTCGTAGGCGGCCTTCTGGACGGCCGGATTGATCGTGGTGATCACATCGCCCGGCTTGGACCGCTCCCGCGTGACCGCCTCGAGCGGGTTCTTCAGCCGGCTGTCGGAGCCGGCGAGGACCTGCCGCTCCAGGGCCTCCAGCTGAGTGCTGCCGTAGGACTGGGAGGCATAGCCGGTGACCGGCGCCCAGAGCTCGCCGTCGGTGTAGGTGCGCTTGTACTTCAGGTTGCCGTGGGTGGTGGCCGAGCCGGTGACCGGCTTGCCGCCGGCCATGATGTCGCCCAGGGGTCCCGCGTACTCGGAGATGGCCACACGGGCGTTGTGCGTGTTGTCCCGGAGGCCGTCGCCTCTCGCCAACTGCACATAGGTGACCCAGATGAGCAGGGCCAGCACGAGCAGCAGCGAGAACACGGACGCCTTGCGCAGCGGCTTGTTCATGGAGGGGTGAGCTCCTTCCGGGACGTACGGCCGGATAACTCCCGGAAGGCAGTGTTTGGTTCCCGGTGGGGCTTTCCTATGAGGTGGCTATGAGGTGTCTGTGGGGGGATATCAGGGCATCTGCGACATAAGGCATCTATGACACATCACACACATCGCAGCGCCCCCGCCGGAGCCCGGCGGGGGCGCTGTGATGTGTGTCGGTGCCGACCGGCCTTCGGTCAGCCCTTGGGGAGGGCCGCCAACTGGGCGGTGATCCGGGCGATATCGGCATCGGCGGTCGCCTGCCGGGTGCGGATCTTCTCCACGACATGGTCGGGGGCCTTGGCCAGGAAGCCCTCGTTGGACAGCTTCGCGGTCGTCTGCGCCTTGTCCTTCTCGGCCGCGGCGAGGTCCTTGGCCAGCCGCTTGCGCTCGGCCTCGACATCGATCGCACCGGACAGGTCCAGCGCCACGGTCGCGCCCGCGACCGGCAGCGAGGCGGTGGCCGTGAAGTCCTCACCGGCCGGCTGGAGGCGCAGCAGGGAGCGCATCGCGTCCTCGTGGGCGGCGAGCGAGGTGCCGGAGAGCTCCAGCCGGGCCGGGACCCGCTGACCGGGCTGGAGGCCCTGGTCGGCACGGAACCGGCGGACCTCGGTGACCACCTGCTGGAGGTTCTCGATCTCCCGCTCGGCCGCCGCGTCCCGGAAGCCGCTGTCGCCCGGCCAGTCCGCGATCACGACGGACTCCTGGCCGGTCAGCGACGTCCACAGCTTCTCGGTGACGAACGGGACCACCGGGTGCAGCAGCCGCAGCGTGACGTCCAGGACCTCGCCGAGGACGCGCCGGGCGGCGTCGGCCTCCGCGCCGCCCTTGGCGAAGGTGGTCTTGGACAGCTCGACGTACCAGTCGAAGACCTCGTCCCACGCGAAGTGGTAGAGAACGTCGGAGAGCTTGGCGAACTGGTAGTCCTCGTAGTACGCGTCGACCTCGGCGACCACCGCGTTCAGCCGGGACAGGATCCAGCGGTCGGTGGCGGACAGCCGCTCGGGGGCGGGCAGTTCGCCCTCGACCGTGGCGCCGTTCATCAGCGCGAAGCGGGTCGCGTTCCAGATCTTGTTGGCGAAGTTGCGGGACGCCTGGACCCAGTCCTCGCCGATCGGGACGTCCACCCCGGGGTTGGCGCCCCGGGCCAGGGTGAAGCGGACCGCGTCCGATCCATAGGCGTCCATCCAGTCCAGCGGGTTGACCGCGTTCCCAAAGGATTTGGACATCTTCTTGCCGAACTGGTCACGGACCATGCCGTGCAGCGCGATGGTGTGGAACGGCGGGGTGCCGTCCATCGCGTACAGGCCGAACATCATCATCCGGGCGACCCAGAAGAAGAGGATGTCGTAGCCGGTGACCAGGACCGAGTTCGGATAGAACTTCTCCAGGCTCTCGGTCGGCTCGGGCCAGCCGAGCGTGGAGAACGGCCACAGGCCGGACGAGAACCAGGTGTCCAGGACGTCGCTGTCCTGGTGCCAGCCCTCGCCGCCCGGCGGCTCCTCGTCCGGTCCGACGCAGACGACCTCGCCGTTCGGCCCGTACCAGACCGGGATCCGGTGACCCCACCACAGCTGGCGCGAAATGCACCAGTCGTGGAGGTTGTCGACCCAGTCGAAGTAGCGCTTGGCCATGTCCTCCGGGTGGATCTTCACCCGGCCGTCGCGGACCGCGTCGCCCGCGGCCTTGGCCAGCGGGCCGACCTTGACCCACCACTGCATGGACAGCCGCGGCTCGATGGTCGTCTTGCAGCGCGAACAGTGGCCCACGGAGTGGGTGTACGGGCGCTTCTCGGCGACGATCCGGCCGTCGGCGCGCAGGGCGCCGACCACGGCGCTGCGCGCCTCCAGCCGGTCCAGGCCCTGGAAGGGGCCGTGGGCGGTGATGACCGCGTGCTCGTCCATGACGGTCAGGTTCGGCAGGCCGTGCCGCTGCCCGATCTCGAAGTCGTTCGGGTCGTGGGCCGGGGTGACCTTGACCGCGCCGGTGCCGAACTCGGGGTCGACGTGCTCGTCGGCGACGATCGGGATCCGGCGGCCGGTGAGCGGCAGCTCGATCTCGGTGCCGACCAGATGGCGGTAGCGCTCGTCGTCGGGGTGGACCGCGACCGCGGTGTCCCCCAGCATCGTCTCGGCACGGGTCGTCGCGACGACGATCGAGTTGTCGCCCTCGCCGTACCGGATCGAGACGAGTTCGCCCTCATCGTCGTCGTACTCCACCTCGATGTCCGAGATGGCCGTGAGGCAGCGCGGGCACCAGTTGATGATGCGCTCGGCGCGGTAGATCAGCTCGTCCTCGTAGAGCCGCTTGAAGATCGTCTGGACGGCCTTGGAGAGCCCCTCGTCCATGGTGAAGCGCTCGCGGTTCCAGGCGACGCCGTCGCCCAGGCGCCGCATCTGGCCGGAGATCTGCCCGCCGGACTCGCGCTTCCACTGCCAGACGCGCTCGACGAACGTCTCCCGGCCCAGGTCGTGCCGGGAGACGCCCTCCTTGGCCAGCTCGCGCTCGACCACGTTCTGCGTGGCGATGCCGGCGTGGTCCATACCGGGCTGCCAGAGCGTCTCAAAGCCCTGCATCCGCTTGCGCCGGGTGAGCGCATCGATGATCGTGTGCTCGAAGGCATGGCCGAGGTGGAGCGAGCCGGTCACATTGGGGGGCGGGATGACGATGGTGTAGGGCTCTTTGTCGCTCTTCGCGTCCGCCTCGAAGTAACCGCGCTCTACCCAGCGCTCGTACAGCGGCCCCTCTACATCGGCCGGCGCGTACTGGGTCGGCAGTTCGGGGTGGCTGTTCGGCCCGTTCGTGGGGCGCTGCGAAGCGTTCTCGGTCACGCCCGCAGTGTAAAGGGCCGCGGCCTTCCGTTACGAACCCGTTGTGGCCCCGGGGCCGAGGCCCCCAGGGGCGTCGGGAAGGATGTTTGGTACCTGTCATGCGCATAAGGAGAGGCACATGAGCCATCAGCAGCCGCCGCCGCAGCCCGGCCCCTATGGGGGGCAGCCCGGGCCGTACGGCGCCGGTCAGCCGCCGGTGCCCAATCCGTACGCGCAGAGCCCGGGGTACGGCGGGCCACCGCAGGGCGGCTACGGCCAGCCGGGTCCGTACGGCGGGTCCGGTGGCTACGGCCACCCCCAGCCCGCGAACCCTTACGGCCAGCAGCCCCAGCCGGGCCCCCCGCCCCAGCAGGGCCAGGTACCCCCGCAGGGTCCGGGCTACTACGGCGGTCCCCGGACGCCGCCGCCCGCCCCGGCCCCCGCACCGGCGTCCGGTCGCCCCGGCAAGGGCAGGAAGGCCGGTCTCGCGGTCGGCGCGGTGGTGGTCGTGGCGGCGCTGGGGGTGGGGGCCTACGCGCTCTTCGGCGGCGGCAGCGGCGGCCCGTACAAGCTGACCACGCCCAAGACCGTGGCCGCGGACTACGAACGCCAGGGCTCGGGCACGGACGACAGCGATCTGTCCGCGGCGGGCCGTAAGGACCTCCAGCAGGTGCCGGTTGTCAAGGACCCGCATCTGGTGGCGGCCGACTACCAGACCTCCGGCAAGGAGATGCTGAAGTTCACCGGCGTCTGGGGCGATGTGACCGACCCGCAGCGGGGCGCGGACCTCGCGCTGGCGGTCATCGTCAAGACGCTGCGGGACAACGGCACGGCGCAGCCCAAGGGCAGCCCCCAGACGTTCTCGCCGGACGGCTTCGACGGGGACGTCCTGAAGTGCCAGTCCATGAAGTTCACCTCGGATCAGGGATCCATGGAGGCGCCCGCGTGCGTCTGGGGCGACAAGGACACCCTGGGCGTCACGGTCATGGCGGACCCGGCGGCCGCGGTGCTCGGCGGTGGCATGTCCCTTGAGGACGCCGCCGGCATCACGGCCAAGGTGCGCGAGGACGCGCGCGTCGAGATCGACGGCTAGCCCGCGACCGGCGACGGCAACAAAAGAGCAGTTTCTAACGAGGGATGAAGATGAGCTACAACCAGCCGGGCCCTTACGGCCAGCAGCCCCAACAGCCGGGTCCCTACGGACAGGGTGGAGCGGCCGGCCAGCCCGGCTACGGCTACCCGCAGCAGCCGGGTCAGCCGGGTCCCTATGGACAGCCGCAGCAGCCGGGGCAGCCGGGTCCCTACGGGCAGCCGCCGCAGCCGCCCCAGCAGGGCTACGGCTACCCCGGCCAGCCGCAGGGGCAGCCGGGCCCCTACGGACAGCCCCCGAACCCGTACGCCCAGCAGCAGCCGTACGGCCAGCCGGGCATGCCGGGCCCGTACCAGCCGGACCCGGGGCAGGGCGGCAAGAAGAAGGGCCTGGCGATCGCGATCGGCGCGCTGGTCGTGGTGGCCGCGGTCGTCGGCGGCATCCTGGTGGTCCAGGGCGGCGGGGACGACGACAACGGTGGCGGCGGCAAGGTCGCCGACGACGGCAAGCGGTACAAGCTCATCACCCCCCAGACGGTGGCCGGCGACTACACCAAGGACTCCTCCGGCGGGGGCGGGCTCACCTCCTCGGACGCGGACGACTTCGAGAAGTTCGGCGTCAGCAACCCCGAGCCGGTGAGCGCGGACTACAAGTCCGGCGAGGGTATGAGCATGAAGAAGCTCCAGCTCAGCGGGGTCTGGGGTGAGGTGAAGGACCCCGAGAAGGTCGTCGACGGCGCCTTCGCGAAGATCGCGGAAGAGGCCGAGAAGGACTCCTCGACCAGCAGCGGGATGAAGGCCGAGCTCGTGGGCAGCCCGGAGTCGGTGACGCCCAGCGGCTTCGAGAACGCCGTGATGAAGTGCCAGAACACCAAGTTCACCCCGACCGGGGACTCGAGCTCCAGCGGCATTCCCAGCAAGGGCTTCTCGATACCGATCTGCATGTGGGGCGACCACAGCACGGTGGGCTATGTGGTCGTCTCCGACGCGGCCGCGGCGCTGTCCGGCAACAGCATGTCGCTCGACGACGCCGGCGACATCACCGCGAAGGTCCGCAACGACGCGCGCGAGGAGATCAAGTAGCCGAGCGGGCCACCCAGTTCACAGGCAGCAGCCGATCCGGAGGGGGACCCCCACAGCCATGAGCCACAACCAGCCACCGCCGCCGGGTCCCTACGGCGGCGGACCCGGCCCGTACGGGGGCGCTCAGCCCCATCCGTACGGCGGGGGGCAGCAGCAGCCCGCGGAGCCCAACCCGTACGCGCAGGCGCCGGGTTACGGCTATCCGCAGCAGCAGCCCCCGCAGGGCTACGGCTACCCGCAGCAGGCGGGTCCCTACGGCCAGCCGCCCTACCCCGCGCCGCCCGCGCCGGGCGGGGGCTCCGGGGGCGGCAACCGCACCAAGATCATCGCGGTGACGGTGGCCGGGCTCGTGGTGGTGGGCGCGATCGTCACCGGCGCCGTGGTGCTGGCCGGTGGCGACGACGGCCCGAAGGCGATGAAGCTGGTCACCCCCAAGACGCTCGCCGACGGCACCTACACGCTCGACAAGGGCACGGACGACCTCGACCACGAGGGCACCAGCGTGCAGGGCAGCATGCCCGAGGGCGCGACCTCGGTCCTGGCCCAGTACAAGCGGTCGGACGACGACAACTCCGGGCTCGCCTTCTCCGGTATGTACGGCGAGATCAGCGACCCGGACACGGTCCGGGACGAGATGTTCAAGGGCTTCGAGGGCGGCGACGGCTCCCCCTCGGTGGAGAAGGGGCGCAAGCGGTTCCAGCCGGAGGGCGCTGACGGCCCGTCGGTGGAGTGCGAGGTGGTCAAGCTCTACGACCGGATCTACGCCCCGGCCTGCGCCTGGGCGGTGGAGACGGACGCGGCGATGGTGCTGGACGTCAACGCTGAGAACACCTCGGCGTCGGACGCCGACATGGAAGCCTTCGCCAAGGTGACCGCGGGCATCTACCAGGACACCCGCAAGCCCGCCTGAACCGCCCGCAAGAAGCCCACAGGGCGCGTACGACACGAAGAGGGCCCCGGGAGACCGGGGCCCTCTTCGTACGCTCTCAGCGGGGCGCCTACGCGCTCTTCTCGTGCCGCTCGCCCGGCTCGGTGCCACGGGAGCGGGGCACCAGCGTGGGGTTCACATTGGAGTGCACGACGTCCTCGGTGATGACGACGCGGGCCACGTCCTTGCGGGACGGCACCTCGTACATCGCCGACATCAGCACCTCCTCGATGATGGCGCGCAGCCCCCGGGCCCCGGTGCCGCGGAGGATCGCCTGGTCGGCGATGGCCTCCAGGGCCGGACGGTCGAAGTCCAGCTCCACACCGTCGAGTTCGAACAGCCGCTGGTACTGCTTCACCAGCGCGTTCCGCGGCTCGACGAGGATCTGGAGCAGCGCCTCGCGGTCGAGGTTGTGGACGGAGGTGATGACCGGGAGACGGCCGATGAATTCCGGGATCATTCCGAACTTCACCAGGTCCTCGGGCATGACCTCCTGGAACTGGTCGCTCGCCTCGATCTCGCGCTTGGAGCGGATCGTGGCGCCGAATCCGATGCCCTTGGCGCCCGCCCGCGCCTCGATGATCTTCTCCAGACCGGCGAAGGCGCCGCCCACGATGAACAGCACATTCGTGGTGTCGATCTGGATGAACTCCTGGTGCGGATGTTTCCGGCCGCCCTGCGGCGGAACCGAGGCGGTGGTGCCTTCCAGGATCTTCAGCAGCGCCTGTTGAACGCCCTCACCGGACACATCACGGGTGATCGAGGGGTTCTCGCTCTTACGGGCCACCTTGTCGATCTCGTCGATGTAGATGATGCCCGTCTCGGCCTTCTTGACGTCGTAGTCGGCGGCCTGGATCAGCTTCAGGAGGATGTTCTCCACGTCCTCGCCGACATAGCCCGCCTCGGTGAGCGCGGTGGCGTCGGCGATGGCGAAGGGGACGTTCAGCATCCGGGCGAGGGTCTGCGCGAGCAGGGTCTTGCCGGAGCCGGTGGGGCCGAGCAGCAGAATGTTGGACTTGGCCAACTCGATGCCGTCGTCGCGGTTGTGGCCGCCGTTCTCACCCGCCTGGACCCGCTTGTAGTGGTTGTAGACGGCGACCGAGAGGGCCTTCTTGGCGGCCTCCTGGCCGACCACATAGCCCTCGAGGAATTCATAGATCTCGCGCGGCTTGGGGAGTTCCTCCCAGCGCACTTCGGAGGTCTCGGCGAGCTCCTCCTCGATGATCTCGTTGCAGAGATCGATGCATTCATCGCAGATGTACACACCCGGGCCCGCGATGAGCTTCTTCACCTGCTTCTGGCTCTTCCCGCAGAACGAGCACTTGAGCAGGTCGCCGCCGTCACCGATGCGTGCCACGAGGTGCTTCCCCTTCGCCTTGGATCCGCTTTGCTCCGCGGAACCGGGTGCTTGCGCTGCGCTTTCTGCTTCTTTTCCCGTGGGCCGGGGCCCCCAGCCCTCTACGACGGTACCTTGCCGGGCCCCCGGTTCGGGCCCCCCTTGGACCTACTCGGTCCAAGGGGGGTGTCACCACCGAAGATTCAGCCGAGCCCGACCGACGTCTTGCGGGTGGAAACGATCTGGTCGACAAGACCGTACGACAGGGACTCCTCGGCCGTGAGGATCTTGTCCCGCTCGATATCGTCGCGGATCTTCTCGATGGGCGTGGTGGAGTGCTTGGCCAGCATCTCCTCGAGCTGAGAACGCATGCGCAGGATCTCGTTGGCCGCGATCTCCAGATCGGAGACCTGACCACGCCCGGTCTCACTGTACGGCTGGTGGATCAGGATCCGGGCATTGGGCAGGGCCATCCGCTTACCCGGCGTACCGGCGGCGAGCAGTACGGCCGCGGCGGACGCCGCCTGGCCCATGCAGACCGTCTGGATGTCGGGTTTGACGAACTGCATCGTGTCGTAGATGGCGGTCAGCGCCGTGAACGAGCCGCCGGGCGAGTTGATGTAAACCGAGATATCACGGTCCGGGTCCATCGACTCCAGGCACAGCAGCTGCGCCATGACGTCGTTGGCCGAGGCGTCGTCGATCTGGACGCCCAGGAAGATCACGCGCTCTTCGAAGAGCTTCGCGTACGGGTCGTACTCGCGGATGCCCTGGGAGGTGCGCTCGACGAATCGCGGAACGACATAGCGGGATTCGGCCATCGGGCCGTCGTACAGGCCGCTGCCGGGGAAGTTGCTCATCTGGGTCTTCACCATCCTGTGGCGATCTGGGGGCTGGAGGTCGGCTAGCGGGACGGCGGGACTCAGGCCCCGGTGCCGCCCCCGCCCGGAACGCTGGAGGCGGACGTCATGACGTCGTCGACCAGGCCGTACTCCTTGGCTTCCTCGGCGGAGAACCAGCGGTCGCGGTCGGAGTCACGGACGATCTGCTCAACCGACTGGCCGGTGTGGAAGGCGGTCAGCTCGGCCATGCGCTTCTTGGTGTGCAGCAGCCGCTCGGCGTGAATCTTGATGTCCGAGGCGGAACCCGCCAGGCCCGCGGAGGGCTGGTGGATCAGGATCTCGGCGTTGGGCAGCGCGAAGCGCTTGCCCGGGGTGCCCGCGCTCAGCAGGAACTGGCCCATCGAGGCGGCGAGGCCCATGGCGATGGTGACCACGTCGTTCTGGATGTACTGCATGGTGTCGTAGATCGCCATGCCGGCCGAGATCGAGCCGCCCGGGGAGTTGATGTAGAGATAAATGTCCTTTTCCGGATCGGCGGCGAGCAGGAGCAGCTGAGCCGTGATCTTGTTGGCGATGTCGTCGTCGACCGGCTGGCCGAGGAAGATGATCCGCTCGCCGAGCAGCCGGTTGTAGACCTGGTCGCCGAGGCCACCGACGGTCGGCTCGCCGGCGGCGGAAGGCATCGTATTCGTCACGTATCCACCTGCTCGTCTCTGACGGCTTACTGGCCGTCTCAGCGTCTTCTTCTGGGGTTCGGGGATCTGGTGCCGGTGCGGCCCCGGCGGGCTTGTGAGACTCCCCTGCCCTCGTATCTACGGACCCTAACGCGCTGGTCGGCGGGCGCCATCCCGCATCAGGAACTGTTCGCTCTGAGCGCATGTCCCGGCACCGGGGCGGCGTCGCGGAACACGAACGGGCCCGGACGCGCGCAGACGTTCGGGCCCGTTCGTACGGGCTGTGGAGCGGGCCGGGATCAGCTCTCGGCCTTGTCCTGCTTCTCCTGGGGCTCCGCGGGCTCCTCGGCGGCCTCGGTCGCGGCCTCGGCGGGCTTCTCCGCGGCCTCGGAGGTGACCTCGACCGTCTCGCCGGTCTCGTCCTCCTCGTCGTCCAGGTCGACGGTCTCGCCCTTGTCGTCGACGACCTTGGCGGCCTCGACCACCACGGCCAGCGCCTTGCCGCGGGCGACCTCGCCGACGAGCATCGGCACCTGGCCGCCCTCGACGACGGCCTGGGCGAACTGGTCGGGGCTCATACCGGAGGACTGCGCACGGCGCATGAGGTGCTCGGTGAGCTCCTCCTGGCCGACGGACAGCTGCTCCTTGTTGACCAGCTCGTCGAGGACGAACTGGGTCCGGATGCCCTTCTCGGCCTGCTCCTTGAGCTCCGCCTCGAACTCCTCGGCGGTCTTGTCCTGCATCTGGAGGTACGAGTCGAGGTTCAGACCCATCTGGGCCAGCTGGTGGTGCTCGAGGTTGTGCTTACGGGTGTTGATCTCCTCCTGGAGGAGCTTCTCCGGAATCGGCACCTCGACCAGCTCCAGGAGGGCGTCCAGCACCTTCTCCTGGGCCTGGGTGGCCTGCTCGAACTTCTTCGACCGCTCCAGGCGCGTACGGCTGTCCGCGCGCATCTCCTCGAGGGTGTCGAACTCGCTGGCCAGCTGGGCGAAGTCGTCGTCGAGCTCGGGCAGCTCACGGGCCTTGACCTCGGAGACCTTGACCGAGACCTCGGCCTCCTTGCCCTGGGCGGAGCCGCCCTTGAGCTCGGAGGTGAAGGTGGCGTCGCCGCCCGCCTCCAGGCCGGTCACGGCCTCGTCGATGCCGTCCAGCAGCTCGCCCGAGCCGATGGTGTAGGTGACGCCGGTGGCGACACCGTCCTCCAGGACCTCGCCGTCGACCTTGGCCTCGAGGTCGATCACGACGATGTCGCCCTCGGCGGCGGCGCGCTCCACCGGGGTGGTGGTGGCGAAGCGCTCGCGCAGCTGCTCGACGGACTTGTCGATGTCCTCGTCCGAGACCTCGACGGAGTCGACGGTGACCTCGATACCGGAGTAGTCCGGGATCTCGATGGCCGGACGGATGTCGACCTCGGCGGTGAAGGTCAGCAGCTCATTGTCCTTGAGCTCGGTGATGTCCACCTCGGGCTGGCCGAGCGGGTTCAGCTCACCCTCATTGACCGCGTCGGTGTAGAACTTCGGGAGCGCCTCGTTGACCGCCTCTTCCAGCACGGCGCCACGGCCGAACCGCTGGTCGATGATGCGGGCAGGGATCTTGCCCTTACGGAACCCGGGCACCGAGACCTGCTGGTTGATCTTCTTGTACGCCGCGTCGAGGCTGGGCTTGAGCTCCTCGAAGGGCACCTCGACAGTGAGCCGAACCCGGGTCGGGTTCAGGTTCTCCACGGCGCTCTTCACGGTTGGGTCTCCTTGGGGGCTGACGTGTGGTGTTCGGCTGCGGTGCGCTGTCGCGTCGCAGCGGACTCGCGTCCGGTTAAAAGACACAGACGCGCAGCTTGCATAGTAACCGCAAGCATGACGGGCCCCACAACGCGATCTTGACGTCTGTGGATGGTCGGGGTGGCCGGATTCGAACCGACGACCTTCCGCTCCCAAAGCGGACGCGCTACCAAGCTGCGCCACACCCCGTCGGTGCGACACGTAGGGTACATGCCCGCGGACCCCCCGGCTGCCGCTTATTCGACTGGTGGGCAAGGGTGTGCGGGGAGCGGGGAGGAACCGCTACGATGCATGCCGTGCCGCGGTTCGGGTGATCACGCCTGGGCGGGGTGTTCCGGGAGACCGGTGCATCCGTGTACGCGGCGTGTGCGGGCGTAGCTCAATGGTAGAGCCCCAGTCTTCCAAACTGGCTACGCGGGTTCGATTCCCGTCGCCCGCTCCATGACTTTCGGCCCGGTCCGGGGAACTCCCCGGACCGGGCCGTTCGCATTCGCGCACACTCGCCCATGTGCACACGCCCGGGCGTCCGCGCCCCGGTGACTCGGGGCCGCGGACGCTTCGGGGTCGATGCTCAGGGGCTGGGGTCAGGGGTTGATGTCGGCAAGGGCCTCGGCGGCCGAGTTGAGGAAGTCCTGGATGTCCGGCGCGACGTTGGACGAGGCGAGCAGGAACCCGAAGAGGATCGCGACCAGGGCCGGCCCCCACTTGACTCGACCATTACGGATCATCAGCACCAGGATGATGCCCACCAGCAGTACCAATGACAGGGAAATGGCCACAACATCCCACCCTCGGTCGCACACGTCTCACAGGCCCCGGAAGCACGCGACCCCGCACACCCCCGCAGCCCCCATCGTGCCATCAACTCCCCCCGCTCAGCAGTGGGGTGGAGCGATAAACGGTCACTTGTGCACACGACACCCACCTCACCGGTACCCGTCCGGTATCCGTTCATTCAAAGGGGCATGGGTGACGCTGCCCACAACTCGGCGAAGCGCCCGAGCGATGAATTCGAGCCGCCCCGCCCCACCGCTCCAGATGATCTAGGACAGGAATTCCGAATTCGCCCGGCGATCACTCGGCAGGGTGACAAAACACCAATGAATCAGACATTCCACCGGAGCCCCCTGCGGGGCATATGCACCAATTAAGTGGGATGAAAGCCGTCAGAACGGACGGCCTGAGCCAGGATATCGAATGATCGCATCGCTTTGTCGACTCTCCGGTCGACTTCGTGGGGCCGACTATCGGCCGCGCCATGAAGACTATGAACGGAAAGCAAACTGAACGAGGTTTTACGCAATACAGGTTTCAGCGCTATCGTGCCTCAGATGTTTCACGCTGCCATGACTCCCCCACGCGCAGTGAGGTCCCGGGTGGTCTCCCCCAGTTCCTGGTGGGAGGGCCTGTGACCAACTCCCTGCGCCCACACGGTTATCAGCGGACCCCGCTCCCCGAGGAGACCGCGCCCACTCCCCCCACGCCGCGGGCCGAAGAACCAGGGCAGCAGGCGACGGCCCCGCCCGCCCCCACCTCCCCCGCCGGACAGAAGCCCAAACAGCGGGACGCGTTCTTCGACAACGCGAAGTACCTCGCCATCGTGCTGGTCGCGATGGGCCACTCGTGGGAGCCGCTGACCGACAGCAGTCGCACCGCGGAAGCGCTGTACATGATCGTGTACACCTTCCACATGCCGGCCTTCATCCTGATCTCCGGCTACTTCTCGCGCAGCTTCGACATGCGGCCGGACCGGCTCAAGCGGCTGATCACCGGGGTGGCGGTGCCCTACCTGGTCTTCGAGGTCGCGTACACGCTGTTCAAGCGCTGGGCGGACGACGATCCGACGTACGACTTCAGCCTGCTGGACCCCTGGTACCTCACCTGGTTCCTGATCGCGCTGTTCGTATGGCGGATGTCCACTCCGCTCTGGAAGCTGGTGCGCTGGCCGATCCCGCTCTCGCTCGCGGTCGCCACGCTCGCGGCGGTCTCGCCCGACATCGGCGACGACCTGGACATGCAGCGGCTGCTCCAGTTCCTGCCGTTCTTCGTCCTCGGCCTGTGCATGAAGCCCGAGCACTTCCAGATGATCCGCCGGCGCTCGGTGCGGATCGCGTCCGTGCCGATCTTCGCGTGTGCCTTCGTGTTCGCCTACTGGGCGGCGCCGCGGATGAGCTCGGCGTGGTTCTACCACCGCGACAGCGTCCAGGAGCTGGGCGCGCCGCCGTGGACCGGCCCGGTGATGACGCTCGCCCTCTTCGGCTGCTCGGTCGTGCTCGTCAGCTGCTTCTTCGCCTGGGTGCCGCGGCGCCACATGTGGTTCACGGTGCTGGGCGCGGGCACGCTCTACGGCTACCTGCTGCACGGCTTCCTCGCCAAGGGCTCCCGCTTCTGGGGCTGGTTCGACGACTACCAGTGGCTGCACAAGCCGCTGGGTGAGATCACGGTCACGATCATCGCCGCCTCGGTGATCACCGTGCTGTGCACGCCTCCCGTCCAGCGCGCCTTCCGCTTCGCCATGGAGCCGAAGATGGCCTGGGCCTTCCGTAAGGACCCCGCCGAACAGGCACGGAGCCGTACGACGACCTCGGCCTAGCGCGCCGAGGTCACGACAGCGAAGGGCCGGCCCGCGGACTGACTCCGCGGGCCGGCCCTTTTGCCGGCCCAGCGCGGCCCAGCGCGGCCCAGCGCGGCCCGGCACCCCCGGCGTCCCGCACCAGCACATCGCTGTCGAACGACGACGTCACATGGCCGATAAGTGCCGCTCGGGGGAGGGTGAGCTCGGCGATCCCCAGCCCGCGCCCGTAGATCGCGACCACCGTGGGCGAGATCTTCGTGCCGTCCGGGAGGTGGAGGGCGAGCCGGTGGCCGACCCGGGCATGGGCCGCCTTCGCCAGGAGCGCGTCCACGGCCACCCGGCCCGGCCCCAGGGCGTCCAGGCGCCCCTGGCGGACGTCCAGGTCCTGCACGGCCACCAGGTCACGGCCGCTGCCTGAGACGTCCTGTACGGACGGGGGCCGCATCCAGCGGCCGTCGCCCGAACCCACCGGGACCAGCGCCCCGGTGCGCGGCAGCCCCACCGACGCGGCCACGCCCGGTACCGAGGCGGCGCGAGCCGCGGTACCGGCCGGGAGTCCCCGGGGCGGAGATCACCTGGTCGGCGACGATGCCCGCCCGCCGCTGGCGGGCGCCCGCGTGGTCCTGGCTGGTGTGCATGAAGACCAGGGTCGAGGCGAAGGCCATGGCCAGCACGATCGGGGTGATCGCCGAGGCCAGGCGGCGGGCGTTGGCCCGGCTGTTGGCCGAGGCCGGATGGGCCGGTGCCGGTCCGGCGCGCAGCGGCAGGCCGATCAGCCATGCGCGCGGGCGGGCGATGAGCGGGCCGAGCAGGGCCACGGCGAGCATGAACAGCATCACGACCCCGAGGGCGGCGTTGGCCGCGTCGTCCCCGAAGGCGGAGGCGGCGACGCCGGTCATGACGATGCCACCGGCCAGGGCCGCGACGCCGAGCACCGTACGGATGACACCGGGCCGCAGCCGCTCCACGGCCGCCTCGCCGAGCGCCCGCCCCGGTGGGATCCGCGCCGGGCGGCGGGCGGCCAGCAGGCCCGCCAGGAGCGAGGTGAGGAGGCCGGCGCCGACGGCGACGACGAGCGGGATCCAGGAGACGGCAAGTTCCACCGGCCCGGGGATGGCGCCCTTCTCCTCGAACTGCCCGAACCACCGGCGGGCGAGGGCGTAGCCGGGCGGCAGACCGGCCGCGCCCGCGAGCGGGGCGACCAGCATCGCCTCGGCCGCGACGGAGCGGCGGATCTGGCGCGGGTGGCGCCGATGGCCCGCAGCAGGGCCACCTCGCGGCCGCGCCGGCCGACGGAGAGGGCGACGGTGCCCGCGGTGGTGAAGGCGGCCACGGCGGTGGCGATGCCGCCGAAGGAGCCGCCGAGGGCGATGAGCATCGCCTTGGCGTTGGCGAGCGTGGGCTCCTCGATGGCGCCGCGGCCGCCGCCGGTGTGCACGCGACCCTCCCCCAGCCTTCGGCCGGGAGGTGCCCCCTGCTGCCCGCCGGAGAGCTCACCGGGCCGCCGCCTGGTCCGTCCTCGAGACCGACCTGGGCGAGCACCGCACGGGCCCGCCGGCGGTCGGGGCGTGCGCCCGCGAGCCGCATCGGGAGCAGCACGTTCTGCTCGACCGTCAGGGAGGGGAGGAGGTTGAAGGGCTGAAAGACGAACCCGAGGCGGGCACGGCGCAGCGCTGTGAGCTTGTTCTCACTCATTCGAGTGATTTCGGTACCACCGAGCTTGACGGACCCGGCGGTCGGCCGGTCGAGCCCGGCGGCGCACTGGAGGAAGGTCGACTTACCGCAGCCGGAGGGGCCCATGACGGCGGTGAAGCTGCCGTGCGGAAGGGCCAGGTCGATACCGCGCAGCGCATGGACGGCGGTGCGGCCACGGCCGTAGCGGCGCTGGACGCCCTGGAGTTCGATGGCGGGGGCGTGGTGGTGCGGCGTCGGTGCCGCGGTCCCTCGCCGCTTGCGCGGCCACATGGTGGTGACCGTTCCCAGGAGTTCGCCCGATTCCCCTCGAACGTAGGGATCACGGCCCCTCGGCGGCCATGACGGCCACCGGCGTATCCGGGGTGGGGCCATCCCCCGCCGGGCCCGCCCTGGGCGCCACAGGGCGGCCTGGCGGGACCGGGAAGCGCGGCTGCCATCGGCGGATCAGCAGCGGGCGCTCGCTATTGGCGGCAGATCAGCAGCAGGGCCCGGTCGTCGTTGACGTCCTTCGCGACCGTCTCGATCAGGTGCCAGGCCGCGCCCTGGAAGCCGGAGCCGACATAGCGGTCCGCCTCGCCGGTAAGGCGGTCGATGCCTTCGCTGATGTCCCGGTCGGCGGTCTCGACGAGGCCGTCGGTGAAGAGCATCAGGACGTCGCCGGGGCGGAGGGTGCCCTTGGTGGGGTCGAACTGGGCGCCGTCGTAGACGCCCAGCAGCGGGCCATCGGCGGTCTTCTCCTCCCACTTGCCGGTGCCCGCGCTCAGCTGGAGCGCGGGCAGATGTCCGGCGGAGAAGAGCTCGAAGTCGCCGCTGTCGAGATCGAGGACGAGATGAATGGAGGTCGCGAACCCTTCATCCCAGTCCTGGCGCAGCAGATAGCCGTTGGCGGCCGGGAGGAAGCCGTGCGGGGGCAGGGAGCCCAGGAGGCCGCCGAAGGCGCCGGAGAGCAGCAGGGCGCGCGAGGCGGCGTCCATGCCCTTGCCCGAGACGTCGGTGAGGACGACCTCGAGGGTGCGGCCGCCGCCGGTGCGGGCGGCGACGACGAAGTCACCGGAGAACGACTGTCCCCCGGCCGGGCGCAGCGCCATCTCGCGGTGCCAGCCGCGCGGCAGACCGGGCAGCTTGCTCTGGACGCGGATGCGCTCGCGCAGGTCGAAGAGCATGGTGCCGCCGCGCCGCCAGGGCACCCCGACGCGGCTGCGGAACTGGGCGATCAACAGACCGAAGAAGCCGACGGCGGCGACGACCAGGATGGTGCCGGGAGTGACCCGGGAGGAGGCGTCCTCCTCGGTGTACGGGCCGAGCACGGCGGACTCCACGATCAGGGCCGTGGCGGCCGCCGCGTACAGGGCGAGCAGACTGGCCGGGCGCAGCAGCAGCCCGCCCGCGACGATGGGCAGGACGAGGGCGGACGGGGAGCACCAGTCGGGCTGGGCGATGGTGCCACCGGCGATGGCGGGGACGCCGAGGAGCAGCGCGGTCAGGGCGAGCCGGTCGGACCCCTCACCCCGGAAGTAGTCGACTCCGGCTTTGCGCACGCCTGTGCGAGCCCGGTGCAGAGCTCTGCGCATCCGGGCCCACGGAGTGTCCACGCCGCCAATCATTGCATCGGGACCCTACCCACCCGTTCGGACGCGCGTCGATTCGTGGCGCGTTGAACCACCCAGCCAGGGGGGCAATCGTAAGCGAAATTCGTTCGCGTGTACGGGAAACGGCTGCTAGGGATGGGAATATGAGGACTGAGCTGCGCGTGCTCGACCCATCGATTTGGGATGATTGGTACGGAAAACTGGTACTCGCGTTCGGGGGAGTTCCCGAAGCGCCGGAGGAATCCGCGCTCTGGCGGGAGTTGACCGAATGCGAGCGCTCCATCGGCGCGTGGGACGGCGCCGACATCGTCGGCACGGCGGGGCTGTTCAGCTTCCGGCTGTCGGTCCCGGGCGGCGGGATCGTCCCCGCGGCCGGTGTCACGATGGTGAGCGTGCAGGCCACGCACCGGCGGCGCGGGGTGCTCCGGGCCATGATGCGGCGGCAGTTGGACGACATCCGTGCCGCCGGTGATGAGCCGCTGGCCGTTCTGACCGCTTCGGAACCGGACATCTACGGACGGTTCGGCTACGGCGCGGCCACCCAGAACGCCTACGCCGAGATCGACACCGCCCGGGTGCGGCTGGCCGTCCCCGAGGGCACCGACGACGTGAGGCTGCGCGCCGTGCCCCCGGAGTCCGCCGTCGAGGCGTGCGAGGCCGTCTACGCCAGACGGGTGACCGCGCGGCCGGCCATGCTGGAGCGGCTCCCCGGCTGGGAGCGGCTGCCGGTGCTGGACCCGCAGGGCGAGCGCGAGGGGGCGTCCCCGCTGCGCTGTGTGCTGGCCGAGTCGGGCGGCGAGGTCAGCGGCTACGCGCGGTTCGCGGTCAAGCCCGACTGGGATCTGACCGGGGCGAAGGGCACGGTCCTCCTGCGCGATCTGGAGGCCCTCGACCCGGCGTCCTACGCGGCGCTGTGGCGCTTCCTCTTCGACCTCGACCTGACCTCGGTGCTGCGGACCGGCCCCCGCCCGGTCGACGATCCCTGGCAGCATCTGGTCTCGGACATCCGGCGGTGCGCCATGAGGACGCGCGATTCGCTGTACGTCCGTCTGGTGGACGTGGGCGCCGCGCTCGAGGCGCGGGCGTACACGGCCCCGGTGGATGCCGTCCTGGAGGTCACGGACCCCTTCTGCCCCTGGAACGAGGGGCGCTGGCGGCTGAGCGGCGACGCCAAGGGCGCCTCCTGCGAGCGCACGAGCGACGCCCCCGATCTCCGGCTGGGGGTGCGGGAGCTGGGAGCGGCGTATCTCGGCGGGGTCTCGCTGACCGCGCTGGCGGGTGCGGGACGCGTCCAGGAGGCCCGTCAGGGCGCCCTTACGGAGGCCGCGGCCGCCTTCGCGTCCCCGGTCGCCCCATGGCTGCCGCACGGCTTCTGAGACCTCGGGGTCCGCGACAGCCGGGCAAGGGTCAGGACAAGGGGCTCTGGCAGTCGGGGCACCAGAAGAGATTGCGGGCGGCGAGATCGGCGGTGCGGATCTCGCCACCGCAGACATGGCAGGGCTGTCCGGCGCGCCGGTAGACATAGACCTCACCGCCGTGGTCGTCCACGCGCGGCGGGCGGCCCATCGCCTCGGGGGTGTGCTCGGGGCGGACGGTGTCGATCCGGTTGTTCCGCACCCCCTCGCGCATCAGCACCACCAGATCGGCCCATATCGCGTCCCATTCGGCGCGGGTCAGCGCACGGCCGGGCCGGTAGGGGTCGATGCCGTGCCGGAAGAGCACCTCGGCGCGGTAGACGTTCCCCACACCCGCGATCACCTTCTGGTCCATGAGCAGCGCGGCCACGCTGACGCGGCTGCGGGAGATCCTGGCCCAGGCCCGCTCCCCGTCGTCCGCCGGGCGCAGCGGATCGGGGCCCAGCCGGTCGTGGATCGCCTGCTTCTCGCCATCGGTGATCAGCGCACAGGCGGTCGGGCCGCGCAGATCCGCGTACCCCTCGGGGTTCGCCAGCCGCAGCCGGACGGTGTCGGTGGGCGGCGGGGCGGGGGCCGGGCCGAAGGCGTACGTACCGAAGAGCCCCAGGTGGACATGGACCCACCCGGTGGCCGCGAAGTCCAGGAAGAGGTGCTTGCCGTGCGCCTCGGCGTGGCGCAGCGGCTGACCGTCGATCAGCCCGGCGCCGTCGGCGAACTTCCCCTGGGGGCTGGTGGCCCGGACGGGCCGGCCGCCGAAGGTCTCGACGTGGTCGGCGGCCAGCCGGTGGATGGTGTGCCCTTCGGGCATCAGTCGCCTTGCGGGTGGTGGGCCGGGATGGGCGGCAGCTCGCCGGTGGTCTCGTAGCCGGTGAGCATCTCGATACGGCGGGTGTGCCGCTCCTCGCCCGAGTACGGGGTGTTCAGGAAGACCTCGACGAACCTGGTCGCCTCGTCCTGGGTGTGCATCCGGGCGCCCACGCTGATCACATTGGCGTTGTTGTGCTCACGGCCGAGGGACGCGGTCTCCTCGCTCCAGGCCAGCGCCGCGCGCACTCCCTTGACCTTGTTCGCCGCGATCTGCTCACCATTGCCGGAACCGCCGATGACGATGCCGAGACTCTCCGGGTCGGCGGCGGTCCGCTCCGCGGCACGCAGGCAGAACGGCGGGTAGTCGTCCTGCGGGTCGTAGATGTGCGGGCCGCAGTCGACGGGCTCATGGCCGGCCGCGTTGAGCCACTCCACAAGGTGGTTCTTGAATTCGAAACCGGCATGGTCGGAACCGAGGTACACGCGCATGTGCCGAGTCTGTCATGGCCGTGTGATCGCCGCCGCCTCGGGTAGGCGTTCGCATAAATCTCTGAAATGCCAAAGAACCTCATGAAAACCTCAAGTAACGATCTGGAATCAAAGGTTCAGCTGGCGGACCTCCTGAGATTCACTGGCGTCGCTCGTAACCCGAGAGCAAAGGAATCGAGCATATGAGCGCACAATCTGCGACCAAGCCGGAGCGGCAGCAGCCACCCGGCGACCCGGGTTCTCCCGACGGCCTCAAGGCGGGGCTCAAGAACCGCCATCTCTCGATGATCGCGATCGGCGGGGTGATCGGCGCCGGTCTCTTCGTCGGCTCCAGCGCGGGTATCGCGAAGGCCGGGCCCGGCATTCTCATCTCGTATGCGCTGGTCGGCCTCATGGTCGTCTTCGTCATGCGGATGCTCGGCGAAATGTCCGCCGCCAATCCCACGTCCGGCTCCTTCTCGGCCTACGCCGACCGGGCGCTCGGCCGCTGGGCCGGTTTCTCCATCGGCTGGCTGTACTGGTTCTTCTGGGTCGTGGTGCTGGCGGTCGAGGCCACCGCCGGCGCCAAGATCCTGGAGGGCTGGTGGCCGGCCGTCCCGCAGTGGGGCTGGGCGCTGATCGTGATGGTGGTGCTCACCGCGACCAACCTGGTCTCGGTCGGCTCCTACGGTGAGTTCGAGTTCTGGTTCGCCGGGATCAAGGTCGTGGCGATCGGCGCGTTCATCGTGATCGGCGGGCTCGCGGTCTTCGGGCTGCTGCCGCATTCGGACAACGAGGGCGCGGGTCTGGGCCACCTCACCGACAGCGGCGGCTTCCTGCCGCACGGGCCGGGCGCCATCCTCACCGGCATACTGCTGGTGGTCTTCTCCTTCATGGGCAGCGAGATCGTCACCCTCGCGGCCGGTGAGTCCGCGAACCCGCAGCGGGCCGTCACCAAGGCCACCAACAGCGTGATCTGGCGTATCGCGGTCTTCTACCTGGGCTCGATCTTCGTCGTGATCACCCTGCTGCCCTGGGACGCCAAGGCGATCGCCGACAAGGGCAGCTATGTCGCGGCGCTCGACTCGATCGGCATTCCGCACGCCGGCGACATCATGAACGTGATCGTGCTGACCGCGGTGCTCTCGTGTCTGAACTCCGGCCTCTACACCGCCTCCCGTATGGCCTTCTCGCTCGGCCAGCGCGGTGACGCCCCGGCCGCCTTCGCCCGCACCAACAGCCGCGGCGTCCCGCAGGCCGCCATCCTCGGCTCGGTCGTCTTCGGCTTCGTCGCGGTCTGGTTCAACTACCAGTGGCCGGACACGGTCTTCACCTTCCTGCTGAACTCCTCGGGTGCGGTCGCGCTCTTCGTATGGCTGGTGATCTGCTTCAGCCAGCTGCGGATGCGCGGGATGATCCTGCGCGAGAACCCCGAGAAGCTGATCGTCCGGATGTGGCTCTTCCCGTATCTGACCTGGGCGACGATCGCGATGATCTCGTTCGTCCTGGTCTATATGCTCACCGACAAGGACGGGCGCGAGCAGGTGATCCTCTCCGCGCTGGTGGCCGTGCTCGTGGTGGCCCTCGCCCTGGTCCGGGACCGGATCACCGGCGGCCCCCGGCCCGCCGCGGCCACGTCCGCCGACGACGCCACCGACGCCTCCGCCGAGGAGACGGCGGCCCGGTAGGAGCGCGCGCTCTGCTGATTCCCCGTGCCCCTGGGCGGCGGCCCGTAGACCGCCGCCCAGGGGCACAGCAGTGTTCAGGGGTACGCCCAGGGGCCCTGCGCCGCGGCTCAGGCGACGCGCGGAAGGATCCGCTCCGCGAAGCGCCGGACCGCGTCCAGTACCCCCATGCCCCGGTGCCCGACGCCGGGCACGATGTCGAGGGTGACCTCGATGCCCAGCTCGGTGTAGTTGTCCCGGAGCGCGGTGATGCGCTCCACGCGGGTGCGGCCGACGGCGTCGGCGCCGTCCATCCAGTTGGAGTCACCGGGGTTGTTGATCTCCCAGGTCTCGGTGTCCTCCGATCCGACCACCATGTGCACCGGCACCTTGCGGATCTCCGCCAGCCGCACCGGGGCCCCGAAGCGCTCCTCGAACCCCTTCGTGCCCAGCCACCACTCGCGGTCGGGGTCGATCAGCGTGACCCGGCCCGGCGCGCCGATGGACACCCCGCTGAGCCGTTCGGGGTGCAGATACAGGAAGCGGTGCGCGAACTGCCCGCCGCCCGAGAAGCCCTGGAGCAGAAAGCGCTCGGTGTCGATGTGGAACCGCTCCCCCGCCTCGGCCACGATCGCGAGCAGCTCCTCGTCGTAGCGGATGCCGCCGTACTCGATGAACTTGAAGTTGTGCAGGTCATCCGGGTCCCCGATGCCCGCAGGGAACATCGGGGTGAGCACCACACAGCCGTGCCGCTCGGAGAACTCGGCCATCGCGTCCCGGTACTGGGCCGCGGTGCGCCCGGTGCCGTGCTGGATCACCATCAGGGGCAGCGGGGTGTCGGTGGTCTCGTGCACGGACGGGATGTGCAGGCAGTACGAGAACCGCTGGTCGTGCCGTGAGGCGAACCAGGTGGTGGAGCCGGTGCGGTAGAACGCCTTGGTGGTCTTGACGCGGGGGGTGGTCACGTATCGCTTCCTTCTGCCGTCGCGGGTGCCGCCACGATCGGCAACGGCCCGCACACCGCTCAAGATGATTGCCGCCTGAGCGTCAATACCTTCGACCCCTTCGGCGGTACGAGCGGCGGCGCGAGCGGGCGATACGAGCAGGCCGTATGAGCGGGCCGTACGTACGACGGCATGAGCCGCTCGGACGGCATCAGCGGTGCAGCGCGGAGAGCAGATCGACGCCCAGGTTGCGCACCGCCGCCTCGTCCAGCTGATAGTGCACCCGGGCCCCCTCCCGATGGGTGTGCACCATTCCGGCCTCCCTCAGCTTGCGCAGATGCCGTGACATCTGCGGGGGCGTCATCTCGAACTGGGTGGCCAGCTCCGTCGTCGTCATCGACTGCCGCAGCAGCGCCCGGCACATCCGGATGCGCAGCGGCTCGTCCAGCGCCCGCAGCCCGCGCATCACCACGTCCAGGGCGGTCGGCTCCGCGCCCGCCCCGTCGCGCACCGGGTACTGCACCACGACCGGGTAGCCGGGGTAGTGCTTGATCGCGAGATGCGGGTTGATGTGCAGCGAGGGCACCAGCAGACAGGGGCTGTCGGCGAGGCTGGCCCGCGCGTTGTAGAGCTTGTCGAAGACCACGCGCGGCGGGTCCTGCTCCATCCGGGCGGTGGGGAACCCGGCCAGCACCGTCGCCCCGTAGCGGGAGTGTTCATGGGAGCGGACCCGGGCGTCGGCCTCCAGGGTGGCGCGCAGCCGCGTCCACTCCGCCTCGAAGACCTCCTCGGCCACGGCGGACAGGAAGGCGATGAGGCCGTCGCGGAAGCCGGCCGGATCGGCCAGCAGCCGCAGCCCCAGGGAGAACCGGCGCTCGGAGAGCTGTCGCAGCCGGGCCAGGAAGCGCTCCGGCGAGCGGCCGCCGTGCCGCGGTCCGGAGCCAGGACCATGGCCGTTCTTGCCGACGAGCGCCTGCTCGGTCATCGTCCTGAACGTCTCCTCGTCCAGCCGCGCGACCTCCGCCAGCTCCTCCTCCAGCTCGCGCTCCGGGCCCGGGGCGAGGGGCAGCAGATAGCGGGCGCGGAAGGCGCCCCACAGCGGTGCCCACTCGACGGCCCGCTCCAGCAGCCGCTCGTCCGCGCCGTGCAGGACCGCACCCACCCAGCGCCTGCTGGCCGGATGGTGGCGTGGCCCGTCCAGCGCGTGCAGACAGGCGCACAGCTCGGCGAGGGGGGACAGCCGGGTGCTGATGTGGTGCTCCGGGGCGGACCCCAGTTCGATCACGACGGGCATCCGGGCAGCGTCGGCCATTGATGGCTTCGAGTCAATCGTCTTGTGGGGGCCGTCGGACGAGGCGCAAGCTCCAGCCCACTTCGCCTTCCCCTCCCTCGCCTGGAGCGTTCCCATGCCCCCTCTCCTCAGGAACGGCCCCCGTCTGGCAGTGGTGGCCGCCCTCGTGGCCACGGTGAGCAGTGCGTGCGCCATCGGTTCGATGGACGACTCGGGCGCCGTCGCCGACTACCCCTCCCGAGGTCTGTCGATCCTCGCGCCCGGGAGCGTCGGCGGCGGCTGGGATTCGCGGGCGCGCGGAATCGGTTCCGCACTCACCAGCTGCGAGATCATCGACGAGGACGTCACGGTCACCAACGCCCCGGGCGCGGGCGGCACCATCGGGCTGGCCCGGATGGCGGGGCGGGGAGGCGATCCGTACCAGCTGATGACCATGGACACGGTGACCATGATCGGCGGCGCCATCCAGAACCACTCCCCCGTGGAGCTGTCCGAGCTCACCCCCGTGGCCGGGCTCACGGTGAGCACCTCCGCGATCGTGGTGCCCGCGCGTTCCCCCTTCCGCGACCTCCGCTCGGTGCTGGCCGCGATGCGGAAGGACCCCAAGAAGACGTCCTGGGTGGGCGGTTCGCTGGGCGGCCCGGACCACATCATGGTGGCTTCCCTCGCCAAGGCGGAGGGCGTCTCCGCGCGCAAGGTCACCTATGTGCCCACCGGTGGCGGCGGTGAGGTGCTCAACCTGCTGCTGAGCGGGGCCTCGAAGGTCGGGCTGTCCACGCTGACGGAGCTCCGTCCGCAGATCGAGGCCGGAAAGCTGCGGGTCCTCGCGGTCAGCGGCGACAAGGCGCCCGAGGGCATCGACGCTCCCACCCTCGCCGAACTCGGCTACGGGGACGAGAGCGTGGTCAGCGTCGGCGGGGTGATGGCCCCGCCTGGTCTGAGCGACGACGAACAGCGGGCGATCGTGAGGGTGGTGGACCGGATGCGCCGGACTTCGTGCTGGAAGCGGGCGTTGCGACAGAACGACTGGAAGGCGGTGTGGGTGCCGGGGAAGAAGTACGGCGCCCTGATCGACAAGCAGCAGCGCCAGGTCGGCCGGGCGCTGACGTCCGTGGGGCTCGGCTCATGAGCGCGCGGGACGAGGCGGTGAGCGCGGTGAGCGCACGAGATACCACGGCGAACCCGGCCAACGCTGCCACGGACAGCACGGCCCCGCCCGACGGGCGCCCCTGGAGCCCCCGGATAGCCGCACTGCTCTTCCTCGCGGCGGGCGTCGCCGTGCTGGGCTGGGCCTTCGCCATTCCGGAGGGGGCCATCGACCAGGACGTGGGCCCGCGGGCGTTCCCCCTGCTGGTCGGCGTGGGGCTGTGCGCCGCGGCCTCGGTCGCCGTCGTCCAGGCGTTCCGCGGCAGCGACCCGGCGCTGGCCGAGCAGGTGCGCGAGGAGGCCCGGCTGACCGAGTGGCGCCCGGTGGCGGCCCTGCTCGCACTGCTGGTCTGCTACCTCTTCGCGCTGGCCCCGTGCGGCTACTGGCAGTCGACCACCGTGCTCTTCGCACTGGTCGCGCGGGTGCTCGGCAGCCGCCGGATCGTCCGTGACGCCCTGATCGGCCTGGTGCTCGCCCTGGCCGTGTACTTCCTCTTCGACCGTCTGCTGGGCATCCATCTGCCGCCCGGCATCGTCCGATTGGCGTTCTGACCATGGATGTCCTCAACGACCTCATGGGCGGTTTCGGCAGCGCGTTCAGCCCTCTGCATCTGCTGCTGGCCTTCGCGGGCTGCACCCTCGGCTCGCTGGTCGGCGTGTTGCCCGGACTGGGCCCCGCCACCACGGTGGCGCTGCTGCTCCCGCTCACCTTCGTCTTCGACCCCACCGGCGCGCTGGTGCTCTTCGCGGGCATCTACTACGGCGGGATGTACGGCGGCTCCACCACGGCCATCCTGCTGAACGTGCCCGGGGAGACGGCGTCGGTCCCCACGACCCTGGAGGGCCATCCGATGGCCCGGTCCGGACGCGCCGGGGCCGCGCTCGCCACGGCCGCCATCGGCTCGTTCGTGGCGGGCACGATCTCCACCGTCGGGATCACCTTCGCGGGCCCGGCCATGGCGCAGATCGCCGAGAAGATCCAGCCCGCGGAGTACTTCGCGGTGATGGTGCTCGCCTTCGCCACCGTCACCGCGGTCGTGGCCGACGCCCCGGCGCGCGGGCTGTGCAGCCTCTTCCTGGGCCTGGCCATCGGGCTCGTCGGCATCGACAGCCTCACCGGCCAGGCGCGCTACACCTTCGGGGTGCCGGAGCTGTACGACGGGATCCAGATCGTGGCCGTCGCCGTCGGCCTCTTCGCGATCGGGGAGGCGCTCTACACCGCGGCCCGGATGCGGCGGGCGCCCGAGGAGCAGATGCTCCCGGTGGGCGGCAGGATCGGAATGAGCCCCGAGGACTGGCGGCGGTCCTGGAAGCCGTGGCTGCGGGGTACGGCGATCGGCCTGCCGATCGGCGCCCTGCCGGCGGGCGGCGCGGAGATCCCCACGTTCCTCAGCTACAACGTGGAGAAGCGGCTCTCCCGGCACAAGAAGCAGTTCGGCAAGGGCGCCATCGAGGGCGTGGCCGGCCCCGAGGCGGCCAACAACGCCGCGTTCTCGGGAGTGCTGATGCCGCTGCTCACACTGGGCATCCCCACCTCGGCGACGGCCGGGGTGCTGCTGATCGCGTTCCAGATGTACAACGTGCAGCCCGGCCCGCAGCTGTTCGAGACCCAGTCGGCGCTGGTCTGGACGCTGATCGCCAGCCTCTACATCGGCAATGTGATGCTGCTCGTACTCAACCTGCCGCTGATCCCGCTGTGGGTGAAACTCCTCCGGCTGCCGCGCCCCCTGCTCACCGCGGGCATCCTGGTCTTCGCCGCCCTCGGGGTGTACGCACTGTCCCAGAACGCGGTCGACCTCGGCATCGCGGTCCTCTTCGGCCTCCTGGGCTTCGGCATGCGCCGCACCGGCTATCCCGTCGCCCCACTGATCCTGGGCGCCGTACTGGGCCCGATGGCGGAAACCCAGTTCCGCCGCGCGATGGCCTTCAGCGAGGGCGACTGGACGATCTTCTTCAGCCGCCCGCTCTCCGCGTCGATCCTGTGCCTGTCGCTGATCGCCCTGGTCGGCCCGATGGCAGCACGGGCGCTACGCCGAACGCGGGACCGCGAACCGGAGACGGCGGGCTGACCGCCGAACGAAACGCAGGGCCCCCGCGCGAGTCGACCGCGCGGGGGCCCCTTTTCCGCCTGCCCGTGTGTTCGGTGAGAAGACGATCACGCAAGCAGGTGGCCTGGTGGGCGCTCCGGGTTACGGAGTTACGGGTTACGGGTTACGGGGCCAGCAGCAGGTTGTGGGCGCGCTCCTTGGCGGCCGTGTAGCGGCGGGCCACATCCTGCCAGTTGACGACCTTCCACATGGCCTCGATGAAGTCCACCTTCTGGTTCTTGTACTGCAAATAGAAGGCGTGCTCCCAGGCGTCGAAGACCAGGATCGGCACCGAGCCCTGGCCCACGTTCCCCTGGTGGTCGTAGACCTGCTCCACCACCAGCCGCGCGCTGACCGGCTCGTACGCCAGCACGCCCCAGCCCGAACCCTGGGTGGTGGCGGCGGCCTTGGACAGCTGGGCCTTGAGGCCCGCGAAGGAGCCGAAGTCCTCGGCGATGGCGCCGGCCAGCTCTCCGACCCCGTCCTTCTCCAGCGGCTCGCCGCCGCCGTCGCCGGTCATGTTGTGCCAGTAGATGCTGTGCAGGATGTGGCCGGACAGATGGAAGGCCAGGTTCTTCTCGAGCCCGTTGATCGAGCCCCACTGATCCTTGTCCCGTGCCTCCGCGAGCTGCTCCATCGTGTCGTTCGCGCCCTTGACGTAGGCGGCGTGGTGCTTGTCGTGGTGCAGCTCGATGATCTCGGGGCTGATGACCGGGGCCAGCGCCGAGTAGTCGTACGGAAGTTCAGGAAGTGTGTAGATGGCCATGCGAAGCCCTTCGGACCGCTTATTGCAATTAACTTGCAAGTACACGCTAGCAGCAAGAGCGTTTTGCGCCACCGGACGTACTCCGGCCGAGAGCCGGGCGACGGGGATCGGGAACCGGGAACGGGGAGTGGCCTGATCTGAGCCATGCACGGGCTGAGCGGCGGACCTATGATCAAAGGTCGCTCGGAGGGGGAGGGCATGGATCCGCAGATCGCCGATCTCGCCAGGACGGCGGGCACCACCATGGTCACGTTGATGGCCACCACCGCCTGGGAGTCGGCCAGGGACGGCCTGGTCTCGCTCTGGCAGCGGTTCCAGCCCGCCAGAGCCGACGGCATCGGCGAGGAGTTCGAGGCGAGCCGCGCCGATCTGCTGCTCGCGCGCGAGACGGGCGACGCGGAGTCCGAGGCGGAGCTGGCCGCCGAATGGCAGGGCCGGGTGCGCCGACTGCTGGTGGCCCAGCCGGAGGTCGCGGACGAACTGCGCCGCATCCTGGACGAGTTGAACCCCCGGCTGTCCGATGAGCGACCCGCCGTCGGCGAGATCCATATGACGGCCGAGGCGTCCGGCAGCGGCCGGGTCTACCAGGCCGGCCGCGACCAGCACATCACCGAGCGGTGAGCGGCCCCATGCCGATCGACGGCCGCGCTTCCGGCCAGGGCCGGGTCTTCCAGACCAGCGGCGACCAGCACATCGAGGAACATCACCACCACTACGGGGCCGGAACGGGGTCCCTCCTCGCCCCGCAACCGGTCGGCCCCCGGCCGCCCCAGGGCGCGGCGGTCCCCGACTCCGTAAGGGTGCCGCTCGTCGGCCGGGCACCGGGCATCCTGCGGGACCGCGCCGACCTCATGGAGCGGCTGCGAGCGGCCGTCACCGGCCCCGGTGGCGACGTGCACGTCCTGCACGGCCTGGGCGGCTGCGGTAAGACGGCCGTGGCACACGCGCTCTTCACGGAGGCGGTAAGGGACCACGAGCGCGTCGGGCTCTGGGTGAACGCCTCGGAGCGGATCTCCCTGCGCGCGGGGATGCTCGCCGTGGCGGGCGACCGCGGCGCGACCACCGGGGAGCTGGCCGCCGCGGCCAGCGGTCAGCGCGCCGCGGCCGATCTTGTCTGGCACTACCTGGACCACTCCGCCCAGCGCTGGCTGCTGGTCCTGGACAACGCCGACGACCCGACGGTCCTGGAGGAGGGCGGCTGGCTGCGCACCAGCCCGCTCGGCACGGTCCTGGTGACCACCCGGCACGCGACCTCGCCGCTGTGGCGAGGCATCGGGTCGGCCCGGCACCCGGTGGGGGTGCTACCGGAGGCCGACGCGGCGCAGGTCCTGTGCGATCTGGCCCCGGACGCGGGCACCGTGGAGTCGGCGCAGAAAGTGGCGCGACGGCTGGGGTGTCTGCCGCTGGCCCTCACCCTGGCGGGTTCGCATCTGTCGCATCAACTTCTGGAGTCGTGGTCCATGGACGAGTACGACCGGAAACTGAGCGAGGATTCAACGGCCCTGGTCGACCAGGGCGCGGCGGGCACCGGCAGCGGCCAGTCCCGCCATCTCGTCGGCCGCACCTGGCAGTTGTCCCTGGACGCCCTCGCCGGGCAGGGGCTGCCGGAGGCCACGGCGCTGCTGCGGCTGCTGTCCTGCTGGGCGGCGGACCCGGTGCCGCTGTCGCTGCTGATGCCGGTGGCACGGGGCGAGGTGGATTTCGGCCATCTCGACCCGCCGCTCGCGGCGGACCGGGTCGAGCCCGCGCTGCGCGGGCTGCTCGACCACTCGCTGATCGGCATGGTCGAGGCGGACGGCCGCCGGTGCGTACAGGCTCATGGGGTGCTGCTGGACAGCGTCGCCGCGGGGGTGCCGGAGGTGCAGCGTGGGGTGCTGGCCGAGGCGGCGGGCCGGTTGCTGGAGGCGGCGTTGCCGCCGGACGAAGCCGTACCGGCGGAGACGTACACCGGGTGGGAGCTGCTGGCCCCCCACGTCACCCGTCTGCTGCGGGCCGCTCCGGGGGAACGGTCGGCCGCATTGATGGTCCGCGTCGCACGGCAGATGCAGCACGCGGGAAACTTCGCGGGCGCTTTACGGCATGCTCGATACGCCGCGGACGCCGCCGAGCGGACTTTGAGTGGAGAACACTCCGTCACGTTGTCCGCGCACGACGCCGAGGCGCGGGCGTTGCTCTCCCTGGCGCGGCGCACGGATGCCGAAGCGCTGCATCGTCGGATCTGGACCGTACGCAGGCGCGTGCTCGGCGAGGATCACCCCGAAACGCTGTGGAGTTGTACGGGCCTGGCGATGGCAGTGAGGTTGCTGGACCGCTCGGAAGAGGCTGAGCAGTTGCTCCGCCAAGCAGCCGTCACCCAGCGCCGGGTACTGGGCGCGGATGCGTTGGAGACCTTCCTCAGCCGGTCCCTACTGGTTCTGACGCTGTCCGCGCTCGATAAGCGGGAGCAGTTCGACGAGGAGGCAGCCCGTCTCCTCGAGGACTGCGAGCGCTTCCTGCCCCCCGACCACCTTTCGGCTCTCATGGTTCGCCACAACTACGGCGACGCGCTGCGAGCGCTCGGTCGCTATGCGGAAGCCGAACCGGTGGCTCGCCGCGCACTGGCCGACCAAGCCCGCGTCCAGGGACAGGATCACCCCCTGGCCCTCGCCGCACTCAGCCTCACTGCCAGGGTCGCGCACGGGCTGGGCAAGTACGACGAGGCCATCGCGGCGCTCAAGGAGCTCATCGAACGACGTGAACGGGCGCTCGGACCCGAGCACCCGTTCATCGCGGAGAACCGCGAGTGGCTCGCCGCCTGGCAAGCCGAAGCCGAAACCCAGCCCTGATCACCCCTCCTGGCGGGCCACCGCCATCCGCTGCCGTACGGCTCCGGTGATCGCGAGCGCGATCGCCAGCGCGGCCGTGGCGTACAGCTGGCTGCGGGTGTCGCTCTCGCGGAGCATCAGGACCAGCACACCGGCCGTGCCGGCCAGCGCGACCCAGGTCAGGTAGGGGAAGAGCCACATCTTCACCACGAGCTTCTCCGGGGCCTCGCGCTGCAAGCGGGTGCGCATCCGCAGCTGGGCGACGGCGATGAAGCTCCAGACCACCAGCACCGCGGCGCCGACCATGTTGAGCAGCCATTTGAAGATGGTGTCCGGCCACCAGTAGCTGAGCAGCACCGCGACGAAGCCGAAGAAGGAGGAGGCGAGCACGGTGAGGCGGGGCACACCGCCGGTGACCCGGCCCAGGAAGGCGGGGCCTTCTCCGCGGGTGACCAAGGAGTAGGACATGCGGGAGGCGCCGTAGATGTTGGCGTTCATCGCGGAGAGCAGCGCGATCAGCACGATCACGTTCATGATGTCGCCGGCCGCGGGGATGTCGAGGTAGTTGAGCACGGCCACGTACGGGCCCTGCTCGACCACGGCCTTGTCGTTCCACGGGATGAGCGTGACCACGATGAGCATCGAGCCGACGTAGAAGAGGGCGATGCGCCACATCACGGTGCGCACCGCGACCGCGACGCTCTTGACCGGGTTCTCGGACTCGGCCGCCGCGATCGTGACCGTCTCCAGGCCGCCGTAGGCGAAGACGGACGCCAGCAGGCCGACGACCAGGCCGTTCACACCGTTGGGCAGGAAGCCGCCGTCACCGCTGAGATGGGAGCCGCCGGGGGCGTCGGTGCCCGGCAGGACGCCGAGGATCGCGAGCACGCCCAGGACGAGGAAGATGGTGATCGCGGCGATCTTCAGCGCGGCGAACCAGAACTCGAACTCGCCGAAGTTGCTGACCGCAGCCAGGTTCGTTCCGCAGAAGACCGCCATGAAGAGGGCGACCCACATCCAGGATTCGGTGCCCGGAAACCACTGGACCATGATCCCGGCCGCGCCGATCGCCTCGGCGGCGAGGGCCACGCACAGCGTGATCCAGAACATCCAGCCCGCCGTGAACCCGGCCCAGGGCCCGATCGCCCGCTCGGCGTGGACGGAGAACGAGCCGGAGGCCGGGTTGGCCGCCGACATCTCGCCGAGCATCCGCATTACGAGCAGCACCAGCAGCCCGGACAGCACATAGGCGACCACGATCGACGGACCGGCGGCGGCGATTCCGGCGCCGGAGCCGACGAACAGCCCCGCGCCGATCACACCTCCGAGAGCGATCATCGACAGATGGCGCTGCTTGAGGCCGTGGGAAAGCGACGACGCGGCGGTCTCGCCCGCCCCCGTCTCCTCGACGGCGCCGGATGGCGCGGAGGACGCGGATGTCCGGTTCATTCTTCTTCTCTGTCCCTTACGAGGGCCGGGGGTGGCGGATGCAAAACGTCCCCAGTGTGAAGGGCGCGCCCTGGCGGGACAACATCGCGGACGATCTTTTCTGGATATCGGACGCCGATGTCACGCTCCGTATCGGGAATGTCTGCCGGAAGCCGCCAACCCGATGCGTCCGCCTTTGTGGCCATCCGACGGTGTCCGGGGCCCCCGCGCCGGGTTAGCGTCGCGGTATCACCCTCTGACCTGGGAGCTTCGCTGATGAGCACTGTTTCTGCCGCCGCCTCGCCCGGTACGGTCCTCGCGGACGCGGTCTTCCCCGCCCGGCGCGTCCTGGCCCGGGACACCGCGCTGGTCATCGGGGGCGCCGTGCTCACCGGCCTGGCCGCCCAGATCTCGGTGCCCGTCCCCGGCTCGCCGGTGCCGGTGACCGGCCAGACGTTCGCCGCGCTGCTGGTGGGCACCTCGCTGGGCGCCCGGCGCGGCTTCCTGTCGCTGGCGCTGTACACCCTGGTCGGCATGGCGGGCATGCCGTGGTTCGCCGAGGGCTCCTCCGGTGCCGCCATGCCGTCGTTCGGCTATGTGCTGGGCATGATGCTGGCGGCGACCGTGGTGGGCGCGCTGGCCCGGCGCGGCGGCGACCGAGGGGTGCTGCGCACCGCGGGCACCATGGCGGTCGGCTCCGCGGTCACCTACGCCGTGGGCGTCCCCTACCTCGCGCTGGCCACCCACATCTCCCTCGGCGAGGCGATCGCGGCCGGGCTCACCCCGTTCCTGATCGGCGACGCGCTGAAGGCCGCGCTGGCGATGGGCGCGCTGCCGGCCGCCTGGAAGCTGGTGGGCCGCCGGGGCTGAGCCGGCGGAGAACGGAAAAGGGCCCCGCGCGGTCGACTCGCGCGGGGGCCCTGCCGTAGCGGCGGCCGTGGGGAGCGGTCGTCAGTCGAAGATCGGGCCGACCGTGCGGGTCCGCTTGATCTCGTAGAAACCGGGGATCGAGGCGACCATCAGGGTGCCGTCCCACAGCTTGGCGGCCTCCTCGCCCTTGGGGGCCGGGGTGACCACCGGGCCGAAGAAGGCGATCTGCTCACCGTCCGAGCCGGGGACGGCGATCACAGGGGTGCCCACGTCCTGGCCGACCAGGTCGATGCCCTCCTTGTGGGAGGCGCGCAGCTCGGTGTCGTAGGCGTCGGAATCGGCGTAGTCGGCGAGGTCGCCGGGGAGGCCGGCCTCCTCCAGGGCGGCCACGATCGTCTCGCGGCTCTTCTCCAGGCCCTGGTTGTGGAAGCGGGTGCCGAGGGCGGTGTAGAGGGGGCCGAGGACCTCGCTGCCGTGCTTCTGCTCGGCGGCGATGCAGACCCGCACCGGGCCCCAGGCCGTCTTCAGCAGCTCGCGGTACTCCTCGGGCAGCTCGTCCAGCTTGGGCTCGTTGAGCACGGCGAGGCTCATGACGTGCCAACGCACCTCGACCGGGCGCACGTTCTCCACCTCGAGCATCCAGCGCGAGGTCATCCAGGCCCAGGGACACAGCGGATCGAACCAGAAATCAGCGGGGGTCTTGGCAGTCTCGGTCACGGTTTCTCCTCGAGCGGGCACATAGATATCGCAAACGAATAGAGAGTTGGCTACTTCAACCAACGCGGGCGGGACGGAGCCCATTCCCCGATTCCGCCTGTCGGTGCACCGTGACATGATTCCCGCTGTCCGATATCCGAGATGCGAGACAGTGCCGAGGGAGTCGCTCGTGCCCGGTGAGAACCTGACCCGTGACGAGGCCCGTGAGCGGGCGAAGCTGCTGGCCGTCGAGGCGTATGAGGTGGCGCTCGATCTGCGGTCCGCGGTCGGTGAGCACACCGGGTCCGGACCGCGCACCTACCGCTCCACGACGGCCATCCGCTTCCGCTGCGCCGAGCCGGGCGCGGCGACCTTCGCCGATCTGCTGGCGCCCTCGGTGACCTCGGTGCGGCTCAACGGGCGGGAGCTGGACCCGGCGGCGGTCTTCGACGGCTCGCGGATCGCGCTGGACGGCCTCGCCGCCGAGAACGAGCTGGTGGTGGACGCGCAGTGCGCCTTCAGCCGCACCGGCGAGGGGCTGCACCGCTTCGTGGACCCGGAGGACGGCGAGGTCTACCTCTACACCCAGTACGAGCCGGCCGACTGCCGCCGGGTCTTCGCCAACTTCGAACAGCCCGACCTCAAGGCCCCGTTCACCTTCTCGGTGACCGCCCCGGAGGGCTGGACGGTGCTGAGCAACGGGGACGTGGACCGGGTGGAGCCGTCCGGCGCCGGCGACGGGGCCACCACCAGCCACTTCGTCACGACCCGGCCCATCTCGACGTACATCACGGCCGTGGTCGCCGGTCCGTACCACTATGTGAGCGACCACTACCGCCGCACGCTGCCCGACGGCTCGGAGCTGGAGATCCCGCTGGGCGCGCTGTGCCGCAAGGGGCTGGCCAAGCACTTCGACGCGGACGACATCTTCACCGTCACCAAGCAGGGCCTGGACTTCTTCCACGACCACTTCGACTATCCGTACCCGTTCGGCAAGTACGACCAGGCGTTCGTGCCGGAGTACAACCTCGGCGCGATGGAGAACCCGGGCTGTGTGACCTTCCGCGAGGAGTTCATCTTCCGCGGCAAGGTCACGAAGGCGTCCTACGAGGGCCGGGCGAACGTCATCCTGCACGAGATGGCGCATATGTGGTTCGGCGATCTGGTGACCATGGAGTGGTGGGACGACCTGTGGCTCAAGGAGTCGTTCGCCGACTTCATGGGGGCGTTCTCCCTGGTCGGGGCGACCCGCTTCACCGATGGCTGGATCACCTTCGCCAACCGCCGCAAGGCATGGGCCTACCGCGCCGACCAGCTGCCCTCCACCCATCCGATCACGGCCGACATCCGTGACCTGGAGGACGCCAAGCTCAACTTCGACGGGATCACCTACGCCAAGGGCGCGTCCGTGCTCAAGCAGCTGGTGGCCTATGTCGGGCAGGACGCCTTCCTGGAGGGCGCGCGGCGCTACTTCAAGCGGCACGCGTACGGCAACACCCGGCTGTCGGATCTGCTGTCGGTGCTCGGCGAGACCTCGGGCCGGGACATGGCCACCTGGTCGCGCGCCTGGCTGGAGACCGCGGGGGTCAACGTGCTCACACCGCACGCCACCTATGACGCCGAGGGGCACATCACCGAGCTGGCGGTGGTCCAGGAGGCCGCCGGGAGCGCTGGTTCCGAATATGCGGCTCCGCCGCGTGGGACGCTGCGGCCGCACCGGGTGGCCGTGGGGCTGTACCGCAAGGAGGCCCCGATCGGTGAGCGCGCCGGGGCGCTGGTGCGCTACGCCCGCGCCGAGGTGGACGTCGACGGCCCCCGTACGGTCGTCCCCGAGCTGACCGGCGTCGCCCGGCCCGATCTGATCCTGGTCAACGACGACGACCTCACCTACTGCAAGATCCGCTTCGACGAGGGGTCGCTGGACACCCTGCGCGAGCACCTGGGTGAGCTGACCGATCCGCTCGCCCGCGCGCTGAGCTGGTCCGCGCTGTGGAACCTCACCCGCGACGCGCTGCTGCCCGCCCGCGACTATCTGGAGCTGGTGCGGCGGTTCGCCGGGGCCGAGAGCGATATCGGGGTGCTCCAGATGGTCCAGGCGTGGGCGCTGTCCGCCCTGCACCACTACTCGGCGCCGGACGCGCGCGAGGAGGCGGCCGCCCGGCTGGCCGAGGGCGCGCTGAGCGAGCTGCGGCTGGCCGAGCCGGGCAGTGGGCACCAGCTGGCCTGGGCGCGGTTCTTCGCCCAGGTCGCCGTCGCCGACTCCGAGCTGCGGCTGCTGCGCGGGCTGCTGGACGGCACGGCCCGGATCGACGGGCTGGATGTGGACCAGGAGCTGCGCTGGACGTTGCTGGCCGCGCTGGCCTCGAGCGGCGAGGCCGACGAGGCGCTGATCGCCGCCGAGCTGGCCCGCGACGACACCGCCTCCGGCAAGCGCCACCAGGTGCGGTGCCTGGCCGCCCGGCCCTCCGCCGCGGTCAAGGCCGAGGCGTGGGACGCGGTGGTGGAGTCCGACCGGCTCTCCAACGCGCTGGTGGAGGCCACCATCTCCGGTTTCGACCAGCCGGGGCAGCGGGATCTGCTGGCGCCGTACGCATCGCGCTACTTCGAGGTGATCGAGCGCGTCTGGCAGGAGCGGTCGATCGAGATCGGGATGTCGATCGTGCGCGGGCTGTTCCCGGCCGTCCAAGGCGACGCCCCCACCCTGGAGGCGGCCGACGCCTGGCTGGACGGCCACCCGGACGCGGCGCCCGCACTGCGCCGGCTGGTCCTGGAGGCCCGCGACGACCTCGCCCGCGCCCTGCGCGGCCAGGAGTGCGACGCGAGGGCGACCACCTGACGCACCCGGCGGCCCCGAGGGAGCCCTGCGGCCAACGGACGCCCGGCGGCGCCCCCGGCTCACCGCCGGGCGGGCGCCGCAGGGGGTCGCGCGGGCACGGCCGGGCCACGCGGCCGGGTGCCGGTGCGGCGCCCGCCCACGCCACGACCGGCGCCGCAGCCGAACACCGCGGCCCCGCGCCGCACCGCTTCGCCCGCCCCACGCGGTCGGGCCGCCCCACCACGTCCTGCGGCCGTATCGCGCGATACGGCCGCACCGGAACAGGAGCCCGGGGCACAAGCTCCGCACCGGCACCGGGCAGCCCTTTCGGCATTCGAACTGCCGTACTTTAGTACAGCATTGTCCGCTTATGTCGACGACTGTGTAACAGCGGTTAGCGGGTGGAGCGGAGGCGGGAATGGCGGTGGCATGAGCCACAACATGCCGCTGTCCCCCCGCCCCCTCCACCACCTCTCCGATGTCCAGCGCCGCGTCCTGACGACACGTCAGCTGCGTGAGCACGGTGTGACCGCGTCCGTCGCCGCGGAGCGCAGCCGGGCCGACGGGCCCTGGCAGCAGCTTCTGCCGGGTGTCCATCTGCTCCACCCCGGCCCGGCGACCAGCGAGGAGCGGCTGCTGGCCGCGCTGCTGTACACCGCGAGCCGTGGCCAGGGGGCCGGCGGTCCGCGGCCGGACGGCGGTCCGTACGGCGAGGCGATGATCACCGGGCTGGCCGCGCTCGCCCTGCGCCACTTCTCCTCCGCTCCCCCGCTGGCCTCCCTGGACCACATCGACGTCCTGGTGCCGCGCACCCGGCGGCTGCGCGCCACCGGCTTCGTCCGCTTCGTCCGGGGCGGCCCCCTGCCCGGCCCCCAGTACCTCGCGGGGGTGCCCACCGCCCCGGTGGCCCGCGCCCTCGCCGACGCGGTCGCCCGGCTCACCGACGCCGTACTGGTCCGCAGACTGCTCACCGAGTCCGTACGCCACGGCCACTGCGAGGCCGCGGCCCTCGTCGCGGAGCTGAACTCGGCCCGGCTGCTGTCCCGCCCGCATGTCGTGGACGCCGTGGACGCGCTGCTGGCCGAGGGCCGGGCGATCGCCGAGGGGCGGCTTTACGACATGGTGCGCGGCCACCACCTGCCCGAGCCGCTGTGGAACGTGGAGCTGCGGCTGCCCGGCGGGCCCGCCCTCGGCGGGGTGGACGCCTACTGGCGTGAGCAGGCGGTGGCGGTGGAGATCGACGCCCGGGCGCCGCGCCAGGACGAGGAGGTCTGGCGCGGCGGCCTCGGCCGCAAGCGCGAGCACCTGGAGCGGCTCGGCATCACGGTCGTGCGCATGACCCCGAAGAAGCTCCGGGAGTCCCCCGAGGAGCAGGCAGCGGTGGTCCGTACCGCCCTGGTCGCGGCGGCCGACCGCGACCCGGCCTCCTATGTGGTGGTCCTGCCGCGCTGACGCCCCTGGGGCTTCGCGGGAACGCGCCCCAGGGGGCCTCGCGGGAGCGGGAGGGGACTGGGAGGGCAGCGGGAGGGGAACGGGAGGGGTCAGGGCTTGCGCAGCAGCAGCTCGGTGTTGCGGTCCGTCGCGTCACCGGCCAGCTTCTGGCTGGCGCCGGGCGCGTTGAAGGACAGCTCGCGGTAGAGGGCCGCGAGACCGGTCTGGGACAGGTCCGAGAAGTCCGTGCGGCGCGGCGCGGCCGATTCGATGAGCGTGGTGAACAGGGAGATCGTGCCGTCGTGGTTGTCCACGACCTCGAACACCCGGGCCAACTGGGGGAAGTCCACATGCGAGGCGGTGGTGATCTCCCAGAAGGTGCCGCGCGGGGTGATCTCGTTCTTGTGGCTGTGGCCGTTGATCCAGGCCAGCACCTTGGGGTGGCGCTGGAAGAGGGCGACGACCTCGTCCCCGCCGTGGCGGGCCTCACCCGGCCGGCCCGGGTCGCGGTTCATGTTGTCCAGACTGCGGCTGTAGTGGTGGCTGAAGACGATCACGTAGTCGTCCTTGTGGGCCTTCAGCGTCCGCTCCAGCCAGCGCAGTTGGGCGGTGCCGAGCGAACCGGTGTAGTGGCCGCCGGGGTCGGTGGTGTCCAGGCTGACGCCGATCACGTTCTCGGAGATCCGGAACGAGTAGTACAGGGTGCCCTGTTCGAGATTGGCCTTGGTGTAGCCGTGGCCGACCGGCCCGGGGCCGGTGGCGGCCGGGTCCAGATGCGCGGCCAGGTACTCGTCCTGGGTGAAGGGCGCGCGGCGCTCGTCGGGGGTGACCGTGCGCATGTCCTTGGCGTGCGCGTCCAGCAGCGCCTTCATCTGCGCGCCCTTGGGGTCGTCCCCGACGCGTGTCCCCTTGAAGAGCCGCTCGGCGTCGGCGGCCGGGATGATCTCCAGCTTGCGCTTTCCGGTGGCGAAATCCGTGTAGTAGCCGCGCCCGAAGGAGTAGACCCCGCCCGCGAGATCGTCGTGGTTGCCGATGGTGGAGTACCACGGCAGTCGCAGCCCGGGGCTGTTGACGGTGCGCAGCGCGGCGGCGAGGAAACCGTCGACGCGCGGGAAGCCGAGCTTCTTGTCGGCGTCGCGCAGCGCCTGCTCGGGGTGCCAGAACGCCTTGTGCCCACTGTTCTGGACGCCCTCGTAGTGGCGCGGATCGCCGGTGTTGGGGGTGATCCGGCCGCCGTTCATGGCGGTCAGGAACCAGTCCAGCTCGATCTTGGCGTTGTTGTCGGTGTTGTCGCCGGTGGTCATGACGAACGACAGCGGCGCCCCGGTGGCGGGTCCGCCGCGCAGCCCGTTGATCCGCTCGATGAGCGAGGCGACGCCGGCGATGGTCAGCGCCTCGTGCGGCCGCCACGCCCCGGGGCGCCCGGCGCGCAGGAACTCGTAGCGCATCGGGTGCTGGACATCGGTCAGATGCAGATCCGTGAGCTGGACGAACGAGGCGAGCGCGGTGCGCCGGTCCTCGCGGCCGCCCTTGGCGCCGGTGATCTCGCTCCGCACCTCACGGCTCCAGGCAGGGCCGTCGGCGAGCCGCCGGTAGCCGGTGGCACCGTGTGCGGCCGAGAACGTCTCCAGCGTCGTACCGGCCGTCGACGGCGCCGCCGGGGCCTGCACCACCCGGCGGCCCGCGGCGTGCGCGGTGGCGGGCTGCGAGGCGCCGGCCGAACCGCTGCCGGGCCCGAAGGCGAGCCCCAGACCGGCCGTGGCACCGGTGGCGGCGGCAGCGGCGAGGAAGGTGCGCCGGTCGAGGGTGGCGACGGCAGCTGCGGCGGACCGTACGGACCGTATGCGGGACATGCGCGATCTCCCCGAGTGGACACGCGGAAACGGGCGGGCAGCACGGCTGCCCTCACCTCGGATCGTTGGCATCGGGAATGGCCTGGGAGTGAACGAGACGGCAACGCCGATCGCCTATATCGACACGTGGATCTTGGCGGTAGCAAACGGTCATCGCGCCCTTGTGAACAGGAATTCTTCCGCTCACTCGGTGTTCATCCGATCTGGGAACCGGGCCCCGCCATGGGAAAAATCACGGGCGGGTAACGAAGCCGCCTGAGACACTTGGCAGGAGGGTAGGCGCCTCGAACAGGCACAACCGAGGAAAAGGGCTGATATGAGGATCGGAATCGTCGGCGCGACCGGCCAGGTCGGCGGAGTGATGCGCAGGGTGCTCGCCGAGCGTGACTTCCCGGCCGAGCAGCTGCGGCTGTTCGCCTCCGCCCGTTCGGCCGGTCGTACGCTCCCGTGGCGCGGCACCGAGATCACCGTCGAGGACGCCGCCACGGCCGACTACTCGGGTCTGGACATCGTCCTGTTCTCCGCGGGCGGCGCCACCTCCAAGGCGCTGGCCGGGAAGGTCGCCGCACAGGGCCCGGTCGTGATCGACAACTCCTCGGCCTGGCGGATGGACGCCGAGGTGCCGCTGATCGTCGCCGAGGTCAACCCGCATGCCGCGGTGGACCGCCCCAAGGGCATCATCGCCAATCCGAACTGCACCACCATGGCCGCCATGCCCGTGCTGCGCCCGCTGCACGCCGAGGCCGGGCTCACCGCCCTGGTGGCCACCACCTACCAGGCCGTCTCCGGCTCCGGGCTGTCCGGCGTGGCCGAGCTCGACGGCCAGATCCGCAAGACCGCCGACCGCGCGGCCGAGCTCACCCACGACGGCGCGGCCGTGGACTTCCCCGAGCCCGGGGTGTACGCGCGCCCGATCGCGTTCAATGTGCTCCCGATGGCCGGGAAGATCGTCGACGACGGCCGGTTCGAGACCGACGAGGAGCAGAAGCTCCGCAACGAGAGCCGCAAGATCCTGGAGATCCCGGAGCTGAAGGTGTCCGGCACCTGTGTCCGGGTCCCCGTCTTCACCGGCCACTCGCTCCAGGTGAACGCCCGCTTCGAGCGCCCGATCAGCGTGGAGCGCGCCTATGAGCTGCTGGCCGCGGCCCCGGGCGTGGCGATTTCGGAGATCCCGACCCCGCTCCAGGCGGCGGGCCAGGACCCCAGCTATGTGGGCCGGATCCGGGTGGACGAGACGGTCGAGCACGGTCTCGCGCTGTTCCTCTCCAACGACAATCTGCGCAAGGGCGCGGCGCTGAACGCGGTGCAGATCGCCGAGCTGGTGGCGGCCGAACTGGGCTGACGCCCGCGCATCGCCCGAAAGCCCGAAGGGGGAGGCGACCACCCGGCCGCTCCCCCCTTTCGGCGTGCTCCCCTTCGGCGTGCTCCCCCCTTCGGCGTACCGCGCCGCCCGCCACCGCCGTCAGCCCCGTCGCCGTGTTCACCCCGCGCTTTCCGCCGTGGACAAACCGGTCCACCGGCGCCGACCGTCCGACATGCGAGGATGGCCATCCGCCTGACGCATGGCGTACCGCACATGACGAACGGGAGTAAGCCGACGTGCCTGGCACCAACCTCACAAGGGAGGAAGCGCAGCAGCGGGCGCGCCTCCTCACGGTGGACGCGTACGAGATCGAACTGGACCTGAGCGGCGCCCAGGAGGGCGGTACCTACCGCTCTGTCACCACGGTGCGCTTCGACGCCGCCGAGTCGGGCGCGGAGTCGTTCATCGACCTGGTGGCGCCCACGGTGCACGAGGTGGTGCTCAACGGCGACGCGCTCAGCCCGAACGAGGTCTTCAAGGACTCGCGGATCGCCCTGCCGGGGCTGCTGGCCGGGCGCAATGAGCTGCGAGTGGTCGCGGACTGCGCCTACACCAACACCGGTGAGGGGCTGCATCGCTTTGTCGACCCGGTCGACCAGCAGGCGTACCTCTACACCCAGTTCGAGGTGCCGGACGCCCGCCGGGTGTACGCCAACTTCGAGCAGCCCGACCTGAAGGCCACGCTCCAGTTCACCGTGACGGCGCCCGAGGGCTGGACGGTGATCTCGAACTCGCCGACGCCGGAGCCGAAGGACAATGTCTGGCGGTTCGAGCCGACCCCGCGCATCTCCACGTACATCACCGCGCTGATCGTCGGGCCGTACCACAGCGTGCACAGCTCCTACGAGAAGGACGGCCGCTCGGTGCCGCTGGGCATCTACTGCCGCCCCTCGCTCGCGGAGTACCTCGACTCGGACGCGATCTTCGAGGTGACGCGGCAGGGCTTCGCGTGGTTCGAGGAGAAGTTCGACTACGCGTACCCGTTCGCCAAGTACGACCAGCTGTTCGTGCCGGAGTTCAACGCGGGCGCGATGGAGAACGCGGGCGCGGTGACCATCCGTGACCAGTACGTTTTCCGCTCCAAGGTCACCGACGCGGCGTACGAGGCGCGGGCCGAGACCATCCTCCACGAGCTGGCCCATATGTGGTTCGGCGACCTGGTCACCATGGAGTGGTGGAACGACCTGTGGCTGAACGAGTCGTTCGCCACCTACACCTCGATCGCCTGCCAGGCCCACGCGCCGGGCAGCAGGTGGCCGCACGCCTGGACCAGCTTCGCCAACTCCATGAAGACGTGGGCCTACCGGCAGGACCAGCTGCCGTCCACCCACCCGATCATGGCCGAGATCCGTGACCTGGACGACGTCCTGGTCAACTTCGACGGGATCACGTACGCCAAGGGCGCCTCGGTGCTCAAGCAGCTGGTCGCGTACGTCGGGATGGACGAGTTCTTCAGCGGCGTCCAGGCGTACTTCAAGCGCCACGCCTACCAGAACACCCGGCTGTCGGACCTGCTCGGCGCGCTGGAGGAGACCAGCGGGCGCGATCTGAAGACCTGGTCCAAGCAGTGGCTGGAGACGGCGGGCATCAACGTGCTGCGGCCGGAGATCGAGACGGACGCGAGCTCCACCGTGACCTCCTTCGCGGTGCGGCAGGAGGCCCCGGCGCTTCCGCAGGGCGCCACGGGTGAGCCGACCTTGCGGCCGCACCGCATCGCCATCGGGCTCTACGACCTGAACGCGACGGGCAAGCTGATCCGCTCCGAGCGCATCGAACTGGACGTGGACGGTGAGCTGACCCAGGTGCCCCAGCTGGTCGGCACCAAGCGCTCCGCGGTGATCCTGCTCAACGACGACGACCTCACCTACGCGAAGGTACGGCTGGACCCGGACTCGCTGGCCGTCGTCACCGAGCACCTCGGCGACTTCGAGGAGTCGCTGCCGCGCGCGCTGAGCTGGGCCTCGGCCTGGGACATGGTCCGCGACGGGGAACTGGCCACCCGCGACTACCTGGCCCTGGTGCTCTCGGGCATCGCCAAGGAGTCGGACATCGGCGTCGTCCAGTCGCTGCACCGCCAGGTGAAGCTGGCACTGGACCTGTACGCCGCGCCGGCCTGGCGCGAGACCGGCCTGGCCAAGTGGACCGAGGCCACCCTCGACCACCTGCGCGCGGCGGCTCCGGGCAGCGACCACCAGCTGGCCTGGGCGCGGGCCTTCATCGCGACCGCCCGCACCGACGCTCAGCTGGACCTGGTCTCCGGGCTGCTCGAGGGCACCGAAACGATCGAGGGCCTCGCCATCGACACCGAGCTGCGCTGGGCGCTGCTGGAGCGGCTCGCCGCCACCGGACGGGCGGACGAGGCGGCCATCGCGGCTGAGCTGGAGCGCGACAAGACCTCCGCGGGCGAGCGCCACGCCGCGACGGCGCGGGCCGCGCGGCCGACCCCGCAGGCCAAGGCGGAGGCGTGGGCGTCGGTCGTGGAGAGCGACAACCTGCCGAACGCGGTACAGGAAGCGGTGATCGGCGGCTTCGTCCAGACCGATCAGCGGGAGCTGCTGGCGCCGTACACGGAGAAGTACTTCGCGGTGGCGAAGGACATCTGGCACAGCCGCAGCCATGAGATGGCGCAGCAGATCGTGGTGGGCCTCTACCCGGCGCTGCACGTCTCGCGGGCGACGCTGGACGCGACGGACGCGTGGCTCGCGGCGTCCGAGCCGACGGCGGCCTTGCGGCGCCTGGTGACGGAGTCGCGGGCAGGCATCGAGCGCGCGCTGCGCGCGCAGGCCGCGGACGCGGCCGCGGGCTGACCGGGTGCGTCGCCGTGCGAGGCCGTACGCCCCGCACGGCGACGCGAAACCTCGTTGTGGGCAATCGTTCCGCGGGGCGGAACGGGTGGGCACAACCCACCCACCGGGCCGCACCCGACGGCGATGCCTCAGCCCGCACCGGGTCGGGGTTTCGTTTCCGGGTGCGGGCCGGTGGCCGGTTTGTGCCCACCCGTTCCGCCCTGCGGAACGATTGCCCACAAACTGCCGCTATCTAGGGTCTCGTAGGGCTGGGCGGGCCATGTCGCCGTACTGGTGCAGGAGGTCGGGGTACGCCGCGGCCGCGATCCGCAGCCATCGCTCCGCCTCCTCCTCCCGTCCAAGCCCCCGCAGGGCTTGCGCAAGCCAGTACGGCGCCTCCTGGTGCTCCCCTTCGCACGCCACCCTCAGCAGCGGCTCCGCCTCCGCACACGCCCCGCGCCGGACCATGCTCCGCCCGGCGAGAAAGGCCGGTGGCACCAGTCCGCTGCGCGCGGCGCGCACGTACCAGCGTTCGGCGTGCTGCGGATCGCCGCCGCGTTCCTCCGAGGTCCAGCCGAGCCACCACGCCGCGCGCCCGTGCCCGAGGTCGGCCGCCCGGCGGAACCAGATCTGGGCGGTGCGCCGGTCCCCGGCCTCGTCGTGGATGCGGCCGATGTCGTACGCGGCCCCGGCGTCGCCCTCGGCCGCCGCGGGCTCGTAGTACGGCACCATCCGCACCCCCTTGGCGCCGCCGCCCTCGTACAGCATCCGCCCGAGCGCGAGCAGGGCGCGCGGGGTACCCGCCTTGCGGTACCACTCGGCGGCCTCCGGGAGCCGGTACAGCCGGTCGAGCGCGTCGGCGTAAGCGAACCAGGCGTCCGGGCCGCCCTCGTCCGCGCGGGCCCGCAGCCCCTCCAGGCGGTCCGCCCACTCGACGGGCGGCATCCGCTCGGGGTCGGCGCGGATCGCGGCGATGTCCTGGAGCGCCTGGAGGATCCGCTCCTCGCCCTCGTCGAACGGGTGCGGGCCATCCTCCCCGTCGGCACCATCGACACCGTCGCCGCCATCGGCACCGTCGCCCCTCGCGGCCCCCAGCCACCGCTCCGCCTCGTCCAGCCGCCGCTGCCGCACACACAGCACACCGAGGTTGAAGCGGGCCCATATGTGGCCGCCGTCCGCCTCGTCGGCCGTGCGGTACCACCGCTCGGCGGTGCGGGGTTCGCCGTTCTCCTCGGCCCAGACGCCGAGGACGTACGCCGCGCCGTCGTAGCCCCGCTCATGGGCGCGTTCGACGAGGGCGCGGGCCTCGTCCCAGCGGCTGTCGTCGCGGGCGATGAAGAGGGCCTGGTCCACCAGCGCCTTGGCGCTGCCGACCGCGGCCGCCCCGGCGTACAGCGCCTCGGCCTCCGCGACCATCCGGGGGTAGCGCTCGAACATCGCCTTGCGGTCCGGGTCGAGCAGATCGCGCAGCGCCTCGTACGCCTCCTCGGGGTCGCCCTCGGCCTCGGCCCGGGCGAGGGCCGCGCGCCAGCCGTCCAGGTCCTCGAGCATCTCCTGGATGGCCCGGCGGCTGTGGGCGGCCACGTCGTCGCCCTCGGCGGACGCCTCGGCCAGCCGCCCCAGGGCGGTGTCCCATTCGCCGCGGGCGGCCAGCAGCACGGCGCCGTTGGTCTTGCATTCGACGCTGCCGAGCGCGGCCCCGTGCTCGTACCAGGTCTCGGCACCGGCCGAGTCGCCGGCCTCGTGGAGCAGCCGGGCCAGGCCGAACGCACAGCCGCCGTCGCGGTCGGCGGCCGTGCGGTACCACCGCTCGGACTCGGCGAACTCGCCGCGGTCCTTATGACAGATCGCGAGCGTGCGCGAGGCGTCCGCGTCCCCGGTGTCGGCGGCCCTGGCCCACCACGGCAGGGCCTCGTCCAGGCGTCCCAGGCCGGTCAGATGTTCGGCGTAGGCCCGGTACGCTTCCGGTTTCCCGGCAGCCGCGGCGGCCCTCAGCCGGGCCTCCTCGGCTGCCGGATCCACCGCCGCGTCTTGCGATGAATGTTCGACCATCACCCGATGGTGCCAGAGTGATCACGATCGTTCGGCACGGGCCCTGCGCCGGGCCAGCAGCGCCTCGCGCCGCTCGTCGAACTTGGTGGCCTGGTCGTCCAACCCGCCCATGTAGAGGCCCAGTTCCTCCTGTGCCTTGAGCCCTTCCGGGCCCAGCCCGCCGATCTTCAGCACCTTCAGGAAGCGCAGCACGGGCTGGAGGACGTCGTCGTGGTGAATGCGCAGGTTGTATATGCCGCCGATGGCGATCTGGGCGGCGGCGCGCTCGAAACCGGGCATGCCGTGGCCCGGCATGCGGAAGTTGACCACCACGTCGCGGACGGCGCACATGGTCTGGTCGGGGGCCAGCTCGAACGCCTTCTCGAGCAGGTTCCGGTAGAAGATCATGTGCAGGTTCTCATCGGTGGCGATGCGCGCCAGCATCCGGTCGCAGACCGGGTCGCCGGAGTGATGGCCGGTGTTGCGGTGCGAGATCCGGGTGGCCAGCTCCTGGAAGGCGACGTACGCGACAGTGTGCAGCATGCTGTGCTGGTTGTCCGACTCGAACCCCTCGGACATATGCGCCATGCGGAACCGCTCGAGCTGTACCGGGTCGACGGCGCGGCTGGTCAGCAGGTAGTCGCGCATCACGATGCCGTGGCGCCCCTCCTCCGCGGTCCAGCGGTGCACCCAGGTGCCCCAGGCGCCGTCCCGGCCGAAGAGGGTCGCGATCTCGTGGTGGTAGCTGGGGAGGTTGTCCTCGGTGAGGAGGTTGACCACGAGCGCGATCCGGCCGACGTCGCTGACCTTGGACTGGTCGGGCGCCCACGCCTCACCGCCCATGACCCCGTCGAAGTTCCGGCCGTCGCTCCAGGGGACGTACTCGTGCGGCATCCACTCCTTGGCGACCTTCAGGTGCCGGTTGAGCTCGGTCTCGACGACCTCTTCGAGTGCGTACAGGAGCTGGGTGTCGCTCCATACGGCCTGACCGTGGCTGTGGGCGGGGGCGAGTGTCACGGTGGGGCTCCAGGGGACGGGGGCGCTTTACCTACGGCCCCGTAGGTTACGCCACCGTAGGTTAAAGCGAAAATAAACGGCCCGGGGCCTGTGGATGGCGTTCGGTGAACTCGACGTGACACGGTCACAGTTGGTGATCCGGGGCGGCGAAGCGGCCGGGGGTGGCGCGCGACCGGACACGACCGCCCCGCGTACGACAAACCCGCATACGACAAAAGCGCCCCGGCCATCCGGCCGGGGCGCCGTGCAGCGGCGTGCGCGCGCTTCGTCGATCGATCGCGTCAGTCGGTCTGGTTGCGGGACTTCTTGCTTCCCACCATCACCAGACCCGCGATCACCAGGAAGAGAACGATCGGAGCGGCGACATAGAGGCCCAATGTCTCGGCGACACTCAGGCCCGGACCCGGGTCGTCACCGTCGTCGCGGATGAGCGCGAACGCGGGGGACGACATCAGCAGCAGCGCCGTCGTCACGGCGCTGACTGCACCGGCGCGCACGGCGTTCTTTTTGACCTTGTTGCTCACGGACTCAAGTTATCCGATGCTCCCCGGCGCCGCGTGCCCGGGGTGGCCTTGACCATCGCCTTGAGATGCCCATGATCACCACCGCGAGATCGTCTCAGCGGCGGCCCGCCGCGCCGAGGTGGACGGTGGGCGGCAGCAGCCGTGGTGCGGCGCGCGAGGCGAGGACCCGTATCCGCAGTCCGTCGGCGGTGACGGGCGCGGCCAGCGGCAGGATGCGCCGGGCCCCGATGGTCGTACCGGAGGCGATATCCCGCCATGTCCCCGCCACCCGGGCCCGCACGGTGAACTCCTCGACCCGCTGCCCCTGCCGGATGTCCTCGCCGAGCCGCACCCGGTCGAAGGTCACCGGATGACCGGGGGCGGGCCGCGCTCCGCTGCCGTATGTCGTCCTTACGGCTTTGCCGAAGGCCGTAAGGGAGGCGACATCGGCGTCGTCGATCCGGCCGTCCTTCGCGGGCGGGACGTTGAGCAGCAGCGAGGCGTTGCGGCCCACGCTGCGCTCGTACAGCGACATCAGCTGACCCGGGGTCTTGGGCCGCTCCGCGGGGTCGTGGAACCAGCCGGGGCGGATCGAGACATCGGCCTCGGCCGGGTACCACTGGAGATGGCGCACGCCCGGAGCGGTCAGCTTGGCGCGCGAGCCGATGTCGGCATCGGTGGAGTCATTGGGCAGCCCGCCGCCGATGACGGTCCACGGGTCGACCGCGGACGGGGTCACCGACCATTCGGTCTCCCGGGCGACGCCGTCCTCGTTGCCCACCCAGCGCACACCCTGCGCGCCCTGGAAGACCACGGCGTCCTGGGCGAGCGCGTGGATCAGCTCGAACCAGTTCCTGACGTCGTACTTCTGGGTGACGCCCGCACCGCTCCAAGGGTTGGCGCCGTCCAGCCAGAACTCGTCGATGGGGCCGTACTGCGTCAGGATCTCGTAGATCTGGTTGAGGTAGTACGCGTCGTAGTCGTCGGCGCTGAAGCGGAAGGTGGGCAGCGCGCCGGAGGCGACCTTCTCCGCCCGGTCGTCGCCGGGGACGAGGGTGGGGATGGTGCGCTCGGTGGGCTCGCTCCCGTTGCCGTAGCGGCCCTGTCCCGCGGGTGCGCGGTCGCCGTCCTCCAGGGCCATGCGCTCGGGCAGCGACAGCTCCTCGCCGTTCTGCTGCTTCTCGCGGATCCTCTCGACCCACCGGGCGTGCCAGGCGTGCGGCAGCTCGGCCCCGTCGGCGGGCGAGAGGTAGACGCCGACCTCGAGCCCCGCCTTACGGGCGGCCTTGACGTACGCGCCCAGGACGTCGCCGTCGGGGTTCCTGCCGCCGGGGCCGTTCGTCCACCAGGGGCTGGCCGCGACGTCATGGTCCGTGTAGCGGCTCGGGTAGAGCGCGAAGCCGTCGTGGTGCTTGGCGGTGAGCATGACCTGCTCGGCGCCGGCGGCCTTGTAGGCCCGCATCCACTGGTCCATGTCGAGCTCGGGCGGGTCGAAGAGCTTCGGGTCCTCGGCCCCGGAGCCCCACTGGCGGCCGGTCATGGTGTTCATGCCGAAGTGGGTGAAGGCGGTGATCTCGCGCCGCTGCCAGGCGCGCTGCCCGGCGGTGGGGACGGTGTGGGCGGCCTTGTCGACGATGCGGGCGGGGGTGTCGCAGTCCTCGACTGTCTGCTGCGGGGCCGGGGTGACGGGGCCCTCGCATCCGGCCCGTACGGCGGCCTCCGTGGGGGCGGGAGGGACCGCGGCGGCCGCGAGGGCGGCCAGGGCGAGGGCGCGGAGCGCGAGCGGCGCACGCCGCCGTCCACGGGATCGGTGGGTGCCGGGCGTTCCGCCCCGAGGCCGTGTCATGGTCCCCTCCAGCTCTCCGATCGTCATTGATCGGATCTCTATGGCGGTGTCCATGACAGACTGCCAGAGGGGAGGCGATCTGAGGAGACCGCACGGGGCAGAGCTCCCACCTATGGGCGTCAGGGCAGTCAGGGGGCGAGGGCACCGGGGTCACGAGGCGCGAGCCGGGCCACCTCGGCCATCAGCGCGCGCAGCCGCGGCGAGGCGACCAGCTCCTCCAGGGACATCGGGCGCCCCTCGGCATCGGCGATCGGCAGCCGCCAGTTGGGGTACTGGTCCCAGGTGCCCGGCAGATTCTGCGGCCGGCGGTCCCCCACCGCGTCCGGCAGCCATACGCCCACCATCCTCGCCGGGGTGCGCAGCAGAAAGCGGTGGACCGCCTTGACCGCCGCCTCCTCGTCCCCGGGCCCCTCCGGCAGCATCCCGAGCCGCCCCAGCAGCGCCAGCCACTCGGCGACCTCGACCGCCTCGGCGGCGCGCTCCTCGGCGAGGGGGCGGGTCAGCAGGCCCAGCCGGTGGCGGAGTTCGACATGGTCGCCGGTGAGCCGGGCTGCCGTGCTCGGCAGGTCGTGGGTCGTCACGGTGGCCAGGCCGTCGGCCCGCCACTCCTCAGGCGACAGCGGCCGCGCCGGACCGGCGCCGCTGTAGTTCCGCTCGAACCACATCACCGAGGTGCCCAGCACCCCCCGCCGCTCCAGCTCCTCCCGCACCCCCGGCTCGACCGTCCCCAGGTCCTCCCCTATGACGACCGCCCCGGCCCGGTGCGCCTCCAGGGCGAGCACACCGAGCATCGCCTCCGCGTCGTAGCGGACGTAACAGCCCTCCGTCGGCTCCCGCCCCTCCGGCACCCACCACAGGCGGAAGAGGCCCATCACATGGTCGACGCGGAGCGCTCCGGCATGCCGTAGGAGGCCGCGCAGCAGATCGCGGTAGGGGGCGTAGCCCGTGGCCGCGAGCGCGTCCGGGCGCCATGGCGGGAGGCCCCAGTCCTGGCCCCGGGAGTTGAAGGCGTCCGGGGGCGCGCCGATGGACATACCGGCGGCGAAGACGTCCTGGAGCGCCCAGGCGTCGGCGCCCGAGGGATGGACCCCGACCGCCAGATCGTGCACGAGACCGATGTCCATGCCGGCGTCGCGCGCGGCGCGCTGGGCGGCGGCCAGCTGGGTGTCGGTGAGCCAGGCGAGCCAGCAGTGGAAGTCGGTGCGGTCCAGGTGCTCGGCCCGCGCACGGGCGGTGTCCGCCGAACGCGGATCGGCCAGGCCGCCGGGCCAGGCGCGCCATTCGGGGCCGTGGGTCTCGGCGAGCGCGCACCACAGGGCGTGGTCCTCCAGGGCCTGGCCTCGCTCGGCGAGGAAGTCGCAGTAGGCGGCGCGGCGGCCGGGGCCGAGCGGAACCGTCCGCACCAGCTCCAGCGCCTCGCGCTTGAGGGCCCAGACGGCGTCCCGGTCGATGAGGGCACCCTCGCGCAGGACGGACGTACGGAGGGCCGCGGCAGCCTCCAGCAGCTGATCGGCCCGCGCACGGGCGCGGCCGCGCAGATGGGCGTATTCGGGCACGTCCTCGATCCGCAGATGGACCGGGTCGGGGAAGCGCCGCGACGAGGGGCGGTACGGCGAGGGGTCGGTGGGCGCGGCCGGGGTGCCGGGCACGGCGGCGTGCAGCGGGTTGATCTGGACGAAACCGGCGCCGAGCGCCCGCCCCGACCAGGCGGCGAGGTCGGCCAGGTCGCCGAGGTCACCCATGCCCCAGGAGCGCGCGGAGAGCAGCGAGTAGAGCTGCACCAGGAAGCCGTGGCTGCGGACCGGGGATAACGGCATCCGGTCGGGGGCCACGATGAGGGGGGCGGTGGCGCGGCGGCCGTCGGGGGCCTCGGCGAACAGGGTGTGGGCCCCGGGCGGGAGCGCGGCGAGCGCGGTAAGGGGACCATCGGCGGTGGCGCCCTCCATAAGGAGGCCATCGGCCGTGGCGCCCTCCGTAAGGACGCCATCTGTCAGCGCGCCGCCCGTAAGAGCGCCGCCGGCGAGCGCGCCGCCCCTGAAGGCGCCGCCCCCGCGGGTGCGTGCCGTAAGGGCGCCATCGGTTCCGTGGGCCCCCGCGGCCGCCCGCCCCCGCGCATGCGGTGCGCCGTCCTCGGCGCGCACCCGCAGCGCCGTGCCCTCGGGCAGGCTCAGCCGGGGCGCCCTGCCGGGGCGCACCACCACACAGGGGGGCAGCAGCCGGTCGCGCAGCCGGCTCTCGTGCCGGTCCAGCGCTTCGCGTACGGATCGGGGGGTCGAGGCGTCCACGCCGAGCGCGGCCAGTACGGCGACGACAGTGTCCTCGGGCACCTGGACGGTGCGGCCCGGGGCGGGCTCGTAGGAGGTGGCGACACCGTGCAGCTCGGCGAGCCGCGCTCTGCCCATCAGTACTCCATCGGCTCGCAGCCCGCGCCCGCGCCGGTGAGGGCGGCGATCGGCTCACTCGTCAGGGGAGGTTCGGCGGCGAGCGGAGGCTCGCTGGTCAGGGGGATGTTGTCGGAGAGCGGGGGTTCGCTGGTGAGGGGCGCCTCGGTGGCGCTTCCGGACCCGAAGCCGTCCAGGCCGCACAGTCCGCAATCGGGGTCGGAGACACCGTCGAAGGGATCCGGTTCGCTGGACGCCTCGGGTCCGGGTTTGGACAGGGCGGAGAGGAGGAGTTGAGCTGACGCGGCCACACGGACCTCCGTGGGGTTGTCGGCAGTGGGTCATCCCGAGCCCTACCCACTCCGGACGGACGCAGACGTAAACGCCCCCCGTACGTGCTGTAGGTCACATACCCTCTGGGCGGCGATTTCACGGCAGCAAGGGGTCGGGAGCACAGAGTTTACGAACAGGACCGCCCTTCATCCGTCAGACTTGCGCCGGGCGCGCCGCACCCGGCGCCGGTCCGCACGATGCGTGGCTCTTGCGGCAATGCCGACAGTTCGGTCGCTCGCGTTGACACCCTCACCGGCCTGGTGGTGGGCTCACGCCTATCGGCGCCACATCTACGGGGACCGGCTATCTGGATCGAGGAGAGGCCAGTGCAGTTCGGGGGGAAGAGGCCGAGGGCGGCGGGCGCGACGGCCATGGCCGCCGCGGTCATCGGGGGGCTGCTCGGCGGCGCACCCGCGGCCGCCGCCGCGCCTGCGGACCACGGCGCCCCGGGCGCCGCCACACCGGAGCGCGACAGCCGCGACGGCATACCGCCCGTATGGCCGCGCCCTCAGTCGCTGCGGGCGCAAGGGCCGGAGGTGGCCGTGGGGGACGAGGCCACCCTCATAGCCGACGGCGACGCCGATCCGTACGCCCTGGACGCGCTGCGCGCCCTGCTGCACGACGCGGGGGTGCGCACCGTCAACGAGGCCACGCCCGGCGGCAAGGCCCCGACCGGCGGGCTGGTGGTGCACGTCGGCGGCCGGGGCGCGGCCGACGCGCTGCGCGCCCTGCGCGCGCCCGAGCGCGGCGACCTCCCGTCCGGCGGCTATCTCCTGGCCACGGGCCCGGTGGACGGGCGGCCCACGGTCGCGCTGTCCGGCGTCGGCCCGGACGGTCTCTTCCACGCCGTCCAGACGCTGCGCCAGCTGCTGGTGAAGCGGGACGGCCAGGGCTCCGCCTTCGCCGGGGTGACCGTCCGCGACTGGCCCGGGACGGCCGTGAGGGGCATGACGGAGGGCTTCTACGGCTCCCCGTGGTCGCACCGGGACCGGCTGGCCCAGCTCGACTTCATGGGCCGCACCAAGCAGAACCGCTATCTCTACGCGCCCGGCGACGACACCTACCGGCAGGCCCGCTGGCGCGACCCCTACCCCGCCGAGCGGCGCGAGGAGTTCCGCGAGCTGGCCACCCGCGCCCGGGCCAACCATGTGACCCTGGGCTGGGCGGTCTCCCCCGGCCAGGAGATGTGCTTCTCGTCCGCCAAGGACCTCAGGGCGCTGCTGCGGAAGGTCGACGCCATGTGGGCGCTCGGGGTGCGCTCCTTCCAGCTCCAGTTCCAGGACGTCAGCTACAGCGAGTGGCACTGCGGCGCCGACGCCGATGAATTCGGCTCCGGCCCGGAGGCCGCCGCCACCGCGCAGGCCAAGGTGGCCAACGCCCTCGCCCGCCATCTGGCCGACCGCCACCCCGGCTCGGACCCGCTGTCCCTGATGCCGACCGAGTACTACCAGGACGGCGACACCGAGTTCCGGCGCTCGCTGGCCGGCGCGCTCGACCAGAAGGTGGAGGTGGCCTGGACCGGGGTGGGGGTGGTGCCCAGGACCATCACCGGCGGTGAGCTGGCCGGTGCCCGCTCGGCGTTCGGCCACCGCTTGGTCACCATGGACAACTACCCGGTCAACGACTGGGCCCAGGACCGGATCTTCCTCGGCCCGTACACCGGCCGCGACCCGGCGGTGGCCACCCAGTCCGCGGCGCTGCTGGCCAACGCCATGGAGCAGCCGACCGCCTCCCGGATCCCGCTGTTCACCGCCGCCGACTTCGCCTGGAACCCGCGTGGCTACCGCCCCCAGGAGTCCTGGCAGGCGGCCATCGACGACCTCGCGGGACCCGACGCCGAAACCCGCGCCGCCCTGCGCGCCCTCGCCGGGAACGACGCCTCCTCGGTGCTCGGCGGCGACGAGTCCGCGTATCTGCTCCCGCTCATCGACGCGTTCTGGACCGCCCTGGGCGGTACGGACGTGGAGCGGCTCGAGCGCTCGGCCGGTCGGCTGCGCGACGCCTTCAAGACGATGCGTGACGCCCCCGAGCGGCTGTCCCGCACGCTGGGCGACGATGTGCGGCCCTGGCTGGACCAGCTGGGCCGCTACGGCGACGCGGGCGTGCGGGCCGTGGACATGCTCACCGCCCAGGCGCGCGGCGACGGCGCGGCGGCCTGGAAGGCACAGCTCGCCGTGGAGGGGCTGCGCGAGCGGATCGGCGACAGCCGGGTCACGGTCGGCAAGGGCGTCCTCGACCCCTTCCTCACCAAGGCGCTCATCCGGGCGGACGCCTGGTCCGGCGTGGACCGGGCCCCCAAGCTGGGGCTGCGGACCGGCAAGGACGACCGCGCGGCCGCCGACGGTAAGACGGCCACCGACGTGGCATCGCCCGGCCGCCCGGTCACCGTGCGCTTCGGCCGCAGCCGTCCGCTCTCCTCCGTCTCCGCGCTCACCGCACAGGTCAAGGACGCCTCGCCGGGCGCCGTCGAGGCACATGTCCCCGGTGCGGGCTGGCGCCGTATCGGCGCGCTCTCGGGCAGCGGCTTCACCCAGGTCAGGGCGGCGGACGGGGACAAGGACCTGCTGGCGGACGCGGTCCGGCTCAGCTGGCCGGCCGGCACCACCCCGCCGGCCGTGCACGAGATCACACCCTGGTTCGGCGACACCCCGGACGCGGGGCTCACGCTGTCCCACAAGACGGCGGACGCGGAGATAGGCGGCGGGGCGGCCGTCGTCGAGGCCCAGCTGATCTCCCACCGCCCGGGCGATGTGAACGGCGACCTTACGGTGAGGGCGCCCCGCGGCATCACCGTCCGCGCCCCCGCCGGGGTGACGGCCCCGCGCGGCGGCACGGCGACCGCCCGGCTGGAGATATCGGTGGCCCAGGGCACCAAGCCGGGCAGCTACACCCTCCCGGTCCGCTTCGGGTCGGAGGAGCGCATGCTGACCGTAAGGGCGCTTCCGGGCACCGGCGGCCCGGACCTGGCCCGCGCGGAGGGCACGAAGGCGACCTCGTCCGGCGACGAGGCCGACGGCTTCCCGGCGTCCGCCGTGATCGACGGCAAGGCGGACACCCGCTGGTCCTCCCGGCCCGAGGACGGCGCCTGGCTCCAGCTGGAGCTGGCCCGCCCGGCCCGGATCGGCCGACTGGATCTGAGCTGGCAGGACGCGTACGCCTCCCGCTACCGCGTCCAGGTCTCCGGGGACGGCCGCACCTGGCGCGACGCGGCGACGGTCGCCCATGGGAAGGGCGGCAAGGAGTCGATCGGCATGGACGCCCCGGACACGCGGTTCATCCGTATCCAGGGCGTCGAGCGCGCCACCCGCTTCGGCTACTCACTCTGGTCGGTGGCCGCCTATGCGGTCCAGAAGGACTAGGCGCTCGCCGATCCGCTTAGGCGCTATCCGACGGATCTTGACGCCTGCGGCGGACCGTTCCCCTCGCGGCGGACGCCCCGTGGGCGGCGCGGAAGAACGGGGTCCTGTCGGGGGGATCTTCACGGAGCCGTGAAGATCCCCCCGACA